>CAVKZJ010000006.1:31217-87949 GCA_963660905.1 bacterium | reverse complement strand
CTCTTTCTACAGATGTCTATTTTCGCCACAAGAAAAGCCTTGGATCTGACCAAGGCCATTCTGCTTTTCTGATTAAAGAAGATCTTCGATGGCAATGTTATCCATGTCATCGAAATCCTGGTTCTCGCCGCACATCGCCCAGATGAATGTATAATTCTTCGTTCCGGCGCCGCAGTGAATCGACCAAGATGGGGAAATGACAGCCTGTCTATCATGAAGGACGACATGTCTCGTTTCTTTTCCAGGACCCATGAAATGGAAAACCGTCTGATCCTTATCGATATCGAAATAGAAATAGACTTCCATTCTTCTTGCATGCGTATGAGCCGGCATCGTATTCCAGATGGAACCTGGTTCGAGATGCGTCAAGCCCATGGAAAGCTGGCAGGTCTGGACATTCTCAGGGATGATGAAACGATTCAACGTTCTTTCGTTGCAGTGTTCCTTGTCACCGGCATGGCGATGGTCCGCCTTGTCAAAAGGTATCAGGGTTGTCGGATATTCCTTGTGGGCAGGGCAGGAAGCAAGATAGAAGTTGGCTGGATTCTTCTTGTCGACGGAGGAGAATTTGACTTCCTTGGCTCCTCTTCCGATATATAAGGCTTCCCAATGCTTTACCACATATTTCTCGCCATCCACAAGGATAACGCCATCTCCGCCGATGTTGATGATACCCATCTCTCTGCGGTCGAGGAAATGTTCTGCTCTGAGTTCCGGAGCAGAGGAAAGTACGACTTCCTTCTCAACCGGAATCGTGCCACCAAAAATAATACGATCAATATAAGAATAGGTAAGTTTCAGATCATCGATTCCGAAGACATCTTCCACGACATATTCCTTTCTCAGGCGTGCCGTGTCATAATGCTTGAAATCTTCTTCCGACGAATAATCTCTTGTCTTGAGTTCCATAATCTTTTTCCTTTCTATATATAATATTACGAACGTTTCATATCAAAGAAATCGCTATGTTCTTCCATGACTTTTTCGATGCCCCGCAAGCCAGAATAATTGTGCTCGTAGACAATATCCGCCAAAGAAGAAATATCATTTTCATAAAGAACATCGACCATTTTCTTATGGACGTTATAAAGTCTTTTGAGTTCCTCATCGTCTCTTAAGAAGGTAACGAAACGATATCTCTGAAAATTGGGCTGGCTGGAATTAAGCAGTCCTAGAACCCCATCCTTTCCAGCAAGAGAGAAAATATAACGATGGAATTCATTATCCAATGAAAAATATTTTGAGGCGAATTCCTCATCAGAAGAATTCTTGGCTTCCGAGAGTTTCTTCTGCATTTCCAAATTCTTGTAAAGATAATTGGCATTTTCTTTGCTGATTTTTCCAGAAAGATGACTCAAAACCGACAATTCGCAGGAATTTCGGATGAAGACGATATCTGCAATGTTCGACATATTGATTTTCGTCACAAACGTTCCGGATTGGGAACGAATCTCCAAAAGCCCATTGTCTTCCAGTCTCTTGAAGACATCGCGGATGGGTGTTCTGGAAACGTTGTATTTCCGGCTCGCCTCAATTTCGCTGATTTTTTCTCCTGGAATCAATTTAAGCGTGATGATTGCGCTTGAAATCTTCTCGTAAATCGGACTAATATCCTTCGTCATGATAAATCCTCCGTAAGAGTCGCTTAGAACATTTCCAATTCCGGATCCTCACGTGAGGCAATCAATTGATAAAGAAACATTTGATTGGCAAAATTATCTAAATGAATGCCAGTTTTCTTGACAAAATTGTTGACACGATAGGTCACAGTGTTCTTATGTACAAATAAAGCGTAACTTGAAAGCAAAGGCGAACAATTGTTTTCAATATAGACAAGAATCGTATGCAAGGTCTCTTTATCGAAGTTGCCGACCAAATCATACAATTCATCATAAACTTCCCCATGTTTTTTTGCAACCTTGAAAAGGTCCATGCAGGAATGTTCATCCACCAGATTCAGAAAAGGGTAGAAGAGAGAATTGTTGCTCGGAAGAACAAGGGCTTTGTTCAAAAAATCATTATCGACCAGCAATGCCGGGAATGAAGCCTTGAATATCGCAACATCCCGCAAGGAATCCTTCAGGGACAAAAGGACAAGATCTTTATCCAATTTCTTGAAAGAAACACCTCCTGTCAGAATCCTTGGGAGCATCTTCTGCAATTTCAGGAATCCTTCCTCGCTTTCGACAGTCAACAGAATGGAACCCTCAATCTCGTTTGACTTCGTTGACATTTTCTAAATTCAGCTCCTCACCATCATATCCGACGTTTTTGACATTGTGAAGAATGACTCTTTCGACATTGTAGAAATAGAAGCCCTTCTTCTTCATCTTTTCAACATCGCACATCATGACCGGCATTCCTTCCTTGGCCTCTTCTTTGACAGAGAAAGTGGAATCGATGATTTCGATTTCCTTAATGGGCTGTTCTGGAAGACCGGCAAAGAAACCTAAGGCAACCTCGGCATCCACACAGGTGATTCTCTCAAAAGTGAACTTTCCAAGATATGGTGTTCTATCATCAATCGGCAATGCCTTCTTACTCTGAACATAATCGGTTTTTCCATCCGGATCACAGAAATAGAACATATTGGCAGTCAATGGAGTCAGAACGTTGTCCATATAAATATCGCGGAAAACGATATTGTCCATATGGCAGTCTTTTCCTCTGCCTCTTCTCGTCTTGATTCTCAAACCACGATCGGTATGCTTGAAATAGCATCTTTCGATAAGAAGATTTGTCAATCCGGCACCCGCCTCGGAACCTAAGACGATAGCCCCATGACCTTCATTCATGAAACAGTTGCGGATAACGACATCGTTGCATGGCTTCTTGAAGGTGGAACCGATATAGATCTTTCCGCTCTTTAAAGCGATGCAGTCATCGCCGACAGAGAATCTGACGCCGATGATCTTGACATGGTCACAAGCTTCCGGATCCATGCCATCTGTATTTGGCGAAACTTTGGGATTGGAGATGAAAAGATCATAGAATCCAAGATTTTCACTGAAATAAGGATGAATCGTCCAACAAGGAGTATTCTGGAAGGTCAAACCAACCACATTGACGTTTTTCGAACGCATCAGGAAGAAAAGACGTGGCCTGCCCCATGGAAGATTCTTCACATCATTCCAGAAGGTCGATTTCTGAGCCTGACCATCGATGGCACCCTGACCGACCAAAGTGACATTCTCAACTTCATATCCAGAAATCAGACTCGGCTTTCCGACAAAAGGATTTCCTTCCCAGGAGAGAAGTTCGAGCGGTTTCTCATTCTCTCTGAGCGGCTTGATTTCTCCAGGGCCCAAAGGATATTGATCGACATCCGTATTCCCGAAAAGATAGGCCCCTTTCTTGAATTCGATGGTGATATCTGATTTAAGGAAAAGCGAAGTGACGTGATATTCGCCTTCATCAAAGACGAGCAAGCCGTTCTTCGGAGTCATATTGATAGCCATCTGAAGAGCAAGGGTATCATCCAATTCATGGTCGCCCCTTTGGAAGTCTCTGGCATGAAGAATATAGGAAACCGGAAGGGTATGAATGGTGAGAGAATCCTCTCCGATGGAGACGACATAATCCTCATCCTGCTTCAGATCGAAAATCGTGAAGACGTTTCGATCTGTTGAAAAAAGAATATGTCCATTCAATTTCACATCGAACGGCTCATCAACCTTGTAGATGGCATGATTCTCCAATTCAAGAGTCACAGAACAGCATGTCACATTCAAAACTGAAAACTTCATATTCTTTTCCTCCTATTCCAATTCACTTCCCGTATCGCCTTTGAAATGATGATATAGATAGACAATGAAATTCTTTATCGAAATCAAAGCGCCATCCACAATGAACATCATCAATCCACAGGTCAGAGGCTCTCTGAACCATCCCCATACGTTCGTCAATTCCGGATCAATGGCAAGAGCAATCAATCCCGAAAGCCAACGGCCAAGGAAGGCAACAGCAATTCCAAAGATCACATTGATGAACAAGGAATAGACCTTCCTGGACTTGAAGATGACATATGGCTTCTTCTGTCCTGGATAATCCTCGATGACATCCAGGATATTGTAGACAAAAATATCGTTGAAGACACCTAAGGCTATACCCGAAATCAAAATGAGAATCATGGAAGCCGCAGCAAAGGTGTCTCCGGAAGATTCACGGAAAATGGAAATCGATCCAAGTCCCATTTCAAACAAAAAATAATTCAAACCGAAGAACCAATATTTGATAAAAAGAGCTCTGACAGGGTATGGTATTCTTTGATACCAATGTACCCTATATTTCTTCAAAGTCTTCTTATCGACCAGATTTTCTTTCTGATCATTGCTCGCATCGGGATTCATGGAAATCAGATTTCCATCTTCATCCCTGAGCTGTTCTTTTTCGTTTGAATTATTTTTCATTTTTGTTAGATGTATTAGTGTTTTTTCTTATGAATCTGAATCTTTCTTGTATATGGCTGGACAATCGGTGCCAAAGCAGCAAGGACTCCGTCAACAATCAAGAAAATCAAATGCGTCATCGTATAGCCATAGGAACGGACAACATAATTGTCTTTGTCATCAATCTTGTTCAAGGCGTTGAACATATTCTGTTCAATTCGGATGTCTCTCATATAGAGAATATCAATCAAACCCGAGCAGAATATGATGACATAGAAGAGAACCATCATGATGATCCATTTCTTCTTGTCCGTCTTCTTGGAATTGATGTTGATATAGGCTAAGACAGAAAGAAGGGAGAGAATGACATTCAGGAAGAACCAGAACGCATTCATCTTGTCATTGTGCAAAACGACATCAGCCTGAACATGCACCTGAATCGTAAAGGTGATGATCATCATCGTCGCAAGAACAAACAGCATAGGAATGATGCTGACATGGTTCTTCACCTTGATAAGCGTACGAGTAAGGAAGAGAACAAACGGATTCTGTCCCATCGCATCGACAAGGGAAGCTTCGTCGCCAGAGGATTCCTGATTCTTCAAGTCCGAAGAATTGATGGTTGTATCGGCATCGGAACGAAACTCAATACCAGAACGATCGATTTCTTCTTCGTTCGTCTTTGTTTCTTCAAGTTCTTTTGACATTTCGATTAACCTCCAATTCTGGCACCATTGCTGATATCAAAGAAGCAAATCTTGCTCTTGTTGAACCCAACTTTGATGGTCTCGTTATGAGCGATGTTCTTCCAGCCGATAACCTTGATAATGACATGATATCCATACATATTTCCATGGATAAGAGAATACTGACCAAGATGCTCGACCAAATCGACCTTGAAGTCATAATCGCCATCCAAGAAAATCGATTCCGGACGAGTGGCCATCAAAACGGACTTTCCATCGTGGGAAGCGAGTTTTGCTCTCTCCTCTTCATCAAGCAGATAAACCAATCCATTCTTTCCGACAAAGGCTCCATCCTTGATGGTTCCTTCGAAGAAGTTCATCGATGGGTTGCCGATGAAATAACCGACGAAGGCATTCGCTGGTTTATGATAAACCTCATAAGGTGTTCCAATCTGCTGAACGCGTCCCATAGACATAACGACAATACGGTCGGCCAAGGTCAAGGCCTCTGTCTGATCGTGTGTGACATAAATCATGGTTGTGCCAAGATTGTGATGCAAAAGCTTGATTTCACGACGCATGGAGTTTCTCAGTTTGGCATCGAGGTTACTCAAAGGTTCATCAAACAAGAAAACCTTCGGTTCACGGACGATGGCACGGCCCATAGCGACACGCTGACGTTGACCACCGGATAATTCTCTTGGCTTTTTGTTGAGCTGTTGCGTCAAACCGATTCTCTCGGCGGCGCTCATGACCTTTTCATGAATGATTTCTGGCTTTTCTTTTCTTAAGGTCAAGGAGAAGGCCATATTCTCATAGACCGTCATATTTGCATAAAGAGCATAGTTTTGGAAGACCATGGCGATATCACGATCTTTGGCAGGAAGCCTTGTGCAGTCCTTGTCACCAATCATCAATGTGCCATCTGAGATATCTTCCAAACCGGCAATCATTCGCAGTGTTGTCGATTTTCCGCATCCGGAAGGACCGACCAAGACAATGAATTCGCCATCCTTGATGTCGATATTGAAGTTATGAACGGCAATATTGCCACCATCATAAACCTTTTTGATATTTTGAAGTTTTAATGTTGCCATAATTACTTACCAACCTTTTCGTTTTCAATCGGCTTCACAGTCTTGAGGTATGCAATCAAGGAATGACCAAGCTTGATAGCCAAAACGCCGGCAAAGATGCTGCAAATTCCAGAAATCGTATAGAAGACTGCCAAAACAATGAAAATAGGAACCGACATACAATCGATGATTCTCAAGGAGAAAGGAAGCAAGAAGATTCGGGCAATCTGGAAGACGCCCAGACCAATTGAGACGCCACCCATCTGCACGGAATAATCCTTCATTCTCATCGCAGAGAAGAGCATAAAAAGAAGCATAAGAATGTTGATGACGATGTCAACACCAAGCCATGGACCTGGCATCGTAGAGCCAAACATATTGAAGTCAGCAATCTTCGTCAATTCCGTACCGGAATAGAATGCACAGAATCCAACAGCGAGACAAACAGCAGCAAGCAAACCTAACATATAGGAAGTCTTATTCGGACGATAGCGAAGCATCTCCAAATGGATGCCTTCAGGATTGAAGTAATTCTTCGCACGGACAGAAAGCGGATCCTTCTTCGGCTTAGCTGCTTCATCGAATTCGTCTACAACTTCCAAAGTCGCGTTTTCCTGAACTTTTTTCATAAAATTAGTTCGCCTCCTTTGTTTTTGGATCATATGAGACAGCATTGGGAATTCCAGCTTTGCGATTGGCATTGTAGCGAATCGAAAGCTTGATTTTGTCAACCAAGACCAAAATATGTGGAATCAAGGAAAGAAGCATGACAACCGCAAGGATATATCCAAAAGCAAAGACAGGTGTATTTGCATTAAGAACAGTTCCTTTGCTGACGCCATCCAAATATTCATTGATTGCATCGAAATCCAAGGCTTTGTACTTTCCTTGATAGAAAGAAACACCCATAAATAAAATGATGCTGGAAACCAAGGAAAAAACAAGGTTCAATCCATTCCAAATATAATTGGAAATGTAATAGACAATTCTCACATGATTTCTCAAAATAAAGTAGAAGGCAGCAAGAAGCAAGCCAACAATGCTCAGAATCAAGAAGGCATTGTTATAAGGCATGATCTGACTGTAGAACGTATATGTGTCCTGATATTTTTTACAGGGAGCTGCAGGAGTAGCCATACCCAACGCATAAACAGCCATTAAAGCAAAAACGACAATCGAGATATAGCCATTGTATTTTTGAAAACTAGATACTATTTTTTTCATTTGTTTTCCTCCAAATATATATCAGGAATGAGTTAGGGACAAGATGTCCCTAACTCATAGAAATCAGCTAGAAATTAAAGACTCTTATAGGTTGTGTAGGCTAGGTTGTAGAGATTTTCGAACTGTGTGACCTTCAACTGGTTCTTGACTGTATCCAAATATTTCTCTTTCGTAGAGAAGTCAAGGTTATCCTGTGTGGACCAGCCATTGATGACAATCTTAGAGATGGTCATGACGCTGCTCTTGTTCGAAGTGAAGGCAGTATTCAAGGCAGTGAATTCAGAACCTAAGGTTGTATTCTGAGCCTGAGTGAATGGCAATGTTGTTGGAACGATATCATTGATGTGGTTGGCGTTGTCTGTCTTATGGTTGACATGCTGTAAGACACCATACTGGATTGCCTTATTGATTGTATTGAGAGAAGGCTGGGCTTTGGTGGAAACAGTCTGATATTCCATACCCTGTTCCTTGACATAGCCGACTGGCAAGGTGGCACCTAAATAATAACGATAATAGTTGGTGTAGTTGCCATTACCAATGTTGGCATTATTCAATTCGTTCTTGCAATCATCGGAGAGAACAGGAACCTGTTTACCCTGATAGTCCATCGTGACAATGTTGCCAGAGGAATCTTTCTTCAAATAGCCATCTGGACCATAGGACATCAAGCGGTTGCCTTCATCGCTATAGAGATAGTCGAATAACTGAAGAGCTTTGTTCAGCTTCTTTTCGTCATTGGCAGTCTTGGAAGTGATGAACCAGCCCTGTGTCTTGACAGATCTCCAGGATTCCGTGTAGTGGATGAAGTTTCCATCAGTTCCATCATCCCAATCGGCAACAGCAGGAAGAACGGAAATCAACTTCATCTTCGAATCTTTGGTTGTGTCATTGTAAATAGTGGTTGTCTGGTTGTAGTCATATGTCGCAAATCCGATATTTGTTGTCCCATCAGCGCAGGTATACATCGGTCCACGATAATCATCTTTACCGTTGAGCTGAGCGGTTGTGAAGTTTTCCATAATCAAGCCTTCGGAATACATTTCATGGAGTTTTTCAAGACCATCAGCGAATTCAGAAGTGCCACGGGTATCAACCAATTTTCCATCCTTGCCAACATAGAACCAGTTATTTCTGGATTCGGTTCCACGGACTCCGAAAAACTGCAGGAAACGATACAAGTCGGTGGTTCTATCAGAGGTCTTGGCTCTCGGGAATAATGGAGTGATTGTGACGCCATCCTTGCCAGTCAAGAATTTTGCATTGGCTTTGACGCAGCGGAACAAAGCGACCAATTCATCGACATCATAGACAGCTCTGCCAGAGCAGAAAAGATCACTTCTCTTTGTTCCATAGGTTGTTCCATAAACTTCATCAATATAATCTCTGAGAAGCTGGACAGCTGTGGCTCCGGTCAAGTTCTCAGCATCGTTCATCTGTTTGATGATGTTCTTGGCGGCTGGGACATTCTTTGTGATTGTGGTTTTTCCAGTCTCATCTGCATTCAAGACATCAATTGTCGAATTGATATCGGTGGTATAGAATGGAGTATAGGACTTTGTTGAAATAGCTGTTGTATCCAAAGTAGATGGAAGATCGCCATCGAGAAGCTTTTCAACCCAATCCTGACGAAGCATCAACATACGTTCGATATCATCGAAACCATCGAAATATGGAGCGTAGAAGATTTTTCCTTCAGCAGAGGAAATTGTCTTTTTGACAACCGGATTATCGTCCAAGAATTTCTTGAAGTTCGGCATTTTATCCAAATACTGATTCAAATCAAGAATCGTCCCGTTTGTTGTACCTTCAGAAAGAATCTGATCGGAGTTACCCTGAGCGATGTTGATATCCTTGGAATTGTTTTTGAATGCCTGCGTGACAAGAGTGGAGAAGTTGTCCTTGATGGCAATCTTTCCAGTCGGAGACTGATCATCGATTGTGAAGTTCAAATTCTTCTGAATTGCCTTCCAAACCGGTTTGAAGTCACCTGCCCTGTAGGTATTGCCATCACAAGACGAATATGGCAAGTTCGCAGCAGCACCTTCGATGAACTTCATATGTCTATCATCATTGTCATAATAGACAGACATGGACAAAGTCACTCTTTCTTCTTCGGTCGAATCATCAGCAGTCGAACTGCTCGTTGCTGGCTTACAGCCGACCAATCCTGCACAAGCGGCAGCAAGAGTCAAAAGACTCAAACTAATTTTTGTGGATTTCATTTGTTTTCCCCCTATGTAATCCATTCTTATCGTCCCATATCATCTAAACAATATTGTCAACTACTCCTTGACACCACCCAAGTTCACACCAGCGGCAAAGTATTTCTGAATGAACGGATAGATAATCAAGATAGGAATGATTGCAAAGATAATCATTGCGTAAATCAAAGACTGCATCGAATAGACACCATTGATCAAAGTCGCACCATTATCGGCCATATCTGTCTGGAAGTTGGAAATTTGTGTCTGAATGACGACCTGAAGCGGCAAGTCCGTGGACTGGCTGACTTCCTTCATAGCCCAGAAGTAACCATTCCATCGAGAGATACCATAGAACAAGCCGACAGTGGCAACGGTGGCCTTGCTCATCGGAACATAGATTTTCGACATGATCTGGAAGTCATTTGCGCCATCGACATTGGCAGCTTCTTCGATTTCCTTCGGCACGCTTTCAAAAGCATTTCTCAATAAGATGATGTTGAAGGCGGACATACCCATAGCAATGACAATCAACCACTTCTGATCGACAATTCCCATGCTTGTGAGGATGTCTCTTGTGGACTGATAGTTCAAATGCATCGGGATGACACCAGCGGAGAACCACATGGTGAAGATGAGAAGGAAGTTGAAGAGCTTGTGTCCATATAATCTCTTCTTACTCAGGGCATAGGCACCGAAGATGGACAATCCCATGCAATAGACAGTACCATACGCTGTGACGAAGAATGTGTTGCAGTAGGAAATCCAGAATTGCTTATTCAAGACAACAGCTTGGAAGGCATCCAATTGGAAACCGATTGGGAAGAGGACGACGCTTCCATCCAACATCGCCTGTCCAGAAGAAATAGATGCGGAAAGTGCGAAGACAAGCGGATAGAGACACATGAGTGCAAAGATGCCGACAAAGGTATACGAGATGACTTTGAAGATGATTTCAGAAGAATCCAATTGATTGCTTCCGGATGACCCCTTGATTTTTCTATTGAGGCCTTTTGCGGTTTTTGTTTCAGCCATAGATTACCTCCTTAGAAGAGAGAAGTCGAAGAGACTTTTCTCGAAATCTTATTTGAGCCAATGACAAGAAGCATGGATAAGAGTGAGTTGAACATATCAGCGGCAGCACCGATACCCTGGTTCATCTGAGCACTGGACATGATCTTATTGATGACGTAGGTGGAAACAGTTTCAGAAGTGACGTAGGAACATCCAATCTGCTGCAACAAATAGACCTTTTCATAACCGATCGTCAAGAGCTGACCCATCTTGAGAATCAACATGATGACCAATGTCGGAGCCATGCCTGGGAAGGTGACATATTTGATCTGCTGCATCTTGTTGGCACCATCGATCTTTGCTGCTTCATAGCTTGTGGGCGAAATGCCTAAGATGGCGGCAAAATAGACAATTGAGCCATAACCGGCATCCGACCAAATACCCGAAACCGTGAAGATGGAACGGAAGGCACCTGGCTGAGAAATCATTTTCTCGACGCCCATCGCTTCGAAGATTGCGGCAATCGGACCAGCCTTGACGCCATAGGTCGGATCAGAGGACTGGAGGAGCATGCTGACCAAGGTTGTCATGACAACGATGGAGATGAACTTTGGAAGATAGCAGAAGACCTGGGCAATCGAGCGGAACCATCTTACTCTGATTTCAGAGAAGAAGAGAGCGAGAATGATCGGGAATGGGAATCCAAAGACCAATCCGTAGAAGCTCAACGCGAAGGTATTTCTGAATGCAGACCAGAAATCCGCAGTTTTAAATAAATAAATAAAGGAATCAAATCCGATGAAATCCGAGGTGAAGGTTCCGCCTCCAAATGAGGAATCGATTTGGAGATACTTGAACGAAACAACCATGGATGCGATTGGGAAATACTTCCATGCGACAAGGAAGAAGAAGAGTGGGAAGAAAAGAACGTATAATCTCCAATCCGCGAGAATATTGTGGAATTTTTCTCTCCAATACCCTCTCTCCATGGACTGGACTTCTTCTTCAGTAGCTTTAGGTAATGATTTAGCGACTGCCATGTTTTGCCTCCTTAGCCTTTCTATAGGCTTCCAATTCCTGATTTTCCTGATCGAATTTCGTCTGCCGATTCTCAAATTTTCGTCGATCGTCTTCCATCTTCTTCAGATCTTCGGTCGATAGGGTACCGCCATCGAGAAGTGCCGCTTCATTGATTTCATCCGCCTCAGCAAGTTCTTCGACATTGATATTGATGTTCTTGCTTGCGAATTCCTGTCCAGCAAACTTCTTTTGGATGTCCTTCATATGCCTCAGATAGGATTCCATATCGACAATCAAGCCATCCTGTCTAAGGGCAATATAGAAGACCAAGCCTCCAAAGACGATGTTGATCATATCGAAGGAAACATAATTGAGAAGAAGAAGCCAATAGTCCTCCGCGCCGATCTGGCAGAACGCCCTTAGAACTTCCACCGAAAGGAAACCAGCCAGATAGTAGAGAATCATTTTTCCTTTGTCTTCCCGAAGTTTGTCCTTGTCCTTTTTATAGAAAAATAAGAGACAGACTGCCAACCCGAGATAGCCGATGGAGTAGCTAAGCCATAGATTCGTCGTCACATTCTGCTGAAGGAACATTCTGCAGCAGATGGAGACAACGCCAGCCAATGGTGCCACGAAGAGACCATACGCGTTCCACCGATAGATTGCAATCATGCCAAGCATGCAGGCAAATGACAATGTGTAGACTTGATTGAGGGTGTATTTCCCGACCTGAACCTTCATCAGGTTGAAGACGAGAACATTGATTCCCTCGACGACACAGGCGATGAGTGTGAAGACAGCAAGGTCGAATAAGCGGTAATTTTGCTTTGTCATTTTTAGTTTGCAATTCTTTGTCCAAGTGAAATCGCTTACACGTATTGTACCACAAGACCAAAAAAAGTTTATGTGAGTTTTTTTTAAAAAAGAAAAAAACGCCGATTTTATCGACATTTTTCGAAATAAATTTTTGTACTTTTTTCTTGACAAGGCCTTTTCTTGTATACAAGTTATTGCAAGAACACATTGCAATTCTTCTACTTTTAGAGGCGTTTTTGCAAGGAAATTTCATTTTCAATTTCCTTGCAATCCCTTCCATTTCCTTACATTGCCTTAGAAAGCACTTGCAAAGATTGTTCAATCTTATCCTTTTTCACACCCTCAAAAACTAGGGTTGCATCCGGACAATATTTCTTGACGCAGTCAAGCATAAATCCATAATGGAACTTTCCATCTCCGGGAGCCAGCTGAATCAGCTTTCCATTCTCGATGGCTCCATCCTTTATGTGAATCACCTTGACCTTGTTTCCCAAAGTTCTCAATGCGCCTTCAAAGATCTCGTCCCTCTTCTCGAAGTTTCCTTCATAAAGAAGGTTATACAGATCGACCGTGGCAAAAAGATGATCCGAATCAAGTTCCCTCAACAGCCTTGCCTGCTGCTCATAAGAGTAGATGACATGTCCCCAGGCGGATTCGATGATCATCTTGCTATCGATTGATGAAGCATAGTCTAGCAAGTCCTTGAAAATCTTCTTTGTCTCTTGGTAGCCTTCCTCAGTCTGATTCTTCGGGTGGTAAATCCATGGTGAATCATTATAGGAGCCCGTTTCACTTCCCACCGGAGGGATATTCTCAAAGAAATGAGAGATTCTCAGATTCGCCTTGAAATTCTCGATTCCCTTCTCTACGACTTTTCGATCCGAGTGGACCGGATTGAAATACGCACCGAGCATGCAGACATTCAGCTCATTCTTTTTTAACTCATCCCGGACATGGATGACAAAATCATCCTCATAGGAATAATCCTTCAGTGCTTTTGGGAAAACCAGCTGGATATTGTCAATCGGAAACGCCTTGACGGAACGAATCAAATCCTCAATCGTCGTCTTATCAGCCAAATCATGGGCGCGGACACCAATTTTTAAATTCATTTTCTTTTTCCTTCTTTCCTTTTTATAATAATAATGTTTTTTCATAAGGGAGGCTAGCATGATTTCGAAAAGTTTCTTCAAAGATGCAAAAGAATATACCGTTTCCTCTTACCAGGAGATGATTCTTCTTTGTCAGACGCTCCGTTTCCAATATCCGGACGAACCTTTCTGTATCTATATAAAAGGAAAGGAAAAAGAAGTCGGCTATCTCAAATTCCCTTTCTCCAAGTTCCGCATTGTCAGCCTTGCAGGAAGTCTTGTCTCAACCCGTTATGCCAAGATGAAAGACGAAAACAATGAAGAACTCACCACCTGGAAGACAGCGGCCTTGAAAGTCACCGGCAATGACAATCTCTTTGAGAACCTCGTCATCGAAAACATCGCCTTCGAACCGGAAACGAAAGGTCAGGAAGTCGCTTTAGGAGTCTATGGAAATAACAACCTCTTTCTCTCCTGCACACTGAAATCAACCCAGGACACTCTTTTTGTCGGTCCTCTTCCGGATGACTTATGTACACGCTATATCGATTTCCTTCCACAGGATGAAAGATATTTCGATGGAAATGCGACCAACTATTTTTATGACTGCAAAATCTCTGGAAGCATCGACTTCATCTTCGGAGCTGGAAAGGCAATCTTCGACAACTGCACTCTCATCACCGTCGCCGACAAAAGAAAAGAATCCTATGTCGTCGCCCCTTCCCATTCCCTGAAAGATGATTTCGGCTATCTCTTCTACCAGTGCCAGTTCAAGAAGGATGAGGGCGTGGAAAACAAGACCATCTATCTAGCCCGCCCTTGGCGCGACTATGGGAAAGCTGTCTTTGCCTATTGCCAATACGAAGACCATATCTCTCCAGAAGGATTCCATGACTGGTCAAATGTCTGCCGCATAAGAACAGCCCGCTTTGAGGAATATCCCCTCCAGGAAGGGAGAGTCTTTTGGACATACAATAAGAAGGGTTCGCTTCTCCCAGAAAAATACACGCATGCCATCAAAGAACTCCGCAACGCCATCGAAGAAGACAAGGATGCCAACTGAACGTTGGCATTTTTCGTCCCAACAAAAAGACCAGCCGATGAAGACTGGTCTATGGAATCAAATCAAAAACGACTATCTCTTGAAATATTCGTTGGCGTTGTTGTAGGAAATATCCTCGACAATCTTGCCTAAGGTCTCCTCATCAAGCGGATAACGTCCGGCAAGAACAAGGTTGGCCAAGAAATTGCAGAGTTCTCTGCGGAAATAGTCATGGCGAGGATAGCTGAGGAAGGATCTTGAATCGGTGAGCATGCCGACGAAGCAGGAAATCAAGCCATCAGCGGAAAGTTTCTTCATCTGGGCATCCATTCCATCATAATGATCATTGAACCACCAAGCCGTGCCGAGCTGAATCTTACCTTTCATTCCACCCTGAAAGCAGTTCTTCAAGGTGGCCAAGACGATATAGTCCTTCTCATTCAGAGTGAAGAGAATGGTCTTTGGAAGCTCATCAGTTTCATCAAGAGCATTGAGGAGAGCAGAAAGCTTTTCGGCAAAATCCTTGTCCTCAACGGCATCATATCCGGTATCGGCACCGATTCTCTTGTAATTGCGAAGAGAATTGTTTCTCAAGGCACCGATATGATATTCCTGGACCATGTTGTATTTGTGATACATTCTGCCCAAATGGAGCATGACATATCCCTTGTAGATATCTTCTTCCTCAAAGGAGATGGCTTCGCCCTTCAAGCCTTTGAGATAGACAGCATTGGCTTCCTCATAACTGGCCTTCTTGAAGTGAAGGACATCAAGGGCATGATCGGAGGCAGTGCAGCCATGGTCGACAAAGAATTTGAGTCTTTCATCGATGGCATCAAGGAAAGATTGCAAGTCACCAAGCTTCTTTCCAGTGACCTGAGAAAGCTTCTCAACCCAAGGAATGAAGGTATCTCTTTCGACATTGATGGCCTTATCCGGTCTCCAGGCAGGATAGACTTTGGTCTTCAAAGTCGGATCCTTGGCCATGACTTCATGATAATGAAGATCATCGATTGGATCATCCGTCGTATAGACCGTCGCAACATTGTTGAGTTCCATCATCTTTCTTGCGGAAAGAGTCTTGAGCTTCTCATTGCAGGCGTCATAAATCTTCTTGGCGTTCTTCGAACTGAGCGGTTCATGGATACCAAAATAGGTCTTCAATTCCAAATGAGTCCATTCATAGATTGGATTTCCAATGAAATAGGGCATGCATTCGGCATATTTTTCGAATTTTTCCCAATCAGACTTGTTTCCTGTGATGTAGTCTTCATCGACGCCCATCTCACGGAGAAGTCTCCATTTATAGTGATCGCCATATCCATCGGCGCCAAGCCAGGCTTCCGTGATGGATTTGAAATGATAGTCCTCAGCAATCTGCTGTGGGACAAGATGACAATGGAAATCGAAAATCGGCATCTTCTTGGCATGTTCGTTATACAGTTTCTTTGCCAAGTCGGAATCAAGAAGAAAATCGTCTCCCAAAAATTCTTTCATGTTTATTATCTCCTATAAGGTTACGCCTGTCTTGAATAAGGCGACCAATCCTCTGTCACTTCTTTCGGCCTTGGCTTTTTCTTCGCCAGAGGCGACTTTGATGAGAAGATCGATCAACTGATCACGGACGGCATAAATATCCTCATCCAACATTTTACCACCATCGAAATCGATCCAATCATTTTTGAAGGAAGAAACTTTGTGCTGCGTTCCCACCTTGATCGTCGGAATGACACAGCCGAATGGAGTTCCTCTGCCTGTGGTGAAGAACATGATATTGCATCCACTGGCTGCAAGATTTGTCGAAGCGACCAAGTCATTTCCTGGGCCGTTGACAAGCGTCAGATTGTCAGCCTTGATTTCTTCGCCGACATCCAAGACATCATCGATTTCCAGATCGCCGCCCTTGAGGACACAGCCATTGGATTTTTCTTCCAATGTGGTGATTCCTCCATCCTTATTGCCCGGCGAAGGGTTCTCATAGCATGGCTGATGGTTGGCAGCATAATAGCCCTTGAAGTTCTCAATGAGGGCAACCACTTTTTCGAATGTCTTTTCATCCTTGGCACGGTTCATCAGCATCTGTTCGGCGCCGAACATTTCCGGCACTTCGGTCAATGCGACTTTTCCGCCGCTTGCACCGATGACATCGCTGACAAGTCCGACCAATGGATTGGCCGTCAAACCGGAGAAGCCATCGCTTCCACCGCACTTGAGACCTAAGGTGATTTTGCTGAGCGGAAGTTCGACACGCTTGTCATCCTTCATGACAGCATAGATTTCTTCTGCCAAGGCAAGACCATATCCGATTTCATCTTCGTGTTCCTGGCAGAGGAAGTATTTCACTCTCTTTTCATCGACTTCACCAAGGACAGAAAGGAAATCCTGCATACGATTGTTTTCACAGCCAAGGCCGACAAGCAGGACACCGCCGGCATTCGGGTTGTGAGCAAGACCAGCCAGCAATTTGGCCGTATTCTTCAAATCATCTCCCAGTTGGGAACAGCCATAGGGATGAGAGAGAACCTTGACGCGTCCTTTCATTTCTGGATGGGCAAGAAGGAATTGTTCCTTGATGTCTTCCAAAATATTGTTGATGCATCCGACGGTCGGAATGAAATAGAAATCATTTCGAGTTCCAGCCTTTCCGTTTTTGCGAAGGAATCCCTTCCAAGTCTTTGTGCTCGGCTTGGGAAGTTCCGGAAGATGGCGATCATAATGATAGGTAGGCTCGCCTTCGGAAAGAGAGGTGTGAAGATTATGGGAATGAATCCATGTGCCTTTCTTGACATCCTCATTCAGGACACCGATGACGTTTCCGTATTTGATGAGATGATGTCCCTTTTCCATGTCATGAAGGGCAATCTTATGTCCCATTCTGACATCATCAAGAAGGGTGATGCCATCAACGACATCCCCTTTCTTGAAATCCTTAAGAACTACGATGACATCATCCTTTGGATTAATCTTAATGAAATCGTTCATAGCTTACTTTTTCAAGAATGTCTTGATGGCATCCATGTGGGTGGCACTCGAAAGGATGACAGCCATCCACTTTTCGACTTCCGACTCAAATCCAGGGACCAAAGTAAGATCCTGACCCCAGAATTCCTCATTCTTCATGATGGTCTCGACCAAGGCATGGACATCCTTGGAAGCATAATAGCTATCCCAGGTCTTTCTGAACCAGGCGATATACTTGGCATCATCAGCCAACTTGATTTCTTCCTTCTTTCCATCCACGATGCGATAGCCATCATAGAACTTCATCAAGGAAGCGAAGGCAAAGCACATATGGGATGGAACAAGTCCTTTCTTGAAATCATCCAAAATGGTTGGAAGATCTCTTTCCTTGAACTTGGAAATGGAATTCAAGGCGATGGACATGAGCTGATGATGGACATAGGGATTGAGGAATCTCTGAAGGACATCATCGGCGAATTTCTGGGCATCCTTCGTGGTGACAGTCGGAACGATTTCTTCCTTCTGTTCGGAAAGGATGAACTGATTGATTTCAGGATTGAGAAGAGATTCTCTGACCTCGTTGAAGCCGGCAAGATAGCTGACAGGAACCAAAGTGGTATGCGTTCCGTTCAGAATGCGAACCTTTCTCTGCTTGTATGGATGGACATCGGGAACATAGATGGCATGAAGACCCACTTTATGGACCGGGAACTTCTCTTCGACATAGGCTTCTTCCTTCAAGACATAGAGATGAAAGTATTCGCCCTTGACCATGTTGTTGTCGACATAGCCATACTGCTGACAAAGTTCAGCGAATTCATCTCTTGGGAAGCCAGGAACGATACGGTCGACCAAGGTGGAAGTATAGTGGCAGGAATTGTTGATGTAGTCGATGAAGTCATCACTAAGATGCATCGCAGTGGCCAACTGGTTGAGGACAGCCTTCAGCTTGTCGCCATTGTCATCGAGCAATTCGCATGGAATCAAGGCAAGACCATATTCCTTGCCGAGGGTCTCATAACGATGCTTGAGCAAAGCCAAAACCTTTCCTGGATAGGAAGAAGGAGTCTGGACATCGATATTGATCTTGGTATCATTTTCATCATAAGCGATACCGGCTTCTGTCGTATTGGAAACCAAGACTTCCAAATCCTTGGATTCACCATATTTCAAGAATTTCTGATAATCAGCATAGGGATTGACAAAGTCATCCAAGACATCGATGATCTGATGCTCCTTGACAGCCTTTCCTTCTTCGTTGATTCCCTGAAGGATGAGGGTGTACAAGCCATCCTGATCAGCAAGGTTCTGAACTCTTCCGTTCGGAAGCGGCTGAACAACGACGACATGGCCTTCATATTTTCCGGAATCATTCATCTTCTGAATCAGCCAATCGACAAAAGCACGAAGGAAGTTTCCTTCACCGAACTGCATGATTTTGATTGGAGCAGTCTTCTTTTCGTGATTCTTCTTCGACAGAATTTCGAGATTTTCCATAATTGTTTTCCCCTTTATATTTTACTTATGGATACTAAAATATCATATCATCTATAATTTCGGCAGAGCAAGATATTCGCTGTAAGCCATCATGAAAGGGCCTACACCCTTGCTGTCATCAGCGACAATCGGTTCAGAGAGATAATATTCCACCGTTCCGTTTCTTCTTTCATTGTCCAATCCGGAGACTTTGCAGATGTTTTCGAGATGATTGTCCTTCAGATAGTTGCGGACAACTCCTTCGAAGATTTTGCATCCATGTTCTCTTTCCTCATAAGGAAGCATGCCAAGGCGAGATCCTTTCAGATAGCCATAGGCGAACATGAGAGAACCAGAGGATTCAAGATAATTTCCTTTCAGGCTCTTCAGAACCGGAAGGTCATAATACATATTCGTCTTTTCATCCTCATAATCCTTCAAGGAAACAAGGACATTCTTCAATTGCTTCTTATAGAAAGGAGCATGAATCTTTCCGATGACGGAATCCGAGACAATCTGGTAGACATCGCAATCCGCCATGGCAAGCCATCCGACGCTTCTAAGCCAGACATTCGGGCTTCTTCCCGTTTCCTTGTCGGCCCACTGCATGACCTTATTTTCATCATAGCAATGATAATAGAAGCCGTCTGCCGGATTGACATTGTATTTTTCGACATTTTCGAATTGATTCTTCAGATCATCCATCATCTTGATAGAATGTTCATCCGTGGCATAAAGAGCATAGAATGGGTTGGCCATATAAAGACCATCAAGCCATAACTGGGCAGGATAGCGTTCCTTGTGGATGAAGGCACCATTCTCTAATCTCTTCTGAACAGCAAACTGAGACTGGAGAAGAGCAATCGCCTTATCGTATTTTTCTTCATGATGAACCTTGTTGACATGATAGAGAGCATAGCCTGCTTCCAAATCATCCAAATTGCAGTTCTTCACATTGAATCCCTTCAAGGAACCATCTTCCTGAATGTGTGCATCAAAATAATTCACACAGAAATCAAGATAGAACGAGTCCTTCTTGGCCTTATACATCTGCCAGGCACCATTGAGGACAACACCGTCCTCATAGCACCATGTGCCGTTCTTATAAGGCTTGTACTCTGTCAGGAAAGAGTGGATAAAGTCGTCAACTTTCTTCAGTTCTTCTTCGTTCAGTGTCATACTTTCCTCCTGGATTTTCTTCTTTTTCAAAATCAAATGAATCTCGACAATCGCCACAACAATGGCAACAAGGCCGATGCTGATGTTGCTGACACCCATAGAGATGCCGGCAACCATGAATCCCGGGTTTTCATTTCCGACGCCTGGGAACTGAACACCCGCTTTCACTAAGGCATTGCAGATGGCAAAGGAAGGGATACGGAAAGCAAAGACTCTTGCTATATTCATCACCGAGGCAACCTTTGTCTTTCCCAAGCCATAAAGAAGGCCTAAGACCGATGAGTTGATGGCCAAAGTGATGATACCCATCTTTTCATAAAAGAACACCTGTGAAATATGATTGGCATACGTTTCGACATCGTCTGCGCTTCTCGCAAAGAACATCGTGATCGGCTTATCGAAAATCGTCACAATGGCCACGCCGATGACGGCAATCGAGAGAGAATAGACCAAACCGACAAAGAATGTCTTGATGGCTCGATCCACCTGATTGGCACCCACGTTCTGCGAGATGATGCTCGAAGACGAATCTTCGATGGAAGAAAGCGGATTGGTGACCGATCCTCCCATGTTGTTGGAGACACCTAAGGCACCGACGACATCCGAACCAAATTCATTGGCTAAGCCGTTGATGACCACCTTTCCCAAAGAGAAGATGAATTTTCCAAGGAAGATTGGGAAAGAGATGATCGTAACCTTCTTGAGCATCTTGAAGTTGAACGAAACTTCCTTGAAATCAAAGCGGAAGAGATAGTTCGTGAAGAAAAGACGCACAAGAATAAAGAGTGTCAGACATCCATTGGCAATCAGTGTCGCCAAGGAGACATACATCATTTCCTTCAGCTGAAGGGCATAGATGAAGATAACGTTCAGAAGAACCTTCACGATGACAACACCGACATTCAGCAAGGTGATTGGTAAGGTCGAGCCATGGGCTTTTTCGACTCCCATGTAGACCGTGTTGATCATCACGACTGCACTCGAGCAGACCGAAATCATGAAGTAAGTCGACCCGATGGCGATGGATTCCTCGGCGATATTCATCAATCGAAGAAGAGGTCCTGTCAAAGGCAGGACAATCGCAATCGTCAATGCCGCGATAATGAAAACATAGAAGAAAACAGTCGAGGAGAGTTTCTTTGCCTTCTTATAATCGCCTTTCCCGATTTCACGGGCAATCAGAATAGAACCACCGGCGCCCAAACCGCCCCCGATGGCAGATATCATATTGTTGACTTGGTTTAACGCCCCAACCGCATTCAAAGCACTTTTCGAAATGCCTGAACACATGATCGTATCGATGATGGAATAGGCATAGTTGAACAAAGAATAGAAGAATAATGGTAACGCGATAACAAAGACAACCTTCCACAAATTACCATGAAGAATAAAATCTCTTCGCTTCAGTTCTTTGTCACTGATGGTAAGCGTGGATTTGTTCATTTCGACTCAAGGGTTCCTTCAGCAGGAGCTTCTTTTGGCTGTTCAAGAGAGGCTTCCGGAGCTGTTTCTTTTGCTTCTTCTCCCTTTTCAGGAACAGTTTCCGTTGTCTCTTCTTCGAATTCGATGGCATCTTCAGTATCGGAATCGAAGAAACGGAAATCCGATTTCTTGATGTAGTAGACCATATCAGAGCCGATGTTGATTTCGACTTCCGGCTTAGCCTTGATGATGGCTTTTTCAGAACCGACGTTGAGATAGACGTTCTGCAAATCACCAAGCATTTCATAGACTTCGATGATGCCGTTCATCTTCAGATAGTCATTTGTGTCAGCAACTTCATCTTCCATGACTGCATTTTCTGGACGATAGCCAAGTGTGATATTCTTTCCTTCAAGGAGAGCACAGGCTTTCGCAGGATAGGAAGAAAGATCAAAATCATAATATCCATCAAGAGACTTAAAGACGCCGTCTTTGACTTTTCCCTTGATGAAGTTCATCGGCGGATCTCCAATGAATCCAGCAACGAAGAGGTTCTTCGGGTGGAAGTAAAGTTCTTCTGGAGTACCGACCTGTTTGATGACACCGACATCCATACAGACGATTCTCGAAGCCATGGTCATAGCCTCGATCTGATCGTGTGTGACGTAGATGGTGGTTGCACCGGCATCACGATGGATTCTTGCCAATTCCGAACGCATGGAGACTCTCTGTCTGGCATCAAGGTTACTCAAAGGCTCATCCATAAGGAAGATCTTGGCGTTGCGGATAATGGCTCTTCCCAAGGCAACTCTTTGTCTCTGGCCACCGGAGAGGGCTCTTGGAAGTCTTTCCAGATAGGGTTCAAGGCCTAAAATCTTGGCTGTGCTTTCAACTCTCTTGCGAATGACATCTTCGTCAAATCCGGCCAAATCCAAAGCGAAGGCCATATTTTCATAGACAGTCAATGTTGGATAAAGAGCATAGCTCTGGAAAACCATGGCAATGCCTCGATCCTTCGGTGGAAGATTGTTGACCTTCTTTCCATCGATGAGGAAATCACCATGCGTGATATCCTCAAGACCGGCAATCATTCTGAGCGTTGTCGACTTGCCGCAGCCGCTCGGGCCGACAAGAACAATAAACTCCTGATCTTCGATTTTGAGGTTGAAATTCGTAATGGCTTGGTATCCATTTGGATAAACCTTGTAAATATTCTTTAATTCAAGTGGCATTTTCTATAGGCCTCCTTTTATTTGAAACAAGAAGCGACAAACGGAATCTTTTTCATTTCCGGAACGACAAGCGAGCAAATCCATTTTGCTCCTTCGACACGCATGTGAGTCGTATCTGTTTTTCCTTCCGGACACGTTTCAAATTCGCCCGGTTTCAGAATCATGTAATATTTCGAATTTTCTTCTTTGGTATGCTTTTTCAGATCATCATAAGTTAGATTTTCCAAGTCAATAAGCGGATCATGGAGTTTCTCAGCCAATTCCTTCATCGCACTTGGATATTCCTTATGTGTATGAAGCAGGAGACCATTCTCATCATATTTCAGTCTCGTGACGCTTGTTAAGAAGATAGAGCGAACGCCTTTCTTCTTCATCTCGCTTTCCATGTAGGTGAGATTTTCCATATAGGTTCCATAAGGAGTGGTATATCTTTTTGGATCTTCGATTTTTTCATCGTTGTGTCCAAAGGAGATAAAGCAGACATCCCCTTCTTTGGCAGCGTCGAGAGCTTCCTTGAATCTCCCCTCATCAAGGAAGGATTTCGTGCTTCTTCCATTGAGGGCAAAGTCTAGAATTTTCGTTTTCTCTGGATCTACCAGATAGGGATCAAGCATCTGGGGCCAGCCTTTTTGAGGATAGGTATCCATCCCGTTTGGCTGCATCAGAGAATCGCCTAGAAAAATCAAATTCATCGATCCACCTCCTGAAGTCCGGATGTTTCCAAGAAACGATCCAAATCTTTCTCAGAGAATCTCGAGCAGTCGCCCAAGATCGTCTGTTCGAGAACACAATTGGCCATGCCATATTTCATGGCTTGGGCCAAATCATCTTCATCCTTAAGCAAGCCATGCAGATATCCAGCCACAAAGGCATCACCTGCACCGATGCGATCAAAGATTTCGAATTGATATTCTTTTCCGATGACTTTCTTATCCTTGGTATAGGCAAAGGCCTGCAGTTTCTGCACACGGGAGGAGATAATCGTTCTCTTTCTCGTGAAGATATATTCGAAGCCGAATTCCTTACAGGCGTCTTCGAACAATTTGTCCTGGTCTTCCTCATCGGGGTGGAAGCCAAGAAGTTCTTTTATATCCCATGGGGATGCCGAAACGATATCGGCATATTTCGCAATGCAGGGATAGACTTTCTTTGCATCATCCAAGGGCATCAACTTCTTTCGGTAGTTGAAGTCGAAAGAGACTTTCATTCCCATTTCCTTGGCCTTCTTCATGGCAGCGATTGCCGTGTTTCTGGCTTTTTCGGAAATGGATAAGGTGATTCCTGAGACATGGAAAATATTTCCATCCTGCAAGAACGCCTCAATATCGAAATCCTCTGGCTTCATTTGGGCCGCAGAGGACCATTTTCGATTATAAATGACAACACTCGGTCTGCATCCTTCACCTTCCTCAACGATGCTTGTTCCCAAAGGATGCTCACCTCGCATCTGAATAAAGGAAGTATCCACTCCCTGGGTTTTCAGATAATCGATGGCCCCTAAACCTAATTCATCATTGCTGACTCGGGTGATGTATCTTCCCTTGTGTCCCAAATGACACAGGGAAATGATGACATTCGCTTCGCTGCCACCATAGTTGGCAACATAGTTTCTCGCTTCACGAATCAAGGTTCCTCGTTCCGCAGTGAATCGAATCAGGAATTCACCCAATCCGATGACCGTCTTCGTATCATCAATCATAGGCTACCTCCCCTTTGGCGGGAACAAGAATCTTTGTTCCCTCGACTATCAAATAGACATCTTCTTCACTTGGATTCACAAACTTCTCATTTCGATAATAGACCATGCAGGCGGCATGAACATAAGCATAGACTTCATGATTTGTCATATAGGCAATATCAGCATGCATGGATAATTTCTTTCCGATGTCTTCTATCAGTTCAAAATTATGATCGATGGCAAACTCATAGGCATGTCCCCATATATAGAGCAAGGCCAATTCATCCTCTGCCACAAAGAATTTCTCTAGAATCTCCATCATTTTTGGATCTCGATGATGAATTGTGGGATTCCATAAGAGCCAATCATATGGAAGAGCAAAGGAATACGTCGAACGTGTGGTTCTGTCATATTCGATGCCGAGTTCTTTTTGGACCTTGATGCTATCCATATTGTATGTTCCATATGGATAGGCAGCCCCAAGAACAGACTTTTGGAAGATTCTTTCCAAGGATTTCTTGTTGGCCTTGTATTCATCAAACTGCACACTTTCATCAATAGTCTCAAGATGAGGGTGATGATAGGTATGATTTGCAATCTCATGTCCCTGATAGAGAGAGACATTCTTGTCAAGAAGAAGATGAGAGCAGTCAATTTCTTTTCCATCTTTGTCTAAACGGATTTTCCCTTCCCCAGATTGTCCATAATTTAGATTGAACGTCCCTTTGAGGGAATAACGATTGAGAATTTCGATGAGTTTCGCATCCTGGATAACGCCATCATCATATGAGAAAGTGACAGCTTTCTTTTTATATCCCGGATAAAGAAGTCTGTATTCCATCTTCTTTATGAAAGAGAATCGTATTCAACAGAGGCAAAGGCTTGGTTGAAGGTATAGAAATAAAGATCCATTTCGACGGAATTGATGCCGTCTTTCGTGCATCCTTTGATTTCTTCCCACCCCTTATCTTCTGCGGCATTCACTTCCTTCTGCCTTTCATTATTGACATTGCAGAGCTCTGGATTGTAATACCATGTTCCGTCATCCAATTTCAGAGTGTAATGCGTATCGAAGGCTGGGTCTTCAATCTTTTCCTTGTAATTCAATCCTTTTCCAACGAAGTAATCACAAAGGGCTTTGGCAGAAGTCTTCCAAACCTCGATATTCTCGCTTTTCAGTTTCTTTCCATTGGGAAAATACGGTGTGATTGTGGAATCCTCGTAGGTATCATCTTCGGTCTTTTTCAAAATCTTGATGTTTCCATCAATGACCGCATTATAGTAGGCTTTCACATTATCGCCCAACTTATATGTCGAGGCATCCTTGACGGAAAGATATCTCAAAAGATCATTGTCGGCAGATTCGTCATTCGACGAAGCGGAATACTGAATATATTCATGGTGGCTGTAATAGGTATTACTCTCCTTACGGACAGTTCCTGTCCAGACAGTTCCGTTGATTTCGATATATTTGGCAAAATACAACGTGCCATCCCCTCCTGATTCGAGCTTGACGCCTTCCACAGTCAGATAATCATCACCGACCTTGGAAAAATCGGAAGAGTCGATTCTTGCCCAGACATTGGGAGTATAAGTCTCTTCAAGAGAGGCGGAAACGAACTTTCCGCTCTTCACGACAGAACTAGTCATGAAAACAGAATCACCATAGTATTGGTTTCTCCATCCAGTATTTATACCATAGGCATCGACTTTCATTTCCTTTGCGCAGCCCGTCATCGAAAGCGTGCTGATGGCAAGAAGAAACATGGATAATGTTTTTTTGTTATTTCTCATATTGAAGAATCCTTTCTCCCTTGTCTAGGCAAGAGAATTTCAAAAACAATTCAGATTACTTAGGCTGTTTGCCGATATAGGCCAAGATACCGCCATCGACATAAAGGATATGTCCATTGACGAAGTTGGAAGCATCGGATGCCAAGAAGACTGCCGGTCCCTGAAGATCCTCTGGGGTTCCCCATCTTGCAGCTGGTGTCTTTGCACGGATGAAGGCATCAAATGGATGCATAGAGCCATCCGGCTGTTTTTCTCTCAAAGGAGCAGTCTGTGGAGTGGCGATATAGCCAGGACCGATGCCGTTGCACTGAATATTGGCTTCACCATATTCGGAGCAGATGTTTCTAGTGAGCATCTTCAAGCCGCCCTTGGCAGCAGCATAGGCAGAGACAGTCTCTCTTCCAAGTTCAGACATCATGGAGCAGATATTGATGATTTTTCCATGGCCTTCCTTGATCATATAAGGAATGACAGCCTTGGAGACGATGAATGGTGCAACCAAGTCGACATCGACAACGCCTCTGAAATCTTCCGTCGACATATCCGTCATCGGGATACGTTTGATGATGCCGGCATTGTTGACCAAGATATCAAGATGGCCGAATTCCTTGATGATGTCTTCGACCATGTCCTTGACCTGGTCTTCCTTGGTGACATCACAGATATAGCCTTTGGCATCAATGCCAATTTCTTTGTAGGACTTGATACCAGCCTGAAGTTTTTCTTCATTGCGATCATTGAAGACAATCTTGGCGCCCATTTGAGCGTAGGCGGAAGCAATGGCAAAACCGATGCCATAGCTAGCACCTGTGACCAAAGCGACCTTTCCATCTAGACGGAATGCATTTGTATCCATATTCTTTCTCCTTTTTCCGGGCATTGCCCTTGCACAAATTATAGACTTCTTGTATACAAGTTTGAAGCCCTTACATCGTATTTTGTACTCACAGCACAAAACAGGCCATTTGCAAACTTTTCTAGCACCATTCTACTATATACCTATATTATATTTGTCAAACTTTGTTCTAAGAGCACAAAGAAAATCGCAAAAATAAGAAACAAAAAAAGACAGAACAGGTTCGTAATATTTCTCCCATTCTCTTTTTCTCGTTTTTTCTTCTTCCACGAAGTATGATATTTTTATCAAAAAGGAGGCCAAACATGCCCTATATCCAATTGAAGACAAACAAAACCATCAGCAAGGAAGAGGAAACCATCCTAAAAGATGTCTTCGGAAAGAAAATCGCCCTTCTTCCTGGAAAGAGCGAAGCCTGGCTCATGGTCGAAATCGAAGATGAAAGAAAACTCTATTTCCAGGGAAATGACGAAGCCTGCGCCATTTTGGAAATCAAGGTCTATCACGAGGGAGGAAAAATCTCCTACGATTCATTGACGGAAGCATTGACAAAGGAAGTCTCGACCATTCTGAAGATCAAACCAGATCGCATCTATGTGGAATATGAAGAGACACCATCCTGGGGATGGAATGGAAGCAATTTCTAATTTAAGCAAAAAAACATACTCCAAAAAAGCAGCCCAGATGGACTGCTTTTTTTATGGAAAAGGGGGATATCAATATTCGACGACGTCAATGTTGTCCAAAAGAAGTTTCTTCTGGGCTTCATCCTGTACCGCTTTGAGTCTTGCGGCCGAGCAGACAGAGATCCACTGTTGGACGTAGTTGGCATTCGTATAGGTCTTCTTGCAGAATTCCTTGAGATACGTATTGGCGGATTTCTCATCTCCATCCAAGAGGAAAAGAAGATACGTCATGGCCGCATCGGCAGAGGCATTGCCTCTGGTGACATGGGCCCAATCAAGGATGTAATATTTTCCTTCTTCATCAAAGATGATGTTCTGTGGGTAGAAATCGCCATGGCAGAACTTATAGTGATTTGGCATCTTCTCAAGCTTGACATGGAGATCATATCTGGTCGAGGAAGACAATCCAGAATCCGAGATGTAGGCATTGAGTTTGTCCTTAAGCTTCGGGAGCATCAGGTTGGAGGAAAGGCGGGAAAGAAGCTGAATATGGATTTTCACCAATTCGACGATATATTTCTTCTTGTTTTCCGGATCTTCCTTCATCATCTGGGCAAGGGTCTTACCCTTGATTTCCTGGGATGAGAAGGCCCAGTCATCGCCGACACGGAAGACTTCATAGACTTCCGGAACGGAAATCTTGCTCTCGTAGGCATATTGCTGATACATTGCTTCCTTCATCGCAAAGGAACCATCATAGAATTTATGGTCGAAAACCTTTGTGATGACGCCATCTTTGACAAAAATCTTTTTATGATTGTGTTCGACAACCAATTCGCCTAATTCTCTAGTAGACATGGATCAGTTCTCCTTTGTAAGTGCTTTCTTATTCTTATTATACACCTCTTCGCCGTAAAAAGCTTTGAGATAGATTTCTTTCAATTCAGAAATCAAAGGATAGCGAGGATTGGCACCTGTGCACTGGTCATTGAAAGCAGCCTCACTCATTTCATCGAGGTTCTCAAGGAACTTGGCTTCATCAACGCCTGCTTCCTTGATTGTCAAAGGAAGTTCGATGTCTTTCTTGAGTTCATCGATCTTTTCGATGAGCTTCTTGAACTTGATTTCGTCCGTCTTTCCAGTGATGCCGAGCATCTCTGCAATCTCACAGTATCTTCTCAGGGTATGTGGATATTTATACTGTGGGAAGGTTCCCATCTTGGTCGGCTGTTCACCAGCGTTGAATTTCATGACTTCATCCAACATCAAAGAGACGCAGATACCATGTGGAAGATGATGATATGCACCAAGCTTATGTCCCATGGAATGGTCGATTCCCAAGAAAGCATTTGCAAAGGCGATACCGGCGATGGTGGCAGCATGTGCCATATGCTCTCTGGCTTCCGGATCGGTGGCTCCATTGTGATAGGCTCTCGGAAGATAGTTGAAAATCTCAAGAATGCCTTCTTTGGCCATGGCATCGCTGAATGGTGTCGCATACATCGAAGCATAAGCTTCCATGCAGTGAGTCAAGGCATCGATACCCGAAGCCTTGGTTAATCCCTTTGGAATATTGAGCATCAGATCGGAATCGATAATTGCCATATTCGGCATCAATTCATAGTCGGTGATTGGATACTTCGTTCCATCTTTCTGATCGGTGATGATGGCGAAAGGCGTGACTTCCGAACCTGTACCGGCTGTCGTCGGAACGCAGACGAGCATCGCCTTTTCTCCAAGCTTCGGGAAGGAGATGACTCTCTTTCTGATATCCATGAAGTCCATGGCCATATCTTCGAAGCTGACTTCAGGATGTTCATACATGACCCAGGCAATCTTTGCTGCATCCATCGGGGAACCGCCACCGAGGGCGATGATGACGTCCGGCATGAAGAATTTGCAGACAGAAACGATTTCCTCTGTGCAGGCAAGGGTCGGATCTGGGGCGACATTGGAATAGATTTCCGTCTGAATTCCCAATCTTTGAAGCGGAGCGACAACCTTGTTTGCCATTCCCGAAGTGAATAAGAACTTATCGGTGACGATCAAGACTCTCTTCTTGTCATAGACGTATTTCAATTCTTCCAAAGCCTTGTTCAAGCATCCAGGCTTGAAGAAGATCTTGCTCGGAGTTCTGAACCAAAGCATATTTTCTCTCCTTATTGCCAATGTTTTTACGTTCAAAAGATTTTCAATGCCAACCTGTCCGGAAACAGAGTTTCCTCCCCAGGAACCGCATCCTAAAGTCAGAGACGGCTTAATTCTGAAGTTATAGATATCGCCGATGCCACCCAAAGAGGACGGAGTGTTGACCAAAAGACGGCAGGCCTGCATTTCATTCTTGAAGCGATCGATGAGATCATGGTGATTCAAGACATCGCAATAAAGATCGGCAGTATGTCCCCAGCCGGCCTTGAGAAGAACCTTGGCCTTGCTTAAGGCATCATCGAAATCCTCTGCCTTGTACATGGCAAGAACCGGGCAAAGCTTCTCGTGGGCAAATTCTTCGCTCAGGTCGACTTTCTCGACTTCGCCGATCAAAATCTTGGTCGTTTCAGGAACTTCGAATCCAGCCATGCTAGCAACCTTATAGGCACTCTGTCCGACAATCTTGGCATTGATGGCACCATGGATGATGATGGTCTTTCTGACCTTTTCGAGTTCTTCCTTGTTCAGGAAATAGCAGCCACGATAGGCAAATTCTTCCTTGACCGCATCATAGATGCCCTTTAAGGCGATGACCGAGTTTTCCGAAGCACAGATCATACCGTTATCGAAGGTCTTGGAATGAATAACCGAGGAAACAGCCATCTTGACATCAGCAGAATCATCGATGATGGTCGGGGCATTGCCAGGTCCGACACCGATTGCCGGCTTGCCAGAGGAATAGGCCGCAGTGACCATGCCCGGACCACCGGTTGCCAAAATGCAGTCGCAAGACTTCATCAGCAAACCAGAAGCTTCGATGGATGGCTTTTCAATCCATCCGATGATGCCTTCCGGAGCACCGGCCTTGACTGCCGCATCCAGAATGATCTGCGCAGCATGGATCGTGCATTTCGTTGCTCTTGGATGAGGTGAAAAGATGATTCCGTTTCTTGTCTTCAAGGCAAGAAGGGATTTGAAGATGACGGTCGCTGTCGGATTGGTCGTCGGGACAATGCCGCCCAAGACACCCAAAGGCTCAGCCAGAGTCTGATATCCGTTGTCTTCATCCGATTCGAGAACATCGCAGGTTTTCGAATAGCGATAGGCATTATAAATATATTCGGCGGCAAAATGGTTCTTCATGACCTTGTCTTCCAAGACACCCATGCCAGTCTCTTCGACCGCTTCCTTCGCAAGGGGAATACGGGCTTTGTTGGCGGCGATGGCAGCAGCCTGGAAAATTTTATCGACCTGTTCCTGGGTATAGGTGGAATAAGCCTGCTGGGCTTTTCTGACCTTCTCTAATAATCTGTTGAATACTTCACTGGTTTGCAGTTCTAATTGTTCATCCATTGTGCAATATCTCCTATTTTCACTGACAAGATTATAATCAAAATGTGCATTGGTATACAACACTTTTATATGCAAAATGAGCAAAATAATGAGAGTTTGAAGCGTGAATGCGTATTCATTAGGAGAAATATCCCATTTTGTGCAAAAAGTGTGCACACATTATTTTTCTTTTATCTGAAAAGAGAGAATACGAACAGATCCACCTGCATTTCCTCTGGCATAGAATCCGATTCGAGAAGAGACCCATCTTCCCTTTATCGCCTGGTGAATCGTCTTTGATTTTTTCTTCCCATAGCCGAAGCGATAGTAGAGATCGTGCTGATTCTCTTTTCTCCCTTCAAGATGAAGAACGACTCTCTTTTGTTTGATCAGAACAGAGAGAATCGTTTTTTCGACATGAGAAAATCCACCATTCCGTTCCTCAAGATAATTGCATCCGTTTCGACGGACAATGCAAAGATAGGAATATTCCTCTCCCATCATGAAAAGTCCGGCTTCATCAAGGTCTTTTTCTAGATTCAGTTCAAATTCAACCCGGACATCAAAGTTCAGATAAGGAATCTTCTCAGAATAGGTATTCTCTTGAAGGTGCAGTTCCTTGATCGAATTGACGCAATGAAGAATCATCCCATGATCCGTCAGAGTCGACCAATCCGCTTTCTTGTTGGCCGGTGTCTGGAAGCATGGATTGATTTCATTTTCAAAGGAGCAGTCATGGTCGATGAAATAATCTTTTCTCTCTTGGAGAAACATCTCATGAGATGAAACGGGCTGACCTGGAAGAAGAGGATTATTCACTTCTCCGCAAAGAGGCCAATCATCATGCCATAAAACCGGTTCGAGATGAAGGACTCTTCCATAAGGGCCCATATCCTGGAAATGATAGAACGCCCACTTGTCCTTTCCATATTCGACCAAGGCTCCTTGATGAGGACCATTGACTATAGAATCCTTCTGCATCAGAACAATCTTGGATTCATAAGGTCCATGAATGTTCTTGCTTCGCAATGCCACCTGCCATCCGCTCGTGACCGACCCAGCCGGTGCCATGATATAGATATATCCATTCCTCTGGTTGAATTTCGGTCCTTCGATCAGAGGATTCTGATTTTGTCCGTCATAGATGATTTCATATGTTTTCGAAAGGCATTCGCTCAAATCCTCCTTCATTTCATAAAGACCAATTTTTGAATTGAACCCCATGCGGCTTTTGGCAAAGGCGACAGCGACATAGCATTTCTGATCGATCCAAATCGGACAGGGGTCTTCCAAGCCCTTTTGAGGAATGACAAGACGAGGCTTGGACCACTTTCCATGGATATCCTTCGTATGGCTTTCATAGATGCCATCATCCGGCATCGGAATCAGGCAATAAAAAGTTTCGTTGTGATACCTTAGGGAAGGAGCCCAGCCTCCTCCTCCATGAATGACTTTGTCATATCTTTCATCCAAAGAATCATAGACGTAGTTGATCAGTCGGAAATGAACCATATCCTTTGACTGCAGCACGGGAATGCCCGGCATATAGTTGAAAGAAGAAGCGACAAGGAAAAAATCATCGCCGACTTTGATCACATCAGGGTCTGAGAAGTCTTCCTGAAGAATCGGATTTCTGTATTCCATAAATCATCCTCCCATTCCACTTTATTATATCTTTTCCTTGATAGGAAATCGTCAAAAGTCACTTTGTCAAATTTTTCTTGATAAAAAAGTGGAAACATGATATAGTCAATAAGCACGTTTTTTAAGAAATTTTTTATGGTGCTTTTATTGGGAGGATACTAAATATGTCTAGAACATGCCCTATCACTGGAAAGAAGCCGATGTCTGGCAAGAATGTTTCTCATTCCATGAGACATACCTGCAGACGTTGGAACGTCAACCTTCAGACAACAACCATCGTTGTCGATGGCAAGAAACAGAGAATCAGAGTCTCTGCCGCTGGCTTACGTACTTTAAGAAAGAACGCCAAAGCTGCTGCCAAGACGGTTGAAGCTGCTCCAGCTGTCGAAGAAGCCAAGTAATCTTCCATAGATCGAGGGGGATGGGCAATTCTTCTCGGATAATGTACGACAAAACGACGAACCTTTGTGGTTCGTTTTTTTGTATTTCTTTTTCAGAATGCAAAAACGATTCCCTAATCAAGCCTATCAAAAGACTCGAATCAGGGAATCGTAATTTTATAGACTAACGAGTTGCGAGAATCGCTGTCAAGAAGAAGAGGAAGGAGACTGCCTGCATCGCGATGAGATAAATCCATTCATAGAGTGCGAACGCATTGACCTTCGGCTTCACATAATAGGTTTTCCCATTCTCTTCCGCTTTTTCCATCTTATACCAATCCATCAGCTTTGGATTGATCAGAATTACAAGAAGGATGCCGCCAATCACGCCAAGAAGAACCTGAATGAAGGGTATTGTCCTCTCCGGGTAAAGAAGTGCCCCCGGAACCAATGTCGAGAACGAGAAGAGAAGACAGGTCAGCGGGAATAAAAAGAAACCGATAGCGGAGGAAACGATATGAAGCTTATATCGTTCCAAGGAAAGAAGATTGCCGACGCTCAGGGATAGAAGAGAAAGAGGCATCAGGACGGAAAGGATATAACTGAATCCCGTCGAGAAGGAGATGAAGAAGAAACTCATGCCGGTCATGCTCGTCAGGGATGAAATCACCAAGAAGGAATAAAGAAGAACGCGGATCTTCATAGGCGCGTCCATATAGTAATTATAGGGGAATGAATTCCGGAAGTGATTTCGATTCAGGGAATCCAAAAGCTGATTCTGATAAATCAGAAGAGCCATATAGGCAAGAAAGAAACCAAACCCGGTGATAAGAAGTCCTGCGGCAATATTTAGATTCATACCATCATTTTAACGTATTGTCTTTTGGCTGTGAAGTGCTTTCAGGGCGATTTTCTTCTCGCTCGAGCGGAAATAATAGGAACCCGCCACCAAGAAATCGACACCCGCATCCACACAGAGAGGGCCGGTGGTCTCGTTGATGCCACCATCCACGCCGATCTGGTAGGACAAGGAGAAGTTCTTTCGATATTCATCAAGCAAGGCGATTTTCTTTTCACTTCCCGGGATGAATTTCTGTCCCCCTTTTCCAGGGACGACCGACATCACCAGAACATAATCAAAGAAGCTCAGCAGCGCCTTGATCTCGTCGACCTTCGTCTCCGGAGAAAAAGCCAAGCCGATCTTCAGCGAAGGATACATTTCTCTCACCTGTTTGATCTTTGGAATGTCTCCCAAGGTCAGCGTCTCGAAATGAAAACATATTTCCTTTGTGCCGAGACGGGCAAACTGAATCATCTGTCGAATCGGATTGAGTGTCATCAAATGAACATCGAACGTCAGAAGGCTTCCATAGGAATCCTGAATCTTCTTGAAGATCGGCTCACCAAAGGAGACATCATCCACAAAGCTTCCATCCATGACATCATAGTGGATATGTGTAATCCCAAAAGAAAGACATTCTTCGATATCTCCGCCAAGATGGCAAAAGTCGGCACTCAATAAAGACGGACGCACTAAAGTTTCTTTTTCCATAAATCGTTTACCTTTACTTCCTCCATGATGCGGAGGTAATTTTCATACGAATCCTCAGAAAGCTTGCCTTCCTCAATCGCCTTGATGACTTCACAGCCTTTCGAGGAAGGGAGATGGAGACAGTCCTTGAAGAAACAGGAATTGAGGTATTTCCCATACCCCGGAAAGCAATGGGCAAAATCAAGACTCTTGACATCCCTCAATTCGAGTTCGGAGAACCCTGGCGTATCAAAGAGGAACCCATCCTCAAAAGGAAGAAGGATGATTTCCTTTGTCGTGTGTCTTCCTCTTCCGCTTGTGACATACAAGGCATCCACTTTTCTTTGGAAGTCCGGACAGAGACGATTGATGAGAGAGGATTTCCCGACACCCGTCTGTCCGACAAAGGCGATGCTTTTCCCTTTTATCTTCTCTTTGAGGAGAGGAAAATCATACGCCTTCTCATCATGGGCGTTGATGAAAAAGACGTCATAGGAAAGAGACTCATAGAATTCGATTCTCTTCTTCATCTCCTTCATTTCCTTTTTCGATAAAAGGTCGGCTTTCGTCAGAATGATGCCGGCTTGGATATGATGATAATGAAGGAAAGAAAGGAATTTATCCAAAAGGTAGGAAGAAAAATCCGGTTCCTTCAGGGACACGAGGACGAAGGCGAGATCACAGTTGGAAAGACGAGGACGCTCTAGATAATTTTCTCTGGGAAGAATCTCCCGAATCATGCCCTGATCATCGATTTTCACAAAATCGCCGATGACAATCTTGTCTCCGTGGTAAGTGATTTTCTTTCGATTGGGATGAACCGAGATCGAATGGTCGCCCATCGAATAGAGCTGATATCCCAACGATGTGGAATTGAGCACTCGAAAGATATTATCGGCCACTTTTGTCACGGTCCTTCCTGGATTGCTTCGTCGCCCGAATCAATTCTTTTCTCTGCTTCTTCTCTTCTTTTCTCTGGATTGCCGAAGGAGAATGCGGATGGAGGAAATCATAGAAGCGCGAGGTTGTCTTCTTTTCGAGCATCGAAGGATTCTTCAAGATTTTCTCAATATCCTTACGCATCATTTCAGCAGAGACATAGCGATCATTAGGGTTTCTCAGGCAAGCCTTGTAAATGATGTTTTCGATACACTCGGGCGTCTTGGGATTGTATTTCTTGATTGACGGAAAATCATTCTTGATCTTCATCATCATGAGGGTATAGTTGTTATCCGAATAGAAGGGAAGGGTTCCCGTAATCAGTTCAAAAAAGGTGATGCCCATGGAATAGACATCGCTTCGGATTGTCGCTGGATTTCCTTGGGCAACTTCTGGAGATATATACAAAATTGTTCCGACCACCAAATCCTGTCTTGTGACATGGCTGGAGTTTTGGAAGGTGGCGATGCCGAAATCGGCCAATTTGATGATGCCATCGCTATTCAGGAAGATATTCTGTGGCTTGATGTCGCGGTGAATGACGCCATGATTATGGGCATAGAGAACCGCCGAACAGAGCTGATACATGATATCGCAGGCTTCCATGAAGGAAAATTTTCCTCTGACATCCAAAACCTGTCTCAGGTTCTGTCCGTCGATATATTCATTGACGATATAGGGAAGCCCCTGATAGGAGCCGACATTGAGCACCTTGACGATGTTCTGATGGGAAAGGCTGGCAGCCGATCTCGCCTCTCTTTCGAATCGGGAAAGATTGATCTGATTGGCGGCCGTTTCCGAACGCATCATCTTGATTGCCACATCCCGATCGGAAATCAAATCATGGGCACGATAAACAATCGCCATGCCACCTGTGCCGGCTGTCTCCATGATTTTGTATCGATCGTCGATGATTTCGTTATCTCTAGTGAATTCGTCCATATCTTTCAGTTATCGTAGATTGCAACAGCGATATTGTCATTTCCGCCATTGTCCAAGGCTTTCTTGATTAGTTCGCGCGCCTTGTCCATCGCAGGAATCTTTTTGTTCATGGTCAATTGGATTTGCTCATCGCTGACCATATTGTATAAACCATCGGAACAGAGAAGTATGCTCTTATAGGTCTCGTTTCCAAAAACAAATTCTTCGCAGTCCGACAGATCCGGATTGATGCCAACGGCATTGATCAGCAGGTTTTTCTGTGGATGGGTTGCCATTTCCGATTTGGTGATCTTTCCATTTTCGAAAAGAAACTGGACATAGGTCTGATCGCGGGTGACTTGCTTGAGGATTCCATCCTGACCAAGGAGATAGCATCTCGAATCGCCGATGGAGAAAATCCGTGTTTCCGTTTCATCGATGAGAGCGGACACGAGGGTTGTCCCCATCTCGCGATATTCATCACCGGAAAGAGACATCCTGTAGATTTCCTGGTTGGCCTTCTTCATCTGTTTCTTATAAAATTTCTTGCCTCGGCGGGCATTGAAGACATGATGTTCGGAATTGAATCTTATGGAGAGGGTATCGACCACGATTTTGGAAGCGACTTCCCCTTTCCGATGTCCGCCCATGCCATCGGCAACAACCAAAAGCGTGCCATATTGGTTTTTGACCGCATAGGCCGCATCCTCATTGTTTTTTCTGCGAAGACCGATATCACTCAGTGCCGCTAATTTTTCATTCGTTTCCATTTTTGTGTTTTGCCCTCAACTGACCGCATGCCGCATCGATGTCACTGCCGAATTCCTTTCGGATCGTCGACTTGATGTGCTTCTGAAGGAGGAAATTGTGGAAAAGTTCCACATTCTCATCCGTCGAACGCTCGAAACCATTTTCCATGACAGGATTATAGGGAATCAGGTTTACATACCCAAAAGTCGGTGCAATCAGCTTCGACAATTCTCGGGCACACTCTATTGTATCATTGATGCCCTTGATAAGGATATATTCAAATGTGACTCTTCGTCCAGAGGAGTCCTTCGAATACTGCAAAATGGCAGGAATGAGTTCTTCGAGGGGATAGGCCTGGTTGATGGGCATGAGACGATTTCGAATTTCATTGTTCGGTGCGTGGAGTGAGATGGCAAGATTGATCTGCAGTCCTTCCTTGCCGAATTTGAGAATTCCGGGAACGACGCCGCACGTGGAGACAGTGATATGTCTCGCACCGATATCGAGACCGAACTGGCTATTGATGATGCGGATGAAGGATAAGACGTTGTCATAGTTGTCAAACGGCTCACCGGTTCCCATCACAACCACGTGGCTGACACGGGACCCGTCCTCTTTCTTTCTAAGAAGTTCATCGAAATAGAGAACTTGTCCGAGCATCTCATCCGGCGTGAGGTTTCTCTTCTTCTTGAGAAGACCAGAGGCACAGAAGGCACAGGACATATTGCAGCCGACCTGCGAGGAGACACACACGCTATAGCCATAGACATAGTGCATCAAAACGCCTTCGACCTCTTCGCCATCACGAAGCTTGAAGAGGCATTTGATTGTCCCGTCCGCACTTTCCTGTTTGAGAGAAAGGCTAGGCAAGGAAAAATCAAAATTGGCTTTCAGCTTCTCTCTGAAGTCCTTGCTGACATCGCTCATTTCATCAAAGGAATGCACTCTTTTCTGATAGAGCCAGGAATAGATCTGCTTGCTTCGATAGGAGGACTGGTTCATCGCCTGCATCAGTTTCGTCAGATCTTCCAGGGAATAGGAGTATATGCTAGTCATGTTGCTTTTCCTTTCTTCTCAAAACGCAATAGAATCCGCCGTCCGCATCCATCTGACCTGGGAAGAGGATTTCCTTCTTGATCAGCATGAAGTCTTTTCTCTTCTCAAGGAATCGATTGACGACATCATAGGTTTCCTGCTTGACAAGGGAATGATTGATGAAAAGGAGAATGCCGCCTTCCTTGACGAAAAGAGCATTTTCAAGAAGATCGGATGCCTGTCTTTTCTCTGATTTCAGGAAGGCATCTTCCTTCAGGGAAGGAAGAATCGAAGGATCTCTTCTTGAAAGAGCAATCCGCGTATCTTTTCCAAGGCAAGTCACCAAGTCAAAGTGTTCGATCTGGACATAGGTCTTCAAAAGAGAAAGATTCGATTCGATCGCCTTGGATTTCTTCAGCTGGAAATGACGGATGCAATCCACTCCCGCCCGATAGGAAGTCGGATGCTCGTAAGCGACCGTCAGTTCTCCCTGATAGAATTCCTCGACCTGAAATCCGATCGGGAGGAAGGAAAATCCATCATCGAATCCCGTAAAGAGAACCTTTGGGGTCAAGGAAGGAAGGGAAATTCTTGAAAAAGCCAGCATCAGAAGGAAATCCACCGGATAGAGATTCAGTTTCTTCGCATCCTTCAAGGGAAGCGGTGATTCCGTCTTGAAGAGAATCTTGCGATTTTCCAAAACGACCGACTGGAATTTCTCGTTCGTGAGAATCTCCTCCTGCACTCCCTTGTTGGACAGGGCGAAGAAATAGGTAGGCTTTCTTTTCAGGTTGGAAAGAACATCCAGGCTTCTCTGGGGCGTGAAATCCTGCGTGAGCTTCCTCAGCAGAAATTCCGGAGCCTCCAAAAGAAGGGAATTATATAAATAGGGTGCCTTCTTAACTTCCTCAGAGAAGACAAATGGCTTCTGGCTTGCCGCAAGAAGCGTCGTGACATTCTTTTCATAATCACCCAAAAGACGCATCTTCTTGAACGCATCCGAGTAAGCCGCTTTAATTTCGTCTCTGCTCTTGGATGGATGATATCTTAATTCATATAAAGCAATCAAAAGAAGGATATGTTCCTGACTGTCTTTTGAATCATTGAAAAGATCCAGGCACTCAAAAGAAAGGCGGAAATAATGACGCAAGACGCCTTGGACATTTTCCTGCATCTTTCTTTTTCCTATCTGGGAAAGCTTTTCTTCCATATTCGCTTTAAAGATTGCCTGATGGTAATTCTTGTTCTCGAGGAGAATCAAGGACAGGGCATTCAATTCAGGGACATAATCAGACATATTCGAACCTCTTTTATCATTTCACATTATATACGAAATCCAACAGTTTTTAAACGAAAGAGAGCCCTAAAAGGCCTGATAGAGCTTATCGCAGGCCTTGGAAAGGGATAAATTGAGATTATTGGCCTTTTCGATATATTCCTTGAGTTCACGGATGACCGATTCATACACCGCGACATCTTCCATGGCCAAGCGATTGGAATTCTCGATATAGAAAAAGGAAATCAGATATTCCCGCTTATTGAGGACAAATCGAAGGTCATCCGAATCCTTTTTGCTGAGCCCGGGATGGATTTCGAAAAATTTCAGCAATGAGCCAAGTCCCATGCCCTTGTTCTGAAGAATATAGGCATTGGCAATCGCCTCCGCCGCTTCAATCTGACTCATTCCACCCGAAAGATAGGCGTTTTCCTTGTTCTTAGCCGCTGTCAGGGAGATGACACGGTACGCATTCCGAAGGACAAACTGGCTGACTTGGATGAAGTTCCCCGTCAGATAGGTGATGGATTCTAAATATGTCATGATTGTTGACTCCTTTGTCATGTTATCAAAAAAACCCATACGAGATGGGTTCTTTGATCAAAAGTTGATAGAGGCTAAAACTTACTCAGCCTTTTCTTTGACGTCCATAACCTTCTTGCCGTTATAATAACCGCAACTCGGGCAGACGTGATGAGGCTTGATTACAGCTCCGCAATTCGGGCAAGTCACAGTGTTAACAGCCTTTAAAGCGGTATTCTGTCTGACCATTCCCTGTTTTGCGTGGCCTCTTCTTCTGGTTGGAACTGCCATATGTCTTATCCTCCAATTTCAAACTATGCTAAAACGCAAGGTTTATTATAAGACCTAACTACAATAAAGTAAACATTTTTTTACTTCATGCAGCAATGAATTGCTTATTTCCATGTGATGGAGGCATATAAGGCAAGATACTCCTTGGCTGATTTCGCCCATGAATAGTCGCCTTTCATGCCGACTTCCTGCATCTTATGGATGCGATTTTCGTGATAAGCCTTGCAGGCACGATAATAAGCATTCACACAGCCAAAGTAGTCATCGTTGTAGAATGTGTAGCCGTTGGCGATGTCACCTTTCGTCTCATCGAAGACGGTATCATTGAGTCCGCCGACGTTGCTGACAATCGGAAGCGTGCCATAGCGCATGGAAATCATCTGGCTTGTTCCACATGGTTCGAAATACGAAGGCATGAGGAAGAAATCGCTGGCCGCATAAAGAAGATGAGCCAGGATTTCATCATATCTCTTGACGAAATAGACATTCTTATACTGCAATGCACTCGCCAGGAACTGATTTTCCATTTCTCCCGTTCCAATGACAATCAGTTTCGCATTCATTTCCTCAAGATGAGGCATGATGGAAAGGATTCTTTCGACACCTTTTTGGGCAGAAAGACGTGTGATAGCCGAGAATAGCGGTCCAGAGAAATCTGGATCCATGCCCAATTTCTCAAAGATGGCTCTCTTGTTTGCTTTCTTTCCATCGACGACATCCTCCAAGGAATAATTCTTTGCGAGATGCTTGTCCGTCTTCGGATCCCAGATATCGATATCGAGTCCATTGACGATGCCGGAGAAATCGTTGTGGCGGCACCAATCGATGATGGCACCCATTCCGCCAAAGCCCTTGTGGTCGCTGATAAGCTCCCTTGCATGGGTCTTGGAAACGGTGTTGATCTTATCGGCGGCCATGATGCCTGACTTCAGGAAGTTGAACGAATCGCCCAAGCGGACGAATCCCGAATCATAATATCCTGTGGAAAGATTGAAGTACAAAGAGAGGTCTTCTCTTTTTGCCCATCCCTGATAGGCTGGATTATGAATTGTCAAAACAGTCTTGATGGATTTCGAATTGTATTTGAGAAGCAGAGGCAGAATGGCTGCCTGCCAGTCGTTGCAATGGACGACATCATAGTCATTGTGTCTGGTGATGAAAGTATTGACTGCCATGACAAAACAGGCAAAGCGTTCATTGTCATCGCCGTAGCCATACATCTGATCGCGATCAAAGCGATCCATGGCACAGAAGTAGAACGTGATTCCATCTCTCTTCAAAGAGAAGACACCACAGCCCTGGGTTCTCCAGTTCATCTTGAAATCGAACTGATCATAGAACCCTTCCATGATTTCAGGATATTTCGAACGCATCGGAAGATAAAGTGGCATGATGACAGAGACATCTTGGCCAAGCTTGGCTAATGCCTTGCCATAGGAATAGATGAAATCTCCCAAGCCTCCGCTTTTTGCGTAGGGAAGAGATTCCGGTGTGACCAAAAGAATCTTCATATTTATACAATGTCTCCTCTGGCGATATAAATCGGATCATCCTTCGTTCCGACAATCTCAGAAACGTGAAGTATCTGAGCATCACGGTCAATGACGGCATTTTCGATATGTGTGCCATCGGAGATGACGACATCGTTTCCGATGATGGAATTGATGATCTTACAGTCTTTTCCGACCTTCACATGACGTCCGAGAATCGAGTTGGTGACAACACCCTCGATGACGCTTCCGTTGGCAAGATAGGAATTCGTGACAGCGGATCCGACGCGGTACTGGACCGGTGGGGTATCATAGGTGCTGGTATGGATTGGCCATCCATCCATGAACAGGGAATCGAAGACCTTGCGGTCAAGGAGTTCAAGCGAATATTCCAAATAATGTGGCAATGAATCGAAATCGCGAACATAGCCATCGAATTTCACCGCACGGATCATGACAGTCGGTGCAAGATATTTTAAGCAGTCCGCAAGGTTGAAGAAAACAGAGGTGGATCTAGCATATTCGACAAGGGATTCAAGCATCGGATAATCTAAGATCATGCAGCCAAGAGAGATGTCTCCGCTATCCTCGTCACCGATATTGGCTTCCATGCGATTGACTTTTCCTCTCTGGGAAATACCTAATTTGCTCGCACCGATGAAATTATTTTTCAAGCCTTTGTCGACATGGGTATAGAGGAGGGAAATGCGATCTCCAGAAGCAATATGGTCATCAACCAATTTCTTGAAATCCGCTTCATAAACGAAGTTCGGCATGGAGATGACGACATAATCCGGATGACATTCGCGGAAAAAGACTTTGTTTTCGATGATATCCGCAATATCGGTATTGTATGGCGGATTGGAAACCATCGGTTCATCATAAAGAACAACCAAGGAACCGCGTTTCGTATTCGTGATCCAGGATCTTCCGTTTCCGACATGCTTGGTCAGGGAACGAATATGATTCTGGCAGAGAATGCCGATATTGAGAATTCCGGAATTGAGGAAGTTGCTCAGATGGAAATCCATGAAAGAGAATCTTCCCAGGATGGATGTGGACGCGATGGGTCTATGCTGCGTCAGTGGACCAAAAGATGGATTCTGGAAACAATCGATGAGACCTGCAACAGTGTATGCCATAATTTTTTCTCCTTTACTTGACGTCGTTGACCAATGCGACATCATCTTCCTTGCCGAGGACGTCTTCAGAGACGATCGTCTTGGCGCCGATGATGGCATTTTCAACCTTCACGCCTTTCTTGATGACAGCAGCGGGAAGAATCACACAGTTCTTGACCTTGGCGCCCTTTTCGATGACTGCCTCATTGCAGATGACGCTGTGGGTGACTTTGCCATAAATCTGGGCTCCCTGGTTGACGATGGAATCCTCCACCTTGGCCGAAGGGGCGATATACTGCGGTTTGCTGGCCGTATCAGCGGAATAGACTTTGAATTTGGACGAGAAGAGCTGCAATTCACAGCTCGGGCTGAGCAAATCCATATTGGCTTCCCATAAGGACTGCACCGTTCCGACGTCTTTCCAATATCCCTTGAAAGGATAGGCAAAAAGTCTCTTGTCCGCGTGGAGAAGGGTCGGAAGAATGTTCTTTCCGAAATCATGTTCGGATTTTTCATCCTTGGCATCTTCCACCAATGTCTTTCTGAGAAGATCATAGGTGAAGATATAGATACCCATGGAAGCATAATCCGATTTCGGCTGCTTGGGTTTTTCCTGGAATTCGACAATGCGGTTTTCGTCATTGGCGACGACAATGCCAAAGCGGCTCGCTTCACTCATCGGAACCTGGATGCAGGCAATCGTGCAGTCGGCCGTATTTGCCTTATGGAATTTCAGCATATCGGAATAATCCATCTTGTAGATGTGATCGCCCGAAAGGATGACGACATATTCGCAATGTGTCTTATCGAGCCAGTCGATATTCTGATAGATGGCATCCGCTGTGCCTAAATACCAGCTTGCGCCATCCGGCGTCTCTCTTGGTGGAAGGATACTCGCCAAGGAATTGGTGCCGTTGAGACCCCAGTTTCTTCCCGAACCGATATAGTTGTTCAAATCCGTAGACTCATATTGCGTTGCAACACCGACGGACTGAATGCCCGAGTTGGCAACATTGCTCAAAGGAAAGTCGATGATACGATATTTACCACCGAAAAAGACAGCCGGCTTTGCCACCTTGGCTGTCAATGATTTCAGTCGGGTTCCTCTGCCACCGGCGAGAATCATGGCTACCATTTCTTGTTTCATAGAGAGTACCTCCTTATGTAACCGCTTACTAACTAATATATTATATATATACTACATTACGTATGCTAGCCCTTTTCGCATTTTTTTACATTTTTTTATGATTGTTATACTGTTGTTGAGAATATATGTCGATTTCAAAACAAATTAAGATTTCTTTTTCACGCTAAAAAAAGGCTATAAATCCTTCCAACAATATTTCGCAAGAAGGCTTCATAGCCCGGTTTGTCACTGAATCGATTTTGCTGAAGCGTCCGGAATCCGCATCTGGGTTCCTTCTTCCTCTTTCTGGACAGGTTCTTCAATCTGTCCTTCTCTCTTTTTCTTTTCCTGATAGATATCGATATAGGAGCGCTTTCTCTTGTCCTCGTGGATGGTGACAAGGATGATATCCACGCAGGAGACAAGGTCACGGAGTTTCTCACTCGGTGTCGACATGATGCACTGGAGACCGAATTGTCTCAACAGCTGAGTCGACTTCATGATACGGGTGGCATCCATCTTCGAGAAAGCCTCATCGAACAGGACAAGGCGGAGGGTGTTGCTATCCGCGGCATTGTTTACACGGCACATCTGGGCAAAGGAAGCCAAGATGGAGACATAGAAAGGCGTCTGGGTCTCACCACCCGACTGGGAAGTGAAAGAGCGTCCCAAGGAGATTGTCGGCGCACCCTGTTCTTGTCCTCTGGTGACAAGAAGGTCAAAGATGATGTAGGTGGTATAGGTCGTGAACGTCTTGATGTTTCTTAAGATCTGTTCCTGCTGTTCGCCAGTGGCGCTCGTCGAAGAGGAGATGAGGCCGAAAAGATCATTCATGGTCGTCTTATATTTTTCCATGAAGAGGCTTTCCGCATCTCCAGCCTTCAGAAGAAGCGGATCCATGATCATGTTGTAATACTGAATGTAGTCCTTATTCGGCGAAACCTTGAACTGATAGGAATCTCTTCCGAAATGGGAGTCCTCGAGTGCCTTATTGAGTTCGTCAATCTGGGAATAGACCGTCTCGATGGCCGTTCTCAGCTTGTAGATGAAGTCATCCTTGAATTCACGGATGGAATCCTCATGCGCCTTGGCAATCTTCTTCTCATAGTCCGGAAGCATGACCTTGGAGATATTCTCGAGTTCCTTATCGAATTCCTCGTTGGATTTCTCGTTCTGGACATCATAGTTGAGATGATATTGTGCGCAATAGTCGCTTCTCAGCTTCATCAAGGCGCCGCGATCGCGGTTCGTCTTGTTCTGAGCCTGGATGCTTTCACGATAGGCCTCGACGCGGATCTGGGCCAAGGTGAGTCCCTGTTCATCAAGCAGTTTGTTGAAGAATGGCTCATATTCCTCGTTGATCACCTTCTCATCGAACTTGGACAGGGCCGTCGTATTGTCCTTCATGACGCTCGTTGCCGAAGGGAGATCCTCCATGTTGATTCTCTTTGTGTCCGCAAGAATCTGGCCTCGTTCCGTCAGAAGACTGTTTCTCTTGTCATTGAGTTCGCGGATGGTGTTTTGGATCTCATAGATTTTTTCATCGACCATGGTCAAGTCGCCATGGGCAATTTTCTTCATCTCCATATCGATCTCATTGATCTGATCCTGGCGGGAAGTGATTTCCTTGCTTCTCTTGATGTCTTCCTCATAGGCAAGGCATTCATTGTCCGACATGAGCTTGAGATTGAGAAGGTTCTCCAGCTTGTTCAGAGCTTCCGAAAGAAGCGAATACTGCTGATTCACGCTCTGATAGTCGGCGCTGGAAACAGCCTTGGCATTGCTGGAAACCTGTCTTCCCAAAAAGAAGACGCGGGCATTGGACTTGTTGAGATACCATGTAGCATAGGATCTGTATCCAGTGCAGTCAGAAAGAAGACCCGAACCGGATCGTCTTGCCTCATCGAAGGTCGTACACTTCTTGATTTTTCCCAAAAGGTAGTCCGTATAGGCTCTTGCGCCCTTGTCGGAGGTATCGATCAGCTTGGCGATGGAATCCGGATTGGCATGGATGTCATTCTGGAGAAGTCTTTCCGTATCGACCAAAGAGACATGATAATAATGATACGTCTCTGCCAATTCCTTCAAAAGACGGTTGGCTTCCTCATAGTAGCTTGGGTTGACAAAGAAATTGAATTTCTGGGAATAAAGGACAGCCTCAAGAGCTATCGTCCATTCCATATCATTGACATCGACGAGGTCGCAATAGATATTCACATAGGCGTCCGAATGTCTGGCCTTAAGGGAATTTTCCAAATTTTCCTTGATGGTCAGATAAACAGGGCCAAGTTTGTCAAAGGGCTTCTTTCCCTGGCTGACCGCAGCCAAATCCGACTGGAGGGACTGCAGTTTTCTCGATGTGTTGTAAAATTCCGCATTGAGAAGGCTCTTTAAGGCGATGGACTGGTTCTTGACCTGTTCCATATCGTTTCGGAACAATTTTACGCTTTCGAAATCAATTTCATTCTCATTGATTCCAGAAAGAAGATTCATGCATTCCGATGAGACATCTCGGCACAGTTCGACGAGTGCATCAAATGGTTCCTTGATCTTGTCGGAAAGACGGTTGGCATCAAAGTCCTGATAGTAGCGGGCAAATTCATTGCAGACTTCGCCATAAGCCTTGCAGTACTGGCTGATGGTCGAGACAACATTGTTTACCTGCATCTGGATCGAAGAAATCTCACGAAGGATGCCATCCTTCTTCATGGACAGTTTTTCTGTCAGGGAATAATTGTCGCTCTGAAGTTTCTTGGCATTATAGGAATTCAAATCGGAATTCAAATCTTCCAATTGACCATCCAAACGGCCGATTTCATCCGAGATGAAGGAAAGTCTTTCGTTGTCCTTCTTGAGTCTCTCATTGAGCGTATCGATTTTCTTTTTCGATTCCTCATAGGAGACACGGGCATTGACATAGTTGAGCATGTCGATCTTTCGATCAAAGGAGCGAAGTTCCTTGAAGGTCTCTGAAATCTTCGTCAGACATTCCACCTTGGTCTTGAGATTCTTGGCCTGTGCTTCCAGAAGCTGATATTGGGTGATGGTCTTTTCCATCGGCGAGATATCGACATTCAGATCCGCATCACAGATATATTCCGTGATGAAGGAGGAGATATTGGAAATCGGAGCGAAGGAAACTGCCTTCTTGAAAAGTGAGAAATATTTATCTGGAAGGTTTCCGAAAGCCTCCTTGATGAAGGCCTGGTAATCCGCATCGGTCTCGAAGAAGCGGAAATGATTCACCTTGTAGTTTTCCCTGGCAAAGGCGGAAAGCTCCTTATACATCATCGGACGGACTTTCTCTTTGTCCTTGGCGGTGTCGCTGTTGGAGAAGCCATTCTCCGGGAATGGGGAATCGAGATAGAAATAATGCTTGTCCGGCTTGTCCGAGGAAGCTTCCACATCAAAGCAGCAGCCTAAAGTAAATGTTCTTTTTTCGACATCATCATAGATCTCGATGGCGATATAGGAAGTGAAGGTGCCGCTTCGGAGCGTGATGATGGATCCATCATCCCTCACACCCGTCTGACCACGAAGGTAAGAGAGGATATTTCTTCCGCTTCTTCCTTTTTCATTGGCCGCCTTATTGAAGTTGTCCGATCTCGTCGTACCGAGAATCAGAATCTGGAGGGCGTCGATGATGGTGGATTTTCCCGTTCCGTTCGGACCGGTCAAAAACGTAATATTCTTGATATCCGTCGTGGTATTCGTGAAGTAGTGCCAGTTGATGAGACGAAGTCTCTGTAATGTTTTCATCAGTCATTTCCTCCTTCATTCAGATCAAAAAGAGAAGGTTCGCTATTCGTCTCTTCGGGCGCAGTGAGATACGTGTAGAGAGAATTGAGTTTTTCGCTGGAAAGGACATAGCGGATTGTCGGCAGGATATAGAAAGAATAGGTCGGATCACCATAATTGTTGGTGATTCGATTGACGACATTGAAGCCATCCAAAGTACGAAGAATAGAGGCGATTGTCGAGAAGGAAAGACGCTTGGAAAGATTGGACAGTCCCAGATCCTGTACAAGTGCCATCATCTGAGCGGAGGTCATCATGACTTCTGTCTGCTCCGGTGTTTTTTCGACCTGGCCTTCATAGAAGCTGCGAAGAGCGAAGACGACCAGGGTGGTCGTCGGATCCATGCGGTAGTGGTTTCTTTCCACAGCGGATGTGACAAAGATGATGCCATCTTCGTCATTCTTGGATAATGTCATATCCATATAGGAAAGATATTCCTCAAAGACGGAATAATATCTCTCGATGAAGAGATATCCCGGGTCTGCACGGAACATCTTGCTTTTTCGATCATAGCTCTTGCGGACAATGAAGCACTGATAGAGCAGATCGTTGAGTGTTTCCGAAAAGAGATTGCGGTCTCCTCGGCTCATTTTTTCATATTCTTCCTGAAACATTTTTATCTACCCCCTCTTTTCGTCTTCACTTTCGTGAATTTATATAACGGCATGTAATAGCCAGCGAATTCGACACGGTCGGAAATCTTTTCCGCCTTGTAGGGAAGAAGTCCCATCATGGCCTTCAGGGTTCCCAGGATTGTCAAAACCAATTCATCGGTGTTTTCGACCTTGATATCCGTCGTGACCATCTCCTCTCTTCCTTCCATGTTCCGTTCGATGAATTCCACGATGGCGGAATCCGAGAAGCGATTGAGTTCATCATCGAGGATGTTGGTCATGTAGTCGCCCACTTCATCCGGGAAGATATCATCATCCATGCTGAGAGGTTCCTCATCAAGGCTGTTTCCCTTTCTTTTGAAAGGCATGGTCATCGAGAAGGAATCAAGATAGCCCTGGCGAGTGAAGGAAAGACAGTTCGTGGCCTTTTCCAATATCGGCATCTCTTCATAGCGAAGGGAAGGGTTGGATTTGATCTCATTGGCCAAAGCCAGGATGATGCGATCGATTTTTCCCTTGATGGTCTTATCGGTGCTCGAGAGATAGTTGACCTTTTTCTGAACAGCCTCCGTATAATTGGCGTTGGCCTGATCGATTTCGTTGAATGAGCTTGTGAGACGGGAGAAGACATCGATGATGGAGGAGATGAGCTTGATGACCATCGTGGTCACTTCCGATACTTCCTTTCCGGCATTGGCGCTGTCCGTCTTGGCTTCCTTGACTAAAAGAGTGATGATTCGTTCGCTGTTGAGCCATTTCTTGAGAATGGAAATGGTCGGCTGGGCATAAAGGCCTAACGAATCAAACGTCTTCATCGGATGATAATATTTCTCCGAGACGTCCACACGGTATTCATCGAAATGCTGTCTTAAGGCATCATTGGGATCGAGGACATTCGTCAATCGATTTCCAAAGACGCAGATCTGCTGACGGAGCAAAGTGACATTCATTTCCAATTCATCGGCATTGCTCTTGGCGTTGAGAAGAGAACGATACATATAGTCATCTTCCTTCTCGTCCTCCATCTTGAGTTCCGCATAGGTCTGATGGACCAAGGGAAGATAACTTCCCGCATCGCTGGTCAGGTCATTGAGAAGCTTCAAAAACTGAATGGAATATGCTGGAATGAAGACGTATTCCACCTTCGTCTTAGGATCCTTGGAGATGATGTACCATCCACATTTAGATAATTTTCGGACAATGTAATTGACCTTGGCAAATAAGACAGAGGAACTGTCTTCGGAATTCAGCACGCTCTCCATATCGACCATCTCATCTTCGTCTTTGTCATCCAAGCGATCCGTTTCCACACTGAAAAGCGAGAGAATTTCTTCTCCTTGGCTTCTGAGGAATGAAACATAGTCACTCTTCTTGATATCCGTCTTGTATAGACGGAGCATATGATAGAGAGAAACGAGACAGAATGCGTAAATCGACTTGTATTTTCTAGATAGCGGAGAGAAGAGATCCTCCGGCACTTTATCAAATAATCTGTTCAAAACATGACCCACCTTTTCTACCTTGTAAAATTATAATGTCAATCATGTGTCAATACAATAAAACATCGAGGTTTTTTTTTGAATTTCACTTCCTGAAACAAGAAGAAACAACTTTTCTAAGCGATTACATGTATCATTGATTTGCCTTTTCTTTTTTCTTTTATATATAAGATTTAGAATGTATAATATCCCACATGAACCGAAAAGAAATTTTAACGAAAAATCTGAATAAAAAAGAGAGAATCGAAGAAATCGACCTGTTAAGAGGCATTCCGATTTTTCTTGTCGTCCTATATCACTTCTGCTGGTCATTTTACGAAATCATCTATCTCTTCTCGAATACCCAGGAAATGTTTCTGAAATATCCAAACATCAAGGACTTCACTTTCTTTCTTTCCGATCGCATTCTCGGTGGGAATAGCACCCTAATCCAGACCTTCATCGTTCCTCTTGTGGGTGGGCTTTTCATCTTCGTTGCGGGAATCTCCTGTGTTTTCTCGAAGAACAACTGGAAAAGAGCACTGCTTCTTGTCCTCTGCGCAAGCGCAATCTCATTAGGGACTTTTCTGATATCCTATATCATTGAAGATGACTGCTTCATCGATTGGGGCGTTCTTCATCTGATGGCCTTCAGTGTCACACTGTATGCTCTCATTCAGACGATCTGTCATTTTCTCCACAGGAAAGTGAGTCCTTACCTCTGCCTTGGGATAGCAGGCATCATCTTCCTTGTTTCCATCTATCTGAATGCCGGCTACCATTTCGATGGAACATCCTTCGAGCCATGGTATGTGAAATTGATCTATGGTCTTCCGATGAAGCGATACGACCATTCGTTTTCCAATTTCTTCCTGGAAGCACTCGGAAAATATGCAGGGACGATTGACTGGTGGCCAATTCTTCCTTATACCGGCGTCTTTTTCTTCGGGGCTTATTTCGGCAAGATTCTTTACGAAGAAAAGAGAAAGAGCCGTGTTCCCTTTCTCCGTTCACTCTATATCTTCCGGCCAATCTGCTTTATCGGCCGCCATACGCTCTACGTCTATATCTTCCATCAGCCGGTCATCATACTTATCCTATTTTCAGTCTTTTTCAGCATGGGGTTCAGATTATGAATGAGAATCAAAATGTCAATACGCTCTACTTGGATGTTTCCGCTTATCAGAACGACAATGAAAAGGTCGCTCTCTATTTTCGGAACAGAAAAATAAAGTTCAGCGAGTTCAATCAGAGAATCGATGTGATGGCAAAGAAGCTTTCTTCTCTTGGCATCAAGAAGGACAGCGTCGTCAGCCTTCTTTCTCCCAATGTCCCGGAAGCCATCATCACACTCTATGCTCTAGACAAGATTGGAGCCATCATCAGCGTTCTCCATCCTCTCATTCCAATCAAGGGACTCACTGATTCCATCCGCCAGACGAATTCAGAATATACGATTCTTTTGGATATCCGCTATATGGAATACATGGAAGAACTCGAAAACGTCATTCAGAAGATCTACTTCATCTCCACATCGACGGATCTTGGCTACTTCGAGAAGAAGGCAGTCCGAAAAAAATATAGAAAGGAACTCTCCTTTATTGACAAATCCAAGGTTCTTTCTTCCAAAGAGCCTTTGAAGGAAAGCGAGAACGTCGATGTTGAAATCAACACGGATTCTCTCAAGCCGAGTTTCTATCTCCGCTCCGGAGGAACCACCGGAAAAAGCAAGACGGTCATTCTGAATGATGCTGCCATTCGCTATGCCGGAAGCCTGGCAAACGAGATATTAGGTAAAGATATTTCCACCATGAGCATGATCGGCGTTCTTCCCATATTCCACGGCTTTGGCTTGGCCATGGGAATCCATGCCCCTTTGATGAACAACACCGCTTCCTATCTGATGGTGCGCTTCGACCCGGAGGAGATTGCCTCTGCCATCAATAAAAACCGGATCAACATTCTGATCGGCGTTCCCTATATGATCGAGAAGCTTCTCAAGTGCAAGAAATTTCAGAAGGCGCAATTGAAGAATCTCTATATGACCTTTGTCGGTGCCGACAAGATCAAATCCTCCCTCAGTGCTCAATTCGACAAATTGATGAAGGAGAGTCATTCCGAAAATCGAATCTATGAGGGCTATGGCATGACCGAAGTCGTGACCGTGGATATTGTCAACACCATCAAGGAACATAAACCCAACACGGTCGGAAAGCCGCTGCGAGGCGTCAAAGTCAAGATTGTCAATCCATCCGACCGAAGAGTGGAGATGCCATTAGGAGAAGATGGCGAGATTCTTCTTCATGGACCGAGCAACTGCCTTGGATATCTCAACTGTGACAAGCGTCATCAGCCTTTCTTCACCGACAGCAAGAAAATCACCTATGTCTGCAGCGGAGATATCGGCCACATCGACAAGGACGGATATGTCGTATTCAAAAATCGAAACCGCGATATGATCAAAATCGCGGGATACAATGTTTTCCCCTCCGATATCGAGGCCTTGGCCGATGAGGTCGGAGGCGTTGTGGACTCTGCAGCCATCTTCGTGGATGGCGACCATCCATATATCCATCTCTATCTGGAGAACCATTCCGCCAACGATGAAGAACTGGCAAATAAAGTCATGACCCATCTCAAAGAACATCTCATCCGCTATTCCCTTCCCGAGACCATCACCTGTCTTCCTCATTTCCCAAGGACGGCCATTGGAAAAATCGATCGAAAGACACTGATTCATTTTTAGAAAGACAAAAGGCGATTTTCATCCTCCGACTGACTTGAAGAGAATCGAAATCGCCTTTTTTTCGCAGGAAGAAAAAGATAAGAAAAGAAAACACCCCAAAGAAAAAGACCGGCTTACCAGCCAGCCTTGTTTTTCTATCCTCTAGGCATCCGGGCCTTTGATTTCCCCTTTATCTATGACAGAGAAGGAATCGAAGGAAAAAGAGAGAATGACATCATTATCCTCGGAAATGAAATTGCTCCCTTCGAGCTCAAGGAAAAGATGATGCGGAGCGAATTCGACTTTCTTCGTCTTGTAGTTGTCGCATTCTTCTCCTGCTATCGAAAAAGAGGAAACGGAAACGAAATGAAGCAAGAAGAGATGCCCGTTGAGTCCAGAACAGCACTCATCTTCCTCTTCTTCCTCATCCTCATGATGGTGTTCTTCTTCCTCATTATCTCCGACAACCAAGAGAAGAAGATCATTCTCTTTCTTTTCGAAGCGAATGATTTCACATTCCAGAAGGCGATTCAGATCAAGCAGTTCTTCCTGTCTCATCTTCTTTTTCCTCTTTGACGATGACGGCTTTTCCATCCACGATTTCCTTTCGGATGACTTTCTTGTTTTCAATCTTCTTAAAGAAGACGACATAAATATCTGTCGCAAGGACAAGGACAGTCAGAACCCAGAAAAGAATCAGCACGCTGATATCCGCGCTTGTCGGACCCTTTTCTTCCATGACGGCATTCGAGTACTGGCTGCTATTGCCAAAAAGAGTCCATCCGGAAGACATCTTGACGGAAAATGCGATGGAGAAATAGAGGCCTAAAAGGGCAATGAGCGTCATGAAGCCGATGATGATATACGTATCCCGATTCATCTTCTTGAAGCGAGAAAGATAATTTTCTTTTTCCATAGGTCTCCTTTCATAGGGATGAAAACTGCCTGTCAGACGACAGGCAGGATTATTTATAAGTCAGCGTTGTTGTAGACAGCCTGAACATCCTCGATTTCATCCATGTCATCGAGAAGGTTCTGCAATTTGGACTTATCGTCATCGGAAATGTGAACTCTGTCTCCCGATGGGATGTAGGTGTTTTCACATTCGGAAAGTCCATCTTCACCCAAGTTGAAGTCATTGACGATGACTTCGCGGGCATGATCGAGTCCGGATGGAGTGACCTGGACGAAAATGGTATTCTCATCCTTTTCGACAGACTGGACATCGACTTCATTCATAATGAGATCTTCTTCAACTTCTTCGACGCTCTTATCCGTATCGAAGGAGATGCAGCCCATGAACTGGAAGTTGAAGGCTGCGGAACCGGAGTTTCCGATCTTTCCGCCATGATGTGTGAAGCAGGCTCTGACAGCGGCGAAAGCTCTCTTTTCATTGTCAGTCAATGTATCGACCATGATGGCGACACCGCCCGGGCCGAATCCTTCATATCTTCCGGCAACGAAAGCGGCCGCATCCTTATCCTTGGCCTTGGCGATGGCTCTGTCGATGACGTCACGGGTGACATGCTGAGCTCTCCACTTTTCGATGGCCGAACGCAAAGCGAGGTTGTCTTTGGGATCAGGGACACCGGACTTGGCAGCAAGATAGATTTCCTTGCTGGCTCTGTTGTACAATGCCGATTTGGCAGCATTGGTTTGAGCGATCTTCTTCGCTCTGACTTCGTGTGCTCTACCCATAGTTTTTACCTCTTTATTTTTCTTTTTTACGCACTATAAAAGTGCAGTACCAAAATATTATAGAAACATCCTATCCACTCTTCAAGGAAAATTATTCCATGACAATCACAAGATTCTTTTTTCTGATATGAAAACATGTCAAATGCAAAGATGAATCATTCGCTCCTTAAAGCATCCACAGGATTCTCCCTGCTTGCCTTCAAGGAAGGAATCAATGATGCTAGGATTCCCACGAGAATCGAGAAGAGAACGATGATGATGGCATGCGGGAATGTGAAATTGCAGATTGTTCCGACCCGATAGTAGGAATAGTAATGATTAATTAAGGCATTGATTGGGAAGGAAAGAACAAATGTCATCACCGATCCGATGATTCCGCTTAATGCGCCGAGAAGAAGAGCCTCGATTTCGAAGATCTTCACGACATCGCTCTTCTTCGATCCGATTGCCCTGAGAAGTCCGATTTCCTTCTTTCTTTCAAGGACATTGTTGGATGTGAGAAGTGCCGTCATGGAAGAAGACACGATCAGGGATATCGCAGCAAAGAGAAGAAGAATCAATGAGACGAGCGAAATCATCTCTCCGACTTCTTCGAGCATCGTATTTCCATCGCTTTGAACATAATAGACTTTTTCGTCCTCACTCGTCGCATGGCTTTCATCCTGACTGATCGTGTTGAATTCATCCAATCGGGCAAGGAGCACGCTTCGCATCGATAGGTCTGTCGGGAAAAGAACGATGCTTTCGATATTGCTATAGGCATTGCTATAGGCAAGAAGGGAAATCATTGTGGCATACAAAGTATCCACATCTCCCTTGATGGCTGCCTGAGAGAGGACATCCAGTTCATTTTGGAGCGTTTCCTCATCCGAGAGATCTTTTCCGAGAAGTTCCTCCTTCACTAGAGAGACTCCATGTTTTCGGCATGTGGAAAGATACGTCTGGAAACCATAATATCCGCTTCCATCCTTCCGATCGAAAATCCAGTAGATGAAATACCGACTGAAGACGGAATTGATCTCGCTGGTGGGCAGAACGGTGCTTTTTGAATTCTTATAGTTCGTGATGACCTTTTCGAGTTCGCTTTGGAATCCTTCCAAGGCCGAAAGGGAACTGTCGAGATCACTCGGACGGGAGAAGACAAGATTCTTCTTTATGTTCTTCGAAAGATTGCTTTCTTCATTTTTCTTTGTCATCTCCTCCTGAAGGGAAGGAAGATAGCATAAGGATGGAGAGAGAATGGTGAAAGGAGAAGTCTTTTTTGGCCGTATGATGCCAGATATCCTTAAAGATGTTCCATTCTTGGAGAAGAAATCCTCATCGATTGTCTTTCTTGTATAGTGATACGTGTCCCTTTCATAGCCAAGGGCATCGGTAAATTTCTGTACTTCCTCTTCTCCATAGAGTTCGTCGTTGTCATAGATTCTATATTCTTTATTCAGAATATCGGAGAACTTGATCGGCTTCACCTTCGTTTCCAAAGAGGTGTCCTCAACATCCTGCTGTCGGTCATCCTTGTTGTAGAATCCGAGCTTCTGCAGAATCGAAAATCCAATGGAGTTGTATTGGTCGACCACTAGGACAAGCTGATTCTTTTCAGTCGGGAGTTCCCCACAGATCAAGTCATACTGATCCAAGTCTCCATAAAGGACATGGAAGATATTGTAAGGAAGATCAGCCTGATAGGCATAGTAGTTGTAGCTTGTCGAAGAAGTATCCACCATTTCATAATAGGAGGAAGATTGCCCATTGATGCTTTCTGGATATTTCGTGACCAGGTTGAAGGAATAGTCATTTCCATAGCTGAGAGTATATTCCCTGAGGATTCCTTCCTTTTGAAGGGAATCGAGATAGGAAAGATATTTTTTGGAAAAATGGTTGTATGTATATGAATACTGGCTTGTCAGATCCACCTTCGGATAGATCTCATCCGTATCAGGATAGCTGACCGAGGCATTCTTATCCGCATATTGATCGCTCGTCGACTTTCTGTTATAGGAAGTGACGACCACAGGAAGCGAAGTCGCCGAAGCGGCCGAAAGATTGTTCGAATAGTTGCTGAATCCGGAATTGATGGCAAGAAAGAATCCGATTCCAATCATACCAAAAGAATTGGCAATGCCAGCAAGAA
>CAVKZJ010000006.1:0-30954 GCA_963660905.1 bacterium | reverse complement strand
TCACTATCAAGTGCACCGGTGGGTTCATCGGCAAGAATGATCTTCGGAGAGGTGACGATGGCTCGAGCCAATGCCACCCTCTGCTGCTGTCCGCCCGAAAGCTGATTCGGTTTCTTGTTTCGCATCTCATACATAGAAACACGGCGAAGGGCCTCAAGAGAAAGCCTTTCGACTTCCCTAGAAGAATAATTCCGGACTTCCAAGGCGACCTTGACGTTGTCAAGAACGCTCAATTGGGGAATCAGAAAATAATTTTGGAACACAAAGCCGATCTGATTGTTCCGATAGCTGTCGAGTTCCTTTTCATTCATCGAAAGAAGATTTTTTCCATTGAAAAGAATCTCTCCGGAGCTGGCTTTGTCCAATCCTCCGATGCAGTTGAGCAGCGTCGTCTTTCCACATCCCGACGGGCCTAAAACAGACACGAATTCCACGCTCGGAAAAGAAAGGGAAAGATTGTCCAGCGCTAAAAATTCCTCTTTCTCAATCGGGTATTTCTTCGATACGTTTTTGATTTCAAGCATGCAGTGTTTCGATTCTCCGATTCAGTTCATGACAGGAAATATGATTCTTCTTTGCAAAAGAAACGAGGCGTTTATAAAGAAGGTCATTCTCATCCGGGATATCAAACAAAGGAAGGAAATAGTCCTTGCTTTCCTTTGAGACGATGGGAACATCCAGAAGTCCGGATTTCGAGAAGAACGTGCACGTTTTTCCAAAATAAGCCAAAGAGAGGCCCGACGTTTTTCTGAAATTCTTTAGATAGTCAAGTGTCGATTTCTCATCTGTGCAGGAAAGGTAGACTTCCTTGCGGAAAGACTCAAAGGAATCATATCGGCTGAAATAGCGAGCAGTCAGGAAGAATGCCTGCGTCACCTTCTTATAGGGTGAAGGATTCTCAGGCTTGAAATGGTCAAGGACGCGATTGAGCTGAGAAAGATACTGTCCATTATGAAGAATCTTCTTTGGATAATAGTCTTCAAAAAGCTGAGCGAATTCTTCTTTGTGCTGAGAGAATCCGACCTGATGGAGCGTTTCCTGCGAGACAAGAAGCGTGCCTAAAAGAAAGCAGAGTTCGGAGATATTGTACATTCCCTTCACTTTTTCGATCTTTACATCCTTTGTCTTTTCGACAAGATCGAGATAGATTTCCTCATCAGTCATCATCGACCCCCAAAAGAAGCAAGCCTGAACCATTTTTGATGAGGATTTCCCTTTCTCTTGGACAGTCCACCTTCTGGAGATTGAATCCAAAATTCTGGCTCATCAGCTTCTTTCCTGTATTGATATCGATGATGTCCATGCAATAAAGGGAGCCCATATTGAGGTTTTTCACCGAAAGGAATGTGTTTTCGTCAAAGAAACATAAGCCTTCAATCGCATCGACATCGAGATACTGATGGAATGAGAAATCCGGACTGGCGGCAAAAGCCGGGAACTTGATATCCGATTGCTTGACATCCTTGGTAAAGTCCTCTTCGACAACATCAATTTTATTGATTTCACGGAAATTGGCATCATAGACACGGATGTTCTTGCTGCTTGGAAGATAGACTTCCTTTCTTGCAAGAGAATATTCAAGTCCTTCCACCTTGAAGTGGATCATCTGCATCTCCTTCGCTTCCTTCTTATCCCATTCATAGAGCTTGCCATCATCATCCAAAAGGAAATAGCGGTCCATGAAGGGAACATAGTAAATGGAGTCGTATTCTCCATCTAGGGTGTATTGCATCTTGAAGGAAAAGTCATATAAGGAATAGACGTAAATGATGCATTTCTCCTCCTTCTTCTTCGGATTGATCATATCGGAGGCTTCCGTGATGAATTCCATGAAGCGTGTGTTTGCGGAACCCAAAAGAAGATAAAGTTCTCCATCCTTCAGGAAATAGCCTTCCTGAGAAGCCATGTCATTCTCACTTAAGAAAAGGCTGCTTGTTGTTTCTCTTTTCGCCAAGTCATAGACTCTGAATCCGATTCTTCGATTTCTCAGAATCATATAGTGTTCATCGAAGATTTTTCCATCCGAAGCATTGAAGAAATCGATAATCGAAGATTCTTCCTCATCCTTCTCATCGAGGAAATGAAGACCCAAGGAATCGACAACGATCTTTTTTCCTTTGTAATACAGCAAGAAATTTCCATCACTGAATTTGTTTTTGACAATAAGATGCATTTTCATATCCCCCTTTTTCCACGCCGTTTAGGAACGATAGCAGTTCCTCAACATATTTTTCATGCTCTTCATAAAGCGACATATGCCTTGAGGAAAAAAACATGACCCATTTTTTCTCACTTCGGATTCTTTCATACATTTTCAGATTCTGATAGGGCGTCGATTCATCATTGACGCCATTGAAGAGAAGCACTGGACATGTAATCTGTTCGAGTTTCTCAAGATATTCATAGTCCTTCAGATTGCCCATTGGCGCATATTCGCTTGGACCCCAGGCCGTATGATAAGAAACAGCACCGAAGTTCTTTTTTCTTCGCATGCATTCCGGAACATCCTCTCCCCATGGGCCGGAGACGAAGCGATGAAGATAGTCCTCGGTGGCAAGAGTGAATTCCAGCGAATCGAATTCCCCTTTTTCCTCGCCGAGAAGAATATCCTTCTGTTTTTCCTCGCTCAAGTATCCAATCAGGCGGTGGGTTTCCTTCTTCCAGAGGCTCGCACTGGCCAATGTCGAAGAAAAAACAGCCGACAGGATCCCGTCTGGATGATAGTCCGTCAGATAGATGATCTCGAGCATACCGCCCCAGGAATGGCCAAGAAGATGCACTTTCGAAAGGGATAGCTTTTCTCTGAGGTTGCTAAGTTCACTGACCCATGTCTCCTTGCAGTAAAGTTCCATTCTTTCATCATCTATGGAGGAAAGCCCACATCCGAATTGATCATACATGATAAGTGGACGGTCGTCCTCCATTGCGATATGATCAAGCAATTCGAAACTGTTATGTGTGGAGCCTGGTCCGCCATGAAGAAGAAGCAATGGGGTTTTCTTTCCGTTTGGATTGACAATCCGAAAATAGGTCTGATATTCCCGAAATGGCAAGTATCCTTCTTTAATTTCCATAAGCCATCCTCCTTTGAATAACAGACGACAGAGATCATCCATATATAATAATTGTGAAAAAAATCACTTTTTCCACCACGAACCGGAAAACTTTCTTTTTTCTTTTTCGCTGATTTCAAAAAAGGATATCTTTTCCTTGTCAGGAATGCAAGGAAGAATGTCGCATTTCTCCGGATTTCTTTTGGCAATCTTCCATTTCGGCTTGCAAAGAAGCCCAAGACAGTTGCAGAAGCCATAAATGAGAGAATAAATCGGGGAAAGAAGAATTCCCTTCCACATGCCCTTCAAGGAGCGTGAGAGGCCCAATTTCTTATGATCCATAAAAAGAACAATGAAGCTTTGGAAGATGCAGAAGAGAGAAATCGTCAAAATGACAATCCATGCCATATTGAGCAACCCATAAAAAGCCTGGCTGCTTGCCCAGGATGAAAAGGATCCGCATGTCACAGGGTCATAGAAGAATTTCATTCCGAGATAGGAGGCATAATATCTTCCTGTGGCTAAATCCGTGAAGATGATATTTCCCGTCGGCTGAAGAGTGAAGAGATTGCTCATGCTATAGAGATTGTATGTGAAAAAGGAATCCGAGAATGGACTTTTCGAAAAGCTTCCGACAAGCATCATTATCGCATAGAAGGCATAATAGAACGGAAACCAGACAAAGCAGATGACACTCACCGGATTGAACTGCACCTGAAGAAGAAGGTCGAGATACATCGGATTTCCCGTCCGGAAGAAGGAAACAAGCATTCGCCATCCATCCTTGAAATAAATCTGATTGAGGGCTCTTCCCATTCGCACCATTCGATTCTTTGTATCCTGATAGGTACTTGGCTGATCTTCATAGACAATGGCATCGGTATTGAAGTAGATTTTATAACCTTCGAAAAGTCTCTTGAGAGAAAATTCAACATCCTCGATTCCCGAGAAGCAGTCGAACCCATCGATTTTTTCGACCACATCCCTTGTCATGGTCATGCCAGGACCGGGGGCGAGCGTGGTCATATTGAAAAACTGTCTGAAATTGTTCTGTGCACGGCTGTCCTTGATGGAGAAGATCGTACATGTCTCCGTCCAGACATTCTGCATCATATTGCTTGCCGCCTCATAGGCACGGACGATCTTGGCTCCCGCCGCGATGGAATTGTTCATTTCCTTCAAGAAAGACTTGCAGGGGATATTATCGGCATCAAAGCGGATGAAGACCTCGCTCTCTTTATCATCCTGAAGAATCCTTCTTAGCATGTAGGCCAAAGGATAGGAAACCTTGTAATGTAATTTCTCCTTATCGCTATATTCATAGACGATGGCCCCTGCTTTTTTAGCGAGTTCCGCCGTCCTGTCCGTGCAATTATGAGCGCAGACATAGATTCTATATTTATCTTTTGGATAATCCATCTCCTCTTTTAGATAAGTGATGGTATGGAAAATCGCCTTTTCTTCATTGTGTGCGGCAATATAGATGGCAAGAGAATGATATTTCTCAGATTTCCTGAAATGTTTTCTTTTCAGCCAGAAAAAAAGATAATAAAAAGCCTGTGGGAGAAAACCCAAGGTCACAAGAAGGATGGCAATGAGATTGATATAATAGAAAACAATGAAAAGAATATCCAGAAAAGTCATGAGTTCTTTTTATTTCGTCTCGATTTTTGTTTTGCTTCTCTTTAGCTTCGCCCATTTCGGCTTGGAGAAGATGCCGGCAATGATGCTTCCTGCCTGAAGGAGCATATAGCCCGGGAAGAGAAGAACAGAGAGAACGACCGTCTTCTTATTCTTGATGACAAGCTTCTTTCTTTCGACAATGCAGGAAATCATCGGCTGGAGGAAGAAAGGAAGAAGATAGCATCCACAGGCGACAATCAGAACGAAGGTGAGAAACCAGAAAAAATCAAAGCTTCCCATGCCGAGAATCGTCATGGTATTTCCTAATCCGGTATAGATTAGACAATAGACATAGTAGGGAACAAACCATAGAACAGCCAAGACACTGGCAGGAATCGTGGCAATATTGAAGTACTGATCAAGATACGTCATCTTCAGAGAGAAAGGAACTTTCGGATTGAACAAGGTCTTGAAGAATTTTCCAAGGCATTTGACCCCCGTGCTCCAGAAAAGCTTGCTGAGACCATTCCCCATTCGAGAATTTCTCTTATACATATCTCCCAAGGTCGTCGGCTGGTCTTCGAAGACCATGGCCTGATCGATATATTCGACTTTCTTTCCATCCTTGAGAAGCCGATTGAGGGTGAATTCGATATCATCCGAACTCGACATGGCATCCCAATCGAGAGCGTATTGAGCCTTGACCATCGAGCAGCATCCATTCATGACAACGCCAAGATGCAAGGCACTTCGGCTTCGGCAGGCAAAGAAATCATCTCGGCAATACCATAATCCTGTCATGCAGGAGATGACATTGTCCGTGAGATTCTTGCTGTTCTCATAGGTTCTTCCGAGTTCGACACCATCATCGGCAGCATCATTGCACCGAAGAAGATAGTCTTTGTCAATCTGATTGTCCGCATCGATGAAAAGAAAATATTCGTACGTATGCTCCTTATCTTCCTTGAGAGCATTCATGCCAAGTTTCATGCAATAGGAAGCTTTCTGATGCTTCGGGTCATGATCCTCAAGAAGGATTGTCCTCGCATGGCATTCCTGAGCAATCTTGGCGGTGTTGTCCGTGCAGTTATGGCAGAAGACGATGACATGCTTTTTATCCTCGGGATAAGTAGCATTCAAGGCAGAAGTCACGCTATCGGCAATGACATCCTCTTCATTATGTGCACGGATGATGATGGTGAAATCATGGTATTTCTTCGCTTTTTTATATTGCCGTGGCTTAATGAAAAACGTGAACATGAAAAGAAGCTGAAAAAGAAAGACAGAAGCGACAAGAATGATGACAAGGATGTTGACCCATCCGATAACTGTATTGAATATTTCCATAATCTTAATGCTGACCTATTGTATCGAGTTTATCTAAAACGACAAGCGAATGTTTTTTTGCGAATTCCACTGCGGCATAGCTTGCCGCCTCATCCCGAAGCTGATTCGGGGCATGGGCATCATCTCCAAAGACGCAGCGCGCATGATATTTTCCGACGAGGGAGAAGAATTCCTCAGTGGGATAGACCCATCTTTTTTTATCTCCATATTGCTTCTTTCCGGATCGGATGCCAGCCAAGTTGATTTCCAAAGGGATATCATAGGCAATCGCGGCTTCAATAATCTCTTTCGAAACTTTTCTGCAGTCCGAATCGAAATCAGAGATATTGATCATGAAATAGTCCGGATGGGCAAAGATCTTGAAAAGCCCGCTCGAGAGTGCCTTTAAGGCGAGATCCCTATAAAGATAGAGTTGGGATGCACTCGTAATCTTCGAAAAAGAGCAGGTGACATTATGATGGTCATCCATCGCCATATGGTTTCCCAAGATCATGTAGTCAAGAAGTCCATTGTCGATCAGTTCATGATAGAAAGTGAAATAGCAGGGAAAAGATTCCGCTTCGAATCCAAGATAGATGGAGATCTGTTCCTTATATTTTTCTTTCAAGGAATTAATTGATTTCACATAGTCATCAAAGAGGACATAATCGCCTCTCTTGTAGGGTTCTGAAAACCCGGGAAGCATCGCGTGATCTGAGAATCCCAGATGCCTAAGTCCATGCCCAAGTGCTTCCAAAACATATTCTTCATCTTCTCCGGTCGCATGACCGCATCTTTTCGTATGAGTATGATAATTCGCTGTAAACATATTCTTGCACTATTCTACCACGATAGTCCATTATTTCGAATACTTTTCGCTCTTCCATAGAAGTTCATCTATCGATACAAGAAAACGAAGAAAAACGAGAAGCGAAACAATTCTTCCAAGGAAATCGAATTGGCAAAATCAATATTCATTCTTCATAGGTTGCTCTCCATAATTGACGTATAATGAAAAAAGTCTCATTCAAGGAGGAATCCCATGCCATTCTATCTGCGGTCCGGTGATATCACCAAAGAAAAATATGATTGCATCGTCAATGCTGCCAATCAACACTTGCTTCCTGGGGGCGGCGTCTGTGGAGCCATCTTCCAGACAGCCGGCTATTCAGAGCTTGCAAAAGCCTGTTCCTCTCTTGCGCCAATCAAGACAGGTCATTGCTGCATCACGCCTGGATTCCATTCGAAAGCGAAGTATATCATCCATGCTGTCGGTCCCATCTATCAGGATGGGAATCATCTGGAAAAAGAATTTCTTTATTCCTGCTATAAGGAAAGCCTGAAATTAGCCAAGGAGAACCGCATCGAATCGATTGCCTTTCCTCTCATCTCCTCCGGCATCTATGGCTACCCCTATATCGAAGCCTATCAGGTTGCCAAGCAAGCGATTCTTTCCTTCCTTGATGAATATGAGGATTGTCTATCTGTCACTCTCTATCTCACAAAGAATCGGCTTGACGGGCTTATAAAAGAATCCTTTGTGCCGCTAATGGAAGCACCAAGAAAAAGAATGCTCTATTCCTGTAGCCTTTATTCTCTTGCCATGCCTGAGATCACAATCGAAGGAAAATCCTTCTGTGAGCTTCTATTTTTCCATATCGACAAAAAAGGCATGACAGACAGTCAGTTCTATCACAAGGCAAACATGGATCGAAGACTCTTCTCCAAGCTGAAGGGAAAAGACTACCATCCGAGCAAAAACACGATTCTTTCCTGTGCTGTTGCTCTCCAGCTCGATCTCGAAGAAACAGACAAACTTCTCGAATCCGCAGGATACGCCCTCAGCCGTTCTCTTCTTTCGGATAGCATTCTCATCCATTGCATCGAAAAGAAGGAATACGACATCTTTACCATCAATGAAATCCTGTATTTCTATGACCAACCGATTCTCGGAGAAAGATTTGTCCCTTCCCGAGCGACAAAATGAGAACGAAAAGAATCTAAACTGATACCCGAAAAAAGGAGGTCAGTTTATGAAAAACTGCAAAATCACAGAAGTCGTCTTCATCCTCGACAAATCCGGATCGATGAAAGGTCTCGAAAAAGACACCGTCAAAGGATACAATTCGTTTTTGGAAAGCCAAAGAAAAGAAGAAGGGGAAGTCTATGTGTCTGCTGTTCTCTTCTCCGATCAACAGGAGAAGATTCTCTCCCATCAGAATCTATGGGAAACCAAAGACATGGAGGAAAAGGATTTCCATGCCGATGGATGCACTGCTCTATTGGATGCAATCGGCGATTCGATTCATGAGATGGATTCATATCTAAAGGAAAAGAAAGAGGAAAGAAACATCATCTATGTCATCATCACAGACGGCATGGAGAATGCATCCAGACGATACAATTATCCAACAATCAAAAAAGAGATATCGCTTCATCAGGAAGAAGGATGGAAATTCATCTTCCTTGCCAGCAATATCTCCGCCATCGAGGAAGCCTCCTCCATCGGCATCAAAGCGATGGATGCGGTCAATTTCCACAACGACGAAAAAGGCATCGAGCTGAATTTCAAGGCAATCAGCAAAGCCGTAAGGAACATGCGGACCTGTTCGACATTCCAGTCTGATTGGAGAGAAGAGGTTGATCAAGACTACCAGAAAAGAAAATAGATTACCGGATTTTTTCCAACACCTTCATCACTCCTTGTTCATCATTGCTCAGAGTAATGTAACTGACTCTCTTCTTGATATCCGGATGGGCATTGGCTGTGGCGATGGAATATTTGACTTCATCGAGCATTTCCACATCGTTAAAATAATCTCCAAAGGCCATGCATTCTTCCTTTTTGATTCCATATTTTTCCATGATGGCCAAAAGTGCACGTCCTTTATTGGCATCGGCATTGGCAATATCGATCCAAGAAACACCCGAGACCACAGCCTTGAGATGTTCAGGAAGAGAGGAGAAATAGACGCTGGACTGTTCTGCTTTCTGTTCACGAAAATAGATGGCCAGCTTGACGATGGTCTCTTTCTCCGCAACTGCATAGAGATTCTCCACCTGCTTGAGTCTTTCGTAGTACATCGTTGCCTGAAAAAGTTCTCTGTCTTCGCTTACAAGTCGATAGGCAGAATTCACGCCACACAAAAGAGGCATGCAGAACGGAACATTCTGAAGAAGATCGAGAACGCGAAAGATATCCTCTCTCTTCATGACATTCTCAAAGATGATTTCTCCGCGATGAAAGACGAGCGACCCATTCTCCGCGATGAAGATGAGATGATCCTTGATTTCCCTGAAATCACGTTCCAGGGCATAATATTGTCTTCCGCTGGCAATAACGGTTTTTATATCCCTATGGGCAAGGACCCAAGACTTGAAGTTCGGCGGAAGTCTTTTATGGCTATCGAGCAAGGTCCCGTCCATATCGGTTGCAATCAATTTGATTTTTGTATTGAACATATTCATATTATATAAAAATTGAGAACAAAAAATAGAAAGAATCAAAAGTCATTTTGACAAAGCCGGCTCTCTATCCAAAAGAAAAAAAGAATATCCTTTTCAAGATGGTATCATTTTCCTTCTTGATGGATATTCTTCTTTCAATTCCAACATAACCTTTTTTCGAATCTTCAGAGTGCTCGGTTCTGAAGCTGGAAATAAATTCAGGACATCGATATTTATTTCTGAATAAAGTATCTCAAAGTCGAAAAAGAAAGGCTATCAACAAAAAGAAAAAATCACTCAACGAAACAGTGTAAAAAGAAAAATTAGTTGTTTTTTCTTTATATATCGATTGAAATTTTATATACTATTAGAAATGGCACAAAAAGATATAAATTATGGCGAATTCATAAAAAAACGCCGAAAAGATTTATCGATTACACAAAATACACTTGCCGAAGAACTTCATTGTACTCCGCAGGCAATCAGCAAATACGAAAAAGGCAAATCATCCATCTATCTTGGCATGCTCGGCGATATTTGCCGCATTTTGAATGTCGACCTCGAATCTTTTTTAAGTTTGCGAGACGAAAAAAACAATAATTTCTGCGAAAAATACACTTTTTCAGAAAAAAAGTTTTCTGATTGCCTTCGCTTTCTCCGTGAAAAACAGGATTTAACCCAGAAAAAGGTCTCGAATGATTTAGATGTCTCTCAGCAGAAACTATCAAAATGGGAAACCGGTTCTTCTCTTCCAGATATAAGAGAATTACAAATTTTAGCTGATTACTATAAATTGTCGGTCTCTGAACTCTATTTTGCTCTTCCAAAGGATGAAAACGTGTCTGATGAAACAACGGATGCCGACATAGAAGAAGAAAAGAAAAAAGAAATAAATAAAGAAAAAAGGTCTAAAATATGGTTACTCATCCCATTTGTTCTTGTCGTTGCCGGATTGATTGTCGCATTGAATCTAATTCTTCATTTCTCCCATTCCTCTACCAGTCCGTCCGATTCCGTACAAGAAAGCTATGATGAGTCCACAAACACACCCCCACGCGTCGATTCATTCTATATCGACTCGTGATTCAAAGGAGACCAATCGAACATGAAAACGAAACTATTGCTTGCTGTTTTATCCTTATCTACGCTTGCCGTGTATGGGTGCTCAAAGCAGGATTCAACTGTCCTGCAGGACCTCTCTCCTTCCTACAAAGGAATGAGCGTTACCCGCACAACGACCGCATCTAGTCTCAAAAGTTCTTCCGTCAAGGAAAGAATAGACCTCTCTGAGCTCGTCTCGCAGTCTGTCATCAGCGACCCTACCATCCGCTATTATGTCAATCCAGGAGAGACGTTCCGTTTGCATGTCTGCTTGTCCAATCCTTCGAAATATGAAATCCAGTCCTTGACTCTCAACGGAAAGAAATATGCTTCCTATATGTTCTCGGAGGGAAGTGATTTGGAAAACATCTACATCGAAGTGACAGCCCCGGTCGAAAGCGGCTATCAGTCCTATACCTTGGAGAACATGAAATATCTTGACGAGACAACCGTCAAGGATCTTTCGATTGAGGAGAACAATACACTGAGCGTTGGTGTTCGCTATACAAACACACCGATTGCCGAGTTCAGCGACATGAAAATCTCTGCGACCTCCTTCTCGACCAATCTTCAGGTCTCCGACAAGGACAATCTCATCGCCTCTCAGTCTCTTCACCTCTATATTTCCGATGGAAAGGATATCATCAGTCAGAAAGCACTCGAAATCGGAAATAATTCGATCAGCCTGAATACCTTAAGCTGCAGCAACACCTATCAGATTGGCGTCTTAGGCCAGATTGATATGGCCGATGGAAGAGGACAGCACTATGAATGGCTCGCAAAAGAGGAATTCATGACCGATGACGTGTATGATTTCGAGAATGTGACCTATAACGAAAGCTCTGTCCGCTTCGATCTTAAGAAGAAGTATAGTCTTGATTCCACCATCGAAAAAATCGATTTGGAAATCAACGGAGAAGTCAAAGACTCCATCACTGGGGATGAGAACTATAGTTTCAGAAACCTCCTCGCTGATACCGAATATACTCTTGCCCTGCATTACACGACCGATGCGAATAAGACGGACAAGGTTGTCCGCACTTCTTTCACTTCCGATGCCTTCAAGGCGCCAAGTCTCACGCTTTCCTGTCCAACGGCGAGTGTGGATTCCCTGACTCTTCAGATCGACAAGAGTGATGAAGATAATCTTCTTTCCTCGATGAATCTGTCTCTTTATGATGAAAACGGCAATGAAGTGGTTTCGACAAAGAAAGAAGACAGCTATCTTTTCGAACACCTGAAATCCGATTCGAAATATACCGCCTTCCTTTCCTATACCTATGATGCCAGGGATGGAAAAGGAGAAACCAAAAAATCCATTCAGCAGACCTTTTCAACCTTAAAGAACGAGGTTCCAGTGGCTAAAGAAATCGCTTCGGAAATCAAAAAGGGCAGCGATTCTCTCTCTGTCAGCTATGAATTATCCAATAACGATATCGGAACCATCGATAGCCTGACTCTCCAAAAAGATGGAAAAATCATCAAGAGTGTCAATGACAGCAAAGCCGTCTTTGATTCCTTATCGGAGGATCAGGATTACAGCGTCCTTGTCGACTATTCCTATGATCTCAATGACGGAAAAGGAAAGAAGACAGCACAGAAGGAATTCCAGTATCATACCAACCCATCTCTTTCGATCTCATCCATCGAGGCCCTCTCTCCAAAGGAAAAATATTCCGCAGGGGAGACAATCGAACTGAAAATCCGTCTTCAGAACCCCAAGAATCTAACTATTTCCAATATCAGCATCAATTCCGTTTCCTGCTCCCTTGTCGCCTTCAACAACTATGTATTGGCAAGCTATGTGATTCCATCAGACGCATTCCAGGCAGGAGAGAATTCCCTTTATGTTTCCTCTTTGGCGGCGACAGCAGGAAAAACGACCTATTCCTATGAATATGCCTTATCAGAAGAAAACCACTATGTTTTCAATTATGAAGCGGCAGCTGAAGTGGAAGAGATAACGTCGAGCAACGATTTAGACTACTGCCAGCTCAATGAGGAAATCCATGCCAAGCTGACTTTGAAGAACGTTCTCAATCAGACCCTGACGAGTGTGGCTTTGAGCGATGGGACAACGCTTCCCATCACGAAAAATGAAGCAGGTGAATATCTTGTCACGCTTCCAAGCGATACCGATGGACTCCACAATTATAAGATCACGGCCGTCAATTACACCCAAAATGAAGAAAATGGGAAAGCCTATCATGAACAGGTCATCCAGTATTATGTCCTTCCCGATCAGGAAAGCACATCCATCACGACTGTTGAACAGTTCAAAGCGATGGAAGAAGGAAAGACATATACGCTCGATGCCGATCTTGATTTTAGCAATATCGACTATACGCCAATCGAATTCAAGGGCGTCTTAAGAGGAAACAACCACAAGATCAAGAATATGAATCTTTCCATCACGAATGAGCAAAGCGAGGGTGGATCCTATGGTCTTTTCTCTTCCTTGGAAGGATTCGTGGATAATCTTTCGTTCGATAACTGCTACATCCACTGCAACAACACACTAAGCAACAAAAAGCAGTATTTCGGATTCCTCAGCGGAAACTCACAGAATGTCTGCCTCCGAAACATTCAAGTGGATGAATCCTGCATCATGAAACTTGATGGCGGAAATGGCCAGAACTATATGCAAGCAGCCGGCCTGATTGGAAAAAATCAAGGAAATATCGTCATTGATGATTCGAAAGTCTCTCCGATTCTCTGGAGTACCTGCAAAGCCTACAATGTCTCCGGCCTTGTTTCCCGGCTCGAAGGAACAAGCAGTTTTGCCACCTTCAAACGAAACATCATCGATTACAGCTATTCGAATGCCAATGCCACCGGAAGCGGTTCATACGGAATCTACACTTTGAGTTCCTATGCCTCAAAATACACGTTCGATATCTCCGATCTTCTTGTGAATATTCACTGCTCAGTTTACGACTCATACTCCACCAAGACAATCGATATGGCCAACAATTGCACGATGAAAATCAATCATATGATTGACTTATCCACAACAAAAGGGATTTCAACCTTGGGAACAGGCACTGTCAGCATCTATAATTCCTTCTGCCTCTACTCAAATGGTTCCTCTAAGTTTGTCGATTACACAAGTTGCATCAAAGAATCAAAAAATGCGCTTATCAATGATTCGTATTACAACGGCGAAACAGATACCGTAAAAAAGCTTGAAGATATCAACTTCTTCTTCGATACCTGCAGATTTTCGAAAGATGTCTGGGAATTCGATAATCCTCATTATGAAAAGAAAGTCGGGGACTATGGAAATGTCATTATCAGTTTCAAGACACCGACTCTCAAGCAAAAGACAAAACTATAAAAGAAGAAACCATCTCTGTGTTTAATCATGAGGGATGGTTTTTCTATTAAAAAAGACATCCGAGAATCTTTCATGATTGATGTCATCTATGGTTGGACTTGAATGTCTTAGAATTGCATACATAGCTAGAATCAAAAAGGAGATGTATTCATATGTACGAATATAAAGTAGAGACAGTAAGAGTAAAGAATGCCGAAAATCTGATGAATGAAATGGCGGAAGCAGGATGGAGAGTCGTTGCAGTCTCTCCAAATATACCGATGGGCTATACCTTAGTCATCACATTTGAAAGAGAAAAGAAATAAGCCGATATTAGGCTTTGATGTCAGGGCTTTAATCCCTTTCTATTTTTTATGGATAAAAAAGGCTGCATGGCATTTGACCATCACATATTAAAAATCGCAATCGATTAAGATGACATCATCTTTTCTGTCAATAATTCTGTTCAGATATTCGTCATGCTGAATGATATTCTGCATTGTAGCCCTCCATTCACTTGAAACTTGGATGTTTTCCCTTTTCTTTGCCACACCTTTTGGTCCTCATTACTATACGAAAACAGTCTGAAGCAATCAAAACAAAAATAGGACTCCAACCATAATGGCTGAAATCCTATTTGCTTATTATTCACCTTACTGCCAAACTACTTGGTTCGTATTTTTCTATTCGAGTTCGATGGTTGATGGCGGTTTGCTGGTGAAATCGTATAAGACACGATTGACGCCTTTGACTTCGTTGACAATGCGGTCGACAATGGTTGTCATGACATCGCTCGGAAGGACAAACGGTTTTGCCGTCATGAAGTCATCTGTCTGAACAGCACGAAGAACAATCGCATAATCATAGGTTCTGCTATCTCCCATGACGCCAACGCTTCTCATATTGCTCAGGGCGGCAAAATACTGGGAAATCTGTTTATCCAATCCTGCCTTCTTGATTTCCTCACGATAGATATAGTCGGCATCCTGGACAATCTTGATTTTTTCCTTCGTAACTTCACCGATGATACGGATGCCAAGTCCCGGGCCTGGGAATGGCTGACGATAGACGATAGAATCCGGAAGGCCTAGAAGAGTTCCGACTTCTCTGACTTCGTCCTTGAAAAGATTCTTCAAAGGTTCGACAAGTCCTTTGAACTTCATGTTCTTTGGAAGTCCGCCGACATTATGATGTGACTTGATCTTCGCAGAGATGCCAAGGCCAGATTCGATTCGATCCGGATAGATGGTTCCCTGGGCGAGGAATTCGACATCTTCCAATTTATTCGTCTCCTCTTCGAAGACCTCTAAGAAGGTTGCGCCGATGATTTTTCTCTTCTGTTCCGGCTCCGTGACACCGGCAAGCTTGGAATAGAAAAGTTCCTTACTATCTGCCTTGATGAAATTGAGGTCAAATTTTCCTTTCGGACCGAAGACTTCCTCAACCTCTTCCGACTCATATTTTCTCAAAAGGCCATGATCGACAAAAACACAATAGAGGTTCTTTCCGATAGCCTTGGCAAGAAGAGCGGCCGTGACAGCGCTGTCGACGCCTCCGGAGAGTCCAAGAAGAACCTTCTTGTCTCCAACCTGGGCACGGATTTCCTTGACCTGTTCTTCGATGAAAGATTCACTCTTCCATGTCGGAGCACATTTACAGATATTCAGGACAAAGTTCTCAATGGCTTTCTGTCCTTCGATGGTATGTCTGACTTCCGGATGGAACTGGGTGGCATAGATATTCTTTTCAGTCGATTCGAAAGATGCGACCGGGCAGTCCATCGTCTTTGAGGTGATGATGAAGCCTTCTGGAACCTCACTGATTCTGTCTGTATGAGACATGAAGACTTCCGTATTCTTTCCAAAGCGGTCGAGAAGCTTGGAAGGGGCGATGATTTCCACGTCCGTCTTTCCATATTCACTCGTCGAGGCATGGATGACTTTTCCACCTAGCTGATGAGCAATCATCTGCGCCCCATAGCAAATGCCGAAAATCGGTTTTCCAAGAGAATAGATTTCCTTATTGATCAAAGGGGAATCCTCCAGATAACAGCTGTTCGGACCACCGGTGAAGATGAAGCCTTTGACAGAGGGATCCTTAAGTTTTTCAATATCAATCGTATAAGGAACGACTTCCGAATAGACGTGGCATTGACGAACACGTCTGGCAATCAATTGATTGTATTGTCCGCCGAAGTCAATGACGAGAATTCTATCTTGATTCATTTGTTGTGTGAGCTCCTTTAATTCCACTAGAGATTATACCTACTTAACAAAAAAGATGAAAGAAACAAATTTCATTTCTGTCGATTTCAGTTCAAAGCCAATGCGAAGGGATGAGGTCTTTCCTCAAAAAGAATCAAGGAAGAGGAATCCAAGTTCTCTTTCTTCATCGAAACGGAATAAGGCTGGCATCTCTCATAAGTTTTCCAGTAATAGATTCCTTTCTCCAGGTTCATGCAGGAAGCATAGATTGTGATCTCATACTGATTGTTCATCTTGCAGAGTCCTCTTGTCTGCCAGACGGACTGTAGGATATGAAAGAATTGATTCACACTGGAAGCCTCATCATCCTTCGAACAGGAAAAATGAGAGGTAAAGCAGATGCGGACAAATCGACTTTGACTCGATAAGTCTCCAGGAAGGCCTATGCCTCCCATGCCCCTGGAATAGAACGAATCGTCAAAAGAGAATTTCTGTTCTCGCTGTTCGTTGCTCAAAGAGGCATAATTCTTCAAGTTTTCCATCTGATAATTGAACGGTGGATTATTTGTTAAGCATCCAGTTTTATTTTCATAGATATGAATGCCATCTTTCATCGATTCGACAACAATGCACCGCGTAGAGTCACGAAGGATATAATGGAGACTGCTTGCGGGGTATTGTGGACTATATGCTGTTTTCGTCAAATTGATTTCCTTGATCAGTCTCTCCGCTTCATCTACGTTTTTGCAGTTGGATAGAATATAGGGAAGAAATTCATACTGGGCAACATTCTTTGCATTCTTCTTTTCTTCCTGATAAAAGGCATTGCCGACAAAATTGAGGCCCGCCATCGCAAGTCCACATTCATTCATGGCATCATAATATAAAGGATAGTCTTGATTCACATGGGCCATGCCAAGAATCGCATAATGATTTTTGTTTTCTCCAAGAAAGCGGAAATGAAATGGATACTTTCTTGGTGTGATGACAACCTTCTCTCCATAAGAAAATTCATAATCCAATGTTCTTCCAAAATACGTATCTTTTGTTTTATATGAGGCAGCTGTACACATTTTTCTAGTCGGCTCCTTTCAGAATATCTGCTTTTATCTTACTTCAAGACAAGAGAAGATTGCCATATTATATAAATTTTGCCTTGTCTTTTCATTCGGCAATATTTGACAATATCAAAAAAAATGAAAAAATATATTGCCCAATTTGTTGAAGGTATAGTTAACATGTGATAAAATAGAAACAATACAGAAAGGGGTTTCAAATGAAAAAACTGCTCGTTTTGGCAATTTCTCTTTTCTCATCTTTTTCGTTTGGTCGAATAAACAATACTTCTTTATTGACGAATACACAGACACATATCAAAAAAACACAAACCACAACAATAGAAGAAAGTACTCGGTATATCACTTATGCAAATGAACTAACAAAAGGCGGATATTCTATGTCTGTCCGCTATGTCACAATATGAGGTGAGCTATGATACAAGCAATCGATATTTCCAAAAATGATATGCAAAAGAAATTGATTGAAAATATCAATTTCACTTTGCCAAGCAAAGGATGTTTTCTTTTTCATAGCACGGATGATTCCTACAAGTCTTTATTTGAAATCCTATCTCTATTGAAGAAGCCATCGTCTGGAAAATACCTTTTTCAGAACGAAGACATTTTATCATCCGCTTCCAAGGCAGATGAATTCAAAAAATATGAAATCGGTATCATCTCTAATAGTAATGAGAGCATCGATTCGAGCATACTTGATGACTTGGAAACCTATGCCCTTCTATATCGATTCGACACAAAAAAGGCCCTCAAGGATTTCACCGATTCTCCATATTTCATCAAGACAGACAAGAAACTATCCGAATTGACCAAAGATGAACAGGCGATGCTTCTCCTATTCAAGGCAATCTATAAAGATCCAAGCATCCTTATGGTTTCCTATGATGAATTCACCTGGTCTGATTCATTGCTCGAAATGATACAAGGCCAAGCCAAATCTCGGCTTGTACTTTTATTCTCAAGGCAGATTCCCCCACTTTCTTTTGATAGTACAATCGAAATATCGGATCACACCATAAAGAAGAACATTCAATTCCCTGACGGAGAAAATCCAACGAAGGAAGTAAGGAAGAACAAAACATCCTTAAAAAACATTTTCCTTCTATCCAAAAAATCATTTCCAAAGAAGTAAAATTCCCGATCTGCCATCGCCATCTGCTCCATCGGCCTCTTTTTCGTTTTGCTCACATCCATGATGCATCACTATAACCGTGAATCTCTCACATCCTATTCTCTTTCACATAGCGAAAGAGAAGTCTTTGGGATAAACAAGCGAATCGAAGTCATGGATTCATATAAAAGCACCTATTTTTCGCCATCGGTGTGTCAATATTCTTTTTCTGTGGATGAAATCGACAAATTAAAAGAAAAAACAGAACTCGAAATCTATGGCTCGATGAATTTCGATTCCACAAAGAACCTTCTTAGCGAGAGAAACACTTATTTTTCCAAAGCACTTGCGACCATGACAAGACGTTTTGAATCCGCATCGTATATCGATACCCTTCTTTCCGGCAGTCTGCCATCAGAGGAAAATGAAATTGCCATTGGAGAAAACGTGTTCCGACTCTATCAGGAAAATGGTTTTATTGATACAAAGACAAATGAAATCCTTTTGCCAGATACAATCAAGGAAGATTCCTTGAATGGTCATTTCGTTGATCTCGAATTCGGCATCGATTTTAAAATCACCGGCGTTGTCAAAGGAAATATCGACTATTCGAAATATACATCACTGAAAACACCTCTCATCAATAAGGAAAGCCTGCCCGACCTATATTATCCGCTTTATAAGAAAACACGAAACGACTATTACGCGAACGGATTCTTCTATACCGATTCGTTTTATGAGAAATATCGAAATGCGAACCTTTCCTTCTCTTTAGAGAATCCCATTTCTCTTCCAAATTCCAATGAAACAGAAATCACGCAAATCAGAAACGAGAGTTCTGTTGATTCCTCTCTTGTCGTTTCCATCTGCAAGGAAGGCCTCACTCTCAACAGAGAAATCCTCGGCAATCTACTCTTCGAGGATTATGGAGCGATTTCCAAATCAAGGAAGATTCCCCTTGACGAGGCAACTCAAGCAATCGTAAGGGAAAGCAAATACAATGAGAAACTGAAAGATGAAATCAATGTCTACTATTTCTCCTTCTCAAAGGAAAGTCTCAAAAAAAATCTTCAGATGACGGCATATTATCTTTCCTGCTATGACAATTATGATTCGATTCTTTCGAGCAAGTCCTCCTGGATCAATGAATTGAATGAGAAAGATCAAGCCTCTCTTAATTCATCAAATGAAAAAGATGATTTTTCCTATACTCTCGCCAAGATCCTATCCGAAAATGATTTATGGTATGGTTCGCTTTCATCCATAAAGAAAAATGCAGAAGATAAGCGAAATGAAATGGTCGAATCATATCTTCCTTCCTGCTATGAGGCACTGAAGGAATTATCTCCTGAATTGATTTCGGAATATAATCTGGCGAATCGAAAAGTCACCATAGCTAATAAAGAGATATCCATCAAGGGTATCGACTTGAAGGATCTTGATTCCTCTCTTGCCATGAGCAGGGAAATGATGTCCGACTTAAATTATCAACCTACATTTTTCACCGCGACATTCAAGAATCCGAAATCGAAAAACAAAATGAGAAAAATGGCTTCTCTCCATTGCCAGTACCCCGTCTCGAATCGCGGCACGCATTTATTGAATGATTGCCATTTGAAAAAAGGGACCTACTACGTGATCTACTCCGATGAGATTACCCAGTTGGAGAGCATCGATAACGTCTTTCATCTCATTGGAAATTTCACCTTCGTCCTCGCACTCATCTTCCTTGTGATTTCGATATTCATCATCTGTGATTTCTGCTCCACCAACATCAAAAAATATCAGGACAGGATACATTCCTTACGAAAAATAGGCGCCAAGAAAAAAGAAATCTTCTTCTCACTCTTCCTTTCTTTCCTTCCGATGCTAGGATGGGTAATGCTCTTCACACTGATTTCCTTTATCCTCTTCTCCTTCCTTCTCAGTCTGATTCTTTCCTTGGCAGGCCAAACACCCGTCATGTTTTCCATTTTTTCCTGGAGTCTGCTGATTATCCTTTCCTCCTTCCTTCTTCTATTCATCCTTCTTTCCTTCTTGAATATTCACTCAACACTGAAGAAAGAAGAATCAAAATAGCCAACAAGCAAAAAGACGAACATACTGTGCCAGAACCGAAGGGAATCTGATTCTTTCGGGCCTCTGGCACTTTTTAAAATTCTATCTTTCAAAAGACAATTAAGGTAAAATAGAAGCATGAACCATAACGAAATTATACAATCCATACAGGAAATAAACGATGAAAGCAGGATTCATTTCAGCGTTGGGGACGAAAAAGCCGAAAACCGATTCGACTATGAAAACGCCAGCCAATACGAAGAAGGAAATCTGATCACGGAAATTTCCTATATGCTTTATTCCTACATCGCAAACGCCATCATCTTCAAGGCGCAGGGCAAAGAGAAATGCAATCTAGGCTATTCTCTATTCGACACGGAATGGGAAGGCCTGATTCAAAAGAAGGAAATCTCTTTGTTCGACAATCAGAAAGTCGTCAAGGATGATGCCATGAGACTTCTGAACGACTTTTTATCCACCTCAAAGGAAATACGGCTGAATCAGCTGATCGACAAGTTCCTGCCACTTTGCATTCTCAAGGAATGCATCGAACATAAAGATGCCGAAAGAAAAGCCATACGAACATTCAAAAAGAAAAAAGATGTCATAACCAATCAAGTCACTCTTTTCATCCGTTCCCTCTATCATTCCTTTTTGACTCGAAGCGATATTCTTCCAAATCGGATTCTTCCAGATTATCAGAATCTTTCCAACGGAATCTTCTCCTATGATGACTCTTCTCTCTATCTTCCGACCTGGCAGAACGCATTCACCTTGGAAAGTTATAAAAAAGTCATCAAGAAATCACTTCTTTCACTCTCATCGGCATTCCCTATCGAATCTATCAAGAAAATTTCTGTGATTTTCTTATCGAAAGACATCATTGCAACAGCTGATTTATAGAAAACAACTTCTCTCGGATTCTCCATGTCGTTTTATTCTGAAGAAGAGATGCAACCATAAGTTGACAAAAGTGAAAAGCAGACTTGGTAGAGAATGATAGCAAAAATAACGTAAAATGGCATCGGTTTTCAAGGAGGATGCAACGATGAATATCAAAATCGCAAACAAACTGATTGAACTGAGAAAAAAGAGCGGACTCTCCCAGGAACAGCTCGCGGAAAAGCTCGGCCTTTCCCGTCAGGCTGTTTCCAAGTGGGAACGGGCTGAAGCAAGTCCAGATACGGATAATTTGATCTGTCTTGCCAAGATCTACAACATCTCTCTCGACGAACTGCTTTCCACCGAAGAGAGTGTTGACGAGATTGCCAAGGAAACAAAAGAAAAGGAAGAAGAAAAAATGAACATGCCTGAAAAAGAAGAAAAGAAAGAAACCAAGGAAGAAATCATCGCTGGCATCATCGGATCGTCCGCTCTCTTGATCCTTGGCGTCACCTATCTGATATTTGGATTCTGCATGACGGACGGATGGTATCTCTACTGGCCTCTTTTCTTATTCATCCCTGTCATCCCCAGTCTCTATATCGCGATTGCAAAAAAGAAATTCTGCAATATCTGCATTCCTCTTCTGATTGCCGGCATCTATTGCTTCATCGGAACATTCACAGGAAAATGGCATCCATTTTGGTTCCTATTCCTGATCATCCCTGCCTATTATCTTCTTGTCGGAAGAATCGATAGCCTCATCAAAGAACACAATCTCTGATCATGTACTATCTCTTTCTTGGGAAAAAGAATGATTTTGACTCTCCAGAGTGTCTCATCATCGAATACCAGAATCATTTCTTTCAGCGAAGCGAACATACAGACTGGTTTCTGATGGATGAAAAAGAAGCCAATGCCGTCACCTCAGGAAAAGACAATCGTTATTATTCCATCGAAAAAAAACAGTTCGATGGAATCCTCTCTTCCTGGGGAGGAAGCCGATACGGATATAAGAATCAGAACATCCATCATGAAACAGACAATGAAGGATATGGTGATTCCTATTTTGACGAGGACTGAATCTCTTTCTGATTGATAGGACAGCAGTAAGACTCAATTTCAGTCTCTAATGTTTCATTATTTAGAGCATCGCCTTTTAATGGTTCACAAATATTTATTTTAATTTTTCCCAATAACCGGATTTTCTTGAGCCAACTCTTCTAATAAAACCTAATTCTTCAAGGTAATTTAAATGCCTATGGATTGTCGGTTCAGATTTTGTTGTTTCTTTCGCAAGTTCCGGAATCGTAATATATTTGTTTTTCATAATTAATTTTAAAATCTGATTATCCAATTTATTTATCTTATCATTTATCTTATCATTTATCTTATCATTTAGAAAATCTGGTTTTCTATCGAATATGAATGTAAAGCCAAATTCATCCTCGATATATTTGTATTCAACATTATTTTGACTACACAATGTAAACGTTCTATCAAAACCAGTTCCAAAAGCATCAATATACCCATACTTAAATAATGTAGAAGCTATCAATAAGTTACGAATTTTGCTTCCTACTTTTCCTGAAGCAAAACTAATGGGATCCAAACCTTTAATTATAGAACCCGGATTATAGATTCGAACTGAAGATTTATAAATCACATATTGATTAAAATCACCTACTCTTGCATAAGAACAATGAGCGAATGAATTAACAACAATTTCTCTTATGGCCCTTAATGGGATTTCAGGCGTTTCTTCTCTTTGAATTCCGACTATATCAGATTTAAACGAAATATGGTTTTGAATATAGGATATAGCTTCCTTGATACACTCAATGATATTTCCTTTAAATTCTTTGATTTCTCCAAATTCAGTTCGATTATCAGTAGGATAATTTGCTTCTTTAATAGTCAGTGGCATATTATTGCCAAATAAAAATAATCCAGCATTATTCAATTTATCATTTTCTGTTATCAAGCCTAACTTGCTTAATGCCTCTTTGGAATTTCTATAAACATATTCCAATCTTCCCTTTTCATTAGCGGTGCGTATACAATCAATTAATAAATCTTCATCTATATCATCAATCCCATATTGAGTCTCAGTTTGTTCCCATTTAAGATAATTGTCTTCTTTTTCTGCAAAAAATTTTTGAAGCTGATTTGAATTCATTACAATATCTGTATCATGGATTCTAATATAGTATCTTCCATAAGCAGCATAAGGTGTATCTTCGCCTTGAGCATATACTTTGATCATATTTTTCCCTTCTTCAACGATTTCATCTATATTTAAAATAGTAGGCAATGGCTTAAGGTTATTTTGAATCTCATGTGTGATATCAGCTTTGGTTTTCTTCCCAATGGAAAGACCGATGATTTTCGAATCATCATTTATTCCAAAAATGACTGTTCCTTCTTTTTTCTTATTAAGCATCGAACTTAAAGAAATTACGCCTTCCTTTAATTGCGATAATGACTTTTTCAATTCTAATGTTTCTGATTCAATCATATTACACCTCTTGTATTTTATCTCATCATTTATCTTATCATTTATCTCATCATTTATCAATTGGTGTGATGAGATAAATGATAGGATAAAACTCTAATTACCATTGATACATATATCATAACAAGTCTCTGACGACCATCTGGACTTAAAGTCCCTAAATGCTTCCTCTTCTCTTTTCTAACGAGAATTGAAGTGTCACCACAAGTCTCCTTCAGCGTAAAACAGTATTTAAATCCATTTCATAAGAAAAGCTACCAGCCATCCCTTTGTTCCTTGATGGGACATTGGATGGCTGATAGCCTTTTTTAAGATGATTTCTTCTCTTTTTCTTCTGCCAACTGCTTTTCGAGATTCTCTTTTCCGATGGAAAGCATCAATTTGATTCTGTTTTCCTGATTGACCTTGGGAGCGCCCGGGTCATAGTCGACAGCAACAATATTGCTCAAAGGATAGAGTTCCCTGATTTTTCGGATCATTCCTTTTCCAGAGATATGGTTTGGAAGACAGCCGAAAGGCTGAGTGCAGACAATATTCGAATAGCCGGATTCTGCAAGTTCGAGCATTTCGCCTGTCAGAAGCCATCCTTCACCCATTCTGTTTCCATAGCCGTTGACCCCTTTGTCGAGTTCCTTGACATGAGCGTAGGTTGCCGGAACATAGAAGGAAGAATTCTTTGCGATGGACTCATTGAACATGTTTTGAATCTTGGTCGCATAATCAAAAAGCATTTTGCAGACGATTCTTTTCATCTTATGTCCGCCGTAGAGATCGATATCGATAATTCGATTGTCGATTTTGAAGAGAATGAAATTCATCATGCCTGGAAGGTTGACTTCACATCCTTGGTCAGATAGGAATTTCTCCAGATTGTTGTTTCCAAGCGCGGCATATTTGACATAGATTTCACCAACGACACCGACTTTGACGCGAGGTGTGTCATCTTTTTTGATTTTAGCAAAATCTTTGACAATGTTATCGAGGTTTTCTTTTATTCTTTTGAACTTGTATCCATTGCCAAACAGCATCTGATTGCAGAGTTCATCCTGCCATTTTGAAACAAGTTTATCTGTTTCGCCCTTATGAATTTCATACGGTCTCACCTGATTGGAAAGACACATCAGCATGTCTCCATAAATGACCGCCGCCAAGGAACGTCGAATCATGCCAAGGGTGATTTTCATTCCCGGATTGGGTTCGAGGCCCGACACATTCACCGAAATCGTCGGCACAAAGCCAAGTCCGGCTCGATCCATGCCTTTGCGAAGCAGCTTGATATAGTTGCTCGCTCGGCATCCGCCACCCGTCTGGGTGATCAGCAAGGCGACATGATGAATATCGTATTTTCCGGATTGGACAGCGGCAATCATTTGACCGCAGGAGAGAATGGCAGGATAGCACATGTCATTCTGAATGTACTTCAGGCCTGTCTGAGCAATCTCTGGTCCTGTCGTCTCAAGAAGTTCCGCCTTATAGCCATAGTGATTGAACACCTTTCCAAGCATCTTGAAATGAATCGGAGCCATCATCGGGAAAAGAAGCGTATAGGTTTTCTTCATCTCCTTAGTGAAGATGATTCTTCCCGTCTTGTCTCTTTTGAGTTTGATTTCTTTTTCTTTCATCTTCACTTGCCTTCCTTCTTCAGAGCCTCTTTGGCGGCATTCTTCTTTTTCAGTGCCTCCAGAAGAGAACGGATACGGATTTTCACCGTGCCGAGATTGGTTACTTCATCGATCTTGACCTGCGTATAGATTTTGTCATGTCTTTCAAGAATATCGCGGACTTCATCTCCCGTCACGGCATCCACGCCACATCCAAAGGAAACGAGCTGAACAAGTTCCATATCCGGCTGCTTAGAGACATAATTGGCAGCCTTATACATTCTCGAATGGAATGTCCATTGGTTCAGGACGCGAGATGGCTCAGGGTTCTTTTCCATCCTTGCAATCACGTCCTCGCTGACAATGGCGCAGTTATATTGAAGGATGAGCTTATTGATATCATGGTTGATCAAAGGATCGACATGATAGGGTCTTCCGGCCAGAACGATGATGGTTTTCCCTTCTTTTCTGGCTTGGGCAATGATATTCTCGCCATGTCTTTGAACCAGCATTTTGTATTTGTCATAAGAAGCAAAGGCATCCTTTGTGGCTTTTTGGACTTCAAGAAGGGAGAGCCCTGGGCAATATTTCTTCAGTTCGTCATGGACCTTGAAGGCGAAATGCGTTCTCTCATAGAGATCGACATAATCATTGATGAAGGTGATCTTTTCAGCATCAAAAATTTTCATATTCGCCCTGATGACTTCCGGATAATAGGCAACCACCGGACAATTGTAATGATTATCCGTATGCTTTTCCTTTAGGTTCCATGTCATGCAGGGATAATAGATCGTCTTGACGCCCTTCTCGATCAGGTTCATCACATGACCATGCATCAGCTTGGCTGGATAGCAGACCGTATCGCTTGGAATCGTCATCTGTCCGGAATGGTAGAGCTTCGAACTCGATTTATCCGAAAAGACAACCTGGAATCCCAAGTCCGTGAAGAAAGTCGACCAGAAAGGAGCCAACTCATAGAAGTTCAGTCCCATCGGGAATCCTATTTTTCCCCTTGGATATTTCTTTTCATCGTCCAAGGCATGGTCAAAGGATCGAAGGAGATGATTCTTGAACGCATACATATCCAATGAGCCATTGCTCTTGGCTTTCTTCGTCACTGGTTTTTCACAGCGATTTCCGCCGATGAAGGAACGCTTGTCATCAAATACCGACATCGTGAGATGGCATTTGTTGTTGCACATCTGGCAGACATAGGAAATCACCTTCCGATGGAAATAATCGAGCTGTTCTCTTGTCAGGATTTCGGAATGGTCAAGATGCAGTTCCATCGCGTCCAGAGCGGCACCATAGGCACCCATGAGGCCGGCGATATTCGAACGGATGACATCGACCGAGAGTTCCATTTCGAATGCACGGAGGACGGCATCGTTCAGGAATGTGCCACCCTGAACGACAATCTTCTTTCCCAAATCGTCCGGGGAAGAGCATCGAATGACTTTATATAATGCATTCTTGACAACAGAAATCGCCAATCCGGCGGCAATATCATTGACAGAAGCACCATCCTTCTGCGCCTGCTTGACCGATGAATTCATGAAGACAGTGCATCGAGAACCGAGATTGACCGGTCGCTTTGCCTGAATGGCCAGCTTGCTGAAATCCTCGATGGAATAACCTAAGGAGGTGGCAAACGTCTGAAGGAAGGAACCGCATCCGCTCGAACAGGCTTCATTGAGGAAGATATCGTCGATGACACCGTTCTTGATATGGAAGCATTTGATGTCCTGTCCACCGATGTCGATGATGAATTCCACTTCGGGAAGGAAATGCTTGGCCGCCTGGAAATGAGCCATCGTTTCGACAATACCATGATCGAACTTAAAGGCATTCTTTGCCAGTTCCTCGCCATATCCTGTAGCTGAGGCTCCGGCAATGTAGGCTTTCTCGGACATCTTGGAATAAATATCGACAAGCATATCTTTAAGCAGGCCGATTGGGTCTCCCTTATTGGAGACATAATTTGTATAGCGGATCTTATAGTCTTTATCCACCAAGACGACCTTCAGGGTTGTCGAACCGCTGTCGACGCCTAAATAAAGAGGACCTTCATATCCGTCAAGGGAGAGAATCTCCACCTTATGCTGATCATGTCTTTTGACAAATTCATCATATTCCTTCTCATCATGGAAAAGAGGCTCGAGATAAGCGAAATTCTCGCTGTTTCGATAATTGTTCACCAAATCCATGATGGAGTAGATGTTGATCGGCTTATCCTTCTTGGCAAGAAGAGCGGAGCCGATGGCAACAAAATAAAGAGAATCCTCAGGAAGGATGCCATCGACTTTGAGAACCTTATCGAATGCATTTCTCAGTTCCGACATGAACGTCAGAGGACCTCCAAGATACATGACCTTTCCATTGATTTCTCTTCCCTGGGCAAGTCCGGCGATTGTCTGATTGACGACGGCATAGAAAATGCTTTCAGCAACATCTTCTTTCTTGGCGCCCTGATTGAGAAGCGGCTGTACATCGCTCTTGGCAAAAACACCACAGCGGGAGGCGATGGTATAGGTTCTTTCATGATTCTTGGCAAGTTCATTGATCTGAGTGACCGGAACGTTGAGAAGGGAAGCCATCTGGTCGATGAAAGCACCCGTACCACCCGCACAGGTTCCGTTCATTCTCACTTCAACGCCGTTATTCAAAAAGAGAATCTTTGCATCCTCACCGCCGAGTTCGATGATGCTATCCACATCGGGATAGAATCGCTTTGTCGTTTCTCTTGTCGCATAGACTTCCTGATAGAAAGGGAATTTGCATCCTTCAGCAATGCCCATGCCTGCAGAACCGGTGAAGGCAAGACAGACTTCCTTCATTCCTTTCAAAGGGCCTCCCTCAAGGCTGGAAAGAACACTGGAGAGTTTCTCGCTGATTCTGGAAAAATGTCGTTCATACGACTTATAGATGACTTTATCTTCATCGTCAAGGACAACTGCCTTGATGGTTGTCGAACCAATATCAATGCCAACAGATATCATTTTCACTTTTCTCCTTCATTTTGACTGAAATCGAAGACCACGCCATGAAGTGGCTCTGTTTTCTTTTCCCCTATAAGGGAATCCTTCTTCTCCGGGATGAAGCATCCGCGGATCTCACTTTCCTTTCCATGCACATATTCCTTGGCATGGAATGTCTGATAGATGCTCGTCTTCATGGCCAACGGAAGGCAATCAAGCAGTACTTTCTTATTTTCCTCAAGAATGGCATATTCATTGATGAGACAAAAATGATTGATATAGCTTCCGAAAAACAAAGAAGATGCGGGAGCAATCAATATGATGAAAGAGACATTGCTTGTATGGTAAGCAGAGAGATAGGAACATCCCCAGAGACAAAGGCCATAGAGAATTCCAAAGAGAAGATAGAGAGGGAAATTGACCTTAATTGTCTCCTGCAATCGATAGCCTGTGAAATCCTTTGTGAAGCTTTTGGCTACGCTTCTCGACTGACTCGAAGAGATGTTGAGATCCAAATCCGGCAAAAGAATCCCGGAAAGATAATGATAGGCCAAATTCTCATCGACTCCGAAAAAGATGATGTAAAAAAGTGGAAGGAACATGGCAACACCAAAATAGATCGTCAAAGGTCTCGTCAGATGGAACAGGTTCTCCAAGATGAATTCGACCATCTCGAGTCTTGGCGTGTTGGCCTTGGTAAATTTTTCGACCAATTCATTGAAGACCGGTTTTGCATCGGGGAAGCAGTTCACGATATTCGGCATGAAGAACCCGACAATCACAGAACAGAGAAGAAGGATTCCCAATGCACGGATCACTGTGAAGAAGGCTCCGAAGATTCCACCCTTGTTCGACTGAAAGAATCCTTTATATCCGGAAAGGAAACTCTCTCTTGGATTTCCAATTCCATTCAGATCCGATCGAACCCTCTGATCAAGAGCATAAAACATGGGAAGAATGAAATACACAAGCAATAAGGACATTCCATAGGTGATGATGGTCATGAAGAAAATCAGAATCAAAAGAAAAATAGGCAAAAGCATCAGCAAAAGATCACAGAACAATCTTTTGTTCAAGGCTTTTTTTATACGCTGAAAATACTTGTTCTTCAAATCGTTTTGACCCATTTTCCAATTCTACTATCACCAACAGAAGATAACTAAATAATTATAAGGATTGTGTAGGATGAAATCAACGAACGAAAAAAAGAAAGCTTTCACTTTCTTTTCTTCTGATTCGCCACTTCGCGTTTGATCATCTCACTTTTCTCGAGCAGGGAATCCAGCATGGCCTGACTTGTTTCATGACTGATGGATGTGACGTCATCCTTCTCCGCCGTCTTCAACGTCTTCTCAAGTTCATCGATGGACAAAAACCAGCTGTTCTGTTCCTTCTTGGACAGAGTGGAGGGAACAATCATCTTCGAATTGTAGACGACCACACTCACCAGCATCTTATCGGAATGCTGCAAGGACATCAGTTCCTCAAGCTGGCGGACTTTCTTTTCGTTCTCAAGGACAGGATTGACCACATTTTCCGTCTTTCCCTTATATCCTTTTAGGAAAAGGAGAGAATCCTGAATATTTCCATAGATGCCTCCCTGGAAAACAACATCCAAAAAGACATAAATATATTTATCCGCAAAAAGAATATGATCGTAATAAACCGGATTTGTCTCCGAGGAAGGAATGTAGAGGGCAACATTGTTCAAAAGAAGATGATCCTGTTCATCGGCATAATATTTCAGGACATTGTAAACCTTCTTGCTATGTTTTTTCTTCTCTCTTTTATCAGATAAGAGATCGCGGAGAAGAAGAAACCAAGCCAAAAGAATCAAAAGGATGACAAGACTGATTAGAATCCAACCATACATATTATTCCTTGATGGATTCCAAGGCGATTTCCATCATCTGTGTGAACGAATTCTGTCTTTCTTCAGCGGTCGTTTCCTGATGTGTGATCATGCTATCGGAGACCGTGAGGATGGACAAGGCTTCCTTGTGAAGCTGGGCAGCCACTGAATAAAGGCCATAGGATTCCATTTCCAAGGCTAAAATGCCCATATTTGCCCAAGGCTCCCATTCCTCTCCATAGAAATTATCGCTCGAAAAGACCTGGCCGACCTGATAAGGATAACCTTTCTCATCAAGGGCATGAATTGCATCCCTCATGGCCGGATAGGAAGCGACGGCAGAAAGCGTCCCACCAAGATGATACTGATCCTGCCAGCTGGAATTGGTGCTTGCCCCCATGGCAACGATGATATCAAAAAGTTTCAATGATTCCTGGCAGGCTCCACAGGTTCCCACACGGATGATTCTTTCGACATGATAGAAGGAATAAAGTTCATAAGCATAAAGTCCGATGGACGGAATGCCCATGCCAGAACCCATGACTGAGACTCTTTTTCCTTTATAGTATCCTGTATAGGCAAGCATGTTTCTGACTCCATTGATCTGCTTGACATCCGATAGGAAATGCTCGGCGATGAACTTTGCTCTCAAAGGGTCTCCTGGCATCAGGACTGTTTTGGCAAAATCATTTTCTTTGGCTTCATTATGTGGTGTTGGCATATTCTTCTCCTTATTTTTCTTTGCTTTCATTTTATCACGAATTCAGGGGATATTCATCACCGGCTTCCAGATTTTCGAAAACCAAAAAGG
>CAVKZJ010000005.1:0-95083 GCA_963660905.1 bacterium | reverse complement strand
TTATGTTGTTATCGTGGCTGTTGGAACGAATGGCTTTATAGTATCAGCGTACCCAAGAAAGGAAGATTAAAATGTATATAATTAAAATAATGACTGAATTCTTACATAGTCCCGTATGGTATTGTGATGAGAAAGGCATCGAATTTTATAATAAGCAGAAATGTTTTGATGCTTTTTATAAGGATAATGAATTAAATGAAGCTTCGAAAAAACTAGAAAATTTATTCACTTCTTTTTATCATTTTGACAGAGAAGAACCATGCTTTTTTGATAGGAAAGCCGAAAAAGAAAAAAAAGAATATATTTTATCTTTATTAAAAATTATAAAAGAAAGATTAAATTATCTTAACAATGGTGAATTTATCATTCAAGATTATTGTAGTGAATATTATTCTAAGTTATAGAAACCGTATAAGTACCACTTTGCATTTGTTTATCTAAAAAAAACTACACTGAAAGGATTAGATGAAAAATCAACGTAATAGTTGTATTGCAAAACAATAACGGAAAAGTGATGTGGAGAATTGAAAAAATAAAAAGAAGAATTAGATAACGTGATTTTAATAAAAAAGTTCAAGAATTTAAAAGCAGGTACTAAGGGTGCCATAGTACTGAAATACGACGACTGAGACTTTGAAGTTTTTTTGAATGAATCAAACACAATTGGCGTGTATACAATTAATATCAGTTATTTAGATAGAGATAGTTGAACTGCAGATGATTTTCATTGCGTTGCCTTGGCATACATAGTTCAAAGGATATGAAATTTTTAGGATGAATCATACAAAAAGAGGGCTTCTATGCCCTCTATGTAATCATCATGATTTGCCATCCAGTCTTTTCAGTCTGGAATAGAACCTCGCTTGAATAATAAAATTCTTTCTAGGCGATGTCAGGCTTTTATATTCCCGACAGGGAAATGATTGCTGCATCTTTAGTTTGGAGCGACCACATGAACTTCACTGGTCAAGCCAAACTCATCCTTTGTTTCTCTCTCCAGCCATCCCATGACAGTTCGTATGAAGTCGAAGTCTCTTTGCTTCAGAGCCTTGGCATCATCCGGAAGATAGAGTGTCGTTTCTTTTCTATCGTCGAGTGTGCTGCTGACAGCCGTATCCGACCAGACTTTCAGGACGCCAAGGAAAACTGCCTCGGACATATAGACGTTATATACGTATCCACAATCGTCCAACTGTGGCTTGATTTTTTTATTGTTGAGCATGTTGTAGAATTTTCTTCCATCGATCGACTTGATTTTGCAGGTGAGGCCAAATGTGTAGTATCCTGATTTTCCATTGCTGAGTTCGACTTTTCGATTTTGGATGTTTGTATGCACATCGCTGTTGCGGATGATGAGGAATTTTAGAGGAGGAAGCTTGTTGCTGAAGATTTTTGTTTTCAATCCCGAAAAGGTCTTTTTCGTCACATCGAAATACTGCTTTTTTCCAGAGATCTTTGTCTCTCCGGCGTAGGTGCCATGCTGAAGGCAGACGACGGTTGCTTCACCGACTGGACATTTGATTCTTTGGTTTTTGATGATGTCGGTGTATTCACCGGTCATGTAGGCGACATCAGAACTGAGATTTTTGATTTCCATCATAATCCTTTTTCTCTCCCTATTTTCTCTCCCGGGAAAGATTCCTCCATTTTTTGGGAGTGGATGCATAATTGATTTCTTGGTTTTAGGATACATGTTGGATCGGCACATGACAAGCAAGGTATTTTCCTTTTCTTAAAAATACTTTGTAAGCACTTTAAAATTCGTTGAATCGCAAAAAATCAGGAAACGATTATCTTTGTCATCGAATATTCATAGGTATGAGAAAAGGCCACGACTTTTGCGTGGCCATAAAGTTGTTATCTTTGTCCTTTGTCGTAAGGAATGCCTTCTGCTTTTGGACATCCGGACTTGTTGTGCGTGATGATAAGAACGATGATGACGATGACGTAGGGAATCATATTGTAGAAATACATTGGAAGATTCCAGTTCTGCATGAAGGAAATCTGTGAGGAGAGGACGCCGAGGCATTTTAAGAAGCCGAAGAGAAGCGAAGCAAGGGAGATCAGGAATGGATTCCAGTTTCCGAAGATCATGATGGCCAAGGCCAAGAATCCAAGTCCGCCGACCTGAGATTCGGCGATGGTGCCGGTCGTGGTGGCAATATAGACAAATCCACCCAAGCCAGCCAAGGCGCCGGAGATGGAGGTTCCCAATAGACGCATGCGATAGACATTGATGCCAACGCTATCGGCGGCCTGCGGATGTTCGCCACATGCTCTTAGATGCATGCCGATCTTGCTCTTATAGAGCCAGATGGAAAGGAGAATGAAGAGAATGATGCAGATATAGGTTGAGATATAGACTTTGTCAAAGAAGAAGCTTAAGACGGTATTGCTGCTGACTGCCTGGCTGAAGGAAGCGTTGGAATAGCTAGAGGCCGTCAAAACGAAGTTGGCTCCGCTGTTGATTTTCTCTGAGGAGAAGAAGAGAAGGCCGAACGCACAGACGATGGCGGGGGCAAGAATGTTCAATGCGGTACCCGCAATTGTCTGATCGGCTTTCATCTTGATGGCTGCGAAGGAAAGAAGAAGGGATAAGAGCATGCCGGCAACCATGGAGACGAGCATGGCTAAGATGAAGAGAATCTGGCTTGTGCTGGCCATGGCACCGCTGGAAATCATCAGCTTGCAGAATATGGCGCCAATGAAGGCACCGAAGATCATTTCACCATCCAAAGCGAGATTGATGATGCCGCTTCTTTCTGAAAAGACACCGCCCAAAGCGACAATCAGAAGAGGAATCATGCTGGATATGGTGGCTTGCATGACAACAGTGAACATATTAGCATCCCTCCTTATTTGTGGCTTCCGCCAAGACAAGATTGCTAGTGAGAAGCGATTTCATTCTTTCGCTCTTCTTCTTGTTGATGAAGGCATCCGCTGTGACGATTCTTTCTCCGAAATGGCGGGAGAATCCCGAAAGATAGATGATGATGGCGACGATCAGGTTGGAGAAGTAGAGGTTGAAGTTGCTGCTCGGAAGATTGGTTCCCGAGGAATAGAGATAACGCATGAAGATGCTTGAGAAGATGACGGCAATCGGGTTGCAGTTGGCTAGCAGTGCGGCTGGAATGCCATCAAATCCATAGCCTGGCAAGGATTGGTAGACGCTCTTATAGGAGATTTCGATGCCAGGGTTGAGATAATAGAAGCATCCGCCCAAGGCAGCCAATCCACCGGCAAGAGCCATGGAAAGAAGGACATTGAGTTTATCGTTCATGCCGGCAAACTTTGCGGAGAATTTGTTCAGTCCGCAGGCACGCATGGAATAGCCGAGCGTGGTCTTGTTGATCAGAAGCCAGAGAAGGATGGCGACGACAATGGCAATCAATATGCTCGAATCAAGATAGCTTCCCTTGAAGGCGAGATCGAGTCCGAGAGTCGGTGTTCCGTTTCCTGTGACGGCCGTTGTGATGAGATAGCCTGCTTTTCCGCTCGTGTTGTTCGTCAATTGAGGCATCGCGGAGAAAACCCAGGTGAACATATTGGCTGCAATCCAGTTGGTCATGATGCAGATGATGACTTCATTGATGCCCAAGAAGGCTTTCAGCATGCCTGGAATCATGCCCCAGAGGGCTCCGGCAATCATGCCGGCGACAACGCTTAAAAGCCATATGAGAACGCCCTGGCTAGGCTTTCCTGTCGAATCGATATTTAAAGCAATCAATAAGGCTGCCATGGTTCCGACAAGGAATTGTCCTGGGGCACCGATGTTGAAGAGACCTGTCTTATAGGCAATCGCCACCGATAAGCCTGTGAAGATCAGTGGAACTGTATAGAAGAGCATGTTTCCGATTTCCTTCATCGGCTTCAATGCCGCAAATGGACCCTGCACGAGAATGACAACACCTTGCCAGAAATTGGCTCCATCGACGAAGAATGAACAGATCAGCATCACAAGAATGCCGACTGCCAATCCAATCAATATGGAGGAAACGGAGGAACCGAGTGACCGAAGTCCGTTTTTCTTGAAGAATTTAGTGGATTTAGATTTCGTCATGGCTTTCTTCCTCCTCTTTCAATATGGCATTGATTTCTTCCGGAGACATTCTCTTTCCTCCGGCCATATAGACACCCATTTCCTCGCTGGTGACTTTTCCGCCTTTGAAGACAGCGACAATTTCGCCTTCATAGAGGACGTAAATCAAATCAGAGAGATTGAAGACTTCATCCAATTCGAGAGAGACAAGCAAGACTGCATGCTGATTGTCTCTGTCCTCGATAATTTTCTTATGGATGGATTCGATGGCACCGACATCGAGTCCTCTTGTCGGCTGGACAGCGATGAGAAGATCATGCTCCTTGTCGAGCTCTCTTCCGACAATCGCCTTCTGTTGGTTTCCACCTGACATGCTTCGGGCGATGGTGTTTCCGCCTAAGGAAGAACGGACATCATAGTTCTTGATGATCTTATCCGAATTCTCCTGTCTTTGCTTGAAACGAATCCAGCCGCCTTTGGAGAAGATGTGCTGTCGATATCTTTCCAAGACGAGATTTTCTTCGACTGTGAAATCGAGAACAAGTCCGTGCTTGTGTCGATCTTCCGGGATATGCGACATGCCCTGCCGGATGCGTTCATTGATGGAGAGAGCAGTGACATTCTCCCCATTGAGAATGACTTTTCCTTTATGGATTTTTTCGAGTCCGGTGATGGCGTTGACCAAATCTGTCTGACCATTTCCTTCGATGCCGGCGATGGTGACGATTTCACCTGCATGGACCTTCAAGGAAACATCCTTCAATGTTGTCTTACGTCCGTCCTTCGATTTCATTGACAGATTGTCAACCTCAAGAATTGTCTTGCCAATCTTTGCTGCCGATTTTTCCACGTTGAAGTTCACATGTCTTCCGACCATAAGGGAGGCCAATTCTTCGACGTTGGTGTCTTTTGTCTTGACGGTCGCGATATATTTTCCCTTTCGAAGAATGGAGCAGGTATCGCTGACCTTCATGATTTCGTTCAGTTTATGGGAGATGAAAAGAATCGATTTTCCTTCTTTCGACAGGAAATGCATCGTGGCCATGAGATCATCGATTTCCTGAGGAGTGAGAACCGCGGTCGGTTCATCAAAGATGAGGATTTCATTGTCACGATAAAGCATTTTGAGAATTTCGGTTCTCTGCTGCATGCCGACGGAGATATCCTGGACTTTTTTGTCCAGATCAACCTTCAGTCCGTATTTTTCCATCAGCTGTTCGACCTTTGCCCTGGATTTCTTTTTGGTGACAAAACCGAGTTTTGTGTCTTCGGCACCCAAAATGATGTTGTCGAGAACACTGAAGCATTCTACGAGCTTGAAGTGCTGATGGACCATGCCGATTCCGAGCTTTGTGGCATCGTTCGGGTTGTTGATCTTGACTTTTTTTCCATTTCGATAGATTTCCCCTTCATCTGGTTGGTAGAGACCGAAGAGGATGCTCATCAGTGTGGATTTTCCAGCACCATTTTCACCTAAAAGGGCATGGATTTCTCCTTTTTTCAATTGGAGAGTGATGTTGTCATTTGCCTTGATGCCCGGAAAGATCTTGGTGATGTTTCTCATCTCGATTACGTAGTTTTCATTTTCCATGTGATACACCTGAACCTTTTAATAAAGAGCCCTCTAAGAATGTTAGAGGGCTTGTGTGACTTACTTATCTAATGTGACTGTGACGTTGGTGAAGGAGGATTTGCTCCAGAATGTTGCAACGTTGCAATCCTGATCGACATTGGAATCGGGTGTGATGGTTCCAGCTTTGATCTTGTCGAAGACAGCAGTGTACTGTTCTTTGGTGAAGATCTTGAATCTCCAGGAATCCGTGGAGGTTGGAAGTCCGGTTGCATCTTCAGCGGCACCTAAATTCTGAGCCTTTCCGCCGAGCTTGGCATCCCATTCATTGTTGTAAATTTGGGTGAGAACGGTATTGACGGAGACAGCCAATCCTTTCTGTGCGGAGGTGAGGACCTTGGTGCTCAAAGTGGACTGATCGGTATCGACACCGATGATCATTCTGTTTTCCCCTTTGTCGGCAGAGGAGACGACCGAGTTGACCATGGAACCGCCGCAAGAGAAGATGATCTGGGTTCCTGCGCTATACCATCCATCCATCTGGGTGACTAATTCGGCAGAACCCTGGAAGTTATCGCCATATTTATAGGAAATCTTGGCTTCGACTGTCTTGCCGTCTTCCTTGGCAGCTGCATTGATGCCCTGAACATATCCATATGCATAACGGTTGCAGGCAGGATTGGATCCGCCACCGCCGAAGCATCCACCTAACTTGGTGTAGCCTTCCTTGACAGCGGCATATCCGGCAAGATATCCGGATTCCTGTTCCTTATAGGTGATGGCTGTGACATTGGTGAGAACATTGTTATCCGAATCGCTCAATGCCCATCCATCGACGAAGATGAATTTGACGTCCTTGTTTTCCGAAGCGACTTTGGTCATGGCAGCAGCCTGAAGGTAACCAGGAGCGACAATGACTTTGGCCTTGTTCTTGATGGCCGCTTCCATGGCAGCGATACGATCGTTATCGGTCGCATCCGAACCATTGGCTGGCTGATAATACTGGTAGGTCTTGTTGTGGGCCTTGGCATATTCAACGGCACCATTATAGGTTCCTTCGTTGAAACCGCCATCCTTCAAAAGACCGACATCGGTGACAACGGCAATTTCCGCTTCACTGGAGCTGCAGCTTGTCAAACCGCCGGCAATCGAAACCAAACCGACTAAACCTAACATCAACGAAGTCTTTTTCATACGTGAAATTTACCCCCTTTCGTATGAAACGGATTCTTCTTCGAAAAAAATGGACCCCTTTTTATAGAAATAGGGATTCCATCTAACTCGGTAAGATAGGTTTTAAGGTTACATGAGTTAAATGAATAGTCCCCCAGTTTAATGGTCTGAGAGTGAAACAAAGCCGCCTTCCATTGGCTAAGTTATCCATTTGTTTCGTCTTTCTTATTTTAGCATGTGAGAAAAGAGATAGTTATATTATTTTCAAAATAAAACATGAAAATATGAAAAAAACGATTTCATCGCCAAAAGATATGAAAAGGTGAAATGACTTTCTGCTGAAAACCTAAAAAAACTGAAAAAGGGTTATCATTCCATCAGAAAATGAATCGGATGATAACCCTTCTGTTCTTTATTTGGATGATTCGATGGAGCCGGTCTTCTTGAAGGCACGGATGCCAAGGTTGCAAATGATCCAGTTTTTGGTTGTTTCCCAGTCGGAATCGTAATACATGGCACCGACAACTCTTGCCAATAAGGCTTCATCGGAATCCTTTGGAAGGATCTTTTCATCTTCTTCGGCAAAAGCTTCATGATTGTACACATATTTCCAAAGATTATGCTCTTTGGCGAATTTCGCATATTCACCTTTTTCTTTGTAGAGCTTCTTGGCTTCATTGATTCCCTTTTCCGTCAGGTAGCCTCTTGTGAAGAGATAGTGGGTGTTGACGGCTTCGAGAATGCTTTTTCCAACAGCTTCAAACCCGGAGTGGAAGAAAAGATGTCCTGGGGTTGTGGATAACTTTAAGGCGAAAACGAGATGATCGACTTTCTTGGCTGGATAATTGATATCCTTGGCTAACGAATGGATATGCTCCTGCAATGATTTATAATCCATGATTGATGTCCTCCGTTCTTGGATTTACATATATTATAGCGCTTTCATTAGTGAAAAATCATAAAATTAAATGAATTTCCTTAAAAAGAAAAGGACTGACAGCTGTCAGTCCTTTCTTGATGGCAAAAAGTCGATTTAGGCTTTCTGCTTCTTCTGATAATGGCTATCCTTTGGATACTTCGGAGTGTCTTTTCCACCGTGGAGGAAACGGTGCAGACCTTTGAAGAAATGGCCGTCGAACATCATGATCAGTCCTCTGGCTTTATCCATCGGCATATTCATCATTCTTGATAAGGCACGAAGTGGGAAACTCCATGGTCCCATGATGATGGCGTTGGAGATATTCTTGTTGAATCGATTTCCGAAGCGGATGACAAGATGGAGACAATGGTAGAAGAAGCGTCCGGTCCATCCTCTCGCATACTTCAAGTCGCAGAAGAGGTTTGTTTCCTTCAAAGCGATTCTCGTCTTTCTCTTATTGGTGAATTCGAATTCGCCATTGGGAATCTCTTCGCCATAGAGTGTCATGAATTCCTCATCGGATACGGCTTTGACCTTTCCAGAATAATAATCCGGAAGCTTTTCCTTGTCGTATGGATTGATGGATGTTGTTCCTTCCTTATGAATTGTTCCTTCAAAGCGGATATCGACGCTTGAAGAACCGATATAGAGCTGATAGTCTCCTTCTTCGATTTCGAACTTGTTCGTCTTCTCGTTGAAATAGCGGAAGGTATATTCATCGAATGGAATGACAATGGTCTCTTCTTCGCCAGGTTCGAGAAGCTTTGTCTTCTTGAATCCCTTGAGTTCCTTCAATGGACGGAAAATCATGGATTCTTTCTTTCCGACATAGAATTCGACGATTTCCTTTCCTTTGTAGGAACCGGTGTTCTTGACAATCAATGTGATGCCGTTTTCATCGATCTTGACATCCTTGTATTCGAAAGTCGTATAGCTAAGTCCATAGCCGAAAGGATATTTGACGGCAAGATCATTCTTCTCATAGTAGCGATAGCCGACATAGATGCTTTCCTTATAGAGGGCATTGATGCCTTCGCTCGGGAAGATTTCATGATTCGGAGTATCGCTTTCCTTGACAGGATAGGTTTCGCTGAGCTTTCCGCTCGGCGTGACATCACCATGAAGCATGTCGAGGATGGAATTGCATCCGGCCTGGCCGGAGAGCGCTCCGAAGAGAAGAACATCACAGTCTTTGTCCCAAGTCAGATCGACAACGGAACCGGAAGAAAGGACGACGACAATCTTCTTTCCCAATCCATGGAGCTTCTTGAGCAAGTCAATCTGGTTCTGTGGGAGATTGATGGTTGTACGATCAAGGCCTTCGCTTTCCGTCACCTCGTCAAGGCCCATGAAGTAGACAATGATTTCGCTCTTGGAGGCTAATTCGAGGGCTTCTTTTTCGAGTTTCCCACTCTTTTTTCCATAGCGGTCGAAACCTTTGGCATATCCAGTATATTGGAATCTGAATTTCTCCTTCAAATCAGTGAAGTTATCCAATTTTGTGCAATTGACCTTGGAGGAACCGGCACCCTGATAACGAGGCTCTCCGGCAAAATCACCGATGACAGCAACCTTGTCTTCCTTCTTCAGAGGCAGGATATTTTCGTTGTTCTTCAAAAGAATCATGGTTTCATCGCTGGCATTCTTGGCGATGGCATGGTGTTCTTCCCTCAATTCGGGGAAGCAGTTCATGCCTGTGACTTTCACACCATTCTCTGTCTTGGTGAACGGTTCATCGAAATGGATGTGCTTGCTGGTTTCGATGGCCAGATCGATGATGCGGTCGGCACATTCATCCACGACGGATTCATCCAATTTCTTTTCTTTGACCGCTTTGATGATTTCACGATCCGTATCGCCGTTGTTTCCTGGCATTTCCAGTTCATTGGTTTCAAGGAGGCCAGGGATACGTTCGTTTTCACCGCCCCAGTCTGTGACAATCAAGCCTTTGTACTGGAATTCATTTCTCAGGACCTCCGTCGCCAAATAATGGTTCTCATTGGTGTAGTAGCCATTGACCATGTTGTAGGAAGACATCAAGGCTTTTGGATTGCTTTCCTTGATGGCCATTTCGAATGCCATGGTATAGATTTCTCTTAAGGCTCTCTTGTCGATGATGGAATCCATGTTGATTCTTCTCGTCTCCTGGGAGTTTCCGCAGTAGTGCTTGATACAGGCGGAGATTCCATTCGACTGAATGCCATTGATCAATCCGGAAGCCATCTTGCCGGCAAGATAGGGATCTTCGGAAAAATATTCGAAGTTTCTTCCGCATTTTGGATTTCTCTTGATGTTGACGCCAGGACCAAGAACCATATTGACATGAAGCTTGGTCGCTTCTTTTCCGAGTGCCTTGCCGACTTCCTCGACGAGTTCTGGATTCCAGGTGTTGGCCAAAGCGGATGCCGTTGGGAAACAGGTGGCAGGAAGAGACGGGTTCAAGCCGAGCTGGTCTGCGCTGGCAGCCTGTTTTCTCAGTCCATGAGGACCGTCAGACAAAAACATGGAAGGAATGGAATATTCAGGATAATCCATTGTTTCCCAGAAATTCTTGCCGGATAGGAGACTGGCTTTTTCTTCTAAAGTCATCTTTTTAAGGATATCTTCGTGTTTCATAATTCCCCCTGTAATGATTTTTGAACGAAGAAGGCTACAGGAACAACCTGTAGCCTTTCATATCAGATTGGTCTAAGCAGCTAATCCGCTATTTTTCGCTTTTTGTCTCATGAGAGCAAATTCGCTTTCAATGGCGGCTTCTTTTTCTTTTCTCTGAGAAAGAATCTTCTGCTTTTCGGCTTCAGGAAGTGCATCGAACTTGGCCTGCTTGGCAGCAGCGGCAGCTTTCTTCTTTTCTTCGCTTGCGGCTTTCTTGGCGGCAGCCTGCTCATCTTTGACTTTCTTCTGCTCTAAGAATTTCGCATTCTCTGTCTCGAAATCAAGACCTTTCTTCTGACAGTCAATCTTGAGCTGATCAACACGGGCGGCTTCGACAAGACGAGCGTTTTCGGCTTCTTCCCGTTTTGCTCTTTCTTCAGGTTCGACCCATTCTTTTCCTTCTGCAAGGCAAGCGGCTTTCTGGTCTTCGATGATGGTCTTGTTGTCGATCTTGGTATATCTTTCGACATTCATGAAGAGGAACATGAGGGCCATGACGAGATAACAGATGCCTTCAACACCGAAGGCTAAGAAGGTGTGGACGAATTTCTGGCTGGCAGTCGGAGTGATGGCATTGATGCCGACGATGATGCCGTTGCAGACACCAGACATGGCAATCATGATGGAACCATAGACGGCCATGGTGAAGCCATCGGTTCTTTTTCCATAGACAGCTTCCTGATGGTCAAGGATATTGGCCATGAGAGCTAAGGAAATATACATGGCAGGAGCTGTGCCTAAAGCCTTGATCATGAAGGATGTGACAGAGAGGGCGGAGATGGCGGCAGTGTTGCTCGAAATGGCAGGAATGAGACAGATGAAGGCGATGAGAGCACCTAAGAAGGCAAGGACACCACCTAAACTGATTGTCTTGGCTTTCGTCAATTTTGCGGCAATCGGCCAGACAAGGGCCATGCCTAAGGCTGTCGGGATGGCACCGAGCGTATTGATGAGAGAGGAGAGACCAGTCTCACCGGTCATAGCCTGCGAATAGAAGGACATATCGTTGTTCTTCATCTGACCACCGAACTGATAGAGGAAGAAGAAGACGATGATCAGCCACCAATACTTATCATGGATACAGATCTTAATCTGTTCGCCCATAGAGGCTTTCTTGACTTTTGGTTCTTCAGCCTCTTCTTCGGTCTTGCCAGCGGCAAGTTTGACATTTTCTTCCGTGATTCTTTCACGGGTGAAATAGTATTCCAATAAGCATCCGATGACTAAGCAGACAATCATGACAATCATAAGAATTGTCCATTTGCTGTTTGCCTGTGCTGGCGTGATGAGGGTCTGAACTTCATAGCCATCTGCTGCTAAATCTTTCGCTGTGGCAAGGACGTTGGTTGTCAACGCTTTACCAGTTTCTGGATCGACACCATATTGGTATTTCGGAAGAAGACCGAGCAAGTCGACAAGGATGCCGCCAGCCATGCCGGAGAGACCGGCTGCACCTAACTGGGCACCCATGACTGCTGTCGAGAGAAGGCCTCTGGATGCACCGTCACGTGTGGAAAGGTTGACTAAGGCAGAATGGGAAGTGTAATAGATTGGCCAGGCAAGGGCATAATAGAGGTTATAGGCAACGGCGATGATGATGCTTGCTCCGATGTTGGAGAATGTTCCACCGGCCCCTTCTGGAAGAGGAACGATGAACAAGGCCAATAAGGCAACGGCAATGAATGGCATGGCAATGAGGATCAAAGGTCTCGCTTTGCCTGCGATGGAAGGTTTTCTTTCCATCAGTTTGCCAACAAATAGATTGCCAATAATGATCAAGACGGCAGAGAGAATCGGTAAAAGGGTTTGGAAGAGCGGGGCCCATGAACCTAACATCAAGACTTTGTCCCAGTACTGGACGAGCCAAATGTTGATGACACCATTGCTCATCAAGGCAAGGATAGGACCGACGAGGTAGCCTAATCCAGCTTCGGGAAGAAGGGTGACATTTGCCGATTTGATTTTCGTCGACAGTAAAGGAGATTCGAATACTGATTTTTTTGAAGCTTTGTTTTCCATAAGTTTCTCCTTGTAAAAATCTAGATTTATTTTAGGATGATGTAAGCCCTTTTACAACGTTCAATCGTAAATTGTTGTTTTTTCGACATATTTGGTAGTCTTTCCCTATTATGTATACAAGTTTCCGCTTTCATAGCGAAAAAATGAAGAATTGGATTGTTTTTCTTCATCTCTCTCCGTATACTTCTCATACTATGAGTATCCTCTTATTGGTCATTATCTATCTGATTTTCATTTCGTTAGGACTTCCAGATAGTGTTTTGGGAAGCACTTTTCCTGCAATCGCATCGAATCTTTCGGCTCGTGAAGACCTAGCCGGATATATCGGCATGGTCATCAGCGCATGCACGATTCTTTCTTCGCTTCTTTCCGAGAGAATGATAAAGAAATTCACAACCAAATTCGTGGTTGGCTTTTCGATTCTTTTAACGGCGTGCGGACTTGTTCTTTTCTCTCTGGTTACGGCGGATTATGTTTGGGCGTTCTTTTTGATCGCCATCCTGCTCGGACTTGGCGCTGGCGCCATCGACTCGGCCTTGAACAATTATGTGGCTTTGCATTACAAGGCCATCCATATGAATTGGCTTCACTGTTCCTGGGGAATCGGCGCTTCCTTATCTCCTCTTTTGATTGCCCCGTTTATCGACTCGAGCAATCAATCAGCGGGATGGAACAAGGGAATCCTGCTCATCAGCCTTATTCAGTTTTCGATTGCCATCATCACTTTCTTAAGCCTTCCTCTTTGGGGAAAGGCAGAAAATGAAAGTCAGCTTGCCAAGCCGGAAGAAAAAAATGAAAATGGCAATGTTTCCAAGAAGGGTCTTCTTCATAATCCGGTGTTCTATCTCTCTCTTCTCGGTTTCTTCTGCTATTGTGCCTTGGAGACGACAACCGGGAATTGGGGAGGCTTCTTTTTCCAGGCCAGAGGCTTCGACACGCAGCAATCAGCTCGTCTGGATTCCATGTTCTATATCGGAATCACCATCGGTCGTTTCGTCTGCGGACCGATTTCCTTGAAAGTCAACGAGAAGAACATGATGCGAATGGGGGAGTCGATTCTTCTTTTGGGAGCGATTCTCGCCTGCCTTCCTTTTTCGAATGTCCTATCTATCGTCGGATTCATCATGATTGGAATCGGATGTGCGCCGATTTATCCCGCCATCATCCGTTCGACGCCTTATCGTTTCTCAAAAACACTCTCTCAGCACATGATGGGGCTGGAAATGGCGATTGCCTATTGCGGAAATCTCTTGATTTCGCCTCTCTATGGCTTGGTTGCCAAGAAGAGCAATCAATTCGAGATGCTTCCGTTTGTCGTGATTGGATTGGCTGTGTTGATGGTCATCTCTCATGAGATCATCAATGCGAGACTTTCGTTGCGTGACAAGAAAATGTCTGATGAAGAAAGACAAGAATATGGAGCCGCCAGATGAAAACAAAGACATATACATTGGATCAGGAAAATGTCGGACGCCTTCTTTTCAAGTTCTCTCTTCCCTGCATGGCGTCTTTATTGATTTCCTCCTTATACAACATGGTCGATCAGATCTTCGTCGGAAATTCTTCCTTAGGGTATCTTGGGAATGCGGCGACAGGCGTTGTGTTTCCTCTTGTCTTGCTCACACAGGGCTTTGCCTGGTGGTTTGGAGATGGATGCTGCTCCTATCTGAGCATCTGCCAGGGAAGAAAACAACCCGAGAAAGCCAGCAAGGCCATCGGATTAGGCATTCTTTTGACGCTTCTTTCCGGTTTGCTGATCATTCTCTTCGGCCTGCTTTTTGATGATGAGATTCTTCTTTTTTGCGGAGCAAGTGAAAAGACACTGCCTTTAGCGAAGGAGTATCTTCATATTCTCATAGGATTCTTTCCTGTCTATATGCTCCAGAACATGCTCAATGGCGTCATCCGAGGAGATGGTTCTCCCGGATATAGCATGATTGCGACGCTAAGTGGAGCGATTCTGAACATCATTCTCGATCCAGTCTTTATCTATGCCTGCGATTTTGGCATTGCTGGGGCCGCCTGGGCGACGGTCATCGGACAGGTCGTCTCCTTCTTCTTCTGTGCAATCTATTTCCTGCATCCGAAATCATTCCGCTTGGATAAAAAATCATTCATTCCGGATTTTTCGAATTTCAAGGAACCGTTTCTATTGGGAATCAGCTCCTTCATCACGCAGGTTTCCGTGGCTGTCGTCTCTCTTGTGCTCAATTCGATGCTCGTCCGTTATGGAAATCTTTCCAAATATGGTCAGGATATTCCGATTTCCGTCACATCGATTGAAACGAAAGTCTATACGATTGTCTTGAATATCGTTGTCGGAATCGTTCTTGGAGGACAGCCGATCATCGGATACAATATCGGAGCTGGAAAGATCGATCGCGTAAAAAAGACATATCGACTGATCCTTGTCTCCACATTGATCATCAGTGCTTTCTTCACGTTCCTTTTTGAGGTATTCCCGGACATGTTTGTGATGATGTTCGGTGGAAAAGAAGATGTGCTTTATATGGAATATGGAAGATTGGTCTTCCGTTTATTCCTTTCGACGACAATCCTGACTTGTTTTATCAAGTTTTCTTCTATCTTCTTCCAATCTTGTGGGTATCCGATTCAGGCGACGATTGCTTCTTTGTCAAGAGATCTTCTTTTCTATATCCCTCTCGTTATCCTGATTCCCTTTGTTTCGGAACAGAAACAGGCAGGAAGTGGAATTGTCACTCTTCTTTTTGCACCGATGATTGCCGATGTTCTTTCTTTTCTGCTTACGATCTTTTTCACATCCCAAATCTTTCATAAGCTGAATGAAAAAAAGCGAAATTCGGAAAGAGAACCTGCCCTTTGAGGCGAGTTGGAGAAATGTTTTGTTTTCGTTCGGTGAAATGTTGTGTATACTATTGTCAGTCAAAGAATAAAAAAGAGCACGAAACAATTTGAATTGTTTCTGTAGGATAATGCGCCTTAAGTGATATAATGAGAAAGAGTGCAATATTTTATGCGGAGTCGAGGAATTCATCTTTTTAGAAGATGAGGAGGCTTATATGAGAAAACTCGTTTCGTTTGTCGTCTGCTGTTATAATTCCCAGGATTATATGAAAAAGTGCCTGGAATCTCTTCTTTTGGGAGGAGAAAAAGTCGAAATCATCGTCATTGATGATGGAAGCAAAGATGATACTGCGAAGATTGCGGATGCCTATCAGGAAAAATATCCATCGATCATCCGCGTTGTCCACCAGGAGAATGGCGGACATGGCTCCGGTGTCTCGAAGGGAATCGAATTGGCTTCCGGATATTATTTGAAAGTGGTTGATTCCGATGACTGGGTCGATAAGGATGCATTGATGGAATTCCTTGATACCATCGAAAAATCCAACAAGGATATCGACTGCATCGTCACCGACTATGAATATTTCTGCAAGGAAGAACCAATTCAGACAATCACGTATCAGTCCTGCTTCCCTGCCAGAAAGGAATTCGCCTTTTCGGATATCAAGAAGTTCAAGGTTGACCAGTATCTGACGATCCATTCGGTCGCCTATCGTGTGGATTTTTTGCGTCCGCTCGGACTGAATATTCCTCGCAAGACATTCTATGATGATAATTATTTCATCTATGTTCCACTTCCGCATATTCAGAAACTCTATTATCTTCCTATCCGTCTCTATTGTTATTATGTCGGAAGACCGGGCCAGTCCGTCTCCAAGGAATTCGCTATCAAGAGATACAAGGATTATCTCAAGATTGCCAAGGCCTGCTTTATGGAAGTCAATCAGTATGACTATAAATACAACAAGAAGCTCTATAAGCTTCTGACGCATCAGTATTTCATTATTCATATTGAGGCTTTGATGTATGCTCAGCTCTCGCATACGAAAGAAAGCATGAAGGATCTCAAGGAGTTCAACAAGGAATGCAAGGCGAAGAACAAGAAGCAGTATCGCAAATATCGCCGCTGGCGATTTGCCGGATTCTGTTCTTATCCGAATTTTTTCGGACATATCGGAGGTAAGTTCGGCTATTGGGCATCCCATCTCTTCGTCCAATACAACTAAACACATAAGAGGCATTCGGCATCGTCCGGATGCTTTTTCAAAGAAGAGAAGATGTTTCTTATGATTTTTCAGCTTTTATCATGAAAAGAGGTAAAACTTTATGGAAGAAAAAACAATAGATAAAAACAAGTTATTTAAGATCATTGTCTCGGTCGTCGTTGGAATCAATCTGATTCTGACAGGCATTCTTTTGGCATTTCAAATCAAGACGAATGTCGAAAAATCGTCTCAGATGACGAAATATACACTGTATATCGGAACGAATGACAAAGATACCTATAGGCAGGAAATCGAATATGATGTCTGCGTGACGAAAGTAAGAGACATCTGTGTCAAATACACATCCGGATGCACGCTTTTTGAGGCGACAGGCTACTGGACGGATGAGAAAAACAACATCACCGAAGAGAAAACCATCGGCTGCATCTTGGAAGATGTCGTCTTGGACACGGTCTATAAAATCTGCGATGATGTTCTTATCGCCTTGAATCAGAATTCGATTCTGATCGAGACGGATAGCGTTTCGACCCAGTTCTATTCTGGAAAATAACTTTTTATCTTGCTTCCTTTCCTCTTTTTCTGTACCTTATTTTCAAGTGAGGTATGAGTATGAAAATCACAGATAAAGCAAAAGACTATATCCTTGAGGAATTGAAGAACAATCAACTGGATGCCTTGAGAATCTATCTGACGGAAGAGAATGAAGAATACGAGATTCATATGGAACTTCTTTCGAATGATGAAATCGAGGGTATTTCAGTGAAAAATTATGGCGCTTTGAAGGTTGCCATCACAAAAGAAGATGAAGACGCCTTAGAGGATGTCATCTTCGATTTTGATGAGAATGGCATCGCGATCCTTCTTCCGGAACATCATCATGACGGAGAATGCTGCTGTGGCCATCATCATGATGAAGATGGGTGTTGTCATCACGAACATCATTGCTGCTCAGAGGACTAGAAAAAGAAATCGCTGTTTGGATTCCTGTTTATGGGAGGCTTTCAGGTGAACTTATATCCGATAAAAGATGCGAAGAGAACAATAGAACTTCAAAAGGCGATCGATGGATCATCTCAAATCGTTTTCACAAAAGGAGAATATCTGATTTCTCCTCTCTTTTTTCATTCTGATATGAAGATCGTCTTTGAGGAAGGGTCTATTCTTCGACTCACGAGCGAAGAAAAATTCTTTTCGAAGATTTCGACAAGAATCGCCGGCATCACGATGGAAGGATATCCTGCCATGCTGAACTTCATTTCCTTGGAAAATGTGACGATATCAGGAAAAGGCCTTCTGCTCGGAGATGGAGAACCATGGTATATAAAGTACTGGGGAAAAGATATGAAGTCTGGCATGCGAAAAAAATATGATGAACAGCATCTTCGCTGGGCATGCGACTATGATTGTTTTCGACCGAAGATGATTCTCATCCAGGATTCCAAGAATCTCACACTATCGGATCTGGAAATTCATGATTCCCCATTTTGGAATGTTCATATTCTTTACTCTAAAAATATAAAAGTTAAGAATCTAAAAATATTCTCTGAGAATCCAATCTCTCCATCAACAGATGGAATTGATGTCGATTCGAGCGAGGATGTCCTTATTTCATCCTGCCATATTTCCACAAATGATGATGCGATTTCCATCAAGTCCGGACGTGACATGGACGGGTTGAGAATCCATCGTCCCTGTAAGAATGTCGTGATTGAGAACTGCTTTTTCCATTATGGATATGGTCTTTCCATCGGTTCCGAACTTTCGGGTGGAATTGAAAATATCATAGGAAGGAACCTTGTCTTCGATCATTCGGATTGTGGATTTCGAATCAAATCCTCGAAGAGTCGGAAAGGATATGTCAAGAATGTCCATTTAAGCAATATCACGATGACGGAAGTCAGATATCCTTTCTATTGCTATCTGGATTGGAATCCGCTGTATAACAAGAACGAATTGCCTAAGGAGTATAAGGGAGAAATCCCTTCTTACTGGAATACGCTTCTTGCCCCGATCGATGAGTCTCTTAAGGATACTCTCATCGATGATCTTTCTTTTTCCAATGTGTCGCTTTCATCTGAGAAGATTTCCTCTTGTCTGTTTACCTTCTGTGGATTTCCTTCATCGAAAATCACGAATTTGCGATTCGAAAATTTCTCGGGAGAAGCATCTGAATGGGGGACATTTGAAAACACGGATGAACCTATTTTTGAAAACATCGATGTCGATATACTTGGGAATCTGAAGACCGTTCCAGGTGAATTCGACAATCGATGAGGCCTCTATTCCTCTTGAAAGAAAAACAAATCCTTGCTTTTTAATATATTATATATTAATATTTTCAGTGCGTCTTTTGAAAGACGGCTTTTCTTTGTGTGAATCTTGCCGACAAGTCCAATGGACTTCACCCATCTATAGTCCAAGGAGTAACGTCCTTGCCACGCACAGTCGATTGGGTTGGCATCTTGAAGCATCAAAGAAGTTTTAACAAAAAGGAGGCTCAAAACATGAGCGAAGAAGTCAAAGAAGAAGTTGTCGAACAGAAAGTGGATGTCATGGCCAGCACTGTCCATAATCCAGATGATCCGGTTGTCAGTGCAAAAACTCTTTTAGATGCCGGTGTTCATTTCGGACACAGAGTTTCCAGATGGAACCCGAAGATGAAACAGTACATCTATGGAAAGAGAAACAATCTTCACATTATTGATTTGAACAAGACCGCCAGCCAGATGCAGACTGCCTATCAGGCCCTCAAGGACATTGTTTCCAAGGGTGGCAAGGTTCTCTTTGTCGGAACCAAGGCTGCTGCTCAGAAAGCAACCCAGGAAGAAGCAATCCGTTCCGGTTCCTTCTATGTTGCCCATCGTTGGTTGGGTGGTACTTTGACCAACTTCCACACGGTTGCCAAGAGAATCGCTCTCTTGAGACAGATCGAACAGGAAGAATTGAATGGCGAATTGGAAAAACTTCCAAAGAAGGAAGCTGCTGACAGACTCAAGCTCAAAGCCAAGTTGTCTGCCAACCTCGAAGGCATCAAGGAAATCCGTCTTCTTCCACAGGCTTTGGTTGTTGTCGATCCAAAGGAAGAACACAATGCTGTTGCTGAAGCCAAGCTTCTCAACATCCCTGTCTTCGCTTTAGGCGATACCAACACCGATCCGGATACAATCGATTATTTGGTTCCGGCCAATGATGATAGCGAAGCTTCCATCCGCATCATCATCGGACTTTTGGCTGACGCTGTTGTTGAAGGAAAGGGTGGCGAACCTCTTTATGCCTACAAGGATGCCGCTGCTGCTTCTTCCACCATGGCTGAAATGCTCAAGGGTGTCGATCCGAATGAACAGACCAAGGCAATCCGTGCCAAGCTCAGAAATGATGCCATTGCCATGAGAAAGAAGAAGTCTGGAAATCGTCCAGCCAGCAAGAAATTCGTCAAGAAGAATTTCCGTCCGAGAAACAATGAAGAGAAGAAAGATGCACCAGCCGAAGGTGCCACAACCGCTCCCTCTGCTGATGCCGCTGAACCAGCAAAGGAGAACGCCTAATCATGTCTGATCTTATCAATTTAATCAAGCAGCTTCGTGATCGTACCGGAGCCGGTATCATGGACTGCAAAAAGGCTTTGTTAGCCAACAACAACGATGTCGAAGCCAGTGTCACCTGGTTACGTGAAAAAGGCATCGCCAAGCAGGCCAAGAAGGCTTCCAGCCGTATTGCTGCCGAAGGTGTTGCCTGGGTCATGACCAAGGACAACACAGCCGCCATTGTCGAAGTCAACTCTGAAACAGACTTCGTTGCCAATTCGGATCCATTCCGTTCCTTGGTCAAGGAAGTCAATGAAATCGTTCTTGCCAATGCTCCAAAGTCTTTGGATGAAGCCAAGGAATGCAAGAATGGCGAAGGAAAGTCCATCAATGAACTTTTCATCGATGCCGGTGTCAAACTCGGTGAGAAACTTGACTTCAGAAGATTCGAAATCGTCACCAAGAGTGATGATGAAGTCTTCGGACCTTATATCCATATGAATGGAAAGATTGCCACTTTGGTTGTCTTGAAGGGTGGAAATTCCGAAGTCGCCAATGGTGTTGCCTTGAACGTCTGCTCCAACAACCCAGCTTATGTCAACGAAACGGATATTCCAGCTGATGTCGTTGCCAAGGAAACAGAAGTTCAGAAGGAAGCTTCCTTGAATGATCCAAGCTTCTCCAAGAAGCCAGCCGCTATTCAGGAGAAGATCATCGCCGGCAAGGTCAATAAGGTTCTCTTCGAATCTGTCCTTGTCGATGAGCCTTTCATCTTTGATGATTCCAAGACTGTCGGTCAGTATCTCAAAGAGAATGGTGCCAGTGTTGTCAAGACCATTCGCTATGCTGTCGGTGAAGGCATCGAAAAGCGTCAGGACGACTTTGCTGCCGAAGTTGCCGCTCAGGCATCTGCCGGTAAGTAATTCCATTGAACTTAAGGGCACCCTTTGCAGGGTGCCTTTCTTATAGAATAAAGGAGAAAGAAAATGGCCAAGCAGTACAAAAGAATCCTTCTTAAGATTTCCGGAGAAGCACTCAAGGGACATGAAGATATCTATTCCAAGGAATTCCTCGAAAAAATCTATCAGATTGTCAAGAAAATCACAGACAAGGGAACAGAAGTTGCAATCGTTGTCGGCGGTGGAAATATCTGGAGAGGCAATCTGGCTTCCTCTTTGGAAATCGAACGTACATCAGGCGACTATATGGGCATGCTTGCGACAATCATGAATGCCATGTGTCTGCAGTCCTTTTTCGAAAATAAGGGACTTGTCACACGCGTCATGTCTGCCGTTGAATGCAACAAGGTCTGTGAACCCTATATCCGCAGAAAAGCGATTCGTCATCTCGAAAAGAAGAGAGTCGTCATCTTTGCCGGCGGCATCGGTTCTCCTTATTTCACAACCGATACCTGCGCAGCCTTGCGTGCAAAGGAAATCTGTGCGGATGGCATCTTCATGGGCAAGAATGGCGTGGAAGGAATTCTGACGGATGATCCTAGAACGAATCCAGACGCCACACTGATCAAGAAAATCTCTTATCAGGATATTTTATCCAAAGGCCTCAAAGTCATGGATGCGACCGCCATCGGACTTCTTCTCGATTCGAATGTCGATGTCCGAGTCTTCAATATGAACGACCCTGAAAATGCCGTGAAAGTCGTCGATGGGCAAGACCTGGGCACCTTGGTGACCAATTCCAAGTAAAGTCTTTTTCCATATCTGGATTTTTAGTAGAATATATTTATATTTTGGAGGAATATCAAATTATGGACTATCTAGCAGAATGCAATGAAAAGATGGATAAATCCGTGGAAGCTCTCAAAGCCAGCATGGCAACCCTTCGAGCCGGCAAAGTCTCTGCCGCATTGCTCGACAAGGTGACCTGCAATCTTTATGGATCCCCATCTCCAATCAAATATGGTGCGACGATTTCTGTCGTCAGCCCAACCGACTTGTCTGTCAAACCATTCGATCCTTCGACCGTGAAGGACATCATTTCCGGCATCAACAAGGCTGATTTAGGCTGCTCTGTTGCACAGAATGGAAATGCCATTGTCCTCAAGTTCCCGGCACCAAGCGAAGACAGAAGAAAAGACCTCGAAAAGCAGGCCAAGAAATATGCCGAAGACGGCAAAGTCGCCATTCGCAATATCCGCAGAGATCTCAATACCAAGGTCAAGAAGGATGAGACTTTGTCCGAAGATATGAAGAAGGGTTATGATGACGACATCCAGAAAGCCACGGATAAGCATGTTGCCGAAATCGACAAACTCTATCAGGCTAAGGTAAAAGATATCGAGACCATTTAAAATGGCAAAAAAAGAAGCAACTGATCTAAAAGATATCCAAAGCTATGCTCCTTTGAAGCATATCGCTTTTATTATGGATGGAAATGGCCGCTGGGCCAAAAAAAGACTTCTTCCAAGAAGCGCCGGTCATAAGGCCGGTGTCAACAAAATCCACGAAATCATTGATTCAGCCTTTGAAGACTACGGCATTTATGCCGCCAGTCTTTTTTGCTTTTCCACAGAAAACTGGAATCGCCCTGAAAAGGAAATCGAAACGCTTTTCGAGCTTCTCGAAGAATTCTTCAAAAAGGAAATCGACTATTTCATGGAAAAGGGAACACAGGTCCGTGTTCTTGGCCAACTGAATGACCCTAGGATTCCTCAGAAGATCCTACAGACAATCAATGAGGCGATGGAAAGAACGAAGAATAACAAAAGACATGTCTTCAATGTTCTCTTCAATTATGGCGGAAGAGGTGAAATTCTTCATGCCGCCAAGGAAATTGCCCAGGATGTTCTCGATCAGAAAATCAAGGTTGAGGATATCACGGATGACGTTTTCAAGAGTCATCTCTATACGAAGGAAATCTCGGATATCGATCTTTTGATCCGCACATCCGGCGAAGAGAGAATCTCCAATTGTTTTCTCTACCAGCTTGCCTATACGGAACTGGAATTCGTCGATGTCTATTGGCCGAGTTTCTCAAAAAAAGATTTGGCGGAATGCCTTCTTGCCTATACCAAACGCAACAGACGATTTGGTGCCATAAAGGAATAATGTATGAATAAACTTTCTAATTCTTCGAAGATGGGGCTGCTGACAAGAACAATCACGGCCATCTGTCTTGTCCTTGTCCTTTTCCCTGTGACGCTTTTTGGAAACTGGGCTTTCTTTGTCCTTTTCTTCCTTCTTGCGATTGTCGCCATCCATGAAATTCTTTCGACACCGGGACTGAATCGATACAACTGGTTCGTCAAGGCCGTTGTCTACCTTTTCGTCTTGTCATTTATCTATTGGGCTTTCTTGAAGAATCTTCTTCGTTCTCCGGACAATCCTTCGTATCTCAATCCGTTCACAAATGGAGGAATCTTCTCTTTATCCGATATTTTTGTTTCTGTGACTGGAATCACATTATATGGCTTAGTCTTATTTACCATCGCGGTTGTCGACCCGAAAGTCCAATTGCAGGATGTTACTTATCTCTTCACGCTTGGCATTCTTCTTTCCTTGGGATTCATGGGAATCTATTTTGTTCGTTTCTTCCCGAATTCAACCGGATTTGTTCAAAATCCGAATCTCTCGGATCTGACAGTCAGCGTTCCTTTCTCGAATCAGGCGATTGTCTTGAAAAACTATTTTAAGGACTATTACCAGTGCTATGGATATGACCAGAACCTGGCTTCCTCGCTTCTTATCTTCTATATCTGCATCGGAACCTGGTCGAGCGATGTCGGAGCTTATCTCTTCGGCATGCTGTTTGGAAAACACAAGATGAATCCTAGAATCTCTCCCCATAAGACATGGGAAGGCTTCTTTGGCGGCATGGCGATGTGCGTCGTTGTCTCCTTGGGCATGGCTGCCATCATGGAATTCTGCTTCCATCTTCCGATCATTCCAGGCCTCTTGCAGTTCTCCTATTCTCCGGCTTTGGATCGCATGGGCATCCTGCATGGCATCTCCTGGCCTTTCTTGATTCTCATCACCTTGTCTTTCCCAATCGTCGGAAATATCGGCGGCTTCCTTTTCTCTCTTATCAAGAGAAATTATGGCATCAAGGATTTCGGAAAAATCTTCCCAGGCCATGGCGGTGTCATCGATCGTTTCGATTCGATCTTCACAAACTGCATTTTCACGACCATCCTCTTATGGATTACAGCTTATGGATGGAATTTCCTTATCTAAATGAGACAAAAAATCATTGTTTTGGGAGCGACTGGCTCCATCGGTATCCAGACATTGGATATCCTTCAGTTTTCGATCGATTATGAATTGGTGGGTGTCTCCTTGAATTCCCGCTTTGAGAAATTGGAACCCTATCTTTTCTATTTCGATTCCCTAGAATATGTCGCGATCTCGGATGAGAAAGCAGCGAAGGAATTTCATCTTCGCCATCCCTATTACACCATTTTCACCGGGGAGGATTCTTCCCTGAAGTTGATTGAAGCCTGTAGGGATGCGAATGTCTTCAATTCCTTGATTGGCAACTGCGGACTTCGGCCGACTCTTTTGGCGATCCGGCAGAATCAGGATATCATGCTTTCGAACAAGGAATCCTTGGTCATCGGTTCCTCCCTTATAAAAAAGGAGCTTGTCCATTCCTCCTCGCATATCTATCCAGTGGACAGTGAGCATGTTGCCTTGGCCAAACTGATCAAGGAGACCAAGCAGAGAAATATCGATAAGAAAGATATCCTCCGCTATACGGTCACGGCATCGGGCGGTGCCCTCCGTGACTTAAAAAAAGAAGAACTGAAAGAGGTTTCACCCTCGACTGTTCTTCATCATCCGACCTGGGCGATGGGAAGCAAGATCACCGTGGACAGTGCGACTCTGGTCAACAAGGGATATGAGGTCATTGAGGCGAGCGTTCTTTTTGATGTTCCTTTAAGCAAGGTCGGTGCGATCATCTGCCGTGAATCCCTTGTCCATGCTCAATTGACCTATCAGAAGGATGGAAAAGAGGTTCTTCTGGAGGAATATTCTCCCTGCAGCATGAAAATTCCGATTGCCTATAGTCTTTCCAAAGGAATGCTCGGCATGCATAAAGATAATTCGGATGACTTGGAAAACAAGAAGAAGCTTCATTTCCAGGCCATCGATGAGGATTTCTACCCAGCCTTCCGCTATACGATTTCGACCTATGAGAAATACGGCAATGTCGGAATGATCTACTACAATGCCGTCGATACCTTGGCTATATCCTATTTCCTGGATGGGAAGATCAGCTATTTGCAATTGCTATCTTCCTTAAGATATACTTACACTCACTTGGACAATTTGCCTGAATTGAAGGAAGAGGACCTGAAATCCATCATTTCCCTTTCCGAAGAATATGCAAGGGAAGTCATGTCCAAGATTATGAAGTCTCAGGAGGATTGATCATGGCCGTTTTACAGGTGATACTGAATATTGTCGTCTTTTTGTTGGGCTTGTCCTTCGTGGTGTGTATCCATGAAGCTGGGCATCTGGCTGTCGCCAAATTATGCAATGTCTATTGTTTCGAATATTCCATCGGCTTTGGTCCCCTTCTCTTTAAGCACCGTTTCAAGCACAAGAAGAAAAAGAGCAAGAAGGATGTCCTGACGGACAATGTCCTTTATACCGCGGATGGAAAAGAAGAGAAGGTTCTTGGTGAGACGCAGTTATCAATCCGCGCCCTTCCTCTTGGTGGCTATGTCGCCATGGCGGGCGAAGATGGAAATCTTGCCGAGGATGGAACAACCATTCCACAAGAAAGATGCCTGACTGGTGTCAATCACTTTAAGCAGATCTGCATTATGCTTGCTGGCATCACGATGAACTTCATCCTGGCAATCATCCTCTTTACCTGCGCCTATTGGGTTCCGCAGGAACAGGCTGTCTACACAGGAAATGTCATTCAGCTGAAATATGATGGAGAGGGTGATTCCCCTGCGAAGCTCATCGGCATGCAGGATGGGGATAAGATTCTCACAATCTATCAGACCTATGACAATCTCATCGACAAGGAAACGAAACAGGTTGCGAAGGGAAAGACGCTGACTTTCCCTGTCACGGAAGAACAGGTCGAGATGACGGATTATCAGAAAATCAAGGAAGAAAGCAAATCAAAATCGAATCTCAACTACAATGACGTCGATGTCCATTCCATCTCCTATGCCTGTCAGGATATCTACACCAACTATTGGCCCTATATCGATCAAAGCGTCAAGGCGTTCGATCTTTCTTTGTACGATCAGACATACAACACGGATTTCTCTGCCTATATGGTCGGTGCGGAATCGACAAGAACATTCCACATCACCTATCAGAGAGGAGAGGAAACCTTCACGAAGGCGACTGATCCGATCAAGACGAGCATCAAGAAGGTCAATAACAAGGAATATTATTCCTTTGGCTATCTTGGCATCTCCTCCTTGACGAAGACCTACCAGGCATCCTTTACGGAAGGCATTCAGGCAGGTGCAAAGCAGTTCGGTTCTCTCTTCGTCGGACTCTATCAGGCCTTGGGATCTCTTTTCACGCCAAGCGGATGGAAGAATGTCGGAGGCATCATCTCCGTATATCGTCTTTCCGCCCAGGGAACCCAGTCCGGTTCCATGTATACCTTCCTGACTCTTTGGGGATATATCTCCTTGAACCTCGGCTGCTTCAACCTTCTACCTTTCCCAGGATTGGATGGCTGGCAGACATTGATTGCCCTTCTTGAGAGCATCACAAGAAAGAAATTCCCATCGAAGGTGAAGAATGTTGCGAATACAATCGGACTCATCATCATGATGGTCCTGGCAGGACTTCTTATCTTCAAGGATATTTTTGTCGGCGGATTCTAATTACATGACAAGGTCACAGCGATGTGGCCTTTTCCTATGTCTTTGAATCGAGAAAATCATCTGGATGGAAGAGAGTGAGAGAGACTTTCAGATTCTCCAAAAACAGAAAAAATATCGAGTATATGAAGAATAGAAGGAGATAGGATTGAAATCCTTGCTTCCGCTTTCTATCAATTCACAGACTGAATCGAAAATGCTTTTCCGTTCTTGTCATTTCCTCTTTCGTTCTATACAATATCTTCTCGCGAGGTGTTTTTTATGGATACTTTGATCAGTCGTTTTTTAAACAAAATCGGTATTGCAAATGTGGTGCCTTTTGAACATGCTTCTTTCAAGGAACTGACCAATGACAAGGATAATAATCGGATCATTGCGACCATTCAGCTGGATAAATATCTTCCTTATTCCGTCTATCAGAATTTCTTTGATACCCTCTCATCCTTCACTGCGAAGGGTGGGTTTGGAATCAAACTGTCTTTTGTCTATCAGGATGAAAGCAAGATCGATGACCTCATTTCCGAATTTGAGGAAGAAATGAAATGCCTGTGGCTTTCGGATCGAAAAGTCTATCCGGAAGATAAAACAGTTCTCTTCTATTATGAATCCGCGGATGGAGCCACAGCGATCACTTCGGAAACGCAGCAACTCAAGAATTTCCTCGATAGCATCTCTTCTTCCTATCGTCTTCTTGTTCAGGAAAAGGTCTTTTATGATGACTTTTCTGATCGAAGAGATGAAAAATATCAGAAGAAGGCGGATGAGGTCAGTCGTCAGATGAAGGAGATTGAGGATATTCAGTCCCATTATCAGCCTTGCAAGCTCAAGGATGTCGAGCAGTTCCGCCTTGTCATTGTCGAAGGAACGATCTTCAAGCTTGGCGAAGCAAGAAAGACTAAAAAGAATCAGCTTATCCAGCCGATTGAATATACCGATGGGAGCGATAGCATCTCATCGACTCTTTTCGAGAATAAGAGAATGACACTTGAAGAGATTGAGAAATATCAAGTCGGAAAAAAGATCCGCGTCAAGGGAAGACCGGAACATGATCCTTTCCAGCATGGTGAATTGGTTATCCGCATCGATTCGATTGAGATTCTCCCTCCTGATCCGATCAGAGAGGATACATATCCGAAGAAGAGAGTCGAACTTCACGCCCATTCCAAGATGTCGGCCTTTGACGGACTCTGCTCCATTACCGATTATGCCAAGATGGCTAAGAGTTGGGGAATGAAAGCCATCGGATTGACGGACCATGGCAATGTGCAGGCCTATCCGGAAGCACAGAAGGCCCAGAAGGCGACCGGGGTGAAGATCTTATATGGTTCAGAACTCTATATGGTCGATGACAAGATGACTTTCATCTACAATCCGAGCGATCGAGAACTCTCCAAGGAAACATATGTCATCTTCGATACCGAAACGACCGGTCTTTCCTGCCGTTATGACCGATTGATTGAATTCGGTGCCGTCAAGATGTCTCCGACTGGAGAGATTCTCGATGAAATCGATTTCTTCATCAATCCAGATGGACATAAATTATCGAAGTTCTCTATTGAAACATCTCATATCAGACAAGAGGACGTGGATAGAGGAAAACCGATTAAAAAAGCCTTGAATGAAATCATGGAATTCTTCGGCGATTCCATCATCGTCGCCCATAATGCCTACTTCGATTTCGATTTCATCAATGAAGCCTTGAAGAACAATGGCATGCCGCTGATTTCCAATCCGGTCATCGATACGCTTCCTTTGTCCCGTTATCTTTTCCCGGATATGCGTTCCCATCGTGAGGAGGCCTTGGCAAGAAGGCTTTCCATCGAATTCGACGCAACAGGTGCCCATAGAGCGAACTATGATGCGGGCCATCTGGCAAAGATTTTCGATGCCATGCTTTCCCTTCTCGAAGAGAAAATGCCACATGTCAAGCATAAGGATCTATCCTCCCTTCCTGTCAGCAAGGAAATGATGCTCGGACTTCATCCATATCATGCCACCGTTTATGTCAAGAATCTCGACGGCTTGAAGGATCTTTATCGTATCATTTCTTTATCCAACACGGTCTATCTTTCGAAAAACAGCACGCCGCTGACGCCAAGGAGCCTTCTTGAGGAGAACAGAAAGAATCTCATCATCGGCTCAGCCTGTCTCAATGGAGAAGTCTGGGAGGCGGCGACCACCAAAGGACAGGATAAGTTGAAAAGCGTCATCGAGCCTTATGATTTCATCGAGGTCCAGCCACCGGCAAACTATCTCTATCAGATTCATAAAGGCGAGCTTTCTTCGATGGATGAAGTGAAGAATATTCTCTTCGATCTCATTCACACAGCGAAAAATATGGGCAAGATCGTCTGTGCCACCGGTGATTGCCACTATCTGAATCCGGAAGACAAGATCTATCGCGATGTCTTCATCGCCTCGAAAGGCCTCCAGGGAGCAAGACACCCCTTGAATCTCGCACCATATGATTCTGCGAGCAACGAAAAGAAGCAGGCATGGTATAAGAATCCTCTTCCCAATCCGGACCAGCATTTCAGAACGACCGATGAAATGATGGATTGCTTTGCTTTCTTAAATGATACAGCCCTGGCAGAGGAAATCGTCGTCGACAATACCAACAAGATCGCCGATAGCATCGCCGACGATATCAAGCCGACCAAGGATAAGACTTACCCACCGTTCATCGAGGGGGCGAATGAAAAGCTGACGGAGCTTTCCTATCAGACAGCCAAGGAACTTTATGGAGATCCGCTTCCCCAGGTGATTCAGGAAAGATTGGAAACGGAACTCAATGGTATCATCTCCGGCGGCTATGCCGTCGTCTATTGGCTTTCGAGCGATATCGTCCGCTGGTCGAACTCGAAAGGCTATCTCATCGGCTCCCGTGGCTCGGTCGGCTCCTCGTTTGTCGCGACGATGTCCGGCATCACGGAAGTCAATCCTCTTCCACCTCACTATCGCTGCCCGAAATGCAAGAAACTCATCTTTGCCGACATCATGAAATATGATTCCGGCTTTGATCTTCCGCCGATGAAATGTCCAGACTGTGGAACGGATCTGATCGGGGATGGTCAGAACATTCCGTTTGCGACCTTCTTAGGCTTCCACGCCGATAAGGTTCCGGATATCGATCTGAATTTCCCTTCGGATTTCCAGGCGACAGCCCACCTTCATATGCAGGAAGTCCTCAATGCCTCTGGAAACCATTGCTATAAGGCTGGCACCATCCAGACGACCCAGGAAAAGCAGGCCAGGGGCTATGTTCTAGGATATTATGAATCCTTAGGCATCGACCATTCGAAAATCCGCAATGCGGAAATCGACCGCATCGCCGCAGGCTGCGTCGATGTGAAAAGATCCACAGGCCAGCATCCAGGTGGCGTCATCGTCATTCCGAAGGGCATGGAGGCCTATGATTTCACTCCGGTGCAATACCCGGCCGATGATCCGGACAGCAAATGGGAAACGACGCATTACGACTTCCACGCCATTCATGACAACGTTCTTAAATTCGATATGCTCGGACATGTCGATCCGGTCGCCATCAAGATGCAATGTGACCTCTGTGGCTTCAGCTTCATGGATATGAAGGAGAAGATTCCGATTTCCGACCCGGAGGCCCATTCGCTCTTCTGGTCGACGGAAGCCTTGCATCTGAAGAACAATGTCCTCAAGCAGGATACGGGTGCTTTGGGCCTTCCGGAATTCGGAACGGAGAACGGTCGAAGGGTTCTCATCGAAACGAAGCCGCGTTCCTTCTCCGACTTGGTCCGAATCTCGGGTCTTTCCCATGGAACGAACGTCTTTGCTGGAAATGCAGAAGACTTGATCACCCAAAAAGGCTTGACTTTGGGCGATGTCATCGCCTGCCGTGACGACATCATGACAGTCTTGCACGACAAATACGGTGTCGATAATTCCGATGCCTTCAAGATCATGGAATTCACCAGAAAAGGCAGTTTCGGAAAGCCGGGAAATGAAGACAAGAAGGAAGCCTATGACAAGATCATGAAGGAACACAATGTTCCGGATTGGTATATCGAATCCTGCCATAAGATCGCCTACATGTTCCCGAAAGGACATGCGGTTGCCTATGTCTCCAACTGTATCCGCTGTGCCTGGTTCAAGGTTCATGAGCCGCTAGCCTATTATGCAACCTACTTTACTTTGCGCTGTGATGCCTATGACATAAAGACGATGATGAAGGGAATCAATCCCTGCATGAAGAAGAGAGAAGATATCCTCTCAAGGAAAGCAAGACGTGAACAGGTAAGCAATACGGAGTTGGCAACCATCAATGCCTATGAATCCACAATCGAGATGTATGACCGTGGAATGAGTTTTGCTCCTCTCGACGTCAATGTCTCCCTGGCAACGAAATTCTCTATCGATCGAAAAAAGAATCAGGTCATCCCATCTTTGACCTGTGTTCCTTCCCTTGGCGAATCCGTCGCGGAGATGATTGTCAAGGCACGCGATGAGCATCCATTCACTTCCATTGAGGATCTCAAGGAAAGAGGACATGTCGGTGACAAGATGATCGATACTCTCAATAGCCTTGGCGCCTTGGGTGACCTTCCGGAAGACGAACAGATGACACTATTCTAAAGAAAATAAAAAATCAACAGACATTTCTACATGAATTCTGTTGATTTTTTATTTGTGTGATTCTTTGCTTGCAAAGAAGATGTTTCTTTATTCTGTCAGAAAACCTTCTTTGTTTCTTCCACAGCCTTGGAAAGAATCTCTTCGAGTTTTTCCTTCGGCATGATGTTTTCTTCCAAGACGATTTCTTCGATGCTCTTGTTCTTCTTTAAGGCGGTCTTGGCAATGCGGGCTGATTCCTTATAGCCTAAGTAGGGGGCAAGGGCTGTGACGATGCCCAAAGAGGATTTCTCCAGCTCAAGACAGTGCTCTTTGTTGGCGCTGATTCCAAGAATGCAGTTGTTCGTCAGGGTGTTGATGGCACCGCTCAGAGCCTGGATCGATTCGAAAAGCTGGGAGAAGATGACCGGTTCAAAGGCATTAAGCTCCATCTGGCCGGCCTCGCAGGCCAAGGAGATGGTCGCATCATGTCCGATGACAAGATAGCTGGCCTGGGTGACGACCTCAGGGATGACGGGATTGACTTTTCCTGGCATGATGGAAGATCCGTTCTGCATGGCAGGAAGATTGATTTCGTTTAGGCCGCATCGTGGTCCGCTCGAGAGAAGTCTCAGATCATTGCACATCTTGGATAATCCGACAGCCAATGCCTTCAATGCGCCTGAGATTTCGACAAAGGAATCCAGATTCTCCGTCGCATCGAAAAGGTCACTTGCCTTTGTCAGCGGAGTGAAGAAGAACTTGTTCAGATTCTCAACGATATGTTCTTCATAATATCTGGATGCATTGATGCCGTTTCCGATGGCTGTTCCGCCAAGGTTGATAATCGTCATCTCCTTGCTGGCCGTCTTTAGACGCTGAATGCAGCGCTCAATCATGGAAGCGTAGCTTTCGAACGTGTTTCCCAAGGTCATCGGGACAGCATCCTGAAGCTGGGTTCTTCCCATCTTGAGGATATCCTTGAAAGCGATGGCTTTCTCATTGAGGGCCTTATAGAGCTTTTCGAGTTCATCGAACAAAGGCATCATGAGGGTGAGGGTCGTCATCTTTCCGGCTGTGGGGATGACATCATTGGTGGATTGGGCCATATTGACGTGGTCATTGGGATGGACGAAGTTATATTCGCCTTTCTTGCCACCGAGAATCTCGTTGGCTCTGTTGGCGACGACCTCGTTCATATTCATGTTGGAACTTGTTCCCGCTCCGCCCTGAATCTGGTCGACGATGAAAGCGTCATTGAATTTACCTTCATAGACTTCATCACAGGCTTTGATGATGGCAGCGGCTTTTTCTTTGGCCAACAAGGAAGCCTCACAGTTGGTGATGGCAGCGGCTTTCTTGATCAAAGCCATATTCTGGATGAATTCTTTTATCACGCCGCGTCCGGTGATGGAGAAATTCTTTTTTGCACGGAGAGTCTGTACGCCATAGTAGACATCCTCATCGAGTTCCAAAGAACCGATGGAGTCTGATTCTGTTCTTTTTTCCATTTTCTTTTTCCTTCTGAAAGGGTAACTATTTTAACACGATTGATTTTATATGCAAGAAAGCATAAAAGGAAAAGGGCATAAAAACTTATGCCCTTAGAAAAGCATTGCTTATGAACTGAAAGGAAGCTTAGTTGATGTGGAAAAGGAGATCGCCATAGGAAGGAACCGGCCAGTAGGCTTTGCTGACGATGGTTTCGAGCTCATCGACCGGTTTTCTCAAATCGGCCATCAGAGGAAGAAGAGTATCGCGCGCATAGATGGCTTTGTCTCTTCCCTTGCCAGTGCATTCGACGATGGCATGATCGAGCTTCTCGGCAGCAAGGCAGACATCATCCAAGAGGGAGGAAATCTTCTTGATGCTTTCGATGGTCGATTTTGGAGCGTCGATGGCGATATCCTTGCAGCCTTTGGCTTCCTTGACAAGCGAGGTGAAATAGCTGTTGACGGCAGGGATATAGAGCTTATGAGCCATGTGGGACATGGTCTTGGCATCGATGAAGACCTGGGATGCATAGTTGTCATACATGATTTCGGCTCTGGACTTGAGTTCTGTGCTGGTCATGACGCCGGATTCCGTGAAGAGTTCGATGGTCTTGTCTTCGTTGAGGACGTCCGTGGCTTCCACGGTGGTCTTGAGGTTGAGAAGGCCGCGCTTTTCGGCTTCCTTGACCCAGGCATCGGAATAGCCATCGCCATTGAAGATGATTCTTTCATGATCTTTGAGCGTTGTCTTGATCCATTCGTTGATGGCAACAAGGGAATCTTCGCTTCTTTCGATCGTATCGGCAAAGTCCTTCAAGGCCTTTCCGACAATCGTATCCAGGACGATGTTGGCATTGGCCACATTCTGGTTGGAACCGACCATACGGAACTCGAAGCGGTTGCCGGTGAAGGCAAACGGAGAGGTTCTATTTCGATCGGTGGAATCTCTCGAAAGAACAGGGAGAGACTTGGCACCGGTCTGAAGAAGGGAATCGGCTCTCTTCTTGGCCGTCGTGTTGGCGTGGATGATCTTCTCGACGACGGCATTGAGTTCATCGCCAAGGAAGATGGAAACGATGGCCGGCGGGGCTTCATTGGCACCCAAACGGAAATCGTTGGTATAGGTTGCGACGGATTCTCTCATCAATCCTGCATATTCGTCGACTGCTTTGACGACGGCGGCAAGGAAGACGAGGAACTGCGTATTTTCATGCGGATTCTTTCCGGGCTTGAGAAGGTTCATGCCGGTGTCGGTCTGCAAGGACCAGTTGTCGTGTTTTCCGGAACCGTTGATGCCTGCGAATGGCTTTTCGGCAAACAAGCAGATGAAGCCATGCTTCTTGGCAATCTTCTTTAAGATCATCATGACCAAGGCGTTCTGGTCGGCTGCGACATTGGCAGAACCGTAGATGACAGCCAATTCATGCTGGGAAGGAGCGACTTCATTGTGCTCCGTCTTGGCAGGAATGCCTAATTTCCATAAGACCTGGTTGACTTCGGTCATGAAGCCGGCAATCTGTTCACGGATTGGACCGAAATAGTGATCGTCCAATTCCTGGCCTTTCGGAGCGGGTGCACCGAAAAGCGTTCTTCCAGTATAGATCAAGTCTTTTCTCTGGGCGAAGTGCTCGATGTCGACAAGGAAGTATTCCTGTTCAGGGCCGGCCATCGGAACGACCTTCTTGGTGGTGTTGTCACCGAAGATTTTCAAGACGCGAACCGCCTGTTCGGAGACAAAGTCCATACTTCTCAAGAGAGGAGTCTTGCTATCCAAGGCTTCTCCGGTATAAGAACAGAAAGCGGTCGGGATATATAAGACGTTGGAATATTCATCGTGCACGACAAAGGCTGGAGAGGTGCAATCCCATGCGGTATAGCCTCTGGCCTCGAAGGTGGCTCTCAAGCCGCCGCTGGGGAAACTCGAGGCATCCGGTTCGCCTTTGATGAGTTCCTTTCCCGAGAAGGACATGATGACCTTGCCTTTCTTATTGGGAACGGAAATGAAGGAGTCATGCTTTTCAGCGGTGACGCCTGTCAGTGGCTGGAACCAGTGTGTATAATGTGTGGCACCTTTGGAGATGGCCCATTCTTTCATTCCGTGGGCGACATCATCAGCTAAGGACGAATCCAATTCCTTGCCATTGTGGATGGTATCCATCAGATCGCGATAGACTTTTTCCGGAAGGTGACTTCTCATCTCTTCATCATCGAATACGTCGACACCATAATTAGCGGGTATATCGAATGAACTTGGCATGGTTATCCTCCTTTATTGCCAGGTGAAGCAAGGTGAAATTTATGCTGCAATAAATATATCCCTTTTTTGTCGAAAGATAAATAAGAAATTTTCATTTTTTCAAAATGATAGAAAAAACTTTTCACAGAAGGATAGGTTGAGAATATAAAATTATTCGATAATGTAGGCTATATTCATTTATCACTGATTATGAAAATGTATTTTCATGCCAAAGAAAAAAGTTCGAAGAATTTTCTTCGAACTCTCTCTTTTTTATTCTTCGTATCCGTTTGGATTGAGCTGTTGCCAGTGGTTGGAGTCTCTGCAGGAGTCGACGATGGTGTATTTTGCCTTGAATCCGAGCTCCTTTTCGGCCTTTGCTGTTCCGGCATAGTTCTCAGGAACGTCACCGGCTCTTCTTGGGGCGATGACATAAGGAATCTTTACGCCCGTGGCTGTTTCATAGGCATTGACAAGTTCCAGGACAGAAGTTCCTTTTCCGGTTCCGAGATTGTAGATGACCAATCCGGAATCCGTGAAGAGCTTCTTCAAGGCAAGGACATGACCTTCGGCGAGATCGAGGACGTGAATGTAATCGCGGATGCAGGTTCCGTCCTTGGTTGGATAATCATTTCCAAAGATGCTCAAATGGTCTCTCTTTCCGACAGCGACCTGGGTGATATAGGGCATCAGATTGTTGGGAATGCCATTGGGAGCTTCTCCGATCATTCCCGATGGATGGGCACCGATCGGATTGAAGTATCTTAACAAAGCGATATTGAAGTCCTTATGGACGAATGCGAAATCCTTGAAGATGCCTTCCTGGATGATTTTGGTTGTGCCATAGGGATTCGTGGCCTGTCCGACTGGATCTTCCTCGACAAGCGGAACATGACTCGGTGTGCCATAGACAGTGGCAGAAGAGGAGAAGATGATATTCTTGCAGCCGTATTTTGGCATGATTTCCAATAGGGTCAATGTGGAGTCAAGGTTGTTCCTGTAATATTCGACGGGCTTCTGGACGGATTCCCCGACGGCCTTGAGTCCGGCAAAATGAATGACGGCATCAATATGGTTCTCCTGGAAGATTTTTTCGACATCCTCCTTGCAGCAGACATCGCCTTTGTAGAACTTGATCTTCGTTCCCGCGATTTTCTCGATTCTCGGAAGAACTTTCTCGGAAGAATTGACGAGGCTATCGATGATGATGGGGGTGTATCCATATTCGACAAGCTTGATGACGGTATGGGATCCGATATAGCCCATGCCTCCTGTGACTAAAATGTTTTTGTGTTCCATAACTTTTCTCCTTTCAACGGTCGCTCAAAATCCGATTGATTTTCGTAATCATCTCTTCGTCCTGGCTGATCAGGTAGCTATCTTTTCCGATATGCGAATCGCTGTGGGTGATGGTATCGTTTCCTTTTACGGAAGAAAGATTTTCTCCCGCACGACCAATATAACCGGAAAGCTCCCGAATTTCAGGGTTTTTGTCGTATCCTGCAAGAAGAGTGTCCGAAAGTGTATTCGTTTCGAGGAAAGATGCACTCTTTTTCGAATAGATGGACATGTAATTCATGTTTTCGCCGGTCAGGGAAATCGATAATGTCGCATTGGTATCATAGGCCTCCTGCAAGGAAGAGGCGAACTTGATCTTGTATTTATTCGAATACGTTTCCTCTATTGTCTTTCTGGCCTTGTTGTAGGACTCCAGATCTTTGTTTTCGATTTTATTGAGAGAGGAATCATATTCGCTTTGGAAGACGACGATATCATAATTTTTCGTCGGCAGGGTGGAACCGCACTTTTTGACGTTCAAGAGAGTATAAGGCGATTCCTTGTTGTTCCTGACTGTGATTCTCTTTCGGATTCCATCCTCGTTGGGAAGCGTATAGGTTTCATAATGGATGGTCTTATCGCAGCTTAAGGAATAGGGATTATAGTCTTTTAAAGAGGAGAAGGATCCTTCATCGGAATAGATGAGATAGTCTCCTTCGTCAAGGACACTCAGATCGAAATAATATTGGTGATTCCTGATATCCGTCGCTCCTAAGGCGAATTTGGATTGGTTGGTGGTCAGATTGTATAGGAAGAGATTGTTTTTCCCTTCTCCGATATAATATGTCGCGCTTCCATCGAGGACCGCTGGGGAGATTTTCGTTTCCGAGAGAAAGAATTTGTCTCCCAGTATCGCATAGTCGTATGCCTTGTTCTTTTTTTCGTCTCCGAACATGGAGAGGAGATTCTTGCTTTCCTGGATGCTTTTCCCGTTCAGGGTGATATAGGCATCATCGGAAGCGGAATTCTTCGTGTCATCGATAAAAAGATAGATAGAATAGCAAAGGAAAGCCGCACTCGAAATAACGAGTGCTGAGGAAATGATCTTCATGACCAAAGGGAAGCGGCTCTTCTTGTCCGTTTCCTTTTCTATATGGCCAGTGTCAGGCATCGTGGCATGAATGGAGGTGACGTCTTCCGTCTTTGTGTTTTCTCTCTTCTTTTTTCCGAACATGTTTTAGAATTCCATATCTTTGTAACAGCGAGGATAAGGCAAGACATCACGGATGTTGCTCATGCCCGTGACAAGCATGACGAGTCTTTCGAATCCGAGTCCGAATCCCGAATGGGGCATCGAACCGTTCTTTCTCAGGTCGAGATACCATTCATAGGCCGGAATATTCATGTTGAGTTCCTTCATGCGGTTGAGCAGTTTGTCATAATCGGCTTCTCTTTCGCTTCCACCACAAAGTTCTCCGATGACAGGGACAAGAAGGTCGGTTGCGCCGACAGTCTTTCCATCCTCATTCTGCTTCATATAGAAGGCCTTGATTTCCTTTGGATAGTCTGTGAGGAAAATCGGTCCCTTGAAGTAGGTTTCAGTGAGATATCTTTCGTGTTCGCTTCCTAAATCAAGGCCGAAATGGATATCGCTGACTTCGAATTTGTGACCGTTCCTGACGGCGTCCTGCAGAATCTGGATGGCTTCTTCATATTTGACGCGCTTGAATGGCTTGTTGATGAATTCATCCATTCTCTTCTTGACATCCTTGTCGACCCATTTTTCGAAGAAATCCATGTCCTGTTTGCAGTCCTTGATGGTATTCGAGACAACATATTTCAGGAAATCTTCCTCAATATTGCATAAATCGGAAAGATGTGCCCAGGCGATTTCCGGTTCGATCATCCAGAATTCGGCCGCATGGCGGACGGTGTTGGACTTTTCGGCACGGAAGGTCGGTCCAAAGGTATAGACCTTCCCATAGGTTAAGGCGAAAGGCTCGACATGGAGCTGTCCGGAGACCGTGAGGTGGACGTTCTCCTTGTTGAAGTATTCTTCCGGATGCTTGACATCGGCATAGACATCGAACGTCTGTCCTTCGCCTTCGCAGTCATTGGCTGTCAGAATCGGCGTATGAATCCAAAGGTAGCCGTTCTTATGGAAATATTCGTGGATGTAGAATGCCAGAGTCGATCGGACGCGATTGACGGCATTGAAGGTGTTCGTCTTCATTCTCCACTGCGGGATGTCACGAAGATATTCGAAGGACATCTTCTTCTTCTGAAGCGGATAGGCTTCATCGACATCGCCGACAAGGACGACATTGTCGGCCTGCAGTTCGAAAGGCTGCTTGGCTTCGGGGGTGACATGAAGCGAGCCATCGACTAAAAGGGAGCAGCCGAGCTTGGCTTTCTGGGCATCTTTCTGCTTCTCGTCATAGACGACCTGGATATTCGAAAAGCAGGTGCCGTCATTGAGACTGACAAAGCCGATATTTCCCGAAAAGCGATTGGTTTTGACATATCCGCCAAAAGAAAGCTTTTTTCCTTCCAAGGTCGAAAGAGTTCCTTTTTCGGCCATCTCGTATAAGTCTTTGACTGTATAATTTTCCTTTAAATCCATAATCTGATTCTCCTATTCTTCTTCAAGGTTTCGATTGGGCATGCTCGTCATGCTCAAAGGGGCGTAATTTCCTAATTCAATCATATGATGGGCAGCCTTGGCAATCATGGCCGCGTTGTCTGTTGTGCACCAGAGAGGTGGAATCATGACTTCGATCTTCTCGCCGGCGAAGACTTCCTTGATATGGCTTCTCAGGTAGGAATTGGCAGAGACGCCTCCTCCGACCACAACCTGGGAGACATGATAGTCTACGCAGGCCATATGCAGCTTCTCAAGCAGTTGATTGACAAATGCTTCCTCGGTGCTTCGGCAATAGGACTTGACGACATCGAGCGGGATATTGCCATTCTCGTCTCTTTTTTCCTTCTGAATCATTCGGACAAGATGGGACTTCAATCCGGAGTAGGAGAGGTTATATCCGCTCACCTTCGGCTTGGGAAGAGGGAAGGTCTTGATGCCTTCTTCTCTTGAAATCTTATCGAGATTGACGCCTCCGGGATAAGGAAGGCCAAGTTCCCTTGCCACCTTGTCGAATGCTTCACCGATGGCATCGTCCTCGGTTTCGCCGATGATGTTGAACTTCATGGGCGAAGGCATATAGACGATTTCGGAATTTCCTCCGCTGGCAATCAGAGCGATCAGAGGATAGTGGAAATCCGTCACATATTCGTTGGCATAGATGTGCCCAGCGAGATGGTGGACGCTGACAAGCGGAACATTCAGATATTCGGCAATCGTCTTGGCCGCCATGACGCCGATCTGAAGGGCACCGGGCAATCCAGGGCCTCCGGTGACGGCAACATGGGTAATCGAAGAAATATCGAAACCCTTCAGGGAGAGAGCATAGGAGAGAACCTTGGTGATATTCTTCAGATGGAGACGGGAGGCGAGTTCTGGATAGACGCCACCGAATCTTTTATGGTCTTCGATCTGCGTATTGACGCTGTTTGCCAAAAGTTCATTGCCATTTTTCAAAATGGCAATCGCGGTTTCATCACAAGAGGATTCAATTGCTAAAATGACTTCATCTTTCATTTCTCAATCTCCTTCTTATAGCAGAGCGCATCATCGTCCGGATAATATTTCTTTCTTGTGTGATAGTGCATGAATCCGGTCCTTTCATAAAGGGATATCGCTCTTGTATTCTTGCTTCTCACTTCAAGGAATATGTTCTCGATTCCCTGTTTCGATAATTCTGCGATCACGTCTGACAAGAAGGAAGAAGCAAGGCCTTTTCCTTCCTGGTCCTGGCGGATGGCAAGATAGTCGATTTCACAATCGGTCTCGGCCTCAAAGCGGATGCAGAGGAAGGCAATGTTCTCTTTTTCGTCGTTTTCGAGGACGTAGAGATCAAATCCCGGCGCATCCAAATAAAAAGGCAGTTCCTTCTTCGAATCGAAGGAATGGATTCGATTTCCGATTTCGTATAGGGATGGAAGATCTTTCTCTTCTGCTTCTTTGATGATCATATTTTTAAGATATACTCCGGAAGATAATTTTCCTCGTCGGAGGAAAAATCTTTGAATTTCGTCTTGTATCGGATGGCGAAGTCGATTGTATTGATTTCATGAAGAGCATGGCCGGCAAGTTCTTCTTTGGCCATCTTGTCTTCTTTTTCGATGGCAATCGGGTCTTTTCCATCCAGAAGTGAAATCTTATCCTTGTCGATTCTTTCATAAGTGACGCTTCCGTCTTCCTTTTTGGTGGCAAAGAAGAGGTTTCCGCTTCGATCGGACAAGGCGGCATATTGGTTTTCCATGCAGAAGAGATCCATTGTCTTTATGCCGAAAAGCTTCAGTTTGTCATTGAAGGCAAAAAGAGTTCTCGGGATAGTCAATCCCATGCGGATGCCGGTATTGCTTCCGGGCCCGAGAAGGACATAATAGCAATCGACATCCTTCAAGGTGACATCGGCTTTCTCCAAAAGGAGCTTGATTCCCAAAGACAGTCTTTCCAAGGCAGTCTTGGGATTTCCCAAATCGATGGTGTAGGTTTCCTTTTCACCGATTGTCATGCCCAAGGCAAGTGCTTTGGTCGCAGAGTCGATGAAAAGGGATATTTCTTTAGAATCTTTCATCTTCAATCACAATCTTTCTTTTTTCGTCGTCCAGGTAGGAGAGACTCACCTGGATGATCGGATGATAATTCAGCACACTCGAGGAGCCATACATCGGCCATTCGATATACGTGATGATGTCTTCTTCGCCCATCACTTCGTCCAAGGAAAGATCCTTTCTTTCCTCATCGGCATTTTCCAATCGGTAGCAGTCGACGTGGTAGAGTGTCAAATCCGTTCCCTTGTAGACCTTGATCAGATTGAAGGTCGGGGAATTGATGATTCCCTTGACGCCGAGGGCTTTTCCGATTCCCTGGCAGAAGGCTGTTTTTCCACAGCCCATCTCGCCGATGGCCTTGATGACTTCTCCGCCATGGAATGTCATGGCTAGATCAGAGGCTATCTTTCTTGTTTCTTCCAAAGAGGAGGAGATGTATTCCGTTTTTTTCATATTTTATGCTTTTTTGCTTTCCACGAAGTCGATGAAGCTGAAGCAGGCGTCTGTCGCCTTCTTGTAGGCATCATAGGCTCCCAGGTGCTGGAAAGGCTTGACCGGAAGCTGCATGATATCGTCAGAGAGGTTCATGCCGACTTTGCTTCCATAGGAGTTGACACTGATGAACAGAGACTGGACAAATTCATTTGGCGTGATGCTGTTGAGCATCTTGACGCCTTCTTCGTCAAAGAATTTGCTTGCGAGAACAGGATCGATCGCATAGACGACGATGTTTCCTCTCAGGGAAGGGACCTTGACGGCCTTGAATCCGGTCAGATTGCTCGGGAGGAGCGTGACATCGCTATTTCCCATGAAGCAGATGATGAAGGATTCTTCGCTATGGACGGACATATCGTAGGAATAGAATTTTCCAAAGAGGCCAGTCGCTGTTTCGGTCTGCTTGTTCTGGTTCGCCTTTTCCATATCCTTCTGTCTCTTCTTCATTTCCTTCGGATTGGCGATTTCGCAGTCGATGAGAGTCATATCCTTCGAAGCGATTTCCTCGGTTCCGGTGGAAGTCTGTTCCAGAGCTTCTGGAACATAGGTCGATCCATCGAGGTTGACGAGATCCTCGGGCTTCTGATTGGCTTTCTGGATGGAAACAGGAGGGATGACGACGGCCACCTCGCCAAGCGAGAAATGACGGCCATTTCTCTTTCCTTCGACGATGGCACGGGACTGGATGGAGTTGATGGTGTGGAAATAGTGAGCCTGGATGACATCCTGGTCATTGATCTTGGCATCGACGCAGAGGGTCGGATTGACGACCTTCAGGTCGGATAAGACATATCCATTGAGTCGGTCTTCATATTCGTTGAGATATTCCTTGGTGATTTTCGAATTCTTTTTGTTGAAGACGGAGGTGAGGACAAAAGAAAATACGATGATGGCAAGTGCGATGCCTAGGACTAGCCATGTCACCCACTTGGTTTCTTCGCTCTTGTTGAGGAAAGTCACCAAAAGGACACCGGCAAAGGCCACGACCATCAAGCCGACGCTGACGAAGTCGATGATTTTGGATTTGGAGATTTTCTTGGCGAATTTCTTTCTTCCGTCTTCCATTTCCTGATCGATGGTAAAAGAACCGTCATGGAAATAGCGAATCGGATTGAAATAGGCGTTGTTGACAGCCTGTTCCTGTGGGGTATATGTTCCAGAGACATCATCCAATTTGACTTCTTCCTTCTTTTCCTCATCCGAAGCAGGAGAGGCGGGTTCTTCTTCCTTGAGCTCTGCGGTCTCTTCCTGGCTCATCTTGGCTTTCAAAAGTTCGAATTCATCGCTCGGATTGACTTCTTTGGGTTCGTTGTCCTTCATTGGGACATCTTCTTTTGCTTCTTCGGCAGTATTTTCGTTGTTCAGTGTTTCACTGACATTCTTGTTTTCTTCCATGGTAAAGCTCCTTAAATCCTGCGATTTTTCGCATTAGTAAAATTATAACAAAGTGAAACAGGTAAATAAATTAGATTTCACCCGTTTCAGGCATTTTCTTTCCATAGAAAAAGGGCCATTGGAATTGGCCCCTGGAATGACTTAAATCAATCCGTAGATGACGATGGAAAGAAGGTCGAAGATGACGCCAATGGACAAGATGACATAGAAGGCGCTTCTCATTCCGTGGTTCTTCTTCTGGAAAAGAAGAGGAATCAGGCTCAGATCCATGAAGATGGCTCCGAAGATGAAGAGCATGATGCCATAGCGGGAAGACATGGAATAACTTTTCTCAAGAAGGGCGGTGAAGAAGATGACAATCCATCCAGACAGGGCCAAGACGACATAGTTGTAGACTTTGGCTGTCTTTGGCTTAAGGAAGTTCAGGACGATGCCGCCGATGCCGGCAATTGCGATGAGGGCGTAGGTGATCCATCCAAGATTCTTCAAGAACCAGCCATAGGAAGAGAAATTCTTCTGGAAGACGAAGCTTCTTAAGACAGTGGTCATGAAGGTGGCATAAAGAAGAAGGAAGCTGATATAGAGCAGGACAGCGCTGTAAGGCTTGAACTTTTCTCTCTTCTCTTCATCATCCGACCATTTGCAGTCATAGAAATGTCCGAACGCGACTGCGAGGAAGAAAATGACTGTGAAGATAGCGGTTACAATTAAACCTAAAGGACCATAGGAACCCTTGACGCTGGTCAGGAAGTAATATCCCTGGGAACCGAAATAGAAAAGGCAAACCAAATAGGCGATGAAACTCGCTCCCAAGGCGGAAAGGAAAATCAAGCGGAAAAGTTTCTCATTTTTTGATAATTTTAGAAAACTTCTACCTAAATTTTCGTCTTTTGCTTCCTTTGGCAGAAAACTCATATCTCCGATCATGTTGAGCAGCTCTTCGTTGTTGTTATTGTTTGTTTCAGCCATACCAAACCTCCATAGAGTAAAAATAATGAATATAAATTACCATAAAATGGCAAATATACAAGTGAAATCAGTCTAATTTTTTCGGCTTATAGAATGAAATATTCTGCATCCAGACGATTTTCGGAGTGAATTCGCCTTCCATCGTCTTTTCATAGGATGATTTCAGGCATTCCATCTTCGCGTCCAGATCATCCAAAGCGTGGAGAACATAGGCTTCGGCAGTGGCCGGAAGCTTCGGGGATCCGAATTCGAATTCGCCATGATGGGCGAGGATCATATGAACGAGGACATCGAGCTTCTCCTGGGTCACCTTTCTTTTCTTTCCTTCTTCGTAGACAATCATGGCGCCCATGGAGATATGTCCCAATAAATTGCCTTCTGCGGAATAGGTGGGTGTATTCTCTCCGGAAAGCTCCTTTATTTTGCCGATATCATGAAGCAGGGAACCGGCAATGAGATAGTCCTTGCTCAGATAGGAATACTGCTTCTGGACTTCCAAAGCCATATGGCAGATGCTCAATGAATGGAAGAGCAGACCGCTTCGATAGGCGTGATGGACGGTGACAGCGGCTGGATAGGTTGTATAGCTATCGTAATATTCCTGGATGATTGCCAAAGTGAGGTCATGCAATTCCACGTCCTTGATCTGGGAAATGTAGTCTTCCAGGGTCTTTTTCATTTCCGGAAGCGGAACAGGGGCAACGGGAACGTATTTCGACATATCCACTTCGGAAGAATCGACGCTATCCATCTCATTGATCTTCAGCTGGGGATGCCCGCGATAGAGGCTGGCCATGCCGTTGACACGGATGAGGCTTCCTGCGGATGCGATTTCCAAATCACCGGCTTCAATCGCCCATTTTTTGGCATCGATGGTACCGGAGGAATCCTGCAAAGTCAGAGCAAGGTAGTGATTTCCGTTGTTGGAGACGGCCTCGGTCACCTGTTTGACCATGAAGATTTCGTTGACGTTTCCTTCTTTTCCTGCAAAATCCTTAATCATATAAATGTGTACTCCTTCATGATTGCTTCGATTTCATCATAATGAAAACCTTTTTGGAGCAGTTTTCTTATAAATGCATCCTTTTTCTTGGCTTGTGTTGCGTCTTTTTTTGCACGAAGAAAATTATAGCATTTTTCCGCTTCCTTTTTTAAGAGAACCTTTCTCTTTTTTTTCTCTTCTTCTATCTCTTCTTTATCGATGGTGGAATAGAATTCCTCAATGGCTTTTTTTGCCTGTGAGGAAGAGAATCCTCTTCTGAGAAGCGCCAAGAAAATGGATTCCTTCTTTTTCTCTTGCGTCATGGAGGATTGTGTTCTGTTCATTTTCTCGATCAGCGAGAAAAGAATCTCGTCTTGGTCTTGAAGTTCCTTTGGAATGGAGGAGAGAAGCGTCGGACTGATCCCTTTTTTCTGCAGCTGGGCAAGAAGATAGTTTCTCCCATAGCCTTGTTCGATTTTCGTCTCTAGGTAATCCTTCATATAGGCTTCATCGTCGATGAGATGATTTTCGATGTAGGGCGATAGAATCTCATCGGCCTCTATTTCGGATAGCATATATTTCTTTTCGAGCTTTATCTTTAGTTCGGATCGGGTATATCTTCTTTCCGATAAAAGACGGAGAAGATAGTCTTTGGCTTTCTTCTGACGGGAATTCTTCTTTAGAGTTTTCATATCTTCCAGAGAGAGTTCTTTTCCGGGATAGTAAAGGCCTTCGAGATAATCATCCGTGCTGAGTAAATATTCATCTCCCTGGATAGAAAGAAGAACGCCGGTTTTTTTCTGGCAGACGTCCTCAACGATGTATTTTTTCTTCATGTGTTTCCGGCTCCTGACTGGGAAGGGAAGAATATTCCACGATTTCCTCTTGGAATGTGAAAACAATCTCGCCATCTTCTCCTTCCTTAATAGTTGTTCCTTTCGGCTGCAACTTCAAGAGCTTGGCCTTGTTTTTCATGCCTTTTTTCTCAAGTCTTCTCTTTTTTCTCTCTTCTCTTTTCTTTTCGGCATGATGGATATGGGAAAGATCCTTTTCCGCCTCTTTCTGAATTTCCTTATCCGGCTTGGCCTGGTTGATGACCATCGAGACTTCTTTTTCGATTTTGGCAAGGCTCATTCTCTGCTTTTCGAGAATCTCGACAAGATCCTCATCAGGGATCTCCTCCTGGTCCTTCTTGGCATGGATCATTCTTTTCTGGAGTTTTCTGAAAGACCTCTCGACCTGCTGTTCGGAAAGAAGGGGAGCGTGCGTCGTCTCTTTCTGAAGAGGAATGCCCTCGAGGAAGGATTTTGTCTTGTCATCGGCTTCCAAAAGATTGGAAAGCTCAAAATCATAGATTGTGGATGTGTTCATGAGAAGCTGTTCCTTTTTCGGAGCACCGCGATAGAAAAGAAAAGTGAGCAGCCCCATGAAGAAGGAAAGATAGAAGGTGACGCTTCGCCAGAGAAGGTTGGCGGCACTGGCGAGGGAGGATGCGTTTTCCATGGAGGAAAGATAATAGCGGAAAGAGGACTGGAAAAGAACCTCGGGAACACCCACGCTGATTAGGGAGGAGATGGTGTTGACAATGCCTGTGGTGAATAAAGAAGGAAAGAAAAGAAGCGTATGGACATCCAGTGAATTGAAGATGACAAAAGGAATCATGCCCAAAAGGAAGAGTTTCCCTAAGTTGGAGAGAACAAGGAAGAGAACAAGGAACTTATGCTGGAAAAGTCTCTTCATTTCGATTCGATAGGTAGCAAATTGGAGGGTCAATTTTCTTCTTGTGGCTTCTTTGTTTCTCAGAAGATGCATTTTGGAAAGGAAATTGATGCCCTTGAAGAGAATGAGTCGATGGAAACTTTTTGTGAAGCCCAAAAGAAGAATCATCATCAAGGTAAGAAACTGTACGAATAAGGCGAAGATGCAGACGATATAGAGCGGAAGTCCGCCAATGACATCGATTGGAATTTCCTTGATGTAGGGATATCCAAACAGAACCATGACAAGAGAATAAAGAAGCAGGGAGAACTGATAGATGAGATAATTCATGGTCAGGATGCTCGCCGCCTGGGGAGACCGGATGTCCTGCCGGGTGAAGGTGATGGCCTGTGGGATGCTTGCCGCTGATTTGACAAAGACACCCATGACCTGCCCGATGAGGACATTGATGACACCTTGATAGTAGTGATATCGGCCATTGTAGAGTCTGGCTAGGAGAGTGATGTTCAATCCGTCGAGAAGGGTTGAGGAAAGAAGAAGGAATATCGCCAACGCCAGCGGAAAGAAATTCGCACCTGAAATCAGACGGAAAGTTGTCGCTGGATCATCCTTGAGAATATAGAGCAACGCAAAAACCATCAGGGAAGAAAAGAAAAGGATTTCCAAGATGGCTTTGATGTTTTTTCCTTTCGTCCTCTGAATGGTTCTTTGCTGCATGAAAATTTATAAGACGGCTTTGACTTCTTCGATACGTCTTTCGACTTCTTCCTTGCCTAAAAGGCGGAGGACATCGAAGAGCTTCGGGGACTGTGTCGAAGCACAGACGGCGATGCGAACGATGGAGATGCAATCTGCATACCAGCCGTTGTATGCGGTCGGATTCTTCTTGTAGACTTTTCTGTCTTCACAGAAATTGTGTCTTGTTCCCAAGACCTTCATCTCATTGAACCAGGTATTCTCATCCTGAGCGGAGAGATTCCAGGATAAGATGAAATCATCCAAGACAGCCTTGATGACATCATGGGAGATGAATTCATTGAACGGAAGAGGACTGTTCTTGACGATCTCATCATAGTCTTCCTTATAGAAGAACTTGATCTTGTCGAGAACCTGAGAGAATTTCTCATAATCTTTTCTTGGCTTTTCCTGTTCTCTTTCGATGTTGATGATGGATTCGAAATAGTCTCTATCGCTTTCGATCTTGTCTTTGAGTTCGACCTGGTATTCTTTTGCCCATTCATAGCATTCATCGGTGAATGTCTTCTTGTCCATGATGGCAAGAAGTTCCTTGGAGATGTTATTGAGCTTCGGCATATCGAAGAGGGCGCCATCGAGGGAGAACTTATCGAAGGTGAGCTTGAAATCATCCACGGGAGCCTTTGGGTTTTCCATCATCCAGGCTTCGAAGTTGGAATTGGCAATCGTCAATAGATAGCGGATGACGCCATCCTTTGGATAGCCTTCCTTCAAGAAGAAACTGACAGCGGCTTCCGGATCCTTTCTCTTGGAGAGTTTTCTCTTGTTTCCGGTTTCCTTGTCGTTGACCATGATGACGGGAAGGTGGGCATATTTCGGAGCTTCCCATCCCATCGTCTGGAACAATTCGAGATGGATTGGAAGCGAGGAAATCCATTCTTCGCCACGGGTGACGAGAGTCGTGCCCATGAAATGGTCGTCGACCAAGTGGGCAAAATGATAGGTCGGAAGACCATCAGACTTGTAGATGACGATATCCTGATAGTTCTCGGTCAGTTCCATATCGCCACGGATTTCATCATGTGCCTTGATGTGGTTGTTGGCGTTGCCTTTTGATTTGAAACGGATGACATACGGCTTTCCTTCCTTGATGAGGGCAATATATTCATCATTGGATAGGGAACGATATTTGGCATATTCGCCATAATAGCCGGGAACGACCTTGTTGGCCTGTTGGACTTCACGAATCTGATCAAGTTCTTCCTTGGAGCAGAAATCCGGATAGGCTCTTCCTTTTTTTAACAATTCCTTAATGACGACTTTGTAGATATCGGCTCTCTTCGACTGAACATAAGGAGCATAAAGGCCTTCCTCGTGATCGCCATAGTAGCCTTCATCCGAATGGATGCCGAAATTGCCAAGCTGCTTGACCAAGTCGAGGCCGGTTCCTTCAATCTCTCTCTTCTGATCAGTATCTTCCAATCGGAAATAGTACACACCATTTGACTGCTTGGCAAAGCGGTAGGCAATCAAGGCCGTGAAAAGACTTCCCGTATGGAGGAAACCGGTCGGAGAGGGGGCAAAGCGGGTAACATAGCTATCCGCAGGAAGATTTCTTTTTGGATAACGTTTTTCCAAATCCTTGATTGTCTCTTTGACATCAGGGAAGATGAGATCTGCTAATTCTTTGTTTGTGGCCATAAAATGTTTCTCCTTATTATTCGATTGGTCTGATATAGAATTTGCCATAGACCTGATTCAGGCCAATGACAGTCATAAATGCGTTCGGATCGGCTTTTCTGACTAAGCTGGTCGCTTTCTTGATTTCGTTTTTGGATAGGACCATATAGATCATGATTCTCTTCTGTCCGGTATAGGCTCCTTTGGCATCCACGGTTGTGGCGGAATGCGGGAAGGCATGGATGAGAATCTGTGAAAGATTTTCGTTTGATGTGAAAATCTGGATTTCTTCCTTCTTGTTCTTGATGTTGAGCATGTCGATGACTTTGACCGAGACGAAGAGATAGATGAAGGTATATAAGGAATAGCGGATGAGCTGACTGGAAAGCTGAGGGTTGACAGTAGGGTTGACCTCATGTCCGATGATGCCGAAGAGAACATTGATGACCAAAATCGTGGCATTGAGGTAGAAGCTGAACTGGCCAGGCATGGCCGACTTCTTTTCCGCAATATAGAAGCTGATGACATCCGTTCCTCCAGCGGAGGTGTTGATCATCATGGCGGCTCCGGAGGCGATGCCGGTGGTGATGCCGCCGAAGATGCATCGGGCGATCATATCATCATAGAGGTTGATGACGTTGTAAATCCATTCATCGGGAATGATTTCGTTGAACAGAGAGACGAGTCCGACGTTGATCAGAGTGAAGATGGTGAACTGCTTGGAGATCTTGAACCATCCGAGAATGAGAAGCGGAATGTTCAAGGCAAAATACATGATGGAAATAATGGTTTTCTCGCTTTCTCTGAAATCGCCGAAGATATTCATCACCTTGACGATTGCCTGAGAGAAACCGGACATTCCTCCGGCGATCAGATGGATGACGCCCTGTTCGTTGACCTTGGCTAGAGCCTCCTCGTAGGAGATGGATTGCTCCATCATCATCCAGTGGGTAACACAATTGGTTGTCGGGTTGATGAAGGCACGAAAGCCCCAAGCGAAAACGAAGCATGTGACGGCTGTGACGATGAATTTCCATAGCCAATCGATGGATTTCCTCGTCATTGGATGATCAAAGAGGTAGTCTTCCATGTTTTCTTTCTTTTTTATGAACCAATTCATTGTTTTTTCTTTCTCCAAATGAAATCCTATATATGATAATGTTTTCTAAGAAAATTTCAATTATGAGCTTGCTTTCCCTTCTTCTTTTTCCTCTTTCCGAATGCGAAGGAGGAAAAGGAAAGAGAAATCCATCCTGAAAAATCTTTCTTATGAAAGAAAAATTCTCTATAATGAAGGAAATGTGAGGGATGCAGGCATGACTTTATTTCAGATGGCGGCTATTTTCAGTGAAAAATTTCAGGACGGTGGAGATGTCAGAGCTTATTTCGCCCCTGGAAGAGTCAATCTTATCGGTGAACACATCGACTATAACGGTGGACATGTTTTCCCTTGTGCACTGAATTTCGGAAATTATGCAATCGTACGGAAAAGAAAAGATCGAAGGTTGCGCTTCTATTCGCATAATTATAGAAAAGGCGGGGTCATGGAATCCTCCTTGGATGATCTTGTCTATCGAAAGAAAGACGTGTGGATCAATTATCCAAAAGGGGTCATCTATGCCTTTAAGAAGAAAGGCCTCATCATGGATTGCGGATTGGATGTCTTTGTCTGGGGCAATATCCCAGGAAGCGGGCTTTCCTCGAGCGCGGCCATGGAAGTGTGCATCGCCACAGCCATCAATGATCTTTTCTCCTTCAAGCAGACACCGATTCAGATTGCGCTTCTTTCTCAGCAGGCCGAAAATGAATTCTGTCACATGAACTGTGGAATCATGGATCAGTTTGCCTCCGCGATGGGGAAAAGCCAGCAGGCAATCTATCTTGACTGCAGTCATCTAGACTATCGGTATGTTCCCCTGAAGATGAATGGCGTGAAGATCATCGTCACCAATTCGAATAAGCCGCATTCCTTGATTTCTTCCCATTACAATGAAAGAAGAAAGGAATGTGAGCGTGCCTTGCAGGATCTGAGGAAGGCAATCGATATCAAGCATCTCTGCGAATTGGATACAAGACAATTCGAAGCCTATAAATCCTATATCCAGGATGAAATCTGTCTGAAGAGAGCAAAACATGCTGTCTATGAGGAAGAAAGAACAAAGAAGGCCATTCTTGGCCTCGAAAAGAACGATATCGAACTTTTTGGTCGATTGATCAACGAATCCGGAGATTCCCTTCGATATGATTATGATGCCACCTGCTTTGAAATCGACGTCCTTGTCGATTCCGCAAGAAGACAGAAAGGTGTCTACGGCTCAAGGGAGACAGGAGGCGGATGGGGAGGAAACACCGTCAGCCTTGTCCAGGAACAATATGTGGAAGAATTCAAGAGAAATGTTGCGAATGAGTATCGATGCAAAACAGGATTGACTGCTTCCTTTGCCGTTGTCGAACCAGGAGATGGCGCACGCGTTTTAGTGCGCTGAAAAAGCAAACAATTTTTCTATAAAATATAAAGATGTAATGAAAAGAATCTTCATGATTCTTTGATTCAGAAAGCGTGGATGATTTTTTTGCTCGAATCGTGTGTGAAAAGAGAACCGGTTGAATGAATAGAACATTCTGATGTGTTTTCTTTTTTGATTCTCATCTTTTTCAGAAGACGATTTTTCTAAAAAGAGAGCCTGTGCCTTGAGAAACGGCTGTCCATGCTTTCCTTTGAATAGAATCCGATGCCATGAATTGTTTTTTTATTTCTCTTCCATGCTTTTATGGAACTGCCTTTTTTTTCTTAAGAAAAAAAGGGGTATGTGTTATACTCAAATATGTGAGAAATAAAACTATGGATAACAATATAAAAACTGAGACTCGGCCGTCTATTCATTCTCTCCGCGGATGGCTCAATACTTCTTTGGGATTGATTTTGATGATTTTTGCTCTGATCGGAGCGTTTGGAAAAACGGTCGTCGGCTCTTTTCTGGTCTATTCACTTGCCTTCCTTTTTGGCATGTTCTATCCATTTGCGCTTGCGCTTCTTTTTATCTATGGACTGTATCTTACCGTGGCAAGGCATGCCTTCCCCTTGAAAGGAAAGCTCCTTGGACTCCTTGGCTTTTCCCTTCTGATTGTGGGGGCCTTGGCTTTTGGGTCTTACGGAATTTTTTCATTGAAAGAGACAGGTGTCGATTTCATTTCCCTCAATAGCGTTTATCTGGATCGAATGGATTCCTTTGCCCGTTCGTTCTATCAGATTGACTCCTTTGAGTCCCTGAGCGGCCTTGGCGGAGGCTATCTCGGGCTTTTCTTTTTGACCCTCTTAGGTTCTGTGTGGGGGAAAATCGGTGATGCGATTTTCTATTCCCTGGTCTTGATTGCCGGTGTTTTCTTCGTTTCTTTCCGCCCGACGCTCTTCGTGATCAGAACAATTCGGGAAGAAAAGAAGAAACGCGTCAGTTATTCTTCTCCTTATCAGCCAAAGAAGGATAAGAGCAATCCGCATCTCGAAAGAGAAATGAATTTCAAGACGGAGAAGCAAGAAGAACCAAAAGATGCAAGTCAGCCTGTTCAGGAAAAGCCTTATGTTCCTTCGAAGAACGCACAGGCACCTATCAAGAATACCTGGTCGAATGATGACCAGGGAAGCTTTGGTCCTTTTGAGGTCTATGATGTCAAGCCGGAAACCAAGATGGAAGAAACCTTCGAGAATAATATCGCACCAGTCGACAATGAGGACTTCCATCGTGCGACGGTAACGGATATGCCTGCTTTCCAAAAACAGGAAAATTCGGATTTCGAAACGATTTCTCCAATCAAGGTCGAAGAAAAGATAGAGGAGACAAAACCTGCGGAAGTCTCTGATGCGTTCGTCCCTGTTGAGGAAAAAGAGGAAGTGAAGATGGCTTCTCAGAATAAACCGCCTTTTGTCCCGGACGATTCCTTTGTTCCTCTGAAAGCCAAGCCAATCGAGACGGAGAATCCTTTTGCCTCGGCCTATTCCCATGATGAAGAAAAGGAAGAGGCAATCGCAAAGGAAGCCAAGGAATTCTCTGATGCCTCTAAAATCGATAGCAATACGATGCCGATCAGGGAAGAGAGAGTAAACCCCCTCGAAAGAGTGAATGCCTCCGCACCATTAAAGGAAAATCATCCAGCGGAATATCGTGTGGAAGGAATCATGCCTCCTGCACCAAAACCGGTCGAGCCGATTGTGAAGGAAGAAACAGAAAGTGCTCCTTTGACGGAAGAAGAAATCGAAAAGCAAAAGGAACAGGCCTATTTTGCACACAAGCAGAAAAAACAGGCGGAAGCCCTTCTTGCCAAGAAGAGAGAAAAGGAAGAAAGACTTTCTTCTCTGATGCAATATGTTTCCGATGTTCCTAAGGACTACCACTATGATCTGCCAAATGATGCCCTTTTGGAAGAGATTGATGATTCAGCCAAGATGGAGAAGAATTCCTCATCCGCTCAGGAAAAAGCAGTGATCATCAACCGAGTCTTCGATGAATTTGCTGTCAAAGCCAAGGCGACCTCCTTCACCATCGGAGCGAGTGTCACCCGCTTCAATGTCGAAACGGAACATGGCGAAAAAGCGGATAAGATTGCCAATCTCACAAGTGAATTCCAACGTGCCCTCAATGGCGATATGTCTGTCCGTGTCGAGACGGTCGTGGAAGGAAGATCCACATCGGGTATCGAGGTCGGAAACATCGCACCGATGGCCGTTTCCTTCAAGGATATGTTCTCAGCCATCGAAAATGACCATAAGAATCTCCTTCTTCTTCCGATTGGAAAGGATATTTCAGGAAATGTCGTGACTTTTCCACTCAACAAGATGCCGCATATGTTGGTGGCTGGAACCACCGGTTCGGGAAAATCGGTCTTGATTCATTCGATGATCATGACTTTGATCATGAGGACCTATCCCAGCCAGTGCAAACTGATGCTGATCGATCCGAAACAGGTGGAATTCATCCGTTATCAGGATTGCTCCCATCTCTTCTGCCCTGTCATTTCCAAGCCGGAATCTGCGATTCTCGCCTTGAAGAAACTCTGTGAGGAAATGGATCGAAGATTTACGGTTTTGAGCAAATGCAAATGCGCAAACCTCGAAGATTATGAAGCCATCCGAGCGGGCAGAGAATCCCAGTATGAAGAGATGCCTTATATTGTCACGGTCATCGATGAATTTGCCGATCTCATGCAGACAGGTGGAAATGAGGTGACCAAATATGTCACACGTATCGCCCAGAAGGCCAGAGCGTGCGGTATTCATCTCATCATTGCGACGCAGCGTCCGAGCAAGGACAATGTTCCGATGATCATCAAGGCAAACGTTCCGTGCCGTATCGGATTGAGCTGCTCCTCTCAGATCGATTCCAGAGTCATTCTTGACGAGACGGGAGCAGAAACACTTCTTGGAAAAGGCGATCTTCTTTTCAAGTGTCCCGGCAAGAAATCTCTCATCCGTGCACAATCACCTTTCATTTCCAATTCGGATATCAACAAAGTCCTTGAGTACGTCAAAAAGAATGCCGGAAATCCAAACTATGACCCGGAATTCCTCGATCTGGAAGTGCCAAGCCAGGATGAAGAGGAGGCCGATGTGGAGGGCGATCTCTATTCGGATATCCGGGAATATGTCATCTATACGGGAATTACCTCGAAGACGTCCATCATGCGTTCCTTCCAGGTTTCCAGCATGAAAGCCGATCAGTTCTTAGCCCGACTTCAGTCGGAAAGCATCATCGCCATGGGGCCGAGCGGAAAATTCGTCCTTGGCCCAGCTGCTCATTTGGAGGATTATGAAGCATGAATTCTACCCCGTTCTATCTCTATTCGAAGTCCTTTGCAAAAAGAATCGTCATTCGAAGAGTCTTTTTGAGGGATTTCCCTTCGAAAGAAGCTGTGATGCTTTATACGAAGCTGATCAACCTTTTCCCGAACCATGAAAAAAAGAAGAGCCTTCCTGGAATAGAATTCCATTTCGAATGCTTTTCTTATGATGATGGCATGCTTTTCCAAGGATACGTCTCTCAGACAAAATCGGATGCTTTCTCTTTCCTTTTCAAGAATCCCTATAAGGAAGCGGAAGAGATGCTGAACAATCTTTTCCAGAAAGGTTTCCTTTATTCAGAAAGAAACCTTGCAGTCGGAAAGGAGATTCTGGAACTGGAAAATGAGGAAAGGCTTCTTTCTTCGAAAAATGTCTCTTCCTATCTTCATCAGGCGAAATGCATTCCTCTTTTGGAGAAAAAAATACTCCAGTCCATCAAGATGTCGGATTTGGATGAAGCAAGAAAGAGGATTCTCCAATCCAAAATCGGAGAGGAAATCTATTTTGGCCCGCAGGAAAAAGAAACATTGTATTTTCCGGTTTCCTATGAAGAGATGATTCCTCCATATGAAAAGCAGGATAGGGAGATTTCTTCCTTCCATAAAAATATGGATGATGAATCGCTTGTGATTTCTTTTTCCTTAAAGGAAGCTCCCACGACGAAAAAGTCACTTCTTTCGATTCTTCTTTTGACACAAACAGCAGTCGAAGAATATCTGAAAGGAAAAATCTCCGTGGAATATTCTCTCTCCTCTCTTCTTTTGGATCGAACTCATTTCTCCGTTCTTCTTTCCGTAAGACAAGGGAAACTGACATCTCTTCTTCCTCTTTTTGAGAAAGATGTGCTTCCTTTTGAAATCAAGGTGGATGAGAAATTCCTGAAGAAGGAAATGGAAAGACAAAATGTCCTTTGCCATATGGATGCCTTTGACTTTTTGAATGAATCCTTATCAAGAAGAGAACTCGGCTTTTCTTCTGAAGAGGAAAAAGAGAATGAAAAAGAAATCTCTTCTCTTCTTTCTACGATGCAGAAGGAAGAAAACCGCATTCTTCGAAAGGAGGAAAAACATGACTAAACAGGATATCGGACATATGGATTGCCCGTTCTATGAAGAAAAACTCGACAATCACCTCACATTGGTTTTTCTTCCCAAAAAGTCTGATCTGAAATCCTGCACTGTCTATATCGGACAGGGAGGCTTTCTTCATGCGAAGGAAATTGCCTCGAGCAAGGTTCCTTTCGGTTCGAGCTATTATCTGATGAACCTCATCGCCTCTTCTTCCTTCAAGGAAGAACTGAAAGAGGATGGTGTTCTTCTTTCTTCGGATCTTGATTATTCCTTTGTGCGTTATTCTCTTTCTACCATGAATGATATTTATGTTCCATTGATGAAGCTGATGAAGAGAATCTCGACGTTCTGCATCGAGGAAAAAGAGATTGAGGCATTCAAGGAAAAAGAAAAGAAGAACGATGAGAAGAAGAAAGAGGATCCTATCTACCTTTCCAAGATGCAAGCCTTGGATAATCTTTATGTCTCTTCGCCAATCAAATATGGCTATCTTCCTTCCTATGAGGATGGAAAGAGAATCCATGCCTCTGGATTGAAAAAATATCAGGAAAACTATTATGTTCCTGAAAATATAACGATCTTCCTTTCCTTGGATGATGATCAGAATCATGTCTTATCCAAGATCAAGGAAATCAAATTCTCATCCCATGGCATGAAAGAGGAAAAGAAATTCGAATACGAGGAAATCTATACCTCCGTCAATAGGGAATATAAGGAATTGTCCCTAAAGACGATGCATTCCTATCTTACCTATGGAATCAAGCTGCCATCGAGAAGCATCATCTATGACAACTACGGGGAACTGACCTTTGCCTTTTATGAAATTCTTCTTGAGAGCACAATCAAGAAAAACAAAGCCTTCCAAGAACAATTAGGCAATCTTCGTTCGATTCTGGTTTCTTCCGAATTGAAGGAAGGCGGAGAAGATGGCTACATCCTTCTCACATTCAAGACGGAGGATGAAATCTCTTTGGTCCATTTTCTGACGAACTACTTCTCCAATTTGGGAGAAAAGGTGGATAAGAGCTCTTTCTCTTTCTTCTGCAAGTCGATGTATCTTGATAGCATCGCTTCGCTTGCCCTTCCGAATCAGGCCTGTGATCTTTTTTCCAGCCGTTATCCAAACCACATCCCCTATACAAGCCTGATGAAGAGAGTCGAAGGAATGTCCTATAGTTCCTATCGAAGATTCCTCGAGGAATTCAAAGCTTTTAAGAAAGCAGCCTGCTTTGTCAAAAGGAGTGAACAATGATGAATGATACGATTTCTGTTGTCGCCAAGGATGGAAAAACCATCGAAATCATATTGAGCAAAGCCTATTGCCCATTCCGCATGAAGACCTTCCGATTCTATGCCGATCATGTCTTTAAATTTTCCGTGGAATGCTATTCGATCAGCGAACTGCCTTCCGCCTATGTCTATCAGATTTCGAGTGATGATTTCGATTTCATTCCAGGCCATTTCTATCAGATAGCCACGTCACAGAACTATTTCTTTGCGGTGGATATTTCTTATCTTGCCTTAAGCAAGGAATTCGAAAGAAAATATCGCTATGATGGTCCTCTCGGACCTGTCTATTCCAAGGAGAAGACATCTTTTTATGTTTTTTCTCCGTTCAGCAATGAAATCACACTTCATATCCGAAAGAAAGACCAAAAGGAATGGGAAATCTATTCCATGAAGCATGACTGGAATCATGGTGTGTTCTATCTTGAGGTCATGGGAGACTATGATGGGGCGATGTATCTTTATGAACGTTATATGTTCGGGCGCTCGATGATCGTCGCTGATCCATTTTCTCTTTCCCTGCATTCGAACAGCAGATGGTCGTATGTCATCGACAAAGAAAAGATCAAGGCAATCGATACTCATGAAGAAGAACTCCCTCCTTTTGAGGATCGAATGAAGGCGATTATCTATGAATGCTCTGTCCGGGACATGACATCAAGAGTGGATATCGATGACAAGGGAACCTTCTTGGCTTTATCCAAGACAGGACTGAAGGATAAGAACGGCATGCCGATCGGCATGGATTACCTCTCCTCCTTGGGTGTGACACATATCCAGCTTATGCCGGTTTTGGATTTCCAGACTGTGAATGAAGACGATCCATTTTCGACATACAATTGGGGCTATGATCCGTTTAGTTATTTTGCGCCCGAGGGCTCGTATGCCTCGGATGTGGAGGATTGCTATTCGAGAGTGCTCGAACTCAAGGAACTGATTTCCGGTTTCCACAGGAATGGCATGAGAGTCGTTCTGGATGTCGTCTATAACCATGTTTTCTCGACGCTTCTCAATCCATTCAATATTCTTTGCCCAAATTATTTCTATCGTGTAGATCAGTATGGAAATAAATCGAATGGAACGGGATGTGGAAATGATCTCGAAAGCCGAAACTATATGGTCCGAAAGATGATTATCGATTCATTAAAGAATCTCATCGAATTATATGATGTGGACGGATTCCGTTTCGATTTGATGGGAATTATGGATGTCGATACACTGAAGATGGCTTATGATGCAGTTCATAAAATGAAGAAAAATCTTCTTTTTTATGGAGAAGGATGGGATTTGTGCACCGCCCTTCCGTCTGAAAAAAAGGCGGCGACTTATAATGCGGATCAGATGCCATTTGCTTCGTTCTTCAACGATCGCTTCCGCGATGTCGCAAAAGGAAAGTCGGGAGATTTCGATCTTTCTGTCCGAGGCTATCTTCTCGGGGACACAAGCTATCGGGATGGCTTTAAGCACGTCATGCTCGGATCGAGTGTTCCGCTCGCATTCAACCGCATGTTCGATCATGCCGGACAGTCTCTGAACTATGTCGAATGCCATGACAATCACACTCTCTTCGATAAGATTCATTTCTGCTGCGGAGAGGATTCCTTCAAGGAAATTCAGCAGAGAATCAAGCTGAATATCGTCGCGACTCTTCTTGCCGCAGGCATACCTTTCTTCCATCAGGGAGAGGAGGTTGCCGGGACGAAGAGGGGAATCGGAAATTCCTATAATTCCGGAGATGAAATCAATGGATTCGACTATGATCTTCTTTTCCAGAACCATGACATGTATTCCTTCTTCAAGGAAGCAATCCAGTTCAAGAAAAAGTATCTCTATTTCTCGGAAGCGGAATTCGAACAGATGCTCAAGGAGGATAAGATCAATTTTGAGGATCTGGAAGGTGGATGTTTGAAAATCGATTATGAATATAAAGGAAATCTCATCCATGTTCTCTTCAACCCGACAAAGACGACGTTCATGTATGATTTCCCGAAATACGTGAAGCTCATCTTCAATGGTTCGGGTCTCATCAAGGATGATGAGAATTTCTATATCCGCATGGCAATCATCAATGATTTGTCTGTGCTGGCTTTCTTGGAACAGAAAGCCGATATCAAGACAGGAAAGGAAGAATGATATGATCAAATGGATTCGTTTGGTACTGACTGGTGGACCTTCTTTGGTTATCGGATCGCACCGCTGCAAGAAATTCAATAAGCACAAGGAAAAATATCCAATCAAGGAAAGATGCGAATATGCCAATCGGCTGGCAAGGAAAATCTGTCGCAAATGCTTTAAGGCGGAATTCATCTTTGAAGGAAAGGAATATCTCGATCAGGTTCCTGGTCAGGTCCTATTCGTCTCCAACCATGTCTCCAATGCCGATCCGATTCTCTTCTTAGGTTTCTCGGATCGTCCGATTTCCTTCTTGGGAAAGAAGCAGATTCTCAAGATGCCTTTTATCGGCAACATTCTTTCCTCCATCGATGGGGCCTTCATCGATAGGGAAGACCTGAGAAGCGAAATCAAGGTCTTCCATGAAATCCAGAATCTTCTATCAAAGGAAAAGGATCTTTCCTATGTCGTCTTTCCGGAAGGGACCAGATCCAAAGGCCCGGAATTCAAGATGGCGGATTTCAAGGGCGGTTCCTTCAAGATTGCCACCCGTCTTGATCTTCCCATCATTCCGGTTGCGACTTGGCTGAATGAAAGAACACTCGATCAGCATTATCATTTCCATAAATATCCGATCCAGGTGACGTTCTGCAAACCGATCCTTCCCGAGGAATATGAGAAGATGACAACGGGACAGATTGCCAAGATTGCCGAAGATCGAGTCAAGGAAGCTTTGGCTATCCAAAAGGAAAAAGATCTTTCGCTCATCATGAAACTGAATCATTATTCTGAAAAGAAAGCCAAGAAGGTTCAGTATTCCAAGAATAATAAGACAATCTAAATCGTATATACAAAAAAGACTCTCCATAAGATTTTCTCTCAATGGGAATGGATGGAGAGTTTTTTTATCCTGATATTTCATGATTCCTTAAAACCCTATGAAATAATGTGGAAATGTTTCAATTGAAAAATACCTTCATTAGGACCTAGAAAAAATGAGATTGTTTCTGCTTTCAGACCAGATTAGAACTGTGTTATTGGACAATCAAGTCTTGTTATCTCCTATCAGTATATAGAATCATAAAGAGGAATAGAAAAAGGTCATCCTAAGAGCCTTGGATGACCTTCTTGGTTATTAATTGTCCGATCTTGAATAGCCGTTTTTCATATGGCAGCTTGCTTCATAAAGGACATTGTTGAGTGCTTTGTCGGTTTCCTTCTTTGCGATGATGGCCATCTTTTCATTCGCTTTTTCCAGGTCACTTGCTTCGACAAGGGAATCGTTCTTGTTGAGGAAGAGATGTCCTTGGTTCATCAAGGCATTCTGATATCGTTCGATATGGATGTTGCAGACATTGAAATGACTATCGGCAAGAGCACCTAAAAGTCGGCTTGCCCAATAGAAATTATCTGTGGAGACATTCATCGTCGTATTGGAAAAATAAGCAGGAATTTTATTTACATTGGCATAGAGAGGAACGATGCTGTTGAAAACATTCGATCCAAAGCAGACCCATTCGACAGCCTGGACTGGCTTTGGCAGATAGCCACGGATCTGGGCAATCGACATAAAGGCCGTTCTTGAGATGCCGATGGGACGATAGGCTCCTTTCATCTCGATATTTCCGAATCGAAGATATGGATCATAAGGTGTTCCCTGGTAGTGGCTTGAAAGGATGTATTTGACTTCTTCAACCGTGATTTTTCTTTCCGGAACCATGGAGAAAGGTAGGTCATCGCTTACAGGGGTATATTTAGCGTCTTCACCATCCCATTTGCAGGTTCTCGGGTTGAAGTAGCGAAGCATATACCAGGCACGGGGCGTATTGTAGGTGTGATCGGAATCATCATGGGATCCAAATGCCAGACGTGGATTGAAACTTCCATCCTGCGTCAAGGAAAGATGATTCTTTTCGACGAATTCCTTTAAGTCCGCCGAACAGAGATTCTCTTTCTTTTCGTTATAGGCATCCTCAAAGGAAAAATGATCAAGACCGAACTGGTTTGGCATGACGACATATTCGTCATCGGGGACTTTGATGGCAATCCAGTGATGCCCGCCGATGGATTCCAGCCACCAGATTTCATCCTTGTCGGAAAAGGCGATTCCGTTGGGCTCATAGGTTCCGTATTTCTCCAAAAGGGAACCTAAGCGAAGGACGCCTTCTCTTGCCGAATGGATATAGGGTAGAACAAGGACAAGGAGGTCTTCCTCTCCGATTCCTCCAGGGATTTCTTTCTCTTTGCCCTTCTTTGGAATATATCGGACATAGGGATCGGCCCCTAAGACTCTCGGATTGCTCGTGATGGTTTCGGTGGCTGTCATGGAGACGTTTTCTTCATTGATTCCAGCCGCACCCCAGATGCCTTCGCTTGGATCGACATTGGGCATGATGGTGCAGCGAAGCACATCCTTGGGAAGGTCGATCTTCACATGGGAAAGAGTCGAGACATAGGGATTTTTCCTGTTCGCAGCGGAAAGAATGCTCATCTTTTTGACGTGAAAGATGCCAGTTGGGGAATCATCGTTTCTTGCGACGAGCGTGGAGCCGTCATAGCTTGCCTTCTTGCCGACTAAAATTGTTGTGCATGCCATATTTTTACCTCTTTTTGTTGCTTACGTAATGAAATTTCTCCATCAGGTAGAGAATGAGAAGCCTTGCCGAATTCGAGAAGATGTTCTCTTCGTCATTCAACAGGTCTTCGACTTCTTCGAGAGAATAGAGCTTTGCGGAGATATCTTCGAATTCTTCCTTGTTTTCTTTTCCCTTTGTGGAGAGATGGGCTAGGACGACCGCATTGCATTCATCCGAGAGACCTTCGCTTGTCGGCGAGGGCGGAAGAAGAAGGCTGATTTCATCGGCATCGTATCCGGTCTCTTCCTTGAGTTCCCTTCTGGCGGAAGAAACGATATCTTTGTCTTCCTCGTCGCAGAGTCCGGCTGGGAAGGAGATGACTTCATGGTTGAGTGCCTGTCGGAACTGTTTTTCCAGAAGAAGATAGGGTTTGTCATTCAGATAGAGATAGGCGCCGATCAAGACGGCATCCGCTCTCTTGAAGTCCTGCTTCTGGATGCGAAGATCTTCTTTGCTGAGATTTCTTGAGGCGAGGAAGTATTGGGTATTCTTTTTGGTTCCATCATCCTTTGTCACTTCATAGTGCAGCGTATAGAAATTCAGAAATTTGTGATCTGTTTCCTTTTCTGCCTTGATATATTTCCAGTTCATTGTTTTCTCCTCTACCAGATGACGACTCTCTTTTCCTCGGGAAGATACATCTTGTCTTTTTCATTCACACAGAAAGCCTCATACCACTCGGGGAAGTTTCGGGGCTGGATATTGGCTCTCAATTCACAGGGGGCGTGGACATCGCTGGCCAAAAGGAGAAGGGTATATTCCTTCTTGGCCTTCATGCACCAGATTCTGGCCCAGTTCTTGAAATAGGCCTGATAGTCTTTTTCCTTGAGCGTCTTCATGATGCTCAAAGTGACGGACATTCCGCCATTATCGGCGATATTTTCGCTGACGATCAGTTCGCCATTGACTTCTCCGCCATGGAATGGAATCTTGTCCCATTCTTCAATCATCTTCTTTGTCAGTGCCTGGAAGGCTTCATAATCCTTCTTACTCCACCAATTGTTCAGATTTCCCTTTTCATCGAATTGGGCGCCATTGTTGTCAAAGGCATGGGAAATCTCATGGCCGATGACAGCACCGATGCCACCGAGATTCTCACTGACAGATTGGGAGAGGGAATAGAACGGCTTCTGCAGAATCGCAGCTGGGAAGGTGATGTCATTGCTTGTCGGGTTATAGCATGCGTTGACCATATGTCCGGGCATGCCCCATTTGGAACGGTCGACTTCTTCATTCAGTTCCTGAAGGTTGTGGAGAATCTTTTCTTGGTTGAGGCTTTCCATCGTCTTGTAGAGACTTGCATCCTTATCGACTTTCAAACGGAGATAGAAATCATCGATCTTGTCAGGGTAGCCCATCTTGATGACGATGGTATCCAACTTGAGGATGGCTTTTTCCTTTGTTTTTTCTTCCAGGAACGTATTGTTTCTCATCTTTTCCTTATAGGTCGAGATGATTTTCTTCACAAGCGAGACGACGTCCTTCTTGGCCTCTTCGCCAAAGTAGGTTCTTCCATAATAGACACCGATCGGCTCGGAGAACATATTTGAGGCAAGATGGTAGGCACTCTTTTCCAGGTCAGGGTCTTTCTCGATGCCTCGAAGTGCTCTCTTATACGTATTGGAAAGAGAGGAGAGTTCCTCGGAGGTGTATTTCAAAGAACGAAGCAGGAAATTCACATATGCCCAATGGATATAAAGAGGGAATGTCTCTTCATTGAAATATCCGCTCATCTCCTTGATGGCTTTTGGATCGTATACGATGACTTCTTCTGGGATATTTTCCTGATAGATATCCTTTAAGAAAGAAATGAAATCAAAAGGAAGTAGGAAAGAAGCGACTTCTCTTGTTTTCATCGGGTTGTAGTTATTCACATAGTCTGCCCATTCGACTTGGCTTTTCACTTTCTTGGCGACAAGTTCGTCAAACTTAAGTGTGTCCTCTAGATAGGCATCCTGTTCTTCCTTGCTTAATGGGGTATAGGATAAAGCCTTCTTGACCATATCTGAATAGACGGAAAGAAGTTTTTCCTTGGCCGGATTCTTTTCATCATAGTAGGTGGTATCGGGAAGGATGATGCTAGGACCTAAGATGACAAAGGAATGTTTTGTGGCATTCTTCATATCCGGTTCGACACCGAAATTGAAGGGAAGGTCAACATTCAGCAAGGCGAGTTCCTTGGCGTGTCTGTTGAGGTCCTTGACAGTCTTGATGTTCCTAATATTTTCAAGAGCAGGAAGAAGCGGTGCGATTCCTTCATCGTTTCTCTTTTTGGCATCCATCACTTTCTGGTAAAGCATGACGGCATCCTGCAAGGCAGGAATCTCGCTTGAGATTTCTCCTATGGCCATTTTCTTTAGATCGCTCATCATTTTCTTTTCGACATCTTCGTCGAGTTGGACAAATCCGCCGGTGGAAGGCCTGTCGGATGGGATGACGGCGGTTTCCAGCCATTTTCCATTGACGGCCTGATATAAATCGTCCTGTATTCTGATTTCTTCGCTCATTGATTGATATCCTCCTATAACCCTACTATTATAACCCACTAACTTTTCGATTTGGATGGAAAATCACTTGAAATATCGACAAAGAAAAACAATAATACATCGTATGGCAAAATATCATATTCTCAAACATCTTCATGTGGTGAATCGTCATCGTTTTTTCGTTTTTCTCAATTGTGCAAAATGTGGCATTTTCCTCCGCGGACTTCTTCATGATCTCTCGAAATATAGGCCGAGTGAATTTCTTCCGAGTGCCAAATACTGCACAGGAAAGAAATCACCTATCGGAGAGGAGAGAAGAGCGGAGGGAGGCTATTCGACCGTCTTCATCTATCATACAAGAAGAAATCGGCATCATTTCGAATATTGGGTGGATGTGACAAGCGGGGATGTTGTCTTAAAGCCGATCCCCTACCAGTACGTCTTGGAGATGTGCTGCGACATGATCTCGGCATCAAGGGTGTATAATGGGAAGGCGTTCTCCCGTGAGATGCCTTTGGCCTACTTTCTTTCGATTGAAAAGAAAGCCATGATGCATTCCGCATCCAAGGACTTCGTCAAGGAAGTTCTGACAAGATACAAGGACTCCGGATTTCAGAATATCAAGAAGAAGGATACAAAGAAAATCTATCAGGAAATAGTCATGAAGTATCCTCATATTGAGAAGATTTTGATTTATTCTAAGACAATTGAGAAATGATTTTATAGATGAAAGGAGGGGATATGAAACAGAGAATCAAAGAAGAACTCAATGATCTGAAATATAATTATTTTTTCTATTACCAGATCAAACCCTCCGAAAATGATCCGGATGCGATCGCTGCAATCATCAAGAAGAAGGCGAGTGATACGAATCCGAAGAACCCACGCTTGGCAAGGGAACTGAAAAATGACGCCGAGGAAATCATGATCCATGATGCCTTATACGATGCAAAGAAGGACCTCTACGTTCCCAATAAGGGTGGACGGAAAAAAGAACTTGACCGGCTGAAGAAACTTTTGTTGAAGAAACATATCAAAAGATTGGATGATGAATCCAAGCAGACGAAGATTGTTCTTTTTTCTCTTGTCGAGAAGACCATTGATTCTCCGGCAAACCAGATTGCCAGGGAAAAAGTTTTCACATCGGATGAGTTGATAAAGGAAATCAAGAAGAAAGGCTTTTGGGTTCTTGATCAGGATGAAATCGACTCTCTTTATCCTAGAGAGGATGCTTTTAATTTCTTTGAGGATATCAAACAGTATTTGACGATTTTGAGATGTCATGACCTTTATGAATATCTCGAGGTGAAAAAAGAGTCATCGGATGAGGAAATCAACCTTGCGCTCACTAAGAAAAAAAGTGAATGGGTAAGAATTCCACCCTCCAACCGAGATAAGAAGAATGCCTATTCGAAACTCAATGGAAAGATTCCTCTTGTCCTTCAGAAAAAGGAACAGAGAGAACTTTACGATATCTTTCTCTCCTTTGAAAATATCTGGGATCAGTTCTCGGAACAAAGACAATACAATGACGATGCCTTGCGACTCGATGAGTTCAGCTCCCTTGTCTATGATGTGGCAAAAAAGACATCCCGTTCCTTAATGGAGGCCGGAAGGATTCTTTTCCTTGGCATGAGACATTATGGCTTGCGTCTTGATCTTGGCTTAGAAGGTCAGCAGGCTGTTTTTGACGTGGAGGCGTCCTTGAAGAAAGCAGAGATCGACATAGCGGATGGAAAATTTGAGGAAGCAGAGAAACTGTTATCGAAAATTGCTCTCCATGATCCAGAGAATCCAAGGCTTTATGTTCTTTCTCTTCTTTCTGACTATAAATGCAAAAAAATCGAGGACTTACAGAATCTCTCTGAAAGTCTAGAGAAGAATCTAAATTTCATCCATGCCTGTGAATCCTCTGACGAGAAAACGAAAAACCTGCTTTTATCCATCAATGAAAATCTCAAAAGGAAGGAAGAGGAAACAAAAGTCCTCAATGCCCGTCTCTATGCCTCGGCCACGAATCTGAGGAATGTGAAAAGATATCAGGATGCCTATCTGGCCTTCATGAAGATTTCCGGCTATCGCGATGCAGATAAGCAGGCAGAGGAATGCAAAATCCTTCAAGGAAAAGAAGAACTTTATCAAAAAGGAATCTCCTTAAAAAGAATCAGGCAATATTTCGATGCCATCGCCATTTTTGAGCAGATCAAGGACTACAAGGATTCTCTTTCCCAGATTATCATCTGCAGAAGACAGAATAATGAAATGGTCTACAATGACGCCTTGGAAATGAAAGAGAAGGGAAAATATAAGGAAGCCATCGAACTTTTCGAGAAAATCAAAACCTATAAGGATGCTTCATCTCAGATCAATTTCTGCTCCCAGCAGATGAGAATGGAGACGCTTTATCAAAAAGCTCTTTCCTATAAGAATTCCAAGCAGTATTCCTTAGCGATTTCCACATTCGAACAAATTATCGACTACAAGAATTCCAGGGATCAGATTACTCTCCTGAAAGGTCTAGCTCAGAAAGAGAAATATAATGACGCCTGTGGAAAGATGAGCCAGAAGAGATATAAGGAAGCCCTCATTCTCTTCAAGGAAGTGGAAATGTATTTTGACTCCAAGAAGAAAATGAAGGAGTGCACCGAGGCGATTTATGATCAGGCTGTCTCTTATGTGAAAAATGGGAAATATTCCTATGCGATTTCCCTCTTTTCGGAGATTCCTTCCTATAAGGATTCCACAGAACAAATGGAAGAATGCAAAAAAAGAAGAGAGATTCAGAATAAGAAAATCCTTCGACAGCAGAAAAGAAAGAAGGGAAGGAAAAAGAGAACTTTCATTATTGTCGGTTTCTTCCTTCTTCTTGTTGCTGCTTTATTGATTCTGACATTCAGTCTTTTTCTTCCGAGCATGAGACAATCTGATATTCAAAAGCATCTCGATGATAAGGAATACAATCAAGCCTATTCACTGATAGAGAAAAATGGAAATTTTGGTGACAATCAGAATCTTCTGGCGATGTATAACGCTGGAATTGCTTTTGACAACTCAGATTATGAAACCGGAATTGATTCTATCTATAATATCGGTGGAACAATCGATATCAGTTATGATCATGATGGGGGAACTGCATCGAAAAAGAATGAACAGATCAAGAAGGCAAATCCATATGTGCAGAATGATGCGAAAAAGGATGGCTATGTCTTCAATGGATGGAAGATCGATTCCTATTCGCTTTCTTCAAAGAATCATTCCGCATCATTGAATCTGAAAGCATTCTTTGTCACTCAAAAGGACGCTGATCTCGGAATCATTCCAATCATAGATAACAAGGACAAGACAATTTCCTATGGGCTATATCCACAGAGTCATGTATCAGATAAGAATCTGATTTCATCTTTGAATGAACTTTCAACCAGCACGGAAGACAATGGCTATTTTCTTTTTGATGGCTCCTATTATGTAAAGAAGGTTGTCTCTCCTTATGAATCCACTTATACCTATGACGATGGAGAGAAAATCGTAAAAAACATCACTGCTTGGTTCAAGTGCGAACCGATTGAATGGAAGATCCTTTCATCAGGAAACGGAGAATATTCTCTTGTCTCGTCTCTTTTATTGGATGCTTTTGCTTATGATCCTTCTTTGTATTGTTACAAGACATCGGACATTCATTCGTTTTTGATTTATGAATTCTATAACTCTGCATTCTACTTGAATTCATTGTATATTCAGAAGACTCTGGTCGATAATAGTGCAGCGACAACCTCGCTGCAGATCGCTGCATCCTATTCCAATGAAAATACAAATGACAAGGCCTATCTTCTCAGCTATCAGGACTATAAAAATGAATCTTATTTTGCTAGTAATCTCTCACGATGCGCAAAGACGACAGACTATGCAAGGGCAAATGGAGCTTATTCGGGCAGTGCCAATAATTATGGTCATTACTGGACACGTTCCACAAGAGATACGGTATCGCAGACAATTCATACCATTGGTGAGGATGGAAAATTCTATTCCACGCAGGTGAATAAAACAGGCGTTTCTGTCCGCCCTGCCATCACGATAAAGATTTAAATATACAGGGAAGCTTATTCTCCTCAAACAACATCACTTTTGGAAAAGCGTATATTTTTGGTGTCACGAAAATTGAAAAAGCGTGATTTTTAACTTATAATAAACACGGAAAAGCGTAAATTTTTGCACTTTGAAATCTTGGAAAAGCGGAGGCTATCATTCTATGTATAGAAAAATTTCAAAATATATTGAGGAATATTTATTAGGTGATGAAAGTAAAATATTATGCATTGATGGCGCAAGACAAATCGGCAAAACCTATATCATTCGTGAATTGGCTCAAAAGCATTTTAAAAATTATATAGAGATCAATATGGCTGATGACAAAACGGGAGATAAATTATTTGCAAACGTTAAAACAGTTGAATCTTTTTATTTAGAACTCAGTGTTATTGCAGGTGATAAACTAGATACCAGAGAGAATACCATTGTTTTCCTAGATGAAATTCAAGAATATCCTGAATTATTGACATTACTAAAACCTTTGCGTAATGAGAATAAATATAAATATATTTGTAGCGGTTCTGAACTTGGAATTGCGCTATCAAAGACAACCCTAACTCCAATGGGATCGATTATAGAAAAGAAAATGTATCCGATGGACTTTGAAGAATTTTTGCTTGCGAATTCAGTCGGGCAATTCGTTATCAATCATCTAAGAGATTGTTTTATCAATAAAACATCACTGGATGAATCACTTCATGATAAGGTTTTATATTTGTTTAAAACATATCTTTATGTCGGAGGAATGCCTGATGCAGTAAATACTTTCGTAAGGACTAAAAATGTCATGAAGATAAGAGAGATTCAGAAGGACATTATTAATTTTTACTCTGAAGATGCTTCGAAATACGATAAAAAGAATAAATTAGTAATCAAAAGAATCTATGAAATGATTCCTTCCAATATTGATAATAAAGTCAAAAGAATCCAATACAAAAAGATTGAGGATATCGATGATGTGAGATATACAAAATACAATGATGAATTTGAATATCTTATTTCTTCTGGCATTGCTTTGGCTACAAAAGCCTGCACAGAGCCAAGATTTCCTTTGATTCAATCAAGCAGTAAAAATTTAATTAAATTATATATGAATGATATCGGTTTACTGACAAATATTCTATACAAAAACAATATCAATGCCATATTGGATGACACCAAAGGTGTGAATTTAGGAGCGGTTTATGAAACTGCAGTCGCACAGGAATTAAAAGCCCATGATTATGAATTATATTACTATGATAGAAAGAAAGTTGGAGAAGTTGATTTCTTAATCGATGACTATGATTCTTTAAATGTCTTGCCTTTGGAAATCAAATCCGGAAAAGATTATAAGAACTTCAAAGCTTTGCCAAAAATCTTAGAAGATAAAAATTATAGAATGACGAAAGGATATGTTTTCAGCAACAGCCGTGAAATCAAGGAGGATGGTAAAATAACTTATTACCCGATTTATTTCATTATGTTTTTATAATGATTCATTGAATGTGAGGCTGTTTTCCAGTCTTTGAAATATCTATTTCTATTCAGTTGTTCAGCTTGGACAGGACGACATGACCTTCATCTCTTGTCTTTTTCATGTCGATGATTCTCTGGTTTTCGCTTCCACGGAAATTGAGAGCGACATTCTTGAGCTCCTCGATGAATTTTCCATCGACGAGAACGTCGATCATGGAAAGAATCTCATCTGTGCATTCGATATGTCGACATCCATGTCCGATAAGATCCTTGTCATAGGTGAATCCGCTATAGGCCCAGATGGTCTTCTTCGGAAGTTCTTCCTTGATTCTTCTAAGAAGCGGAAGCAGGGCTCTTTGGTTTTCGACCTCAAATGGCTCACCGCCAAGAAGAGTCAGTCCGTCATAGTAGGGCTTGGAGAGTTCGTCGATGATTTCATCTTCCATTTCCTTGGTATAGAGCTGACCATAGGAAAAGTCCCATGTCTCTGGCTGAAAGCAGCCTTTGCAGTGATTCGTGCATCCAGAGACGAAGATGGAGAGTCGGATTCCTTCTCCGTTGGCCGAGTCGGCAAGCATGATCTGTCCGATATGCATAATGGTATCCTCCTATTGAAAAATCCTTTGCCTCAGAAAAGAATCCTTGGCAAAGGATGATTTTTATTTCGTCTGTTCGTCTTTTTCGAGATGGAATTCCCCGCAGGAAAGATGCATGACACGGTCTTTGATCTCCTGTGTTCTTCCCTGGTTCCAGAACTGGGTTCCGATATATCCGCAGGTACGTCTTGCGACGTGCATCTTGGACTGGTCACGATTGTGACAGTTTGGACATTCCCAGACGAGTTTTCCGGTATCGTCTTTGACGATCTTGATTTCTCCGGTGTATCCGCAGACCTCACAGAGGTCGGACTTGGTGTTCAGCTCGGCATAGAGAATGGTGTTGTACATATGCTTGAGAATGCTTAGGACAGCCGGAATGTTATTCTGAAGATTGGGAACCTCGACATAACTGACGGCTCCGCCTGGGGAAAGACGCTGGAATTCCGCTTCCTTGGTCAATTTGTCGAAGGCGGTGATGGATTCGCGGACGTTGACATGGTAGGAATTGGTGATGTAATTGTGGTCTGTGACCCCTTTGATGATGCCGAATCTCTTCTGGAGACATTTGGCAAACTTATAGGTCGTGGATTCGAGCGGTGTTCCATAGACGGAATAGTCGATATTTTCTTCTCTCTTCCATTGGTTGCATTTGTCGTTGAGGAGCTGCATGATCTTCAAGCCGAATTCTTCTCCTTCCGGGGAAGTGTGGGAGATGCCTTTCATATAATAGACAGCCTCGGCCAATCCGGCATAGCCTAAGGAAATCGTCGAATAGCCATCGAAAAGAAGCTTGTCGATGGTTTCACCGGGCTTGAGTCTGGCTAAGGCACCATCCTGCCAGAGAATCGGAGCAACATCGCTTGGAGTTCCCATGAGACGATCGTGACGAAGCTTGAGGGCTCTATGGCAAAGCTGCAATCTTTCTTCCATGATTTTCCAGAAGCGTTCCTCATCCTTGCAGGAAGAGCAGGCGACATCGACCAAATTGAGCGTCACGACGCCTTGGTTGAAACGTCCATAATATTTGTGCTTCCCAGGAATGTAATCCAATGCATTGGAAAGATTTCCTTTTCCGGCATCCGTAAAGCGATCAGGTGTCAGGAAACTTCTGCAGCCCATGCAGGGATAGCAATCCCCACCCTTGAGTTCGATGGCTTTCTTTTCAGAAATGAAGTCCGGAACCATTCTCTTCGCCGTGCATTCCGCAGCCAATTTCGTGAGGTAGAAATACTTCCCATCCTCTGTGATATTGTCTTCCTGAAGAACATAGATGAGCTTCGGGAAGGCGGGGGTGATATAAGAACCAGTTCGATCCTTTACGCCGAGGATTCTCTGCTTGAGCATGACTTCGATGATCAAGGCAAGATCGTCTCTTGTCTGACCCTCTTCGACTTCATTGAGATAGAGGAAGACGGTGACGAATGGAGCCTGTCCATTGGTCGATTGCAAGGTGATCAGCTGATATTGGATTGTCTGGCATCCGCTTTCGACTTCCTTTCTGACTTCCTGTTCGACGAGGCCGCGGAATTTGTCTTCCGTGGTAATGATGCCCATGGATTCGAATTCACGCTTCAGACGAGCGGAAATCTTTTGCCTGGACGTATCGACGAAGGGAGCGAGATGGGACATGGTGATGGTCTGGCCGCCGTACTGGCTCGATGCGACCTGAGCGACGATTTGGCTCGCAACGGTGCAGGCGGTGATAAAAGAATGCGGAGTGTCGATCTTCGTACCGGAAATGCATGTGCCATTTTGTAACATGTCATTGAGGTTGACCAAACAGCAATTGTGCATATGCTGGGCAAAATAGTCTGCATCATGGAAATGAATGATGCCTTCTTTATGTGCTTCGTAAATCTCGCGTGGAAGAAGGTATCGATTCGTATAATATCTTGACCATTCACCGGCCATATAGTCTCTCTGCACGGAGAGAATGGTCGGATTCTTATTGGAATTTTCCTGCTTGACTTCTTCGTTGTCTCTTTCGACAACACCGGAAATCTTCTGATCGATATCCGACATCTTTCGATCTTCATTTCTCTTGTATCGATAGGTGATATATAAACGTGCGACTTTGTGCTTTCCTGAACCCATCAAGGCGTCTTCAACCTTGTCCTGAATCTCTTCCACGGAAAGGTCTCTGCCGGCATTGAAGGCATCTTTCATGATGCCAAGGGAGATATCTTCAATCTGGGCTTCGGTGAGTCTTTCACTCATGATTCCCTCTTCATCATTTGCTTTTCTGATGGCCGCGGAGATCTTTTTGCGATCGAAGGGAACACGTTCTCCGGAACGCTTCATGACACAGATTTTGGTGTTTTCCAAGTCTAAATTGCCATCTAATGTTTCGTCATACATAGAAATTTCCCTCCTAAAAAAAGACCTTATTCGGTCTTGAGTCTGAATCGTAAATCAAGGTTATTCGAACACTCCTATTTTATGTTAGAAAACCTCATTAGTAAAGAACTTTGAAAGGCAATTTAAAATCTAGTATTTATCTAGTATCATGAGAGCACTTTTCACTAGGAAATATTGGACATTCTTGCTATAATCCGAACGGTAAAGGAAGGGCAGTTCAATATGTTACAGCTTAGCAATATTTCGATGCAGTTTGGAGGCAGAGTCCTCTATAAGGATGTCAACGTCTCATTCACACCGGGTGAATGCTATGGCATCATCGGTGCCAATGGCGCTGGCAAATCGACGCTTTTAAGAATCATCTCCGGCGATCTCGAACCGACCGATGGCCATGTTTTGAAAGATTCCAAGGAAAGACTTTCTGTTCTCAAACAGGATCATAATGCTTTTGATCAATATGATGTCATGAGGACAGTTCTGATGGGCTATCCAAGACTGATTCAGGTCATGGATGAAAAGGATGCCTTATATGCGAAGGCTGATTTCAGCGAAGAGGATGGCATCAAGGCTGCCGAACTGGAAACGGAATTTGCCGAAATGAATGGCTGGGATGCGGAAATGGATGCGGAGACCCTTTTGATTTCCTTGGGAATCAAGAAGGAAGATGAACACAAACTGATGAAGGACATGGATGCCAAGGACAAGGTCAAGGTTCTTCTTTGCCAGGCTTTGTTTGGCAATCCGGATATTCTGGTTCTGGATGAACCGACCAACGATTTGGATGAGAAGGCATGCCAGTGGCTTGAGGAATTCCTCATCAATTTCGAAAACACGGTTCTGATCGTCTCCCACGACCGTTATTTCCTCAACAAGGTCTGCACTCGAATCCTTGATGTGGACTACAATGCCATCAATCTCTTTGTCGGAAACTATGATTTTTGGTATCAGTCGAGTCAGCTGATTCAGCAGCAGATGAAGGATCAGAATAAGAAGAAGGAAGAAAGAATCAAGGAATTGCAGGATTTCATCAGAAGATTTGCTGCCAATGCCGCCAAATCGAAACAGGCAACTTCCAGAAAGAAGGCCCTCGACAAGATTCAGCTTGAGGAAATGAAGCCTTCCAGTCGAAAATATCCTTTTATCTCCTTCCGCAGCGAATACCCTCTCGGAAAAGATATCCTGGAAGTCCATGAAGCCACGAAGGATGGGTATTTCAAGGATCTTGAATTCACTCTTCGCAATACCGATAAGGTCGCTTTCTTAGCGGATAATTCCTTGGCAATCACGAAACTCTTTGATATCCTTTCTGGAAAAGACAGCTTGGATAAGGGAACATTCAAATGGGGAAAGACCACTAAGCCGATGTATATTCCTTCCTCCTTTGCGGAATTCGAAGGCGTCAATACGACGTTGGTCAACTATCTCCGCCCCTTTGCCAAAGAGACGACTGATGCCTATTTAAGAGGATTCTTGGGAAGAATGCTCTTCACGGGTGATGAAGCCTTAAAGAATGTCTCGGTTCTCTCGGGCGGTGAAAAAGTCCGTCTTCGCTTCTGCAAAGTCATGCTCGATCCCGGAAACGTCATCATGCTTGATGACCCGACGAACCATCTTGACTTGGAATCCATCGAATCCTTGAACAGAGGAATGAAGGAAGCGGAAAAAAGCGTTCTTCTTTTCTCCTCTCATGACCGTGAGCTTCTCAATACCATTGCCAATCGTGTCATCTATATAAAGGCAGATGGCAGTTTCATCGATCGACAGATGACATACGAAGAATTCTTAGAATACCTTGACTCCCTTCAAAAATAAATTCATGGCTTGATGCACGATAAAAGCATCAGGCCTTTTTCTATATATCCACAAATCCCTTTCTATTGTCTGCCTAGATAGTTTCTCATTGCTTTTGGATTACAACCGATTCGTCTTGACAAAAGTATGAAGAAGTATGAAAGGAACTCACAAGTATGAAGAAGTATGAAAGGAATCCTTTTACATTATCATTTGGCAAGAAGCCATACGAATATGTCAGCAGAGAAAAAGATAAAGAAGATATCATAGATAAACTTACAAGTGAACCCCGGTATCGCACTGCTTTATGATTACGGGTGTCAGGGGTTCTGGAAAGACAGTCATGTTGACATCCATATCCAAATATTTCATTCAGCAGGATGACTGGGTCGTCATAGGGCTTAACGTAGAAGATGACATGAGAGAGGCCCTTGCAGCAAAACTCTATACATGCTCGAGAGTCAAACATCTTTTCATCGAAAAGAATTTTAACTTTTCGTTCCATGGAATCACCTTTTCGATCAGTGGGAAGAATCCGATTCTGAACATTGATGATCTGTTGGATAAGATGTTCAAAGAATTATCCAAGCATAAGATAAAGGTTTTGATCACCATAGATGAAGCATCAAATAACGCCTATATGAAACAGCTCGCCTTATCCTTTCAGATGCTTATCAGAGAAGATTATCAATTATTCATTTTGGCAACGGGGTTATTCGAAAATATTTCATCTCTTGAAAACGAAAAGAACCTGACGTTCTTAATTAGAGCACCAAAATTCTATTTATGTCCTTTGAATTTGACTGCGATTGCAAATTCCTATAAAACGACTTTATCTTTGGAAAACAAAGAAGCCATAAAATGTGCAAAGCTTACAAAAGGTTATGCATTTGCTTTCCAATTGCTTGGATATTTAATGTTTGAAAGAAGCAAAAAAGAAATGGATGCAGATTTACTGGACCAATTCGATCAATATCTAGATGAATTTGTATATTCCAAAATTTGGTCATCCCTAACAATGGTAGAGCAGAAAATACTCGTCTCGATGAAATCGAACGATTTCATACCTGTTTCGAATGTGTTGAATGAGCTGGATATGAAAAAGGAATATTTTTCTCGTTATCGGGACCGCTTGATAAAAAAGGGATTGATCGATGGTTCCCAACATGGAAAAATCATTTTGACATTGCCTCGTTTTTATGAATTCATTCAAAACAAACTAATGTTTTTGTGATGAAATGGTTTCATGACATTCAACTGTATATCAATAGATATCGACCAATCGATCCTGCATCAATCCTAGGTATCTCTCTTTGACCTCGTTTACCTTTCTTCTCGATAAGGGAAGCTGTTCATTGTTTTGTAGGATGATAATCGATTCATCAATCACTTTGATGTATCGATAGTTGATGAGAATTCCTTTATAGCAACAAAGGAATCCTTTCTTTTCAAAGCATTCCTCGATGGATTGAAAAGTCAAAGATGTCATGATTGGCGTCTTGATGTCGTTCAGATGAAAACATAGCTTCCTTTTTATTGTTTCGATATAAATGATGTCTTCAAAGGGAATCGTCAGTTGCTCTTTGCCATTCTGCAGCAAATAGAATGAGGAACTTTCTTTTTTCATCTCCTGAATGAAATGATGAATCACTTTTTCGATGTCATCATTGAAATGACTTTTTCTGACAAAGCCGAAAGGGTTTGTTGCCAAAGAATCAAAGACCCTATCTTCTCTGTTTGAAACATATATGATTTTTGTTTCGATCTTCCGCTGTTGAAGTTCTTTTGCCAATTGGATTCCATCCATGGATGGCATTTCGATATCGAGAAAAGTCAGATTATAGTGATGATTTTCCAAGGAAGATAAATAGAGTGCCGCTGAATCAAAAGAGAAGAAAGACACATGGATTGAGATGCTATAAAAAATCTTCTTCAGTCGTTCCATCATCAACCTTCGTGTTTCGAAATTGTCATCCACAATCGCTAAATTCAATGATGTGATATTCATACTGTCTCCTCTGGCAAATAGAGCATGCCATCAAATTTAAATTTATCCTGTTCCACTGAGAATTTTGCAAAGCCATTATATTTCGCGCAGATGGATTTGATGATTTTGGTTCCATAGCCATGATTTTTTCGATCTGGTTTTCTCGATTTCAATAAAAGAGGATTTTCATCATAGGATATCGTATTGGTCACTTTGATGAATAGGTATTCATTTTCATAAACCATTTGCACATCAACGGCATCTTTTGTCTGACATCGATTCTCCGCTTCTAAGGCATTGTCGATCAAATTCGTCAGGAGCGATGTGATATCCTGAGGATTGATATTCAAATGATTCTTGATCGATATATGCGTGACAAGAGGAATCCCGACTCCTTTGGCTTTGCTCAATTCCATATTCAAAACAGAATTGACCAATGCATTTCCCGTATCGATATAATCGATGGTCACATGGACTTTTTCGCTGATATCGGCAAAATATGCGCTCATCTCATCATATTTCTTTTCCTTCAGCATGATTTCCAGGATGTTCATTTGATTTCTCAGTTCATGTCGAATGCGGTGAAGTTCTTCGTACTGATTCATTGAAATCTCCAATTGATTCTTTTCAGATTCGGCTTTCAATGCCTTGGCCTGATAATCCAAGACATAATTATAACTTTTCACGCTGAGATAGAAGATGGTATAGCAAATAAAGCAGATGGATAAAAGAAAGGTATATAAAATACAATTGAACATTGCATTGCCATTCTTATTCAGAATACTCGAAAAGACAGCGATGAGATAGGCAAGAAGAAACACGATGTCGATCAAGATGACCGGCCCATTCTTCACATATTTATATTTGAATGGGGAAAAGGTCTTGAAGAATACACAGATGACAAGCAAGCCTAAGAATACGATATAGAAGGTATAGTCCAAAAGAAGATTATCAGGATAATGTCCCAAGGAGTCTGTGATCAGATTTCCGATTGCGCCGGACAGATTGATTGCCATGAAAGTAAAAGAAGAAGAAAACACGGCACATAGAAATCGCATGAAATATTTTCCCATATCTTTCGGATAGATGGTATGAACCAAGGAGATAAGAGGCCAAATGAAATATCTGAGAATCGAAGTATCCTGGCCATTTATGGAAAAAACATAATAGAAGAAGCAACTTAGAAACATCTCTACACACCAAGTCATGCAAAAATCGATGAATAGTCTGATGTAGCTTTTATATTTCTTCCAGTCGAATTTATTAAAGCAAAAAGAAATGATGAAACAAGCGATAATTTCGGTCAAGACATAGGTCACGCCATATTTCTGATTGATGTAATAATCTTTAAAATATCCAAAAAAATTCATATCTTTTTAAATTGTAACCTCTTTTATTTGGCGTATCAAGAAAAAACCGCTTGAGCAGAATTTCATGCCGCTTGCGCATATTTTGTTGTGCCTCATTTTCCCTGAACATAGAATGCAGTCATATTTGAAAGCGCTTTTCAAAATAATAAAGGAGAAAATGATGAAAAAGAAAACAAACAAAATCATCAATGGTTGCAGATTGGCCGTCGTTCTTTCTTTTGCCATCGCCTGCGGAAATGTTTTGTTGAATTCTTATGGTCAGACAATTGCGGACTATACGAGTTCATCATCGAAGAAATCAGATTCCTCGTCTGATAATTCCGATGAAACCTATTCTGTGGATACATGCCTAAAGGAAGGAAGAGAGATTGTTACCAAACTCTCAAGTGAAGGATCGGTATTGTTAAGAAACGAAAACAATGCTTTGCCTCTTGCCAAAGGAAGCAAGGTTACCATTCTCGGTGCGCAATCGTACAATTACGTCAATGGCGGCACGGGTTCCGCCGGTGGCAAATACGATGAACATACCTATACGATGAAAGAAGCTTTCGACGGTTCCAAAGACGATGGAGAGAGCGCATCGCATGAAAAATATCTCGATGTCAACGAAAAAGCCTGGAATTGGTTGGAAACGGCTGTCGGTGGCGGAAGAAATATGGACACCACGGGCGAATATGTCGGTCACAAAGGGGATGGAAGCGAAGCCACCTTCAAAGGAAGTGACTATAAGAACAACAAAGACAACTATGGCAATGGGGACTGGGGCGGATATAAAAGAATCTGTGAATTCAGTCAGTCTGTCTATAAGAACCATTATGAGAGCGATATACAAAGCGATGGCTATAACAATACCGTCATTGTCACCTTCGCCAGAAGTGGCGCTGAGGGAGCCTCACCTGTCATGGATTATGATGGAGATGGAAAGGCATCCACTGGCACAACGTATCTTCAGCTTTCCCAGGATGAAAAGGATCTCCTGAAATTCTGCAAAGAGAAATATGAGAAAACCATCGTCTTGATCAACTCTTCCGCCGTCATGGAATTGGGGGAAATCGAAGAGGAGGAATATGGAGTCGATGCCTGCTTATGGATCGGACACCCAGGAGAAGCCGGACTAGTCGGTGTCGCACAGATACTGACGGGTGAAGTTTCCCCAAGCGGAAGACTTGTCGATACCTATCCCTATGACCATTCCACCATGCCATCTTTCTACAACAACGATGACAACAAATATACGAATGTGGAAAACATCAAGTCGGGTTATGGGAATTCCTCGAATTTCGGTTATTACCAATACGAAGAAGGCATCTATGTCGGCTATCGTTACTATGAGACCGCAGACAAGGAAGGATTCTTCGATTCGAGCTATTTTGGAAGCCATGAATGGAAGAATGGAAAAGCAACAGGATACGATCAGGTCGTCCAGTATCCATTCGGATATGGCCTAAGCTATACAACATTCAAAGAGGAAGTGACAAAGAGTGATATTTCCTTAGAGCCTCATGGAACCAATAGCATCACAGTCAAAGTGACGAATACAGGCTCGGTTGCCTCAAAGCAGGTGGTCGAACTTTATCTCGAAGCACCATACAATCAGGATTCGAGCATGGGCATAAAAGGTGTTGGACTTCAAAAATCCAGCAAGGTTTTGATTGGATTCAAGAAAACGCAGACAATCGAGGCAGGAAAATCCGAAGAAGTCACCATCAGTTTTGACACGGATGATTTATCATCCTTTGATAATTACGGACATGGATGTTATGTCTTAGAGAAAGGCGAATACATATTCCATATCGCTTCGGATGCCCATAATGATGCCACCGATTCCTTGAAGGCGACCTTAAGAGACAGCTATATCTATGATGAGACAGGTGTCGGCAAGAGAAGCTCAGATAAGACAGTCGCCAAAGTCAGCATGAGTGATGTCGATGCTGGAGATGGAAACATGCTCGACGGCTATCTTTCCAGAAGTGATTTCGAAGGCGGCATGAAATCCATCATGACCCATGAATCCTCCTGCAAGGAAGAAGCATTATGTGAGAGCGGCGTGAAAGCCTTGGGCTGCGATGCCTTAAGCAGTGTCGACTACACCTATACCACATATGAAAATGGTGAGAAAGTCCAAAAGACCATCAAGAAATATATCGGCGGAAGTTCGTATCAGTCCTATTCCAAGGAAGAGAACTGGGAAGGATTGACACAGGATGACGATCGCTATTTCTTCGATGATGCCAATGAGGAGCATGTCATCGACTATGGCGCGAAATATTATCTCGAAGTGGATAGCAACGGCAATGCCAAAAAAGATGAATATGGCGAGTACATCGTGACCACGGAAGAGACGTCCATGCGCTTGGATGTCAATTGCCCGGTCTTGAAGGAAGCTTCCTATGACAATGAAATCTGGGCCTATTTGGTCGATCAGACAACCTTGGAAGAACAAATCACCGTACAGGGTGGATTGGGATGGCAGACGCCGGCAGTCGAAAGCGTCAACAAATCGAAGATGTCCGTCGTCGATGGCCCTGGCGAAGCGGGAAATGGAAATAACTCCTATAGTGCATCCACATGGTTCTCGAGCGCGGTCGTCAATGCATCCACTTGGAATCCGGCTTTGGTCGAACAGATGGGCGAAGCCTATGCGCATCAGTCGAAGAAGAATGGATTAGGTGGTGCCTATTGCCCTGCAATGAATACGCATAGAACACCATATGGTGGAAGAAACTTCGAATATTTTTCTGAAGATGGATTTATCGGAGGAAAGATTGGAGCTGCTGAAGTTGCCGGTTTGCAAAATGAAGGCATCATCGTCTTCATCAAACATATGGCTTTCAATGACAACGATACGAACCGCGATGGAAACATCACCTGGTTTTCCGAGCAGGCGGCCAGAGAAATCTATCTCAAGGATTATGAAATCGCCGTGAATGAAGTCTATGTTCCCAATGAAGACAAAACCGATGGTGAATTCAAAAAAGGCGAAGGTGCACTCGGCATCATGGCCTCATTGAACCGTGATGGCATCTCCTGGTCTCATCAGGGATTATATAAGAACATCCTCCGTGGCGAATGGGGATTCAACGGTCTCATCATCACTGACGGTGTTGGTCCTTATCCTTGGATCATGACGCCGGGCGCGGGTCTCTTCGGCGGCGTCGAAGGACAGTTGGGCGGCAGTGAAATCACCGCTTACTACAAGCAGGAAGGAAATGCGACAACGACGAACTATGGTGCGTATCTATTAAGACAGACCACAAAGCATATGCTCTATCAGAATTGCCATGCTTCGCAGGTCACGGCGGTCCAGGATACATCGTGGAAGGCATGGCAAGTCGTCTTCAACGTCGTCTTTGGTCTCGGATTGGCTGCAACTGTCGGATTCATGATCATATGGCCGCTTTTTAAGCAAGAGCCGGAAAAGACACAGCTCAGAAAGGAGGAAGAGTAACCTAAAAAGGTGAAAAGATTATGGAAAATACTGTTGTAATCACAAATGAAAAAAAGCCATCAAAAATCTACCAAGCCCTCGATTCCTTCTTCCATCTGAAGGAAAGAAATACGACATTGAGGAGTGAAATCGGAGCGGGCTGCTCCGCATTCCTTGTCGCTATCTGCAGTTTCATATTGAATTGTTATGTCATCGGCGAAGTCTACGGAAATTATGCGGGAAGTTACCTGGCTGTTTCCTTGATGGCTTTCTTGGGAACCTTGCTCCTTGGCATCCTTGTCAATCGTCCATTGATTCAGATCAGCAATCTGGCGATTGCAAGCACGCTTGTGAGCATGATCTCTGCCTATAATGGATTGACCTATGCCAACATGATGATGATCACATTCCTCTCTTCTCTTCTTTATCTTGTCATCGTCCTCACTCCAGTGGGAAAGAAGCTTCTTTCCTTGATTCCACTCGCGGTAAAGAAATCCTTGCCGATTGCTGTGGGCTTATTCACTATGATGGAAGCCTTGAAGTATTCTGGCTTGATCAGCGAAAGCGGCTTAAGCCATGTGGGAGAATTTTCCATGCAGGGAAGCTATCTCATCATGATGCTTGTTGCCATCGTCGTCTATGTACTGTTCAAAATCTTAAAAGTCAGAAAAAGTGCGATTCATATTTTCGCAGCTTTGATCGGCCTCATGTGGGCCTTTGGCATCCTCTTCTTCAGCAATGAATTCATCGGCGGTCAAACCGCGGCGACCATCGTCTATCAGAGAGTGAATGTCTTCTTCTGCACGGATGGCGCAAGCCCGTATAACATCGCCTTGGGATTCAAATCCGTCGATTGGTTTTCTTGCTTCAAGGATGGCTTCAATTTCACAGGCCTCATCAACAATGGCGGTTCTCCCTTCTTTGTCATCCTAAAGGGTGTCATCGTCTTCTTGGCGATGAGTCTTGCAAGCAATTTCGGTCTCCTTCAGGGAAGTGCGACGGCGGGTCGATTCCTAGATGATAATTATGATGTCAAGGAATCCAAGCTTGTTCATATCATCACCTCCTCGAGCAATGTCGTCGCCCCATTGATTGGCGCTCCGATTCAGACTGTGGATGGCTCTTCCTGTGTGTTGAGCGATGATGAAGCAAAGACGGGCCTTAGTTCCATTGTTTGCTCATTAGGCTTCTTTGTCTGCTTATTCACGTGGTTCTTCTTTGGAATCTTTGCGACCGAAACCCATGGTGTCGGCATGTGGATCGAACAGAGTGAAGTCAAGCTTGCAAGCTATGTCCAGGATACATTCAGCTTCTCTTGTCTCATCGTCGCATTGGCGAGCTCGAAAATGCTTGTCGGCATAAAGAATATCAATTTCAAGGAGGCCAAGGAGGTCATTCCATTCATCGCCACTGTTGCGGGTGTCGTCTGCTTCAAGGACATCGCCTTCGGCATGGCTTTCGGGCTCATTTCCTCCTTCTTGTGCAGACTCGCAGCCAAGGAAAAGATGGAAAATCGTCCTGCGGAAATTGCCTTATCTCTTGCCTCTTGCCTCTATCTCATCTTCGCGATCTTATAAAGGAGAAAGATCATGAAACGTAAAAATATCCTATTGCCAATCTGTTTTGCCTTCACGGTCCTGACCGGGTGCAAGACGAACACGTCAAGCACAAAACAATTGGCCGAACCGACGAATTTCACAATGGATTTTGAAAAATCGGAATATTCATTCACCGGCAGCGAAAATGCGACATTCTATTCTCTAAAAGTCTATCAGTATGTGGATGATGTTCTCGACAGTCATGCGGTGTCCTCTTCCGGCATGATCAAAGCAACGGAAGAAAACACCTATAAGGGAAGCATGGATTATAGCTTCACCGCTGGAAAATATCGTGCTGTCTTAAAAGCGATTGCTCCAAGATACAAGGCCAATGAAGTCGAATTCGAAGGGGAATCCCTTCTCTTGGGGAGTCCGACTGTCACTGCGACATGGAACGAGGGAAAACAGAATGGTCCTGGCCCGATGAGTTATTTGCCAGTCACAAATGATTCAGAGAACAACTTATCGATCGATGTCACGATCACTGCGACAGACACGATGACAAAAGACTATACGTTGACGATAAAAAATACGACATTGGGAAAAGAAGTCTATAAGAATGAAAAAGTTCAGGCGGGGTCATTGAACTTCAAATATTCGGATTTCACCGGCATTGAGGAATTGACGGATGACGATGATTACACCGTCACGGTCCAAGGAAACGCCTATGACAATTATGTTGCCAATAGCGCCGCATCCTGTAATGTCGTCAGTCAGGGAAGCGGATTCAACTTCAAGATCTCAAAGTTCAGCTTTGAAAAAGGTGCAAAAGAATTCAATTTCAACCTCGGCAAGACAGAAACGATGAAATCGGCGACTGCCACCTTGGCTGACAAAGCCAATGATGGTTCCTTATACACCTATGATGTCATGAAGAAAACGGGCTTGCCATTCAATCTGGAAGGGACATTGGAAATCAAAAATGACAATACCGTGTCCTTGAATATGGAAAGCGTCGGTCCTGTTCAGGGTGGAGAGTTCAAAGGGACTTGGACGGAAGAAGATGGCAAAATCTGTGTGTCGAAATTAGCCCAATAAAGCCTCGACTAGACTGCGGAATGCAGTTTAGCATCCATTCAAAAAAATATGTCGTGACCTCACTACAAGATGTGAGATGACGACATATTTTTCTATAATATGCCTTCGAGAAGAATCTTCAATCCGACGCCGATAAAGACGATGCCGGCAATCAGATTTGCCCATTTCTCCAATGGGCCGGCAATGATTTTGGCTAAAAAGACACATAGGAAACTCAGTGTGAAAGTCGTGAGTCCGATGATGGAGAAAACAATCATCGCATTTGGGATGGAATAGGTAAGATAGACAAAGCCGATACATAAGGCATCGATGGAAGTCGCGACGGATTGCACCATGATATCCCAAAAGCGCAGTTTCTTTCTTTCGATTTTCTCTTCGCCTTTCTTTCGGGCACGGAATTCCTTGAACCAATCGAATATGGATTTCAAGCCTAGGAAAGACAATAATCCGAATGCAATCCAAGGTATCCATCTCTCGAGCTGATCCTTGAACGAATATCCGATGAAATAACCGATCGTCGGCATGGCAATCTGAAAAATCCCAAAGGATAAAGAGATCAAAATCATTTTCCGAATCTTCATGTCTTTTTCCATCAAACCATTGGTCGCATTGACCGTCATGGCATCCACGGACATGGAAAAAGCGGACAAAATGCAATCTATCCAATTAATCATGTGAACCAAAATCCTCCAACATACTTGAACCGGTATGACTATACTACTTTATTTTTTCTTTTTAAAGGAATCGCGAATCAATTCATAGATTCCATCGAAAAGTCTCAATCCACTCAGACACATGAATATGATGCCGGACAATCGGAGTAATCGATCCGTCTCAAATGAATGCAGAATCACAAAATACAATCCCGTCGCAAACATCAATACGGATTCGATAATGGCAAGTTCAAGAAGACAATGTTCTTTCTTCTTCGCCAAGTCCATGGCACGGGTCACCATGACAAAGCTCAATGCCATCATCACAACCCCTAGAACGACACTGGAAAAAGAATTCATCATCTCTCCGGAAATGAAATACGCACAGGAGATCGATATCGAAATAAGAATGATATACAATCGGACAAGATTCTGCTTTAAATTCCAGTGACTTAGATAGAATAGGTAGAAGAACGTGACGAATTCCGTGATTGTCACAAGAACGAAGGCGCCTCCAACGAAATAGGGAATGATATCATCGGGAACGAAAAAGAATAAAAAGCCTAGGACCAAAAAGAAGACACCCATAGGCAAGGAAGGATATGTGAATAGGAATTGGAAAAAGCTGGCATGCCTCAATTTCATCAGCGTTCGGCCGAATAGGACGGTCAATGGGATTTTGTTCAATGTCTTTTTTGTTTCCAGCGATGTATCGGAAAGCTGCAGCAGAACACGATTCAACTCTTTCAATCCGCCATCTGTCACATTTGTGACCTTTTTCTTTTTACCCGAGTCATCAAAAGCATTAAAAAGCTCATTTATCGTGTTTTCTCTTTCTTCCAACTTTGTGCTTGAGATGAAAGTATCCAATGCTTCATTGATCATGATGGCTTCATCATCCAATTTCGATGCCAAAGACAATTCCTTTCCTTGTATAAGCCATGATTTGATATCATGCTGCATCAGCATCTTCTCATTGGAATGAACGATATACGATGTCGTGAATGGATAGGGGAAAAACATGCCGATCACGGAATACGTTGGAATGATTCTCGTTGTGATGGCATCGATTTTTTCCAGACAGGAAGGATCCATCACATCTTTGCAGATTCCAGGACCATCGTTATCGAAAACCCTCTTTATGGATTGCCTTTTTTCATCTGGCAGCATCGTCACGCCATAGATTGCAAGATGTGCTCCTTTGGAATGTCCGCCCACATAATAGATATTTCCTTCTTCCAAATTATCCATGATGTATTTCGTCGCCATATCCTGCGCCGGGACTTTCATATAGGTGAGATTGGTATCTTCCTTCCAGCCAGCGATGGAATTGTCCGTGCCACGGAAGGCCAGATAGTGTTCTGTTGAGGAAATACAGAAATTCATGGCACCGAATTGAACGGATTTCTCATCTTTGATGATATCGACATAATTTTTTATCAGGACGGAGGAAAATCTCTTGCTCGTGGCAATGAGAGCCAATTCCTCTTCCTTGATGATCCAACTTAACGATTTTGGAAAGCCTCCGATCTTCATCAGACGATCATAATATTCTTTTAGGGTGATTCCTTCTTTGTTTTCTTTCTTACTGACAGGAACTTCATGGAAATCGGAGTACGCCAAAAAGGAGAAGATCAGATTGTCAACGATGTTGAATGGTGCTTGTTCGAAACTGAGGTCGCCCCTCCAACGAACATAATCGAGTATCGTTCCGTGTTGCATTATCTATCGAATCCCTTCGAACTCTTTTATTTTATCAAAGAAATTCCTTTTTCCACATGGAAATGATTTCGATAGATGGCGGGTTTTCTCTTTTGGCAGAATGGAAGAGGAAGAAACACAGTCATTTGTCAAAAAAAGTCATCCGACAGGCCTCTTCTTGCCGTATAATTGAGAGGCAAGATTTCTTGCACATGATTTATCAGAGGTATCAATATGAGAATCAATCCAGAAGTAAAGAAGGCTCTTGAAGAAGGAAAGGCGGTTGTTGCCCTTGAATCCACCATCATCTCCCATGGCATGCCCTATCCGAAGAATGTCGAATGTGCACTCAGCGTCGAAAAGGTTATTCGTGACAACGGTGCCATCCCAGCTACGATCGGCATCATCGATGGGGAACCCATCATCGGCATGACTCCGGAGGAAATCGAAGTCTTCGGAAAGACAAAGGGAATCGAAAAGGTTTCCAGAAGAGATCTTCCTGTTGTCTGTGCCATGAAGAAGTGGGGAGCCACAACCGTTTCGGCCACTATGATTTTGGCCAGCATGGCTGGAATCGAATTCTTCGTGACGGGCGGCATCGGCGGGGCTCATAGAAAAGCCAACATCACTTTCGATGTGTCTGCGGATCTTGATGAACTTGGAAAGACCAATGTCACTGTCATCTGCGCCGGTCCGAAAGCCATCCTCGACTTAGGATTGACGATGGAATATTTGGAAACCAAGGGTGTTCCGGTTCTGGGTTACAATACCGATCATCTCCCGGCATTCTTCACCCGCACAAGCAAATACAAAGTCGACTATAACGTCAAGTCTCCTTTGGATATTGCCAAGATTGTCAAGGCCAAGAGAGATTATCATCTCGATGGCGGAATTTTAGTCACGGATCCGATTCCGGAAGAATATTCTCTTCCAGAGGAATATATCAATGCGGAAATCGACAAGGCTTTGGCGGAAATGGAAGAAAAAGGCATCACTGGAAAAGACGAGACCCCATTCCTTCTTTCCAAGATTGTGGAACTCACATCCGGAAAGAGCTTGGAAACCAATATCCACCTCATTCTGAACAATGCCGAATTGGGAGCCAAGGCTGCCGTTGAATACGCCAAATTGAACAAGTAATCATGGATAAGACCATGCTATTGTTCGGTGGGAGCAATATCGACTACATCGGAACAAGCGATGAACCTCTTTTGGAGAGTGTCTCCAATATCGGGAAAGTCACGGTTTCCTTTGGCGGGGTGATGCGAAACATCGCAGAGAATCTCTCCCGCTTGGGAAACCAGGTCATCTTCGTGACCGCCATCGGAAAAGACATGCTCGGAAAAGAGCTCAAGAAGGCACTTCTTGAACTCAACATCAATGTCTTCTCCCCGGATTCCGATCTGTCTACCGGCTCTTATCTTGCCATCAATGATTCCAATCATGATATGGCGTTGGCTCTCTGCGACAATGCGATCATCGAATCCATCAATGCGAAATACCTCAAGAGAATTCATTCCTTCATCAAGAAACATGAGTATCTCTGCCTGGATGCCAATCTCTCCACAGAATGCATCGACACCCTTTTCGAGCGCTATCCCGAAAAGAAGTTCATCGTCGAGGCCATCTCTCCGGAGAAGGTTGTCAAATTTAAGGGTCATCTTTCGAATATTTATCTGATCAAGGTCAATATTCATGAAGCAAAAGCCTTGATCAATCAGGATTTACAACCGGATGAACTTGTCCGTCAGCTTCTCTTGAAGGGTGTCGGCAATGTCGTTCTCTCCAATGGAAGCAAGGATATCTATATCGGCTCTTCAAAGGATCAGATCGAAATCATTCCGGTGGAAAAGGTTGAGAATTTCGTCAATACGACTGGATGCGGCGATGCTCTGACAAGCGGGATCATCGATCGCTTCCTCCAGGGAAAATCATTGAAGGAATCGGTTGAATTCGGAATTGAACTTTCCAAAATGACATTGATGAGTCCTTTTGCCACAAGCAAAGAAATCGAAAAATATAAACACGACTAAAACAAAAAGGTATCGGATAGAAAAACTATCGGGTACCTTTTTCAGTGTAAATGATTTTTGGACTGTCATAGTTGAAAATATAGACATTAGGAGGATGATAGCCTATTTCATTTTATTTAGAACAATTCCTTCTTCAGATAGACTGAATCGCTTTCTTCTATTTTCCGTATCGGCTTTGCGGGTATGCCATAGGCGATATAGCCATCCGGAATCTTTCCGGTCACGACGCTTCCGGCACCGATGACGCAGTCATTCCCAATCTGGGCTCCTGCACAGATGGTGACATTCGAAGCAATCCAGACATTGTTTCCGATGACAATCTTTTTTCCATATTCTCTATCGGTTACGCCGTATTCTGCCATGAATGGATTTCTTTCCTTGGCAAGAAGAGGATGAAGAGGTGTGTTGATGCTGACATTCGGTCCACAGAATACATTGTCGCCAATGAGGACCGGGCAGACATCCAGGCACGTGAAGTGGAAATTGCAGTAGAAATTCTCGCCGGCGATGAAATTGACGCCATAATCGAAATAGATTGGCCCGGTTAGATAGGCGTTCTTGCCGACATTGGGAAGGAGTTCTTGGATGATCTTCTCTCTTTTTTCGACGTCTTCTTCGCTTGTCTGATTGTATTCGAAACAGAGATGGTGCGCCTTGTTCCTCATCTCTAGGAGTTCTATCTTTCCTGCCTCATAGAGCTTTCCTTCTTTCATTTTCTCGAATTCATTCATGATGGGTTCCTCCTTTTTAGATTTCTTCGATTTTGTTCTTGTCTTTTCTTCGGACAACGACTTTCTCGACACCTTCGATATTTTTTAGATTCGATAATAGGTTATTAAGGGAGTTCGTCCTTGTGCGGTAGGCTAGACAAATTTTGATTTCGTAATAATTCTTCTTGTCTTCATTACTTTTGATTTCGCTTGAGATATCCTTGAGGAAAACATTCGAATGAACAACTTCCTCTTTGATCAGGGCAAACATTCCTTCCGTAAACTTCGCCTTGATGATGATTTCCGGCGATTTTTTGTTTAGCCATCTTTCGATATAGATGAGGCCAAGAAGGAGAATGAGAACCAATAGGGTGACTCCGGTGGCCTCCAAAACGAATCCGGATCCGCAGGCCATGCCGATGGCTGCGACAAAAAGAAGCGTCGCTGCGGTCGTCAGTCCCTTGACGCTGAAGCCATTCTTGACGATGGCCCCAGCTCCCATGAATCCGATGCCACCGAGAATGCCGGCGGCGATGCGGGAAGCATCATAGCTGAGATCCTGGAAGGTTTTGTTGTCCTTGATGACAAGACGGATGGCAAAGATGGATGTCGACATGATCAAAGAACAGGCCACGGAAACGATGACATGGGTTCTCAACCCAGCGGACTGACCGGTCATCTCTCTTTCCAAGCCGAGCAGGCCTGACAAAATGGCAGAGATGAGTGCCGTTAACAAGGTGAAGAGAAAAATGCCATAGTCTTCGATTTCCAATAGGGATATAAACCAAGAATCCATAAATGTTCCCCCTTTCTTCTTTTATTATAACAAAATAGACAGAATGCTTCTTTACTCTATTTTTCTTTTTTGCACATTTCTCTGATGCCGCGGATGTAATGATGATTGCACATTTCCAAAAGGCCTTTTGCCACAGGATATTTCAAGACACCGGAGGAAGAATAGCATAGACTTCTAAGAGAATTGTTCGGAATCATTCTCATGACGAATAGGGCGGCTTTCTTTTTTCTTTCCCGTTCCAGACGGTCTTTGATTCTGCAGGCTTTCTTATACGAATGGCGGGCTATTTTGTGTGTAACTCTTCGGAAGAATTTTCCAAATGGGGTGTTGAATTCGCCAATCGGCGTTTCAAATGTGATCTTCTTTTCTTTGACGATCTTTGGAATCGGCGAAGAGAGAAGCTCTTCATATTCCTCATCCGTGAGCGAGGAGAGATTCTCAAGATGAAGATAATGATCCATCACTTTCTCAGAATAAGGGTTCTTTACGCTTTCTCCTTTGATGAAGAAGCAAGCAGACAATCGGCTTTCCAAGACATTCTTGGAAATCTCGAATGTATATTCCCCTTCCTCGAGGACAAAATCATGCTTATTGACGTCATAAATCTTCAGGTCTTCCTCTTTCACGAGAATGGAGACTTCCTTGCTTTCCTTTGCCTTCAGATAGACTTTGTCGAACCCTTTGAGTTCTTTGATCGGATGCATCAGCTTGGAAGGATGGGAAGCATAAAGCTGAACGACTTCATAGGAATCCATTTCTCCGGTATTCGTGATTGTGAAGGTGAAAAGATAGCCTTGCTCTGTCTTTTCGGTTTTCAGACTTGAATATTCGAAAGAAGAATAGCTTAATCCGTATCCGAAAGGATACCGAATGGCCTCCTTCCTTGAAAGATAGTATCGATACCCGACAAAGATGGATTCCTTGTAAATCTCCTGACTTGTTTTCGTGAAGGTATCCGAAAAAGGAACATCTTTGTATTCCTTCATCCATGTTTCCGCAAGTCTTCCGGAAGGCGAGACCTCTCCAAAGAGAAGATGATAACAGGCTTCGGCACCACCTTCACCAGGAAGAAGGAGATCGAGAATGGCATCTACCTGATCCAAGATGGGTTCGGCAATGACACTTCCGTTATGAAGGACGAGGACCACCTTTTTCTTCATTTCGAGGATTTTTTCAAGGAGTGAAATCTGATTTTCCGGCATTTTCAGGTTATCACGGTCAAAACCTTCCGACTCGACATAATCGTTGAGACCGCCAAAGAAAAGAATCGTTTCCTCTTTTTCTTTGATGGAAGAAAGAACGTCCTCTTCCAACTTGCTATCGGGACGTGTTTCCTCTTCCTTGAAGCCTTGATGGTATTCATAGTCGATCTTATTTTTGTCGAAGATATCCTTGTGCGAAAAAAGACAATAGGGGTTCAACAGGGCAGATCCGGATCCCTGATAGCGAATATAGGAAAAGAAATCGCCGATGACGATGTATTTCTTTTTCTTGTCCAAAGGAAGGAGGTTTCCTTCATTGCGAAGAAGGACGGCACTCTCCTCGGCAGCCCTGACGGATAGCTGATAATGCTTTTGGAAATCGGCTTCCTTCTTTTCGTTCTCCGTTCGATCGATAGCCGTCAGGATTCTTTCTACGGATTGGTCAAGAAGGGATTCTGGAATTTTCTTTTCCTTTACGCCTTCTTCTAAAAGATGAATGGAGTGGGATACCTGGCCTGGCATTTCCAAATCCGTTCCTCCAAGAAGGCCTTTCTCTCTCGAGACGATGCCACCCCAGTCGGTCATTGTGATTCCATCAAATCCCCACTTTTCACGGAGAATGTCATTCTGCAGATAGCCATTCTCGCTGCTGTGGATATGGTTGACCATGTTATAACTTGACATCACGGCATAGGGCTTTGCCTCTTTTATTGTCATTTCGAAAGGCTTGAGATAGATTTCATGGAGGGCTCTTTCATCCAGGATGGAATCGCCGATGAATCGATATTTCTCATTGTTGTTGCAGGCAAAATGCTTCAGGCAGCATCCGACATGATGTTCTTGAACGCCCAAGACATAATCGATTGCCATTTTCCCGGCCAGAAAAGGATCTTCCGAGAAATATTCGAAGTTTCGTCCGCAAAGCGGATTTCTCTTGATGTTGATGGCGGGTCCCAAGACGATGTTCACACCATAATGGATGCTTTCTTCTCCGATGGCATTTCCGATTTCATGGATGAGGGAAAGATCATAGCTGGAAGCTAAATTCACACCAGATGGAAAACAGGTGGAGGGAAGACAATTTGCGATTCCCTCCATGGAATTTCCGCCTGTGTTTTCTATGCGAAGTCCATTGGGTCCATCGGAAAGAACAAGCGAACGGATTGAGAGATGCTCAATCGGAAGACTCGCCATGTTTTTATATCCTGAGAGAAGAGACGCCTTTTCATGCAATGTCATTTTTTCAATCTTTTCTTTATGGTCCATCATTCCATCCTCCACCGATAAAGGGCTTTCATCATTGTATCATGAAATGCGGCATGACATTGCTATGTTCTTTTCTCACGATACATGAAAAAAAGGCTATCGGGTGTCGGACTTGGAAGTCCGTACACCTTCTAGCCTCTTATTTTATCTTATCGGAATCTGATTCTTTCGTATCGTCTTAGATCTGGCCATCCTGGATTTCGACCTTGTCGAGATTCTTGCCGTCACTCTTTCTATGGCCTTTGAAGTGCTTTTCGTATTTCGTGCCCTTGGCCGTATTGGATGTGACTCTTTCGATGACCGTCTTCTTCAGTTTACCGTAAATTGTCTTCTGATCCTGATTGACGAAGCAGAGATAGTAGTCGTTGATGGCGTCTCTGTTCGGCTTGGAATATTCTGTCGAAGCGAATGGATGGGATCTGTACTCCTTGACATCATCATAGACGTCATAGGATTTTCCATCGGCGTTGACGTTTTTGAAGTCATAGTAGTAGACACGAAGCTCGTCATGAACATCCCTTGTCCAGATGCCATCGTCCGAGGCTCTGAATTCAGAATCCTTGACTTCCTTATAGAAGCCTTTCGCTTTGTCGAAGAGATCTTTGTTCTTGCAGGTGAAGCCTGCCGTAACGAGGTAATCCTTCATCGAGAAGCTCTTTGTATCGACACAGACAGCCTTGATGTAATTCGAATAGTCGCTGAAGACTTTCTTGTATAAGTCTTCCTGGCTTGTGCAGTCCAATGTGTAGATGACGTTTTCGTAGAGAGCAGTCTGGGATCCCATGGCGTCCTTCTGGACATAGGCTGGATTGTTTCCGTCTCTCTGATAGGAGATGTAGTTGAAGTCATTGTCGCCAGGAGTGACCGGAAGAAGACTTGTCGAGAGGGTGACACCATCCTGGATGACGATGTTTCCTTCCTTGTCGACATTTCTGTCTCGATAGGTGATGAGGTGATCGACATCGTGCTTCTTCTGAATGGCATCCAATTTGACAAGTTCGTCTTTGAACTGGCCGTTCAGGGTATTGACGGCCTTGATCATGGAACGGACGCCCTGTTCATAACCTAACAGGTTGGAGTCGTCTTTCTTTAACTGGCTCATCTGGGAACTGGCTGAAAGCTGAGCGAGCTGACAGAGACTGTTGACCAAGAATCCGACATAGGTGATGAATTTCTTTCTTGGCTGGACGGTCATATAGTCCCAGGTTTCGGCAGTGCCGTAGGATTCTTCATATAAGTCGAAGAGCTTTATGGATCTATCGACGGAATAGGGAACAAGGAAACTGTTTGCCAACTGTTCGGTGGCGTTCCAGAGGTTATTGCTCGAAAGAGTTGGGAATTTCAGTTCACTGAGTCCCTTATAGAATTCCTTCTTCTGATTTTCGAGTTCGGTTTTATTGACTGTGCTGTCTTGTTCCTTCTTGGCCAAATCGGCAAGGACAGACATCTTCGAGATGACTGGCGTCTGGATTGTTCCCAATTTTCCTAAAAGGTCATTCATGATGTCCTTATTATGGAGTTCAACGATTTTTCTTTTCACATCGCTGAATCCCTTGGACAAATTCTGCTGAATGTCCTTGAGCTGCTGACAGATTTCATCAAGCTTCTTTTCTTCCGTGCTTCTCATATCGAAGCCTAAGGCTGTCAGGGCACTGTTGAGTCCGTCTTTGCCAAGCGTGCTGGCAAGATAGCCGATGAAGTTTGCGCCACCGATCTTCAAGCCGTCAAGGAATAGTCCCGCGACGTCAAAGCCTTCCTTGGCGTCTTTGGCACCTGGTGTCGCCGGGCCTTTGAACATGACGTTGTTATTATTGATATGAAGAGTGTGATTTTCAACATCATCATTCTTTTCGGTGACAGTGGCAACTGTGTTTTCCTTGGCTGCTGTGATCGTGTTGGCGGCAGCGATGGAACCGACGCCCATCATTCCAAGAGCGGTTGCTGCAAGAATTGCTTTCTTTGATGTTTTCATAATGTTCACCTCCATTAGGTTTACAATGTGTCAAAGTTTGTTTCTTTGACTGACGATATTCTAAACAATTAAAAATAGCTTGTCAACAAGAATTTACAAAAAATGTGAATTTGCTACTTTATATATCTATAAAATTACAAAAACAAATTGTATATATACGTGGAATTGACTCGCTTTTTCTATAAAATCGAACAATATTTATCAAAAAAGATATCTTTTGACGGAAATACGCATTATTGGAACAAAAAAGATTAAAATACATATGAGATATTATTGATAACATGTGTTTTATTTTGAAATCAATGGGGGAGAGAATGGATTATGGCAACAATTGATCAGACATTCCTTCGTTTACAGAAATCACCATTTCGTTCAAAGTTTCATTTGACGGATAAGGATAGAAAATATATTGAAGAAAAGGGAATGGATACAATTAAGAAACATGCGACTGATTTTGTCCATACCCGATTGGCTCCCGCAGAAATACCGAATGATGGAAAACAGACACCCATGCATGGACATCCCATCTTCATTGCCCAACATGCCTGCGCCTGTTGCTGTCGGGGCTGTCTGAATAAATGGTATCATATTCCAAAAGGACGTGAGCTGACAGAAAATGAGCAGGAAAGAATCGTGAAA
>CAVKZJ010000004.1:0-96043 GCA_963660905.1 bacterium | reverse complement strand
TTTTTTTTTTTTTTTTTTTTTTTTTCTATAGACTATTGTTATCTACGAAAGAAATATTGTTTTTTATATTTTCTTTCGCCTAAAAGAGAAAGGCAAAAATGATGAAAAAGACTAAGAAACTCAACAAGACGATCCTTTTATCCGCACTATCTGCTCTTGCGTTTGGTGGAATCGCAGCAGGTACGACTTATGCACTTTTCACAAGCACTGCAGAGACAAGTGTTTCGGTTTCCACTGGAAAAGTGAATGTCATTACGACTGCAACTGATTTGAAGACATACTCTGGAGTTGATTTGACTGGTGATCCTGAGACAGATAACGTAGAAGCAACCACAGTCGGAACATTCACCAATGGCGGAACAGCCACTATTGATGGAAATGATCTTAAACTTGTCAATATGACTCCTGGAGATAAAGTCACATTTAGTATCAAAGTTACCAATAATAGTACTGTTGCTGCTAAATATCGCACAGTTGTAAAAAAAGGCAATGATACAGGATTGTTTAATGGTCTTGAAATCAAAGTCGATGGTGAAGAATTCCTTGGATCAAGCTTGATTTCTTCTTATTCTAGTTTAGGAAGCAAAGATTCTACATTTACTGTTGATGTAGAAGTGAATCTTCCTTCTGATAGTGGAAATGTCTATCAAGACAAAAAATGTGATTTGACGTTTCGTATTGAAGCTGTTCAAGGCAATGCTTTTACTGGGAATACTTATGAAGTTAATCGAGATAATATTCAAGAATATCTTGATGGTCAGCATGGGTCGCTTGATGGTGCTACTTTAGTACTTGAGTCAGGCGATTATGATAAGATTGAACTTGGTAGAGCAACAAGTTATCCTGGAAGCAACACACAATATTATATTGGAGGAATTTCTAGTGATAATGAAAAGACTCTTGAAGAATTCAAAGAAATAAAAAATGGAACGGGATGGTCTGCTTCTTCTTATTATGTTCGTAATATCAATAATCTTACTATAAAAGCTAAAGATGGTGCTCAAGTTAATATTGGTGGTTTATCTGCAACGGGCGGTCATATAAATGGAACGAACGTTCATGATTATGTTTTAGATAAAGATATTAGCGGTAGTGCTTATTATTTAGCTCAAAATTGGAACAATGTAAGATTCGAAGGCTTGACATTTACTTCTGGAGTAGAAATTGCTTCTTCTCTAGAGGAAACTTCAATAGATGGTGTAACATTTACGAAATGCAATTTCATTAATAGTGGTGATAAAACAAATACGAGAAGCAACTATGGCATTACCTATTATAATGAGACAAACAATGAGCGTATTACAGATCTTGTAGTTAATAATTGTAAATTTGAACATTGTTTCCATGCTATATATTGCATGCACATCAAAAATGTAACTGTTGTCAATAATAGTTTCAAAGATATTGGCTTAAGGTGGACTGTAACAGATGATAAGGGTAAAACCACTGAGTATACTGGTGGCAATGCACTTCAAAACTCCAATACGGATAGTGGTGGCGCAGTCAATGAAGGCGCGATGATTATCAAAAACAATACATTTGAAGATTTTGTTGATCGCATATTGCGTTTTGGCAAGGTTGCAAGCGATACTCAATATGTCATTGCTCGCAATAAAGCAACAAATGCTCATGATGATGATGGCGAAGTCATAAAAGCAACTTCACTCGCTGATGGCATCACCTACGATGTTCATGATAATAATTGGGGCGAAGGCACTTGCGTCTACAATAAAAAAGAATTTAATGATAGGTAAAATTTTTTGAGAATAAAAAATAAACTATCAAATGCAAGGTGATATTCCTATGTAGGAGTATTTCTCTTGGAAATAAGAAATAGGTCGGAGGTAGGAAATATTAAATTTCCTGCTTTCTGACCTTTTTTATCTCATATTAAAAACGGGCCCTCCTATAGGGTGGCCCATTTCAGATCAGTGGATTCCGACTCTCTTATAGATATAGTCGACATTCTTCATATAGTAGTCGAGCGTGAAGCAGTCGTCGATTTCCTTTTCAGTGAGAAGCGAAGAGACTTTCTTATCCTGTTTCAGGATTTCCTTGTAATCCTTCTTTTCATCCAAGGCTTTCATGGCCAAGGGCTGAATCGTATCATACGCTTCTTCCCTGACCAATCCTTTCTGCATCAAAGCGTAAAGAACTCTTTGAGCAAAAATGACGCCTTTCGTGAGATAGATATCTTCAAGCATTTTCTCAGGATAAACAACAAGATGCTCTAAGATTCCTTTGAAGCGGACCAGCATGTAGTCCAAAAGCTCCGTTGCATCCGGAAGAATGATTCTTTCGGTGGAGGAGTGGGAGATGTCTCTTTCATGCCAGAGAGCGATGTTCTCATAGGAGGTGAGCATATAGCCGCGCATGACTCTTGCACAGCCGCAGATGTTTTCGCTGGAAATCGGATTTCTCTTATGAGGCATTGCCGAGGATCCTTTTTGGCCTTTTGTGAAGGCTTCTTCGGCTTCCTTGACTTCCTGGCGTGCGAGATGACGGACTTCCAATGCCATCTTTTCGAGTTCGCCGGCGATCAAGGCAAGACTCGACATGTAAGCGGCATGGCGGTCTCTCTGGATGACCTGGGTCGAGATATTGGCATAGGAGATTCCCAAGTCCTGACAGACGGATTCCTCAATCTGTGGCGGGATGTTGGCAAAGTTTCCAACTGCGCCGGAGAGTTTTCCGACTTCGATGTTCTTGCAGGCAAGGAGGAATTCCTCTCGGATTCTTTTCAGATCGGAATACCACAAAGCCCATTTCAGGCCAAAGGACGTGATATCGGCATGCATGCCATGGGTACGTCCGATGCAGGGCGTGGCAGAAAACTCGATTGCTCTTTTCTTGATGACGGAAAGAAGATCGTCGATATCCTTAAGAAGAATTTCATCTGCACATTTCAGAAGATAGCCATTGGCTGTATCGACGACATCCGTCGATGTCAGACCATAGTGGATCCATTTCTTTTCCTCGCCGAGGGATTCCCCCACGGCGCGGGTGAAGGCGACGACATCATGCTTGGTGATGGCTTCGATCTCCTTGATTCTTTCAAGGGTGAAGGTTGCCTTCTCCAGCTTGGGAAGGTCTTCTTCGGGAACGACGCCGAGCTTGGCCCAGGCTTTCGCATTGAGAAGCTCGACTTTCAGATAAGCCTGGAATTTGTTTTCCTCGCTCCAAATGTCGCGCATGCATTTTCTAGAATAACGTTCAATCATGTTTCTCTCCGTTCTCCAAGGCGTAATGACCGATATCTTTTCTGTAGAAGAGGTTGTCGCAATGGATTTTCTTGATTTCCTCCAGGGCTTTTTCCTGGGCTTCCTTCAATGTCTTTCCTTTTTCGACAAGAATGAGGACTCTCCCTCCATCGGTATAATACTTGCCTTCGATTTTCTTGACACCCATAAAGTATATCTTTCCCCTGACATTTTCAAGGCCTGTGATCAAATGCCCTTTCTCATAATGTCCGGGGTATCCACGGCTTGCCATGACGATGCCAAGATGATATTCCTCATCCCATTCGAGAATCGGCTTCTGATGATTGACGATGGCAAGGAAGGCTTCATAGAGGTCGCTTTTTAGCCGGGGAAGAACCACTTCCGTTTCTGGGTCTCCAAAGCGGGCGTTGAATTCGATGACTTTGATGCCATCTTTGGTTTTCATCAATCCGCCATATAAGACGCCCTGGAAAGGAACGCCTTCCTCTTTCATGGCCATGGCAGTTGGAATCATGATCTTTTCAAGAGCTTCCTTTTTGTCTTCTTCGGTCAGGAAAGGCAATGGGGAATAGGCACCCATTCCACCGGTGTTCTCTCCTTCATCGTGATCGAAGGCTCTTTTATGATCCTGGGACAGTTCGAGAGGATAGACATGTTCGCCATCGACAAAGCAGAGGAAAGAGAATTCGACTCCCTGAAGATATTCTTCGATGACCACTTTGTCTTTTCCGAATTTGTCATCGACAAGCATCTCCTTCAGCGCTTTTTCAGCCTGCGGCATATCCATGGCGACGACAACGCCCTTTCCGGCAGCCAGTCCATCATATTTGATGACGATCGGGGTCTTTTTCTTTTGGATGTAGGCTCGTGCTTCATCATACGAACTGAAGCTCATGAAGTCGGCGGTCGGAATCTTATACTTCTTCATCAGATTCTTGGCAAATTCCTTGCTTGTCTCAATCTGGCTTGCTTTCTTTGTCGGTCCGAAAATGGCTAGGCCATGCTCAGTGAAAAGATCGACGATGCCTGTGGCAAGGCTGGCTTCGGGTCCGACGATGGTCAGATCGATTTTCTCCTCCAAGGCGAATTTCAGCAAGGCTTCCTTGTCTTCGACGGGAATCAGGACACGCGTGGCAAGAGAGCTCATTCCATCATTTCCAGGGGCTACAAAAATCGCATCGACTTTCTTCGATTCGGCAATCTTATCGATGATGGCGTGACATCGTCCGCCGCTTCCAATGACGAGTACTTTCATAATCAGTGCTTGAAATGCCTCATATTGGTGAAGACCATGGAGATGCCAAGCTCATCGGCCTTCTTGATGGAATCCTCATCGCGGATGGATCCGCCTGGCTGGATGATGCTTGTGACGCCATATTGGCTGGCAAGAGTGACGGTATCATCAAAGGGGAAGAAGGCATCGCTTGCCAAGACAAGCTTTGTCTTGTTGTGCTCTTTTGCCCAGTCGAGAGCCAATTTGGCGGCTCCGACTCGATTCATCTGTCCGGCCCCGACGCCGCAGGTGGTCTGGGATGAGGCGACAAGGATGGCGTTGGATTTGACATGCTTGACGCACTTCATGGCAAATAGCAGATCTTCCATCTCTTCCTTCGTGGGTGCTTTCTTTGTGACGACTTTCAGTTCGTCCATGTGAAGCAATTCCTGATCGAGGTCCTGATAGAGAAGACCGCCGTTGACGCTGATTGCCATCTTTTTCTCTTTGAACGGAGTGGACATGTCCACTTCCATGATTCGGCAATTCTTCTTTTTGCTCAAAATCTCCAAGGCTTCCTTTGTATATCCTGGCGCCATGATGATTTCCAAAAAGACTTTCTTTTCCATGATGGAAGAAGCCAGCTTTTCATCCAAGAGGCAATTGAAGCAGACGATTCCGCCATAGATGGAAACCGGGTCGGAATTATAGGCTTTCTCCCAGGCATCGACAATATTGTCTCCCGAGGCAACGCCACAGGGATTCATATGCTTGAGGGCGACGGCTGTCGGCTTTTTGAATTCCATCATCAAGGACAATGCGGCATTGGCATCCTGGATATTGTTGTAGGAAAGTTCCTTTCCCTGATGCTGAAGGGCGTGGACGATGGAATAGCTTGTATAAGGTCCCTGATAGAGGGCGGCATTCTGATGCGGATTCTCGCCATAGCGAAGAGACTGCTTCTTCTCATAGGTCAGGGTGAGCTTCTCAGGGAATTCCTCGCCGGTCAGTTTGGAAAGATAGGAGGAAATCATGGAATCATAATTTGCCGTCATGCGGAAAGCCTTGGCGGCAAGATATTCTCTTGTCTTCAATGTGGTGTTTCCTTCTTCCTTGAGCTCTTCAAGAACTGTCTTGAAATCATCGGGGTCGCTTAAGATCGTGACGGACTGGTAATTCTTGGCCGCACTTCTCACCATGGAGGGACCGCCGATATCGATGTTTTCGATCACTTCCTCCAAGGAAGCACCTTTTTCGACCGTTTTCTTGAATGGATAGAGATTGACCACGACGAGGTCGATCGGAACGATATGGAGTTTCTCAAGCGTCTCCATGTGTTCCTTGACATCTCTTCTGGCTAAAAGACCGCCATGGATGAAGGGATTCAATGTTTTCACTCTTCCATCGAGAATCTCCGGGAAGGATGTGACTTCCTCGACGGAAATGGTCTTCACGCCATTTTCATCGAGAATCTTCTTTGTTCCGCCCGTCGATATGATTTCATAGCCGAGAGAAGAAATCTCCTTGGCAAATTCGACGATGCCCGACTTATCACTGACACTGATCAGGGCTCTTTTCATCTTTTTTCCTCCTTGTTTATCAAACGGTTGATGGTCTCTGGATAGAGAACATGTTCGACTTCATGTATTTTCTTCTCGAGTTCTTCGATATCATTTCCGTCATAATCGAAGGCTCTTTGGGCTATGATTTTTCCGCCGTCCAATTCCTTTGAGACGTAATGGATGGTGACTCCGAAGACTTTGCATCCATAATCGAAGGCATCCTGTATGCCATGGGCACCCTTGAAGGATGGCAAGAGGGCAGGGTGGATGTTGATGATCTTGTTCTCATAGGCTGAAAGAAGCGTCTCGGAGATGATCTTCATATAGCCGGCAAGACAGATGAGATCGATACTTTCTTCCTTGAGTGCCGAAAGGATGGCTTCTTCGTATTCCTTCTTGCTTTGATAATCCTTCAAAAGAAAGACTTTATAGGGAATATGAAGAGCCTGAGCTCGCTGAATCGCATAAGCATCCTTATGGTCGACAATGAGAATCTTGATTTCGGCGTTCTGGATTTTCCCTTCCTGGATGGCTTGGGCAATCGCCTGGAAGTTGCTTCCGTTTCCACTGGCAAAAATAGCAATATTCATACTCTGACTTATTTGACCAATTCGATTTCGACACCGCTCTTGTCGGTCACCTTGCCGATGACATAGCTCTTTCTGTTGGCCTTGGAAAGAATCTCCTGGGCTTTTTGTACATCTTCCTTATCGATTGCGAGGATCATGCCGATACCCATATTGTAGATATTGAACATTTCACGATGGTCGATCTTTCCATATTTCTCCAAGAAAGAGAAGATCTTGAGAATCGGCCAGGTTCCTTCCTTGATGTAGATTCCCTGACCTTCCTTGAGGATGCGAGGAATGTTTTCATCGAATCCACCGCCGGTGATATGGGCAACGCCATGGACAGGAAGGGAATGGATGACTTCCAAGACTTCCTGGACATAGATGTTGGTCGGAGTCAAGAGAACTTCGCCCAATGTTTTCTCTTCATCGAGTTCAGGATAGATTTTCTTTAAGTCCAGGGAAGCATCCTTTATGATCTTGCGGACAAGAGAAAATCCATTGGAATGGACACCGCTTGATTCGATGCCCAAAAGGACATCGCCTTCCTTGACCTTCGTTCCGTCGATCAGCTTCGATTTTTCGACGACGCCGGTCGTGAATCCTGCGATATCGTATTCGCCATTTCCATACATGCCAGGCATTTCTGCTGTCTCACCGCCGATCAAGGCACAGTGGGCGATTTTGCATCCTTCCGCCACGCCTTTGACGATGGCTTCCACTTTCGCAGGCTCGTTCTTTCCGACCGCGACATAGTCAAGGAAGAACAAAGGCTCGGCACCCTGGGCAAGGACGTCGTTGACGCACATGGCAACGGCATCGATGCCGATGGTATCATGCTTGTCGAGCTGGAAAGCGAGCTTCAGCTTGGTTCCGACGCCATCGGTTCCGCTGACGAGGATCGGTTCCCTGTAGTTCAGACTGGCTAAATCGAACATGCCTCCGAACGAACCGATTCCGGACATCCATCCGGGTCTTTTCGTCGAGTTGACATGCTTCTTGATTCTTCGGACGACATCATAGCCGGCTTCTAAGCTGACTCCGGCTTTTTCATAATCAATTGCCATAATGTTTACCTCTAAAATTTATGATCCTTATTGGCGTCAAAGATGGAAGAATAGAGTTCAGTCGGATATTTCCCGGTGAAGCAGGCGGTGCAGAGCTGATTTCTCTTGGCGACTTCGAAGAGGGATTTCTCGGAAAGGAAGGCAAGGGAATCCGCACCGATCTTCTCTTTGACTTCCTCGATGGAATGATGCGCACTGATGAGCTCGTCATAAGTGGAGATGTCCACGCCATAGAAGCAGGGAGAGATGATCTGCGGGGAAGCGATGCGCATATGGACTTCCTTGGCTCCGGCTTCCTTCAGAAGTCGGATGATTCTCTTACTTGTGGTTCCTCTGACGATCGAGTCATCGATCAGGACGACTCTTTTGTCCTTGACGATGCTGACGACCGGGGAAAGCTTCATCTTCACGGCGAGATCTCTCATCTCCTGGTTTGGCTGGATGAAGGAACGGCCGACATATTTGTTCTTCACCAAGCCGAGTTCATAGGGAATGTGGCTTTCCTCGGCATAGCCGATGGCAGCCGAGAGAGAAGAATCAGGGACGCCGATGACGATATCGGCATCCACGGGAGCCTCACGATAGAGCATGCGTCCGGATTCCTTGCGGAAGGCATGGACATTGAGTCCTTCGATATCGCTGTCGGGTCTGGAGAAATAGATGTATTCCATGGCACACATGTGGTGTCTTTTGTAGATGGAATAATCATAGGAATGAAGACCATCCTTGTCGACCATGACGACCTCGCCAGGGTTGACATCGCGATAGAATTGTGCGCCGACGGCGTTCAATCCGCAGGTCTCGCTTGAGAAGACATAGCCATTCTGGAGTTTTCCGATGGAAAGAGGACGAAGGCCGTATTTGTCTCTGCAGGCATAAAGACGGTCCTTTGTCACGATCAGAAAGGCAAAAGATCCTTCTAGGAGATTCAATGCATTGATGATGACATCGATTCTCTTTGTTTCGGGATTATCCTTTTTGATGAGATGAGCGAGAATTTCTGAATCCGATGTGGATTGGAAGATGGAACCTTGGTCTTCGAGATAGCTTCTCAGCTCCGTCGAATTGACAAGGTTGCCGTTATGGGCCAGGGCAAAGTCGCCGCCGTGGTGACGGAAGAGGAAGGGCTGGACATTTTCGATACCTCCGCCTCCCGTGGTGGCATAGCGGACATGTCCGATGCCCGTGTTTCCTTTCAGGGAAAGAAGCTTTTCCGTGGTGAAGACTTCGCTGACCAATCCTTCGCCTTTGATCCTCGAAAGATGTCCCGTTTCATCCACAGAGACGATGCCGCATCCTTCCTGGCCTCGATGCTGTAAGGAATGCAATCCGAAATAGATGTTCTGGCTGGCATTCTCCACCTGGAAGACGCCGAAGACACCGCATTCCTCATGCAACCCTTTGACAACTGAAATGCTATCCATAGCCTTATTTTCGATTCTGAAGGCGGGAGAGGATTTCTTCGTAGGCTTCGATGACCTTTCCTAAATCTCTGCGGAAGCGATCTTTATCCAATTTGTCATTGGTGGTCGCATCCCAGAAACGGCAGGTGTCTGGGGAGATTTCATCCGCCAGGACGATGGTTCCATCGCTGGTTTTTCCGAATTCGATCTTGAAATCGACCAATGTGATATTGATGGAGGCGAAAATCTTCTTGAGGATTTCATTGATCTTCATCGTGAGATCATAGATGGTCTTGAGTTCTTCATAGCTGGCGACGCCTAAGGCGACGGCATGATGTTCATTGATGAGCGGATCGCCTAATTTGTCGTTCTTGTAGCAGAGTTCATACACAGTGTTGCTGATCTTGGTTCCCTCGGGGATATCGAGTCTTTTTGCCATTGAACCGGCGATGATGTTTCTGACGATGACCTCAAGAGGGAAGATTTTGACTTTCTTGCAGAGTTGGTCACGGTCGTTGAGCTTCTTGACGAAGTGGGTTGGAATGCCTTCCTTGATGAGTTCATCGAAGAGGATGGTGGTGATTTCGTTGTTCAGAATGCCTTTTTTGGAAATCTGGGCTTTCTTGATGCCGTTGAAGGCTGTGGCATCATCCTTGTAGTGAATGACGATGAGATCCTTATCATCGGTAGCGAAAACCTGCTTGGCTTTTCCTTCATACAACATGTCTAACTGTTTCATGATCATTGATCTCCTTTTTTTATTTTTTTCTGAAATAGTTCACGGCGTTTCGGAATATGTTTTCATCTTTGTTTCCGTAGATGTTTTTGAAGTTGTCTTCTTCATATCTTTCACTATGTCCCATCTTTCCGAGAATCAGTCCATCTTCGGATGTGATGCCCTCGATGGCATAGCTCGATCCGTTTGGATTGTAGGTCGAATCTGTCGCGATATGGCCCGATGGATCGCAATACTGGAAGGCGACCATGCCCTTATCGAAGAGGCTCATGGCCATTTCTTCGGTGCAGGTGAATTTTCCTTCACCATGGGAGATGGCGACCTGATAGACTTCATCTTTCTTAAATCCACTTAACCATGGCGAATTCGTATTGATGACCTTTGTGGATGCGATATGGGAGATGTGGCGGTTGATATCGTTTCTGAAAAGGGTTGGTGATTCTTCGTTCAGGCAATTGAATTTTCCATAGGGGAGAAGACCGCATTTGATCAACGCCTGGAATCCGTTGCAGATGCCAAGAATCAGTCCTTTTCTCTTCAATAGATCCTCAATCGCATGGCGGATGAGTTCATTGTTGAGAATGTTGGCGATGAATTTTCCTGAACCATCTGGTTCATCGGCAGCGGAGAATCCGCCGGCAAGCATCAAAATATCGCATTCGTCGATCCATTTCCTCATCTCATGGATGGACTTATTCACATCGACGCTGCTTTGGTTGCGGAAGACGCTTGTCTTGACTCTGGCTCCGGCTTTCAGGAATGCCTTCTTGGAGTCGTAGTCGCAGTTGGTTCCCGGGAAGACAGGAATATAGACAAGCGGATGTTCCTTCTTTTCATAGGGATAGGAAGGAATCTTGGCAGCGACGCTTTTTGAGTAGTCTGTGTTTGTCTTGTCTGTTGAAATCGGATAGACCTTGCTATAGCCAGTGAAGTTGGCATCATAGAGTTCCTGATAGCGGAAACGGACATCGTTGATATGATATTGGTTCTTCTTCGTCTGACCAAGATAGATGGCATTCTCAAAGTCGATTTTTTCTGTTGTCTCGACAAGGATGCTGCCGATCGACTTGTCAAGGGCTTTTTCAGCTGGATATTTCACTTCGAAACCGATTTTCGATCCAAGAGAACATTTCACCAAGGCTTCCATCAATCCGCCAAAGCCCAAGGCGAAGGCAGAGACAATCGTCTTCGAGACAATCTTTTCATGCACGAAGGAGAAATTCTTCTTCAGCTGATCGATATTTGGCATCTGGGAAGCGAGTGGATCATGCTTGATGAGATAGAGATGATGTCCAGCCTTCTTGAAATCCGTGGAGATGACCTCGCTTGCATCGACAAGAGTGATGCCAAAGGCCATGAGCATGGGTGGGACATGGATGCTATCGAAGCTTCCGGACATGGAATCTTTTCCGCCGATGCTCGGGAGATGGAAATCATTCTGGATCTTGATGGCACCAAGAAGAGCAGAGAATGGTTTTCCGAAGGTCTCAGGAGAAGTCATCTTCTCGAAATATTCCTGATAGGAGAAACGCATCGTCTCATATTTTCCACCGGCGGCCACGACTTTGCTGATGGAATCGATCACGGCATATTGGGCACCGAGGAAAGGAGAAATTTCGCTGATGAATGGATCATAGCCGAAGCTCATCATGGAACAGGTCGAGGTTTTCTTGTCCCCGACAGGAAGCTTCTGACAGGACACCTGAGTTTCGCTGAGCTGGTATTTTCCTCCATAGGGCATCAAGACGGTGGAACGTCCGATGGTGGAATCGAACATTTCGACCAAGCCTTTCTGGGAGGCGACGTTCTTATCGGCAAGAAGGGCAAGCGTGTCTTTCTTCAGGTCCTTGCACTCGCGATGGAAGATATCTTTCTCTTCCTGGGGAAGGACGACACAGTCTGTATGGTGCTTGGCACCGGCCGAATCGATGAAGCTTCTTTTCAGGTCGACGTATTTGATTCCCTTGAAGTACATGATGAGTCTTGGCTCTTCAATGACATCTGCAACATGGGTGACTTCGATATTTTCTTCTTTGCAATAACGGATGAATTTTCTTTCGTCTTCCGGTGAAATGACAACGGCCATTCTTTCCTGTGATTCAGAAATCGCCAATTCTGTGGCATTGAGTCCACTATATTTCACCGGGACTTTGTCAAGGTAGACAGCCAATCCAGGGGCCAATTCGCCGATGGCAACGGAAACGCCTCCGGCACCGAAGTCATTGGACTTCTTGATGAGCTTCGTGACCTCTTCCCTTCTGAAGAGATGCTCGATTTTTCTTTCCTCTGGGGCATTGCCTTTCTGAACTTCGCTCGAACATGTTTCGATGGAATGGATGTTATGCTTCTTGCTGCTTCCCGTGGCACCGCCGATTCCATCTCTTCCGGTTTTTCCGCCTAACATCAGGATGACATCGCCAGGAACCGGAGTTTCTCTTCTCACATCTTTTGCGCGGACGGCACCGACGACAGCACCGACTTCCAATCTCTTGGCGATGTAGCCGTCATGGTAGATTTCCTTGACGTGGGTCGTGGCTAAGCCGATTTGGTTTCCATAACTCGAATAGCCTTGGGCGGCCTTGATGGAGATGACTAGCTGTGGAAGTTTTCCTTCCAATGTATCTTTGTAGGCCTGATAGATATCACCGCTACCGGTGACACGCATGGCCTGATAGACATAGCTTCTTCCAGAAAGCGGATCGCGGATGGCACCGCCAAGGCAGGTCGATGCACCGCCGAAAGGCTCGATTTCGGTGGGATGATTGTGGGTTTCGTTCTTGAACTGAAGAAGCCATTTTTCTTCTTTCTTGTTTTCTTTGACATTGACATAGATGGAGCAGGCATTGTTTTCCTCGCTGACTTCCAAGTCATCAAGATAGCCGTGCTTCTGAAGGTATTTGGCAGCGATGGTTGCCATATCCATGAGGCAGATTTTCTTTTCTTCCCTGTGGAGATCTTTTCTCATGTCAAGATAGAGGTCATAGGCGAGTGTCATCTCCTTTGAGAGATACCCTTCCTTGATTGTGATGTTGTTCAGCTGGGTTGTGAAAGTCGTATGGCGGCAATGGTCTGACCAATAGGTGTCAAGGATTCGGATTTCCGTCTCATAGGGATCTCTTCCTTCCTTTTTGAAGTAGTCGATGACGCAGGCTAAATCATCCTTGTTCATGGCAAGGCCGTATTTGGCGATAAAGCCATCGAGGTCTTCCAAATTGCGGAAATTCTCGATGATATGGACTGGCATTGCTTCTGCCTTTGTGAATTCCTTCAGGATGGAAAGATCCTTGATTCTCGATTCGACTGGGTTTATATGATAGGCTTCAATCTTCTTGAGAAGTTCTTCCTCAATCGGCTTTTCAAAAAGAATGACGTGTCCGCTTTTGACTCTCGCCTTGCAGCTCGGGTCGATCAGTCTTAGGCAGGCTTCAGCCTGGCTGGCTCTTTGGTCGTATTGGCCTGGAAGATATTCGACGGCAAGATAGGACTTATTTTTGATGTCTAAATCGAAGAAGACATTGTCTGTGACTTTTTCTCCGAAGACGGTGTAGAGAGATTCGTTTAACAGATCTTCCTGAATGTTGAAAACATCATAGACATTGATCAGACGGATGGAATTGTCCTTCAGATCGAAGTTTCTTTTCAATTCTTCGAATAAGGAATCGGCTTCGACTTGGAAGGCGGTTTTCTTTTCGACAAAGATTCTTTTTTTCATTTGTTTAATCCTCAATATTCAGTCTTTTTTTCCAGTCTAGATATTCATCATAAGTCAGATTTTCATAGGTTATGTGCCCGAGTTTTCTGAGCGGTCTTTCTTCTTTCTTGTGATACATATGGAGATGGCGATTGGGAATCTGAAGGTACTTCTCAAGATTCTTCATGTCTCTTCCAAGAATGTTCTTCATGATCGTGGGTCCTTTGAGAGTCGGCTCTTCAAGAGGAATCCCCAAGAGAAATTTATCGAGTTCGAGGAATTGGTTGGTTGAGCATCCTTCGATGGTGTAATGTCCGGAATTATGGGGGCGAGGGGCCATTTCATTGAAGAAGAAATCCTTTCCCTTGATGAAGAATTCAATGGTCAGGATTCCATAGTAGCCGGCTGAAATCATGAATTGTTCGCTTTGATGGATGATTTCGCTTTCGATTCCCTTGATCGGTTCATAAGGAGTGATCGTCAAATCGAGAATGCCATCCTTATGAATGTTTCTTCCCATCGGGAAATGGATGATTTTTTCCTTGTCACGGATGAGAATCAGGGAGGATTCATAGTCGAAATCGATTTTCTTTTCGATGATGCCATCGACTTTTCCCAAGTAGGGCTGAAGCTTTTCTAAATCCGTCTCGGACTTTAGGATGACCTGTCCATGTCCGTCATATCCTTCCCTTCTCGTTTTATAGACGAGAGGGAATTTCAGTGTGTTGATGGCCTTCAATAGGTCATTGGTGTCTTTGCAGTCCATATAGGGGACACACCTTAATCCATGCTTGGTCGCATTGTTTTTTTCAATAAGACGATCTTGCGAATCTAAGAGAGGATTGATTCCCTGGGGGATCGAAAACTGCCCATGCAATTTTCTTAGAGCTTCCCCGGGAACGTTCTCGAATTCATAAGAGAGGACTTTGGATTGAGTTCCAAGTTCCTCAAGCTTTTCTATATCATCATATCTTCCTTGGATGATCTTATTGCTGACGAAGCTGCAGGAGCATTCCTGATTTGGATCAAGGACGATCGAAGAACCATTTAATTTCTGGAGCTCCTCGACCATCATCATGCCCAATTGTCCGCCACCGATGATGCCGATATCATAACTCACTTTGCAAGACTTCCTCCGTTTGCTTCGTTCGGAAGGCCTCTAACTTTTTGGCGATGGATTCATCCTGCAAGGCAAGGATGGAGAGGGCATAGAGCGCAGCATTCCTGCTTCCGTTGATCGCCATGGTGCCGACAGGAACACCTCCAGGCATCTGGACGATGGATAATAGAGAATCCAGTCCGCTCAGATTGCTCGACTTGACGGGAACGCCGATGACAGGAAGTGTGGTGATGGCAGAGACCATTCCGGGCAGATGGGCGGCTCCCCCGGCTCCGGCGATGATGACTTTGATGCCTCTTTCCTTGGCTGTTTTTGCATACTGATAGAGCAATTCCGGGGTTCTGTGGGCGGAAACGATTTTCTTTTCATATTCCACCTGAAATTCGTCGAAGACCTCGCAGGCCTTCTTCATCACCTCATAATCGCTTTTGCTTCCCATAATGATGCCTACCTGAATCATGCTGACCTCCTATTTTTTTGCACGAAAAAAGGCAGAGTTTATTCTCTGCCTAGAAAATGCCTGCTCGAAAAAAGGGGGTTCGACACAATGATGGACGGCTTAAATTGTTGTTCTGTCATGGATGTACCACCTTTTTAAGATGATAACCAAAAGAAAAAGAAGATTTTTCTTTTGATCTCATAGTCTCCGGATTTACGGCCCAGAGGTAGAAACTCGCTTACCTTATTAAAGCTATTATATAAGAATCGATGATGTGAAACGACACTGCTAGTTTATCATAGAGAGGGTAATTGCTTAACAATATTTTCAAGAAAGAGGTTTCATAGGCGCTCTTCTTTCTTTTTTGAATGTTTTATAAGATTGGCAAAGGATGAAAAGATTCTTTTATATTTTGAGATTTTCTTTTCTTTTTCATGAAATATTTCTTTATAGGAAAAGAATCGGAATATGGGTATAATAAATTCGTTTTACTTCCTTGGAGGCGCTGTATGGAAAAAAGAAAAAATCGATGGATTCTCATCCTTTCCTCTATTTTGTTTCTCTCTGTTGGTGTAGGAGCCGGTTTTGCCTTTGGACGCTTCAGCATGAAATTAGCGGATGACGAACAGAAAATCGTCGATGAATACCGACTGCTCAAAGAGGAGTGGCTTTTTGGCAATGAGGCGGAATATCTTGACCAGCTGGCTGCACAGGGAGTCGTTCTTTCCGCTTCGAATGATCAGAATGATCCCTATACATTCTATACATCCACCTATGCAGGACAGGGACTCGCTACGGATGGGAAAGGCTTTGGCTTCACAAGCCATTACTACGACGGGGGAATCTATGTCCGTGAAGTCTATAGCAATTCGACTGCCTATAAAGCCAATCTCCGCAGTGGCGATGTCCTCTATTCGGTGAAGATCGGAGATGAGGAGACATTTTCCTTCAAGGAACATACCTTAGATGAAATCAACAAGAAACTTTCATCTGTTGAGGACACGACAACGCATTTTCTTTTCACTGGAAAAAGAAAGAATAAGGATTCTACCTCTACGGATCTTTCCATCGATATGACAAGAGGAGACTATGAAGAGGATTACGTGACTCTCCTTTCCACGCCGAATGTCGAAAACGACTATACGCTGACAGTCAAGATAAACACTTTTTTAGGAAAGCCGGCCTTGGCTTTGGAGGGCATCTTAAAAAGCAATAGCGGAAAAATCAAGAATCTTGTCTTGGATTTGAGAGGCAATGGAGGAGGCTATGTTTCCCAGGCCGCGGAAATGGCGAAGCTTTTCGTCAAAAAGTCGACCCTGATTTATCAGCTGAGAAACAAGAACGATGAAGTCGTCGAACAGATGACGCAGACAAAAGATCCAGAATTCCAATTCGAAAGCTATAAGATCGTGATGGATGGAAATACGGCAAGCGCAAGCGAAATTTTTGCTCTTGCCATGCTTTCCGGAACGAATTGCCAATCCTATGGCCTCAAGTCCTACGGGAAAGGAATCGCCCAGAGTTTCAAGACCTTCTCGGATGGCTCTGTTCTGCGCTATACCTATGCCTATGTCTATGGACCGAATGGAACGGATACAATCTGCATCCATAAGAAAGGAATCACACCGACCAATCCGTATTCCTATGACTATTCATTTTTGGGATCCTCGATGGACTATTCCTCCATCGGCATTTCTGAATATGGACAAAATCATTTTCTGAAGGTCCTTGATGCTCTCTATCCGGATATGTATCCGAGTGAATATTCCAATGAATATCATTTCACATCGGCAATTGAAGATTATGCCAAAAACATGGCGGTGAAATATGAGGATGCATCCCTCCTTGTCGGGTTCAACTCAAAAGGCGGAATGCTCAAATCGCTCAATGACATTCTCAATAAGGAAGCCTACGACAAATATCTTGAATATGAAGACGATGTCATGAAAACAATCCGATGAGGAAATGAATATGACAGACAAAGAACACCCATTTGAAATTGTCTCACCCTATAAGCCGACGGGCGATCAGCCGCAGGCAATCGAACAGTTGGTGAAGGGACTAAAGGAAAATAAGCGCTGGCAGGTCTTAAAAGGGGCCACCGGAACCGGAAAGACCTTCACCATGGCCAACATCATCGCCCAAGCCCAGAGAACGACCATGGTCTTGGTTCACAACAAGACATTGGCAGCTCAGCTTTATGGTGAATTCAAGGAATTGTTTCCACATAACAGAGTCGAATATTTCATCTCAAACTTCGATTTCTATCAGCCGGAAGCCTATATCCCTAAGACAGATACCTATATCGACAAGGAAGTCGTCATGAACGATGAAATCGAGATGATGAGAGCCAGTGCAGTCAACTCTCTTCTGGAAAGGAAAGATACGATTGTCGTCTGCTCGGTGGCCGCAATCTATGGCTTGAGCGATCCGGATGAATATCGTGACCTTGCCTTTACCCTTCATGTCGGAGAGCCTTTCTCGCCGCATGATATTGCCAATAAACTCATCCAGGCCCAGTATCGAAGAAACGATATGGATCTCAAGCCGGGCTGCTTTTCCATCAAAGGGGATGTTATGGATATCTATCCTCCGAATGGAGATGACTTCTTCATCCGCGTCTATTCTGATTTTGATGAAATCAGCGAAATCGATCAGCTTAGGCCCACAACAGGGGAACTTCTCCATACGGTGGATTATTTCCCGTTCTTTCCTGCTCATGAACACGCCTCCGGAAATGAAAGAATCCAGAAAGCCTGCAAGACGATTCGTGAGGAATTGATCGAGCGTCTGAAATTCTTTGATGAAAAAGGAATGCTTCTGGAATCGGAGCGACTCAAGCAGAGAACGGAACATGATCTTGATTCCCTAAGCGAATTTGGAATCTGCTCGGGCATAGAAAACTATTCGAGACATTTTGACGGAAGAAATGAAGGAGAGACGCCCTATACCCTTTTTGATTATTTCCCGAAGGATTTCCTTCTCTTCATCGATGAATCCCATGTGACCATTCCGCAGATCGGTGGCATGTTCAACGGGGATCGGGCAAGAAAGAAGACGCTGGTGGAATACGGTTTTCGTCTTCCGAGCGCTTTGGATAATCGACCCCTGCAGTTCGAGGAATTTGAAAAGAAGATCAATAATGTCATCTGCACTTCGGCAACGCCGGGTGATTATGAACTCGAAAAGGTGAACCAGATCTGCGTTGAACAGATCATTCGTCCAACAGGGCTTTTGGATCCTGTCATCGAAGTGAGGTTCAATACGAACAATCCGGTCTATGACATCCTCAAGGAGATTCAGGAGAGAATCAAGAAGAATGAGAGAGTCATGGTGGTCACCCTGACGGTAAAGGATGCGGAGAACCTGACGGATTTCTTCAAGAGCCATGATTTGAAAGTTGCCTATCTCCAGCATGAGATTCTCACGCTGCAGAGAAGCGAAATCATCTATAAGCTGAGAAAAGGCATCTATGACGTCCTTGTCGGCATCAACCTTCTTCGAGAGGGACTTGATATTCCCGAGGTTTCCTTGATTGCCATACTCGATGCCGATCGCCAGGGCTTTTTGCGTTCGGCCCGCTCTTTGACGCAGATTGCCGGACGTGCTGCAAGAAATGCCTCAGGAAAAGTCATCATGTATTGTGATGAAGTCAGTGATGCCATGAATACAACCATCAAGGAAACCAAAAGAAGAAGAACGCTTCAGGAACAATACAATCAGGAACACGGCATCACTCCGAAAACGATTCTCAAGCCGATCCAGGCTCCTCTCCATATGATTGATGACGAGAATGGAGCCAAGCATGAGAAGAATAAGAATGGCAAGATGAGTGCCAAGCAGACACAGCTCCTGATCAAGAATCTGACTTCGGAAATGAACAAGGCGGCGAAGAATCTGGATTTCGAATCCGCAGCCAAGCTCCGTGATGAGATTCTCGAATTGAAAGCCAGTCTCGAAAAATAAGATTTCTTCGTCTTTCTTTTGAAAATTGACTTATAATGAAATGTCCGATGCATTCGGCAAAAAAAGAAATATGGAATCTGAAAAATTAACCTCCTACAAGTATTCTGAAAAGATGACTTCTCTTATCGTCAAGATGTATGATTCTCCGGATGACTTTTTTTCGATTGCCCAAAAAATCTATTTGGAGAATTATCTTTCCTGGCTCGGGATGGAAAAAGTCCGGACCATTGCCAATCTTTTCCGTGATGCCTATCGAGCCTATCCCCTTTCGGAGAGAAAGAAGCTCGGTGATCGATTTTTATCTTTTACAAAGCCTCTCAAGATGGATGAAAGTCATTTTTCGAGACTCTTCGGCAGTTTTTGGCTCCTGATGAGAAAAAGACCAGAGGCGACTTCCTTTTTGGTCAAGGCGATAAGGGATGAACACTTCACTCTGGGCGTCAACCAGGAATTCGTGGATGAATACAATTCCCAGGATAATCCTCTCCTAAGGGAAATCTTTGCCTCGAGAATCGAACAGATTGCCGATTCTTTATCTGATTCGACCTTTCTCTATATTGCGGAGAATAGCCTCGATCAGTATACCCTTTTCGATATGGTCATCTATGCCCTGCTCAAAAGGAAGAAAGAACAGATCCTCATCGCCTTTTTGCGGAATAAGAATATTCTCATCAGCAAGGAATGCTATGAGAAGATCATCTCTTTTGCAAAGGAAGAGAAACTCTTCTCCTTATTGAAATTTGCCTATCATAATTTCCTTTTTGCCAATAGCGTGAATTTCTCAGAGTTCTATCAGTATTATTCCCTTCTCTCCGATGAGGAGAAAGAGGAACAGGAAAACTATCTTTCCCGGGTTGTGGAAGCAAACCACCTTGAAAAGCCCTATCTTCTGATCCAGGGAGGCGAAAGCAAAAAAGAGATTCTCAAATATCTCACATTGGATGAATTTACATCCCTTTCCTCTCTCATCAAGGAAAAATATAAAGATGAATATGCGACCTATCTTCTTTCGGCCTTGGAAAAAAGATGCCAAAGAGAGACTTCGGATTCAAAAGACATCTATCTTTGCATCTCTTGCTATCCGGAGATAAAAAAAGATCTTCTTTTCTCTTCTTCCATGAAGGAATATTCCTATCGGAGCGAAGAAAAAAGAAGAGACTATCTTCTGACACTGGCAAAGAATCACCTGTTGGAAGAATCGTGTCTAACGATCTATCAAGGAGAAGACCATGTTTTTGATTGATATTGATGAAGAGGAAATCGCACTTTATAAAAAGAAAATCGAAGACGATGAGAATGCCTTGGCTTTCTATGAAAGCCTGAAGGATCTTTTGATTGTCTTTTCTTTTGAGAAGGACTCCTCTTCGCTTCTTTATGAGGCAATCGATCAAAAGAAGGGAATCTATCATTCGTTGAAGGTTTCCAATGATCGGAAAATCAAGAACCTCATGGGCAAGGAAGATCTCTATTCCCTTTCATTGGCCTGCTATATCCATGAAATAGAAAAGAAGATGACAAATGAGGAAATAAAGAAGAAATACGCTCTTCATTATGATGAGATTTCCTCCTTGGCCAGTCTTTCGAAGGACTATGTCCTTTTGCGAAACAAATATCTTCCCCTCATCAAGAACCTCTCGGACCAATTGCTCGAGACACAGGAAGAGAAGATGATCAAGACGCCAGAAAAAATCAATCTTTCTTATTTCCTAGGAAGAAATGAAGATAATTTCTTCCTCCGCATCAAAGTTGAGATCCATAATCGACAATATTTTGCCAAAAGCACGCCGCAGTTCCTGCAGTGCCTAAAGACCAAGGGAAGAATTTCTTTTTATAAAGATATTTTCTCCCTATCGATGGAAAACATAATGGATGAGGAAAAGGAAGTCATCTCATTCTTGCAGGGATGCTTACTTTCTCATGAAGAAAAAGAGGATGTGGCACTTCCTCTGAATAAAAAGGAATTGGTCGATTTTCTCTTCCTGATGAAAGGAAGAGAAGTGCATCTCGATGAAAAGCTTTATCTGATCGACAAAGAAGAAGAGAAAGTGACAATCCATGTGGATGAGGAAGGGAATCTGAGCCTTGTCCCATATCTCAAAGGCGTTCTGATAGCAGAAAAATCAGAAGCGATTCTCCTTCAGGAAGAGGAACGAAGGATTTCTCTTCTTTCCTTTCGGAATGAAAGAGAGGCGATGCTCTCTTCCTTCATCCATGAACATTCTGATTTTCCCTACTCGCTTTTTGTCAAGGAAATCTCCGAAGATATCCTCCCTTGCCTTGATGAGGTGGAAGGAAAAGAGGAATATCAGAAAAAGCATCGAATCCGTCAATGTGAAATCAAATATTACGTCACTTATCTCGATGAGGATGCACTTTCCTTTTCGACAGAATACTTTTTTGATGGAAATAAGGTGAGTTTGGAGGAATTCAAGTCTCTTCCGATCGGGGAAAAGAAGATGGAGAATTTTCTTTCGGCTCTTTCCTTTTTCGAACTACCGGAAAACGGGAAATTCGAATCCCAGGAGAAGATTCTTGCCTTTTTGAAGGAAGATCTCTATCCACTGAAGAAGACATGTTCCTTGTATCTGAGCGATAATCTCGTTCATCGGAAAGTGAACGGCGTTGGGAATATCCGCATCCAGCTGAAGAACAATATCGATTGGCTCGATATGGATTTTGGTTCCGATCGTTTTTCCAAGGATGAAATGGAAAAGATTCTCTCCGCTTACCGTGAGAAGAAGAGGTATGTCCGAATGAAGGATTCCTTCATTTCCTTTGATGAGACAGACTCTCTTTCTTTTAAGAGGATTGCCGATGAATTTTCATTGACATCCCTGACGAAAGAAAGATTGCCTCTTTATGAGGCACTGAAGCTTTCCACGTATCAGAGCGATGAGGTGAGTCTTCTTTATTCGAAAGAAGTGAAAGATCTGTTTGACGAAATCAAGAACTTCAAGAATCAGGAGATTCCTCTTTCCCCTTCTTTGAAAAAGACGATTCGTCCCTACCAGGAAGATGGCATCAAATGGCTTTATACGCTTTCCAGGCACAACCTCAGCGGCATTTTGGCTGATGATATGGGTTTGGGAAAGACGTTGCAAATCATCGCCCTTCTATCTCTCTGCAAGGAAGAAAAACCGATATTGATTGTCACCCCGAAGGCTTTGATCTACAATTGGGAAAATGAATTTTCAAGATGGGACAAGTCTGAGAAAGTCTATGTCTTTGATGGCAACAAGACGAATCGGGAAACTCTTCTTTCTGAAATCGATCCGAATAAGAAGGAAGTCTATATTGTCTCTTATGATTCTTTGCGAAACGACCTCGATGAATTCGAAAAATATGCATTTTCCTATCTCATCTTGGATGAGGGACAGAATATTTCGAATGTCTATGCGAAGAAGACAAAGGCGGTCAAGGAAATCTATGCGGAGCATAAATTCGTTCTGACAGGTACGCCAATCATGAATTCCCTAGCGGATTTATGGTCGATTTTCGATTTCCTCATGCCGGGTTATCTGATGGGGTATTCTTCCTTTAAGGAAATCTATGGAAAACTATCCATAGAGAATCCACATCAGAAACAGGATCTTATGAACAAGATCGCACCCTTCGTGCTGAAAAGAAAGAAGGAAGACGTGCTCAAGGATCTCCCAAAGAAGGAAGAACAGGCAATCATGATCAATCTCAATGACAAGCAAAGGGAACTCTATGATGCCTATATCCAAAATGCAAGGAACAGCCTTGATTCGAATAAGAATAAGATTTCGATTCTTGCGGAAATCACCAGGCTCAGGGAAATCTGCGTGGATCCGAGCATGTTCCTTTCTGATTTTCCAGCCATCGGCGAAAAACTTCTCTCATGCCTCGAAATGACCAAGTCTGCCATTCTCAATGGACACAAAGTCCTGATCTTCTCTTTCTTTGCCAAGACTCTTGAGCACATGAAGGAAATCTTGAAAGAAAATGGAATCGAGAGCTATCTTATCACCGGTGAGACGTCGGCGAAGGATCGACTCATTCAAGGAGAATCTTTCAATACCAAGGAGAATATTTCTGTCATGCTTGTTTCCCTCAAGGCGGGTGGAACCGGATTGAATCTTATCGGAGCGGATATTGTCATTCATCTTGACCCCTGGTGGAATCTGGCGGCTGAGGATCAGGCGACGGATAGAGCCCACCGCATCGGACAAAAGAGAAATGTGACTGTCTTCAAGCTGATCAGCAAAAATACCATCGAGGAAAGAGTCATCCAGCTTCAAAGAAAGAAAAAGGATCTTTCCAGTGTCATTCAGGAAGGCGATGGTGCCATCATGAATATCAACACGGAGGATCTTCACTTCCTTCTCTCATGAAGACTTCCATGCATGGCTTTCCTTATTGTTTTCTCTGATTCAATAGTGATTTTTTCTTAAGAAAATGTGTCTTCTTTCCTGGAACTGGTGACAGTCATCTTGATTTTCATCGCTATACGTACGTGAATAAAAATGATAGAATAACCACCCACAGGAAAATATTGAGGTATAAATATATGAAGTTACAGCCGATTGTCGAATCTTTACTGGATACAGATCTATATAAATTCAATATGGATCAGGTCATTTTCCATCAGCATACGGATTTGACGGGAGAATACCATTTTAAGTGCCGAAATGAGAACATTGTCTTTACTAAGGAAATGCTCGAGGAAATCAATGAGCAGATTGATCATCTTTGCACACTTTCTTTTACGAAGGATGAATTGGATTATCTAAGAAGCATCCGCTTTATAAAGAATGACTATGTGGAATTTCTTCGTTTATATCATCCGATACGTGATTATGTTACAACCTCACTGGATGAAAAAGGAGAACTGAAAGTCATCGTGCGTGGACCGATGTTTTCCAGTATGCAGTTTGAGATCTATCTTTTGGAAATCATTTCAGAAGTCTATTTCCGATTCCAATATGACTATGAGGAACTGAAAAAGAGTGCCCAGGCCAAACTGGAAGAGAAAATCAAAAAATTCCAAGATGGAATCTATACGTTCTCGTTTGCCGAATTCGGTGCCAGAAGAAGACTTTCCAGAGAATGGATGGATGATGTCATCTGCCAGCTCAAGGAAAAATGTCCCAATATGATTGGAACAAGCAATGTCTATTTTGCCTATAAATATCACCTCAAGCCAATCGGCACATATGCGCATGAATTCGTGCAGATGTATCAGGGCATCGATTCAATACCGTTAGCCTATACGAATCATTGTGCTCTCAAAGACTGGTATAGCGAATATCAGGGAGACAATGGAACAGCCCTGACGGATACCTTGACGACGGATCTCTTCCTTCTTGATTTCAATCGCTCTATGGTAAATAACTACAATGGCGTCCGCCATGATTCCGGGGACCCTTATGTCTGGGGTGAAAAGATGATTGCCCATTATAAGAAATATCAGGTCGATCCGAAGACAAAGACACTTCTTTTCTCCGATTCCCTGAATTTCGACAAAGCACAGAAACTTTATGATTATTTCAAGGATAAGGCAAGAGTCAATTTTGGCATCGGCACCTACATTACCAATGATACGATGATTCCACCGTTGAATATCGTCATTAAGCTACAGTATGTCAACGGCCGACCGGTTGCGAAGGTTTCCGATGCACCTGGAAAAACCATGTCGGACAATGAAGAATATCTTTCCTACCTGAAGAGATCAATCGCTTTTCGACTTGAAAGAGATAAAGAGCATTTCTGATATGTCAGAAAAAGTTTTTGACATCGGATTCGTTGTTGGAAGATTTCAGCTCTTTCATAACGGACATAAGTCTTTGATAGAAGATTCGATGAAATATGCTAAGAAAACCATCGTCCTTGTCGGTTCGAGCGACAAGATGAGGACAAAGGAGAATCCATTTACGTTCGAGGAGAGAAAGAGTATGATTTCCTTAGTGTATCCAAAGGATGTCGAGATTCTTCCTTTGCCGGATATCGGAGTGGGAAATGTCCCACAATGGGGAGAATATCTTTTCAAGACAATCTTTCAATCCGAAAAAAGGGACCCGGATCTCTTTGTCTCCGGAAAAGAAGAGAAAATTGAAAACTGGTTTTCTCCTGAAAGAAAAAAGAACCTTGTCATTCATAAAGTTGATCGGAGCGATATTCTGATTTCCGCATCCCAGCTGAGAATGGATATGATCGAAGACAACCTAGAGGAATGGAATAAATACACGCCGAGTGAAATTCATCCTCTTTACGATGAATTAAGAAAGATTCTTTTGTCTCTTTCATAAAAAGCATTGGAAAACTATTTGGCATGAGTAAAGAAGGCTTTTTGGCATTTCCCATGCATTGAGGCTATCATACTATGTATGATAAATGCCTCTTTTCTTTTCATAAATGTTTTACAAAGAAAAAAATTCGGCTATAATACTAGCGGTCATAAATAAAGGAGATTTTTAAAATGGCTAATATTGTCAATGTACATGGTCGTGAAGTCCTTGATTCCCGTGGCAACCCGACTGTCGAAGTCGAAGTCCTTTTGGATGATGGAACCAAGGCTAGAGCTATTGTTCCCTCCGGTGCTTCCACTGGTGAAAGCGAAGCTTTGGAACTCAGAGATGGTGACAAGTCCCGTTTCGGTGGCAAAGGCGTCTTGAAGGCTGTTGAGAATGTCAACACCAAGTTGGCTCCAGCCGTCATCGGTCTTGATGCCTATAACCAGGTCTTGGTTGATGAAACCATGCTCAAGTTGGATGGCACACCATTCAAGAAGAACTTGGGTGCCAATGCTATCTTGGGTGTTTCCCTCGCTGTCGCCAGAGCAGCTGCTGAATCCCTCGACATGCCATTATATAAATATATCGGTGGTGTCAATGCCAAGGTCCTTCCAACTCCATGCATGAACGTCATCAATGGCGGTGCCCACGCACAGTCCACAGTCGATTTCCAGGAATTCTTCATCATTCCTGCTGGCTTCAAGACCTTCCATGAAGGCTTGAGAGCAGGTGTTGAATGCTTCCACGCCTTACAGAAAGTCGTCAAGGCTCATGGCTATGAAACAGGTGTCGGCGATGAAGGTGGTTTCGCTCCTTCCTGCAAAGAAGGAAATGAAGAGCCTCTTGCTTTGATCGCTGAAGCTGTCAAGGCTGCTGGCTATACTCTCGGCGAACAGATTTTCTTAGGTATGGACGTTGCTTCCTCTGAATTCTATGAAGGCAATGGCGTCTACAACCTCAAGAAGTCCGGCGAAGGAAAGAAGACAACCGAAGAAATGATCCAGTATATGGAAAAATTGGTTTCCGACTATCCTTCCATCGTCACCATCGAAGATGGTCTTGCAGAATCTGATTGGGAAGGCTGGAAAGAACTCACCAAGAGACTTGGAAAGAAAATCCAGCTTGTCGGCGATGATCTCTTCGTCACCAATCCTGAATTCGTCAAGAAGGGAATTGTCAACGATGTTGCCAACTCTGTTCTTATCAAGGTCAACCAGATCGGTACTTTGACCGAAACCTTGGATGCCATCCGTCTTGCTCAGACCAATGGCTATACCTGCATGGTCTCCCACAGATCCGGTGAAACCGAAGATACCACCATCGCTGATTTGGCTGTTGCCGTCAACGCTGGTCAGATCAAGACTGGTTCCGCTTCCAGAACAGATCGTATGGCCAAATACAACCAGCTTCTTCGCATTGAAGAAGAACTTGGCGATCAGGCTGAATACCTCGGCCTCAAGGCCTTCCAGAACCACAAGTTCTAATCGCTTCTATCGTCTGTTATCGGGCTGCCTTCGGGCAGCCTTTTATTTGACATGAAAATTTAACGATTTCGTGTTCGACTCAAAAGTTTGATGTCTTCTTATTGCTTTTTATACTTTCTTTTCAGATTTTATGCGAATGCCCTTTCATGCTGATATGGAAAACAATTTTTCATTTTCTGTCTTTACTTTTTTAGAGAATATCGCTATACTTTCGGGCAAAGCTACGAAGAGGAGTAGTACCAGTAGATACATCCAAAGCGAGCCGTCGTTGATGGGAGGACGGTGATTAAGGACTGGGAACGAGCCTTGGAGCTGCAATCAGGAAATAAAGTAATGATTGCCGGGAAGCCCGTCATCGCTAGGAATCTGAAAATATTCTGAAGGTCATCTATGAAGGTTGATAGTAGATGATGAACTAAGGTGGTACCACGTGTCATGCGTCCTTAGACTTCTTTTTAGGAGTTTGAGGACTTTTTTTAACTCTTAAAAGGAAAGTTTCATTCACCAGTAAGGAGGTATATCATGAAACTATCCAAGACGATCAAAGTTGCTGCTTCTCTTCTTTCTCTTCTCTCCATGACGGGATGCAAAAAGTCGGAAGATGTTCTTTCGAAAATCGTTTCGACGAAAATTCTGACAGTCGGTACGGAAGCCACCTATGTTCCATTCGAATATACGGATGCGAGCGGAAACATCATCGGTTTTGATGTGGATGTCGTTTCCCTGATTGAGAAGAAAATCGAAAAAGAATACAACATCGATCTCACCATCAAATGGAGCGATATGTCCTTTGACAGTCTGATCGGCGCGATTCAGACAGATAAAGTCGACCTCGTCGCCGCTGCGATGACGATCGATGAGGAGAGAAGCAAATCTGTCCTCTTTTCGGATGGCTATTATGACACGACGACGGCTGTTCTTGTCAAAGATTCCACCGAAATCGAATCGATGGATGTTCTGAAAACCAAAAAGTGCGGTGCACAGCAGGGCACTGTCCAGGCGGACTACATTCAGGAAAAAGGGTGGAATTCCTCCAATATGGTGGTTACATCCGTTGCCGATCTTACCTTGGCTCTTCAGGCCAATCAGATTGAGGCCTTGGTTGTGGAATCCTCCGTTGCAGATGCCATCATCACTAGAACCTCTGGATTGAAGAAGTTGACCACCGTGGATTTCAATGATCAGGCCAGCTATGGCATTGCAACGAAACTGGATACCGGATCTTCCTTGATCAAGTTGGTCAACGAAGTGATTTCCGATGCCAAGAAAGATGGCACATTGTCTTCTTTGTACAACAAGGCGGCTGAGGAAGCCAAATCCGCTTCGTAATCTTTTAAGAAGAGAATGCTTATGCATGTCCTTGCCTATAACCTGGATTTCAAGCCAGTCTTTGATCAGTTTTCCAGATTCGTGAAGGGTTCTCTGGTCACATTGAGCTTTTCGGTATTTACGGTCATTTTGGGAACCTTGATCGGATTTGTCATCAATCTTGGACGAATCTCTGATAAAAAATGGCTGAGATCTTTGTCTGCATTTTACATTTCCATATTCCGTGGCACTCCTTCCTTGATTCAACTCTATCTATTCTTCTATGGCGTTCCGCTCCTTTTGGGATGGAACGTCAGTGCCTATACAGCGGGATTGATTGCACTTTCCTTGAATTCCTCGGCCTACGTGGCAGAGATTTTCCGTTCAGGCATCTCCTCTGTCGATCCAGGACAGATGGAAGCCTGCCGTTCTTTGGGCTTTTCGAAATTCTATTCCATGAGACATGTTGTCTTTCCACAGGCGTTTCGCAACATCATTCCGGCCATCGGCAATGAATTTGTCACACTGGTCAAGGAAAGTTCGATTGTTTCTTTAATCGGCATTGCGGATATCACCCATGTTGCCGATGCCATCAAGGCGAGCACCTATCGTGTTTTTGAGTCTCTGATTGTCGCTGCCTTGATCTATTATTTCATCACGACCCTGCTGACTCTTTTGATTCGCTTCATTGAAAAGAGGTTGAATAGCTATGTCACAAAATAACATCTTGTTCCACGTGGAAGGATTGACGAAATCATTCGACAGTCTTCTTGTCCTGGATGATATTTCCTTTGATGTCGAAAAAGGAAAAGTCTATTCCATCATCGGACCATCCGGAGGTGGAAAATCCACAGTCTTGCGCTGTCTGAATCTTCTTGAGAAGCCGACCAGTGGAAAGATCTTTTTTGAAGGAAAGCAGATCTTCGGAGTGAAGAAAGTCAAGAAAGAGAAAGAAATCTATGATGTCCTGATTTCACAAAAAGAACTCAATGCGATGCGAATGCGGGTCGGAATGGTCTTTCAGACGTTCAATCTTTTCCAGAACAAAACGATCTTGGAAAATGTGATGATGGGATTGGTTGACCTAAAAAATCTTGATGAGAAGTCAGCCAAGGAAAATGCATTGATGCTTTTAGCCCAGGTCGGAATGGAAAATAAGGCCATGGAATATCCAATCAAGCTATCTGGAGGACAAAAGCAGAGAGTCGCCATTGCCAGAACGCTCGCCATGAGTCCGGATGTCATCCTCTTTGATGAACCGACTTCCGCTTTGGATCCAGAGATGGTCAAGGGAATTCTTTCTATCATGAAGAATTTGGCTTCTTCAGGAATGACAATGGTCGTTGTCACCCATGAAATGAATTTCGCTAAGGATGTCTCTGATACGATTCTTTTCTTTGATGGAGGAAAGATTGCAGAAAAAGGTTCTCCGGACATGATTTTCTCTTCTCCGAAGGAAGAGAGAACGAAACAATTCCTTGATGCTGTGCTTTGATTGAAAAAAGGGCGCTTGCCCTTTTTTGCATATTTGTTCACAATTTTCCTTTCGTTTTGTTATAATCTTTGCGATGAATATTATCAAAGGTCAAATTTTTTCTTTTTCTAAAGAGAATCCGCCTATCGATGAACTGACGATTTCGATGACGATCACGTCAGAAGCCAAAGTCTTCTCCTTGGGGAAGAAGACGGATATCTCAAAGGAAAGCTATCCAAACCCGACTCTGGTCTATGTTCTAGCTGGTCGTGGCATGATTTCGAATCGGGGAGTCCATCAAGGCGATGTGCTTCTTCTTGATTCGGATGAGATGGCAAAAAAAGAAACAGATGATGGTATTCTTTATATCGAATTCCAATTCACAAAGGAGAGAACAAAAATGACAGAATTGATAAAACCTGGAAATCTTTTTCAGTTGAAGGAACTGCTTCCTTATCAGAAAGGGAAAATCATCAACTTGGACATCTTCCATTCTGAGAAATCCAAATTGTCGTTGATTTCCATGTCGGAAGGCTGCGCACTCGATCAGCATCAGGCCCCGGGAGAAGCACTTCTCTTCGTCTTGGATGGCAAAGCGACATTGACGTATGAAGGAAAGGATTATTTCTTGCAGGCAGGAGATAATTTCGCCTTTGCCAAAGGCGGACTCCATGCCATCTATGCAGATACGGATTTCAAGTTTGCGTTATTCCTTGAACTCTAGCATTCTTTCCTGCTCAAGGATGCCCATCTCGATTTCATGAAGGACTTTGGGTAAATCATTCCTGATTTCATGCTCCCAGAAACGATAGACGAGATAATGAAGGCTGACGAGCTGTTCGTCAGCCTTCATGTCTCGTTTTTGATTGTCGGAAATTTTTTTCTCCCAGTATTCCTTGTTGTGCTTCAGATTTTTCTTTATCTTCATGAAATCATAGCCATGAAAAAAATCGCCATCACAGAAAATGGCAATCTTGTATTTTGTTAAGACGATGTCCGGACATCCAGGCAAGGTCTTTACATTTTTCCGATAGCGATATCCTTCATGATAGAGTGCCTTTCTCAAAAGAAGTTCGATGGATGTGTCTTTTCCCTTGATTCTGGACATGTTGTCATGAATCTGTTTTTCTGTTTTCATGCTGTCAGATGCTGATATGCCGATAATAGGGTATCCTTGTCTGTCTGAAAGGTGACAGCATGGATGGCCTTTTTGATTTCCATCCATTCCAAAGAAGTGACTTCGCTGAGTTGAGGAATGAGGTTCTCTTCCTTGACAGTGGCGAGATAGAATGTGACATCCTTGATGACATCTTCTTTTGGAGAATAGGTGATGGTATAGGAAAAGGAAGTGTCAAGATTCACATCCAGATTGGTTTCTTCCTTGATTTCCCTGAGAGCACATTCATAGGGTGTTTCCCCTTTTTCGATATGGCCTTTCGGAAGAGAGGTATGGCCTAATGCCATATGCTCAATCAAGACATGGATTTCGCCTTTTTCCTTTTTATAGACGACTGCACCATAACTATATTCTTTTTTCATTTTTGTTTCCTCATTTCTTGTCATGATTCGATTTCGAATCGAGTGGTCGGATCCATTCTTGGCAGATCCTTGTTCATAAAATAATCCGCATGGATTCGAACATCATCTGGTTTGTTCGATTGCAAGAAGGCACTGGTGGATAAAAGGAAGACGGTTAGGATCGCTAGGTTGTAGATTGTATTGTCAATCAATCCGATCAGCTCGATATTCAAAAGGAAGATGAGATAGAAACTTTTTCCTTCCAACTGCTTTTGGACAAAATTCCAATAGAGAAAGAACTTGAAGATGAGATAACTCACAAGTCCGATGATTCCGCCCATGATGGCTGTCGAAAGAAGGGTGGAATTGGCAAGGCTCAGTGTTCCATTTTCATTGACAAGGCTGATGATCGAAGAGCCAAGCGGAGGGTTCAATAGGAATTTTTTAACATAAGGAGAATAGAAATCAATCGAAAAATCCGAAACGAAATTCAGTCGCTGAACGGCTGTGACGATTCTTTGATTGAAATCTGGATTGACAGCAAAAAGGATGCCGAAGACAGAACCGATCAGAAGAAGAACGAACATGATGAAGAAAGGCGAATATTTTGAATAGTCCTTCAATGTCAGAATGACGAGCGGAATGACAAAAAGAAGAATGGATAAAAGTCCGGAATCCGTCGAAAGGAAGAGCAAGGCGGTGAAGACAAAGATCATCGGCAGGATCCAGAAAGGCTTTTTCTCATGGATGAGAATGCAGAAGAAAGGAAGAGAGAACGTCAAAAAACTGGAAACGGTTTCTCGAGTGTAGGACCATCCGAGAGAAAAATTGCTGCTTGCCAAGGCCAAAGAGGAATCTTTCAGGAGAACGATAAACACCTCCAGGGCAGCATAGACGGCAAAGATGGAATACGTCATCGAGAAATACTGAAGACTTTCCTCCTGGCCTATGACGGAATTGATCAGTGCATGGAATGCCAACAGCACGAAAAAGCCGATAAGATATAAAATGCCTGTTTTTCCCGTATTCGTATTGTTTATGCTGGCGACAAAAAAGGAAAGAAGGAAGATGCAATAAAGGGCAAGCAAGGAAAAGAAAATGCTGCCGGATGAAAATTTTGGCTTATGAACAATTATATATGCAATCAATGAGATGGTGGCAAAAGAAAGTGCGATGATGAACACAGGGGAAATGCCGCCCATGAAATGAATGTCCCTGTTGCTGACGATGATCATGAAGAAGAAGAGAGGAAGATATCCTTTTCCGTTCTGACAGAATAGCGGAAGAATGCAGCAAAGGACATAAAGAATCAAAAATGGAAATGCATACTGCATGGGAACTGCCCAGCATAGAAAGGAAAATAAGCCAATCAAAAGAGGGAAGAAGAGACTTTCTACGAATCGCTGGATACGATTTATGAATGAAGATATCCGCATAAGATTATTATATACAAAACATTTTGTTTCTAAGTAGATTATCTTTCTTTTTCGTGCTTAAATATAGTGTCATATATATAAGGATAAATCACATATGAACTCGGTCTATTATCAAGGAAACAAGATTCTTCATTCCATCGGGGAATATTTCGAGAATCGTCTAAAATGGCTCAAGAACACATTTTTCCACCCTTCCCATGCCATGCTGACTTTTTATTTGCTTGTCCTCGTCGCTATTGCCTGCTTTGGCTATACCTGGGTCAGCAATTCTTTTACCGTTCCGCTTGGCGGGGACTATACTCTTCAGGAGATGACATTCCTTTTCAACGGCTATGATGACTGGCATACCTTTTTCCGAACCGGTCATTTTCCGACCTGGGATCGAAGCATCTTTTTGGGAATCGACAATATCGGCGGAAATAGCTTCTATTATCTTTTCGACCCCTTCTTTCTTCTCTGCCTGATTTTTCCACGTGATTGGCTTTTGGTTCTTCAGGGATTGAGTTTTGTTCCCAAGATGGTCATAGCCGGCATGTTCTTCTACTGGTATCTTGGCTCCTTTGGCTATTCGGATAAGACAAGAGGCATCGGCGCCCTCTGTTTTGGCTTCAGTGCCTATTCCTTTTCCTATCTCTGGTTCCATTTTATTGATTCGGTTGCTTTCCTGCCATTGGTCTTCCTTGGGGTTGAGAGAATCCTCAAGGATCGCGATCCGAGAATCTTCCTCGTCGGCTTCTTCCTGAATGCCATGACAAGTTATTTCTTCTTTGTCGAATTTATGTTCGGTGCTTTCTTCTATAGCATCTTCCGCTATTTCCAGACAATCAAGACAAGAGATGCCCAGCAGAATTGGGATACGTTGGGAATCGGCATCCTCAGCTTTGTCGTGGCGGTCCTTCTTGGATGCTTCACGCTTCTTCCGGGTGTCTCGATGGCGACGCAGATGCCAAGAGTCTCTTCAGCGAGTTATTTGGAAAATTTCTTCTCCGCGGAAGGCTTCAAGGCTAAATTGGATGCCTTATTCACCTTCTCAAGCAGCAATGCCCATAATCAGGTGACGCCATTATTGAATTTTCTTTTCCTCTATGACGGATGCTACTATTCCAATCTGCTCAATGTCTATTGGTATGACAATCTCGCTGCCGGCCTATATGCGACGACGCCTCTTTTATTGATGTTCTTTGTTGCCTTGGTGGATTCAATTAAGCAGAGAAAGTATTCCCATCTCATCGGAATCGCTTTGACCCTTCTTCTTCTTTTCACTCCTCTTGGATTCTATCTTTTTTCCGGATTCACCGTCGCCTATGCTCGATGGTTCATCATTCCGATTGCATGGATGATCGTCTATGACCTAAGAAGCATTGAGAGAAGAAGAGAGATTCCAAGAACCTATCTCGATCTTTCCTTTGTCATCACGACGCTCTTGATGGCTGTCTCCTGCTTTTTGATGATTTATGAAGTCAATCTCTATCCGAGCCATTTCTCTTCTTCGGAATGGGACTATAAGATGATTCTCATTCCAGGAAGCCTTGTCTGGGTCGTTGTCTGCTATTTCATCCTCCGTCATTTCTATCATAAGAGAAAATTCTCCAAGGTGATGTTCCTTCTTTCGAGCATCGATATCATCGTGATGGCCAATCTCACGATTCAGGGACAGGGGCTTTCTTCCGCCAGTCAGAATTCCAATATCTCGGTGGAAAGCAAAATCGTCGAGATGCTCAAGAGCGATGAGAACAACAATGACTACTATCGTATCTACAATACGTCAGCGGATCGTGGAAACATCAACCTATCCCTGCGTGAAGGATACCAGGGACTGGGTGCTTTCCATTCGGTCTATGCTTATCAGGCGCAGAACTTCCTCGACCGCAGCCGTATCCCGTATACGTATCACAACTGGTCGATGGGTGTTCATAACAGAAGATACAATCTGGAAACCTTCTTGGGAACGAAATATTATATCGTCGACCGCGTTGATCCAAATTATGTCAATGACCGTGAGAACTATACTCATTTAGGCACGCCGCGCGCGTATCCATATAACCAAAGCAAAACCTGGGCGAGTGATTATGATATCCCTTATGGCTATAAGGATGTCACGACGCTGTCCACTGAGGAGATGAAGGAACTCGGCGTGAATTATTCCTCCGAATTGATTGACTATCTCAAATCGGACAAGTGCAACCGTTCCTTATATGTGAATACCAATTTCGTCGATTTTGCCTTTGCCTATGATCAGGTCATCAATGAATATTGGCTCGGCTCGAGCGGATTCTCAGAAGATAAGGAGCCGACGTACAACCTTTATGAAGATGAGAACGAATATCCTCTTCTTCGAGCAGCCATGCTTCCCGATAGCGACTACAAGACGTTCCTCAGTCAGGGAAAATACAATGCCGGAAACTATTACATCAATGGACACAACGTTGAAATCGAAAATGCTTCAAAAACCTTATCAGGCCAGGCAAATGTCTTCCGTGCCGCCCAGAGAACCGTCAACAAGTATCGTCAGGGCAGCGGTGGAGCCATTCAGATCTATTCGGAGAACACGAGTTATCCATCCCGCTACAAGATGATTGTCTACAGCGCCAACTGGCCAGCAACCGAGAATACTCCTTCTGGAGAATATGCCGTCTGCGATCCGACGAATGCCAAAGTGACGGGATGCGAAAGTGACTTTGCGAAAGCCCATCCCTGGGAGGCCGCCAATTCCATCACCGCAGGGGATACCCTTATCGAACATGAAATCGGAACTAGCGTCGATCTTCTCTATAATTCCAAGATTGTCATCATTCCAGTGGATAATTATGGAAATGTCTCGCCGATTCTCTCAGAGGCGGATCCGAGCGATCCCACAACAGGAGGCTATATCTCCATCTTCAATCAGCAGAACATCGAATGGAGACTTTTCGATAAGGATGACAAATGCATCTCCTTTGCTAAGCATTCCTATGCCGAATACAAACAGGCCCATGGCTATTATGCTGACCGTCCTGTCTATAAGATTCTTGGAATCGTTCAGTCTGGCAGCAAGGAGAGTCCCGTTCGCCTGAGCGCTCCGACACTCTATGTTCAGAGAAACAAGGACTATCAGGAAGCAATCGACAATCTCAAAAAGGAAAAAATCACAATCAATAGCCGTGTTGATGATGAAGTCGATTTCACAACGAATTATTCCAAAGACAAATTTGTCGTTTTGAATTACCCGGTTGCTGATGGCTGGTCTTTGTACGAGTACAGGAATGGCAAGAAGGAAAAGGTGAAAACCTATAAGGCACAGGGTGGGTTCATCTCCTTTGAAGGACTGCAAGGCGAACATCATTATGTCTTGGAATATTCCTCTCCGAATTTCAAAATCGGAATGATGCTGACCATGATGGGATTGTTTGTCACTTTCCTCGCCTTAGTCTACTTTACAATGAGAAATCGTTATCGTCATCGATTCGATGATGAGATTTCTTTAGAGAAAGATATGGAAGATGCCATAAGAAAGGAAAAAATTGATTATGCCAACTTTGAGAACGAATTGTGAGAACAATGTCTGCTATTTTCAGTCAGGCGGTCCGACTGCCGTCATCAATGCGACGTTTCAGGGACTGTTCGATGCCTATCTGAAAGACAAGGAAAGAGGCAAATTCTTTGTTTCCCCTTATGGACTGACCGGCCTTCTCAACGACAAACTCGTCGAGGTGAAGAAGGAGGTTCTGCCTTGCTTGGATTACCGTCCGGGATCCTATTTTGGATCTTTGAGAAGAAAGCTTCCTCTTGAAAGCACGGATCCTATTGCCAAGCAGCTGATGAAGAACATTCAGAAGAATAAAATCCGCTATCTTTTCGTCAACGGCGGCAACGACTCGATGAATACCGCCTATCGCATCTCCATGTATGCCAAGGATTATGGCATGGACCTGAAAGTCATCGGCATTCCCAAGACGATTGACAATGATCTTTATGGCTGTGATCATACGCCAGGATTCGGAACGGCAGCGAAATATGTTGCCAATGCGGTCATCGCAACATCGATCGACGATAAGACCTACCAGAAGGGAAGAGTCAACATCATCGAAACGATGGGAAGAGATTCCGGCTTTGTGGCGGCCAGTGCCATCCTTGCCAGTCAGAGAGGCCAAAAGCCAGATTATATTTTCGTTCCCGAGGTTCCGTTCTCTGTTCAGGACTTCTTGGCAAAGGTCAAGGCGACCTATGAGAAGAAAGGACGCTGCCTTGTGGTTGTCTCCGAAGGCATCCGTGACAAGGACGGCGTTTTGATTGCCACGGACAGTGGGACAAAGGATGCATTCAACAATGTCACGGTCGGTGGCGTTGGAAAATATCTTGCCAGTCTTTTAGACAAGGAAGGCATCAAGAACCGTGCGATTGAACTTTCCGTCTTGAATCGTTCAAGCGGGTTTCTCCCTTCCTTGGTCGATATCAAGGAATCCAAGGAAGTTTCCTTGAAGGCTTATGAGGCTGCCAAGAAAGGTGAGACGGGCGTGATGATTGCCTTAGGAAGAAAATCTTCCATCAAATATGCACCGAAATATACCAAAATCAAATTGGAAGAAGTTTCCGACAAAGTCGTCACTTTACCGAAGAAATATATCAACAAGGCCATGGACAACATCAATCCATCCTATCTCTCTTTTGTGGCTCCGTTGATCAAAGGAAATGCAATCGCACTCGATACCGATGGCTTGCTGAAACTCTGATTTCTTCTTTTCTGTCGAGGAAAAAGGTATGAATGAAAATTATAAGGATTATATTGTCGTCAAAGGTGCCAGGGAAAACAATCTGAAGAACATCGATGTGACCATTCCGAAGAATGCGTTGGTTGTCTTTTCAGGTGTCTCCGGAAGCGGAAAATCGACTTTGGCTTTCGATACCATCTTTGCCGAAGGACAAAGACGTTATGTGGAGTCGCTCTCGTCCTATGCGAGAATGTTTTTGGGTGACTTTTCCAAGCCGGATGTCGATTCCATTGATGGACTTGCTCCTGCGATTTCCATCGACCAGAAAACTACAAGCCACAATCCCCGTTCCACGGTCGGAACGGTGACGGAAATCTATGACTATCTTCGACTTCTCTATTCGAGAATCGGCATCAGCTATTGCCCAGAACATCATATTCCGATTCAGGCGACCTCCCTTCAGCAGATTTTCAACGCTGTCTATGAGAATGATCTTTCGAGCAAAATGACCATCTATGCACCGATAGTCCAGAATGAGAAGGGAAGTCATGCTGCCACGATGGAGAAATTCTTTGCTGCGGGCTTTTCCAGGGCAAAAATCGATGATCAGCCATTGAAGAGATACGACTCTGTTCCTGTTCTTGACAAGAATCTCAAACATACCATTTCCTTTGCAATCGATCGAGTCGTCTTATCGGATGAGAATAAAAGTCGAGTTTTTGACTCCTTGAGAACAGCTCTTGATTTTGCTAAGGGCTATGTCCTGATTGACGTCGATGGAAAAGAGACTTTATATAGCGAACATCAGTCGTGTCCAATCTGTGGATTCACGGTTCCTCCGTTGGAACCAAGACTCTTTTCGTTCAACAATCCTCTCGGATGCTGTCCGGACTGCCATGGCTTGGGTGTCAATATCGAAGCGGATCCGAATCTCATGATTGCCGATCCCATGAAATCCATCGATGATGGGGCTTTGGCCTGTCTTCCGAAAAACAATCATGACACCATTGAATGGAATGACTTCTATGCTGTTTTGGAGAAATACAAGATTTCGACTACCACACCCTTCAATAAACTTTCCCAAAGGCAGAAGGATATCATCATCTATGGACCGACAGAACCGGTTCATTATATCTATGAATCATCCAACGGATCAAAAATCAACAAATACGTGACGGAAGGCCTCAAGGGAAGAATCGACCGACTCTACAACACGACGAAATCCGAATGGATGAAGCAGTGGTATGGGTCTTTCATGGCGGAGCATGAATGCTCAACCTGCCATGGCGCAAGACTCAACAAGATGGTTCTCTCTGTAAGGGTCGGTGGACTGAACATCGATGAACTGTGCAACAAGTCACTGGGGAATATCTTTGACTTTTTTATGAATCTCCAACTGACTGTGACGCAGCATAAGATTGCCGATCTGATCATCAACGAAATCAAGAATCGACTGAAATTCCTGATCGACGTCGGATTGGATTACCTCACTCTTTCTCGTCAGGCAAGCACGCTTTCCGGCGGTGAGTCTCAGCGAATCCGTCTTGCCACCCAGATTGGCTCGAAACTGACAGGTGTCCTTTATGTTTTGGATGAACCATCCATCGGTCTTCACCAGAGAGACAATGATAAATTGATTCACACCCTGAAGGAGATGAGGGACCTTGGCAATTCTCTCATTGTGGTCGAACACGATGAGGATACGATCCTTGCCGCAGACTATGTTGTCGATATCGGAAGAGGGGCGGGCGAACATGGCGGAAACGTTGTCTTCCAGGGTACGCCAAAGGAACTGATGAAAAATAAAGACTCTCTCACGGCCGATTATCTTTCTGGACGAAGGATGATTGCCAAGCCATCCATTCATCGAAACTATGCCAAGACACTGACTATCCATCATGCCCATTGCCACAATCTGAAGAATATCGATGTCCATATTCCTTTTGGCTGCTTCACCTGTGTCACAGGCGTCTCGGGAAGCGGAAAATCATCCCTGATCGATGATTGCCTCTACAAGACGGTGAAAAGCGAATTGGGATTCAAGACGGAAAAAGGCGAATGCGAAAGCATAGAGAATGTTCAGTTGATTTCGAAGGTCATCAATGTTTCTCAGGAACCGATTGGACGAACGCCGAGAAGCAATCCGGCAACCTATATCAAAGTCTTTGACGATATCCGGGAGGTGTTTGCCTCGACGAAGGAAGCGAGAATCAAGGGCATGGACAAGTCGATGTTCTCGTTCAATGTGAAAGGTGGACGCTGTGAAGCATGTCAGGGCGATGGCGTCAGACGCATTTCGATGAACTTCCTTCCGGATGTCTATGTGGAATGCGATGTCTGTCACGGGAAAAGATATTCCGATGATGTCTTGGCTGTTCAATATAAAGGAAAATCCATTGCGGATGTTCTCGATATGCGTGCGGAGGATGCACTGGAATTCTTCTCCGCTGTTCCATCCATCAAAAAGAAACTCGAAACGCTTGTCGATGTCGGGCTTGGCTATATGAAACTTGGCCAATCCTCGACGACCATCTCTGGCGGCGAGGCGCAGCGAGTGAAACTTGCCTATGAGCTTGAACGGAAAAGCGATGGCAGGACGCTCTATATCCTGGATGAACCGACAACGGGATTGCATCCTTATGATATCGACAAACTCATCGGCGTCCTCAACCGCCTTGTGGACAATGGAAATACCGTCGTCGTCATCGAGCACAATCTGGATGTCATCAAATGTGCGGATTATGTCATCGATCTGGGGCCGGAAGGTGGTGATAAAGGCGGGAACCTTGTCTTTGAGGGAAATATCGACGGCCTTCTCCTCTGTGAAAAGTCCTATACCGGCCACTATCTGAAACGAGAACTCGAAAAAGAAAAGTATCTCGAGAAGCGTTTTGTGGAAGATTGACCCGATATGGGTTAAAAATAGATGCCGATTTGCTATAATGTTCATGGTTGAACGAGGTTTTTGATATGCTCACAAATTTAGAATTAGCCAATCATTTCGGCTTCAATGTCATCAATGGAGATTTGCAGGCTTTGCATCGTCCGGTCAAATACGCGAAATTGGATCGTCCGGGTGTGGAACTGCTCGGCATTTTCCATTTTCACGAAAAAGATCGAATCATGCTGATCGGCAACAAGGAAGTTGCCCTCATCAACGATTCGGATCCTGAATTTGTGTATCATAACTGCTTGAAGATTTTCGATCCGGAATGCCCATGCTGCATTATCACGCAGGGAAACCAGTGTCCGGAACCGGTCTTGCGCGCTGCCAAGAAGATGAATGCCCCTTTGTTCTCCTCGGGGCAGGATACTTCGACACTCTCTTCGGATATGTATGTCTATCTTTCCGAAGTCTTGGCTCCGAAAACAGCCCTGCATGCCGTCTTGATGGAAATTTATGGCATCGGCGTTCTTCTTTTGGGTGAATCCGGCATCGGCAAAAGTGAAATCTCTCTTGATCTGATCCGAAAAGGCCATCGATTGATTGCGGATGATCGTGTTGATATTTCCAATGTTCGCGGAAGCCTCATTGGAAGCTGCCCAGAAAGCATCTCTGGAATGATGGAAGTGCGCGGAATCGGCATCATCAATGTGGAAAGAATGTTCGGAGTCAACTCGCTTGCGGATAAAAGCCGCATCCGCCTTGTCATCCATCTTGTGCCATTCAAGAAGGAAGAGCCTTTGGAAAGAATCGGCATGAAGACGGATCAGTATGAGATTTTAGGGGAGACGGTTCCTTTGATCAAGCTTCCTGTCTCGGCGGCAAGAAGCATGTCGGAGATTGTGGAGACAGCCGTCACGAACTACAAACTGAAGGATTTCGGATACGATACCGGCTATGAATTCCAGAAGAGATTGAGCGAACTGCACCAAAGGGCAAGAAGACAGAATTCCATCAACGCTTCTGTCTTGAATGCCTTGGCTGCCATGAATGAATCGAACGTGCAGCTCAAGTCGGAACCTTATCCAAAGAAAGAGTCCAATGTCGTTACACCAAAGAAGGATGATTAAATGAATTCACTAGCATATGTCAATGGATTCCCGACTTCGAATCCGGTTGTGAGGTTTTACGCCCTGTTTATTCTTTTTGGAGCGGGCGTCGCTTTCTTTTTGTCGAACTATCGTGCCAGAAAGGCTGGCTATAACTGGAATTTCTTCGATACGGTGTTCCTTGTGGCTTTCCCGCTCGGCATCGTCGGAGCGAGAATCTGGTATGTGATTGCCTCGTTCCAGGCTGAATTCCTTCCTGTGTTCCAGAACCGAGGGTTCTGGGCCGGCTTTGGAAACATGTTTGCCCTGTGGAATGGCGGACTTGCCATCCAGGGAGGCGTCATACTTGGCGTCATCTCGGGTGTTCTGGTTGTCTTCTTTCGAAGAAAAGGCGTCTCCATTCTTCAGGCGATGGACTTTGCCGTCCCGACAATCTTTGTTGCCCAGATGTTTGGCCGATGGGGAAATTTCTTCAATCAGGAAGTCTTCGGCCATGCCGTTTCGCCGGAGGCTTGGAATTTTCTTCCTTCCTTCATCATGAACAACATGCAGAATGGAACTTCGAGCATGCTTTCTGGCGTGAAAATCCCCTCTGGAAGCGTTGCTGCGCCCTTGTTTCTTGTCGAAGGTGTCGTGAATATTCTCTTTTATTTCCTTCTGACGCAGGGTATCCCGGCGATCGAAAAAAATCGATATGTCAACGGGGATCAGGCTTTTGGCTATTTTATTGCATATGGCATCATCCGTGCTGTTCTCGAGCCGCTCAGAAATCCTGCTTTCATCATGGGAACGGAAAACGTCACGTCGTCCCATTCGAATTACAAATCCTTTTTTATGGCGATTGCCTTCATCATCGTCGGCCTTGTTCTGATTGTCATCAATCATGTCCTGTATCACCTTTCGGGAAAGAATGCATTCGATCGCTATCCATTCATCAAGAATCTCTACCTGCAGGATCTCAGCGTTGTCGAAATCAAGAAGGAAGAGAAGAGCGAGGAAAAGAAGGAAGACGAGGTTTCAGATCTGGAAAAACTGCAGAAGATGGAAAAAGATATTCGAAGATAAGGGGAGGTGCTTTATGGTGGATGAAAAGGAAGTGGCAATCATCGGCCTTGGCCCAGGTGGCGTGAGTGCGGCCATTTATTTAAAACGCTATGCAATGAAGCCGGTCTGCTTCGAAAAGGAGCTTGTCGGCGGAAAAGTGAATAAGACGGAGAAAATCGAGAATTATCCCGGATTGAAGGCAATTCAGGGGCCTGCTTTCGGAAATCTTCTTGAGGAACAGATTTCTTCTTTTGACATCCAGCCAATCTATAAGGAAGTGAAAAGACTTTCCCTGAATGAGGATTCGACTTTCCATATCGAATATGGAAGCCGCTTCTCATCTGATTTTCGCTATGTCATCTTGGCAAACGGTCTTTCGGAGAAGCCTTTTATGATTCCTGGGGAAGAAAAATTCCAGAAAAAAGGAATCTCACGCTGCGCAATCTGCGATGGTCCTTTTTATAAAGGAAAGGATGTCGCTGTCATCGGCGGAGGAAATGCCGCCTTTGAGGAGGCTATTTATCTTTCGAGTCTCTGCAATCATGTTTCCTTGATTGCAAGACGAAATATTTTCCGTGCCCAGGAAAGCGTCGTGGAGAAATTCAAGAACCTGAAGAATACATCTCTTTATGCGCCCTATGATGTCCTCTCATGCGATGGAAAGGAGTCCATCTCCTCTTTGTGCATACAGAATAAGGAAACAATGGAGAAAATCGATTTATCCATCCAAGGACTTTTTCTCTATGTCGGAGAAATCCCATCGACAGGATTTGTTGATCTTCCGACACTGGAAACGGATGACGGGTATATCAAGACGGATGCTTCCCTTGAAACGAATATCAAGAATCTTTTTGCCATCGGCGATTGCCGAAAGACGCCGCTTCGCCAGGTTTCGACGGCCATTGGAGATGGGGCTCTTGCGGCAAGCATGATCCATCAGCTGAGCCAGAGGGAATGATATGGTAGAGAAGACATTGTCCTTTGCTCGGCAGATCAAAGAAGAATTGACCACGAATACTTATACGACGGAGGAGAAGAAATATATTCTTTCCGGATTTGTGAGAAACGGGGGCATCATCTCAGGGGGCTTCTTTGGTCAGACGACAGATCTACAGCTTCATACGGAAGATGGCTTGATTGCCAAATTCATCTATGCCTGTCTGAAGGAGTGCTATGGTCTTTCCCCGGAAATTCAATATGAGAAAGTGACCCGATTCGGGCGTGGACTTGTTTATGTCATCCGCGTCAAAGATGAGAAGATCAACCATATGATGGAAGACTTGGAAATCCTGCAGGATGGTTATTTTCGAATCCCGCCGAAGGAAGGCCTGAGAAGAAAGAATCTGAAGTTTTTATTAGTTGGCTGTTTTCTTGCAAACGGATCTGTCAACAATCCGAATTCGAATAAAACGTCCTATTTTGCGGAGATGGCTTTCTCGGACAAGAATGATGCCTTGGCCATCGTGCATAAGCTCGATACCTTCAAAGATGAAAAGACAATGAATTTCCGTTATATATTAAGAAGGAATCGACATGTTCTCTATCTGAAGAAATCAGATCAGATTGCCGTCTTCCTTTCTTATCTTGGAGCGACGGAGTCCATGTTCGAGTTCGAGAATGCAAGAATGATGAAGGATGATAGCAATACCATCAACCGACTCAATATCTGCGATGCCGCCAACTATAACAAGACGCGCATGACATCTCAGAAGGACTTGCATGCCATCGACCTTTTCCTGACGAGAAGAAACTTCGATTTTTTGGATGACAAGACCAAGGCGGTGATTTCAGCAAGAAGGAAGCTCAACGAAGCCAATTACCGTGAATTGGCAGAATATATCAATGAGACAGACAATATCTCGATCACCAAATCGGGCGTTGTCCATATTTTGAGGAACATCCGCACACAGGCCGAGGAAATCGAAAAAGAAGATACACAGACCAAAAATCCACAAGAATCCTAATTTGCGTGTTTTGAGCATAATTTCTTTTCAAAAACGCGTGATATACGATGAATAAAACTTAAAAATGACAATTTTAGACAAGATGAGGCCTTTTTGATGACAACTTCGCACGCAGAAAAGCAAAAACATGCAAAAAACACGCTAAAAGAGTGCAAGAAATGGTTTTTCTGGTAAAAAAATAGAAAAAATAATAAAAAAGGGTTTATTTTTCTATTTTTGTTAGTATAATAAGTGGCGTAATAGGAGGACATTTAAAATGTCAGTTAAAGTAGCTATTAACGGTTTCGGTCGTATCGGTCGTTTGGCATTCAGACAGATGTTTGGTGCTGAAGGATATGAAGTTGTTGCAATCAATGATCTTACCAGTCCTAAGATGTTGGCAAATTTATTGAAATATGATACCGCCCAGGGCGGATATGCCGGTCATATCGGTGAAGCAAAGCACACCGTCACCTCGAAGGAACCAATCTTCGAAGAAGATGGAAAGACAGTCAAAGTTCCTGGCTCCATCACTGTCGATGGCAAGGAAATCACCATCTATGCCCAGCCAAAGGCAAACCTTCTTCCTTGGGGAGAAATCGGTGTTGATGTCGTTTTGGAATGCACTGGTTTCTACACCTCCAAAGATAAGGCCATGGCTCACGTTGAAGCCGGTGCCAAGAAAGTCGTCATCTCTGCTCCAGCTGGCAAGGATTTAAAGACGATCGTCTATTCCGTCAACGAAAAGACCCTTACCACAGAAGATAAGGTTATCTCTGCCGCTTCCTGCACAACCAATTGCTTAGCCCCAATGGCCAAAGCCTTGAATGATGCATTCCCGATTCAGTCTGGCATCATGACCACTGTTCACGCCTACACTGGCGATCAGATGATTCTTGATGGCCCACAGAGAAAAGGTGATTTGAGACGTGCCAGAGCTGGTGCCGCAAACATCGTTCCAAACAGCACAGGTGCTGCCAAGGCCATCGGTCTTGTCATCCCTGAACTCAATGGCAAACTCATCGGTTCTGCCCAGAGAGTCCCGGTCACGACTGGTTCCACCACGATCCTTGTCGCTGTTGTCAAGGGTGAAGATGTCACTCCAGAAGCAATCAACGCTGCCATGAAGGCTCAGTCCAGTGCCTCCTTCGGCTACAATGAAGATCCAATCGTCTCTTCCGATGTCATCGGTATGAAGTATGGTTCTCTCTTCGATGCCACCCAGACTATGGTCACCAAGATTGGTGATGGACTTTATCAGGTTCAGGTCGTTTCTTGGTATGACAATGAGAATTCCTATACTTCTCAAATGGTTCGTACCATCAAGTATTTCGCTGAACTTGCCTAATCTCATTTAGAAATTAGGGTAGCTCATTTCGTAACATAAAACGGAAAGCGCCCAGAAATGGGCGTTTTCTTTTATCAAAAAGGAGAAAAAACTATGAAAAAAACTGTTTTGGATATTGCTGTCACTGGTAAAACAGTCCTTGTTCGTGTTGATTTCAACGTTCCGCACAAGGGTGCTGATATCTCGGACGACAATCGTATCCGCGCTGCCATTCCGACAATCGCTGAACTCTTGAAGAAGGATGCCAAGGTCGTTTTGATGTCCCACTTAGGCAAAGTTGCCTGGAAGAAGCTCAAGAAGGGCGAAGCCACGATGGAAGACATCGAAAAGCAGATGAAGAAAAATGACCTCTCCATTGTCATCACCGCTCTCAAGAAATATCTTGATGAAACTCTTGGCAAGGATGTCAAGGTCGCTTTCTGCCCAGCCACCCATGGCGAAGAACTCAAGGCCGCCGTTGCTTCCTTGAAGGAAGGCGATGTCCTTGTCATGCAGAACACCCGCTATGAAGCCGGTGAAGAGAAGAACGATGCCGCATTGGCCAAAGAATGGGCAAGCCTTGGCGATGCTTTCGTCATGGATGCCTTCGGCTCTGCCCACAGAGCTCATGCTTCCACATTCGGAATTCCGGATGAAATGAAGAAAGACGGCAAGGAAACAGCTGTCGGCTTCCTTATGGAAAAGGAAATCAGCGCTTTGGGAAGATGCGTTGCCCCGAAGAAGGATGAACTTCCTTATATCGCCATCTTGGGCGGTGCCAAGGTTTCCTCCAAGATCGAAGTCATCGACTCCTTGCTTAAGAAGTGCGATTACATCTTGATCGGCGGCGGCATGTCCTATACCTTCAAGAAGGCTCTTTATGGCATCAATGTCGGCAAGTCCTTATGCGAGGATGATCAGCTCGAATATGCCAAGAAGTGCTATGAAACAGGAAAGATTGTTCTTCCTGTCGACAATGTTCTTGCCAAGGGATTGAACTTCGATGACCTTTCCTTGAAGGCCGAAGACATCAAGACTCTTGCCGATAGCAACTCCACGGATTTCCCGAGCGATTATGAAGGTGCCGATATCGGTCCGAAGACCATCGCCCTTTATATCGACTACATTAAGAAGGCCAAGACCATCTTCTGGAACGGCCCGATGGGTGTCTTTGAGAATGCCGATCTCCAGGAAGGCACAAAGGCTATCTGCCAGGCTTGCGCCGAGGCAACGAAGGATGGCGCTTTCACCGTCATCGGTGGTGGCGATTCTGCTGCTGCAGCAAAGAAATTCGGCTTCACAAAGGAATTCAGCCATGTCTCTACAGGCGGCGGTGCTTCTTTGGAACTCATTCAGTTTGATGGAAAACTCCCTGGAATCGATGTCATCGAGGACAAGTAATCATGTCTAGAAAAAAGTTTTTGATGGGCAACTGGAAGATGAACCACACCATCGCAGAAGCGAATCAGTTCTGCGAGGATGTCAAGGATGCTTCCTTAGTCAAAATAGCCCGATCCAAGGGCGTCATGTTGGGCGTTGCACCGACCTACCTTTCTCTTGCTGCCGTCAAAAAGCATGCCCATGGACTCATTGTTGCGAGTCAGGACTGCCATTATATGGATCATGGAGCCTATACCTCCAATGTTTCAGCCGATATGCTCAAGGAAATCGATGTCAATTGGGCCATCATCGGTCATTCCGAAAGAAGAACATATGAAGGAGAGACTTCCTTCATCTGCAATCGAAAGATCAAGACCTTGGTCTCCAAGGAGATGCATGTCATCTATTGCGTCGGTGAAACAGCCAAGGAATATGATGCCGGCATCACCAAGGATGTCATCCGTGAGCAGGTCGTCACCGGTTTGATGAACCTGACCAAGGATGAGATTCCTTATGTCGTCTTGGCCTATGAGCCTGTCTGGTCCATCGGCACAGGAAAGAATGCCTCTGTCGAAATCGCCGAAGATATCTGCTCCTATATCCGTGATCTGATTTCGGAACTCTTCGGCAAGGTCGCTTCCCAGAAAATACAGATTCTCTATGGCGGAAGCGTCAAGCCGAACAATATCCATGACTATCTTCAGGCTGAGGATGTCGATGGTGCCCTTGTCGGCGGAGCAAGCCTCAAGAGCGAATCCTTCAAGGAACTGCTCGAAAATATCTGATAAAACTGCCTTCGGGCAGTTTTTTTGTCAAAATCAGAAATGTCGCTTGCGAGTATTGCTTACTTAGAAACGTTTCCAGTACTATATGGCGATAAAAAGAAAAAATGAAAAACATAAATCAGTAAATCTTTTTCCATAAGTTGATCATCTCGAAAAGATAAGCAGGAAATCATTAATTGATTTACTATATAATAAATGATATTAAATATGGAAAGAGAAATAATATGCAAATACGATATGCAACGGATGAAGACATTTCAATTATCACAGAACTCGAAGCGCAATGTTTTCCGCCTTTGGAAGCTGCGAATGAAGAGGATTTCAAAGGTTGACTTCAATATTACAGGAATCACTTTTGGCTAATGTGCGATTCCAATAGATTGATCGCATTTGTTGATGGATTCGTCACTGATGAAAAAGATTTAAACGATGATATGTATAAAATGCCGGAAATGCATAATGATGCTGGAAAATGGCAAATGATTTTCGGTGTGAATACTCATCCCGATTATCGAAAGCACGGATATGCAAGTCACCTTATCCAATGTGCAATTGATGACGCAAAAAAACAAGGAAGAAAAGGTCTTGTTTTAACCTGTAAAGAGAAGTTGATTCCATTCTATTCAAAATTAGGTTTTAAAAATGAAGGTATTTCAGAATCCGTGCATGGAAATGTAGTATGGTATCAAATGAGACTTACTTTTTAAATAAATATATCAGTTAGGAGTGAATTATGACTGAATGGGAAAAATCACAAAAAGGAATAACATATAACGATTTTGATGAAGATTTATTCAATCGTCGCGTTGCTGCCAAGAAACTTTTTAAAGCCTACAATAAAACTGAAGATGAAGAAATCGAATTGAGAAATCAGATCATGCGGCGATTATTTAAAAAAGTCGGCAAAAATGTTTGGATTGAGCCTGATTTCAGATGTGAATTCGGCAAAAATATTACAATTGGAGATGATGTTTATATCAATTTTGGCTGTATTATTCTCGATTGTGCAGAAGTAAGAATAGGATCCCATACTCTGATTGGTCCAAATGTTGGTTTATATGCTGCAAATCATTCAATAGATGCAACGGAAAGAATAAATGGCGGATGTGATTCAAAGCCAATTCACATTGGAAAAAATGCATGGCTGGGAGGAGATGTCAAAGTCGTTCCAGGAGTTACAATTGGTGATAATACAATCATTGGAACCGGTAGCATAGTCACAAAGGATATTCCTTCAAATGTAATAGCCGTTGGAAATCCTTGCAGAGTCATAAGAGAAATAACAGAAAAAGATAAAACCGAATATTCGAAAAGAATTCAAAAATGATTTTCGGTTCAAAAAGCCTCTTTAAATTAACCATGGATACCATGGGTGAATTCACAGGGGTTTATAATGTTGTGTCAGATTCTTTCTCGGTGCTTCAGATTATGGGCTCCACGTTATGAAAAATAGAAGAGGCTTAGCCAAATGCGGAATCTGAATTGGATTATGCAAAAGAACAGCATTGCTTATTTGACGATATCTTGCCCCATGAGATTGAAAGATAGATCCAAGGTTCTTTGGCGAAAATATACATAACTATATATTTTGAGTTGGAATTTGTATATAATGGTTCTACTCAAAAAAGGAGGTACTTCTTTATGGAACATTTTTCGTTTCAGCCTGACAAAACTACAAAGACGGAAAAGGCGATGCCAACTGAAAAACAGGCGACGACCTTGTCTCTTGTCAAAGTCTATCTGTGGTTTGCCCTCGGATTACTGATCACCGGTGTCGTTTCCTTCGCCTTGCCTTATCTATTCGGTGCACTCGCGTCAAAGGAAGGAGCATCTGTCGATGCCCTTGCCAATGTCTACATCGGATTGCTGATCGGATCGATTGTGCTGATGATTCCAGCCTTCATCATTATCAACGTACAAGGATTCAGGAAGAACTTCCCTGTGATGATCACGTCCTATATCATCTATTCCTTATGCATGGGCGTTCTTCTTTCTTCCCTCATTCTTCTCTTTATTGAATCGGGTGAAGGACTCAATACCATCTATCTTGCCTTCTTCATCACAGGTGGAATCTTCCTGATCTGTGGATTGATTGGTGCCTTGACCAAGAATTCGAATCTGAAGATTGTCTATCCGATTCTCTTCTCCATCCTGGCGGGCATTCTTATCATCTCCTTGGTCAACATCTTCATCGGTTCGAATACGCTCTATCTGATTCTCGACTTTGTCCTGTTTGGCGTGATGATCATCTCGACGATTCTCGATATGCATAATATCAATAAGATTGCCGAAAAAGGCGGTTTCGAGAACGGAAACAATCTCGCCGTCTATTGTGCCTTCACAATCTATGTCGACTTCATCTGGCTCTTCATCCGCATCGTCTACTATCTTCTCCTTGCCAAGGACAGAAAATAGGGGTGGCCATTGGCCACCTTTTTCTTTTCTGAAACATGGTCAACAAGACCGGGCGTGTCAAAAAATGAAAAAAACCTTTGACAAGCTTGTCTCGAGTGAGTATAATTCATAACGTCACGTTACGGGCTTGGCCCGCTCTTTTTATGGGAAGAGTTGGAAACACCCGGTAATGTGGATAGGTTATTTATTAAAAATCCGGAGGGAAGAAAATGCCTACTATTAACCAGTTGGTCAGAAAAGAGAGACAGAACCCGCTTTACAAGTCCAAGGCTCCTGCTCTCGGAAAGAGATTCGATTCTCTTAACAAGAAGGAGAAGTCTATCGCTGCTCCTCAGAAGAAGGGTGTTTGCACCCGTGTTGGTACGATGACTCCAAAGAAGCCGAACTCTGCTGCTCGTAAGTACGCCAGAGTCAGACTCTCGAATGGCTATGAAGTCACAGCCTATATCGGCGGTGAAGGTCATAACCTTCAGGAGCACAAGGTTGTCTTGATCCGTGGTGGCCGTGTCCGCGACCTTCCAGGTGTCAGATACCACATCGTCCGTGGCGCTATGGAATGCTTTGGCGTCGAGAACCGTAAACAGGGTCGCTCCTTATACGGAACCAAGAAAGATGGAAGCATCCAGAAGAAGTAAGGAGTAAACCACAATGCCTAGAAAGAACGGTTCAGTTGAAAAAAGAGATGTTTTACCCGATCCAATCTATAACTCCAAGTTGGTTACCAGATTGATCAACCGCATCATGCTCGATGGTAAGAAGGGCACTGCCCAGACCATTCTCTATGGTGCTTTCGAAAAGGTCGAAAAGAAGACCGGAAAGCCAGCCCTCGAAGTCTTCGAGATTGCTTTGGGCAATATCATGCCTGAAGTCGAATTGAAGGCCAGAAGAGTCGGTGCCTCCAACTATCAGGTTCCTGTCGAAGTCACTCCTGAGAGAAAGGTCACCCTCGGCTTACGTTGGTTAGTTACCTTCGCCCGTCTTCGTTCGGGAAAGACCATGACAGACAAGCTCGCTGAAGAAATCATCGATGCTGCCAATGGCACTGGTCAGGCTGTCAAGCGTAAGGAAGATATGCACAAGACAGCTCAGGCCAACCAGGCTTATGCCCACTATCGTTGGTAATTGAAGTTACGCAACCATAATTAAAGGAGAAACACTATGGCAATGGATAACGACCAGGCGATGGTAGCCAAATACGAAGCTACCCCGCTTGAAAGAGTTAGAAACATCGGTATCATGGCTCACATCGATGCCGGTAAAACCACGACGAGTGAGCGTATTCTCTTCTATACTGGAAAAACCCACAAGATCGGTGAAACCCATGACGGCGCTTCCGCTATGGACTTCAACGAACAGGAACAGAAGCGTGGTATCACCATTTACTCCGCTGCGACCACCTGTATGTGGAAAGACTATCGTATCAACTTGATCGACACTCCTGGCCACGTCGACTTCACCGCTGAGGTTGAAAGATCTCTTCGTGTTCTCGATGGTGCTGTCTGCGTTCTCGACGGAAAGAACGGCGTTGAACCGCAGACCGAAACTGTCTGGAGACAGGCCGACAAGTACAACGTTCCACGTATTGTCTTCGTCAACAAACTTGATGCCACCGGCGCTGACTATGAAATGTCTGTCGCTTCCATCAAGGAAAGATTGGGTGCCAATGGCTGCGCCATCGCCTACCCGGTCGGTATTTCCCAGACATTGCTCGGTCTCATCGACTTAGTCGAAATGAAGGCTTGGCTCTGGGATCACGATCCGAAAAAGTCGGAACAGATGCAGCCGAACATCGTCGAATTGGACAATCCTCTCTTGGCTGATTTCCAGCACGATGTTGAACAGGCAAAGGTCTATCATCAGATCATGATCGAAAACCTTGCCAACAACGATGATACTTTGATGGAGAAGCTCTTGATGGAAGAGACCCCAACGGTCGAAGAAATCAAGGCTGCCATCCGTAAGGAAGTCATCGCTGGCAAGATCTTCCCGGCCATCCCAGGCTCTGCCTACAAGAACAAGGGTGTTCAGTATGTCTTGGACGCTGTCCGTGACTATCTCCCATCCCCACTTGATGTTCCAGCTCCGGTCGCTCTCAACAAAGAGGGTAGCGAAGTTGTCCTCTCTGTCGATCCAAAGGCACCATTCGTCGCTTTGGCCTTCAAATTGACCACTGACCAGTTTGGTACTCTCTGCTTCTTCAGAATCTATTCCGGTACTGTCAAGTCCGGTTCCTATGTCTACAACGTCCGCAAAGGCGTGAAGGAAAGAGTTTCCCGTCTTGAATTGGTCAATGCTGATTCTCACGAGAACATCACAGAAGCCAAGGCCGGTGAAATCGCCGCTGCTGTTGGCTTCCAGGCCACCAGAACCGGTGATACGATTGTCGGCGAAGGTGATCCGCTTGTCCAGCTTGAGTCCATCAAGTTCCAGGAACCGGTCATCTCTGAGGCAATCGAACCTGTCAAGAAAGGCGACCAGGACAAAATGGCTTCCTTGCTTGTCAAGTTCACTGAAGAAGATCCGACTTTCCATTATTATACCGATCAGGAAACTGGTCAGGGCATCATCGCCGGTGTCGGCGAACTTCAGTTGGATGTCAACGTCACTCGTTTGAAGAATGACTTCGGCATCGAAACCAGAGTCGGTGCTCCGCAGGTTGCTTATCGTGAGACCATTGAACAGGCCGCTGATTGCGAAGGTAAGTACATCAAGCAGTCCGGTGGTCATGGTCAGTATGGTCACGTCGTTTTCAAGATGGAACCAAACACTGGAAAGGGCAACGAAATCGTCGATGCCATCACCGGTGGTGTCATCCCCAAGGAATTCATCAAGCCTTCTATCGATGGCTTGAACGATGCATTCCAGCGTGGTATGGTTGCCGGATATCCAGTCATCGATGTCAAGGCCACCTTGCATTATGGTTCTTATCATGATGTCGACTCTTCCGAAGCTGCCTATAAGCTTGCTTCTCAGGAAGCTTTGAAGGTTGCCGCCAAGAAGTGTCATCCAATCATTCTTGAACCAATCGTCAAGGCTGAAATCACGACACCTCTCGACTATGTCGGAACTGTCATGGGCGATGTTTCGTCTCGTCGTGGTATGGTCGAAGGCATGGTCCAGAAGGCCAATGCTCAGGTCATCACTGCCAAGATTCCGCTCGCCAACATGTTCGGTTACATTTCTGATTTGCGTTCCATGACCCAGGGTAGAGGCATCTACACCATGGAATTCTCGAATTATCAGAAAGTTCCGGCCTCTGTTCAGGAAGAAATTATCAAGAAGAGAGGTTAAAACACCTCCTCTCTTCTTGAAAATAAAAATTAAAAAGTGTATAGTCATTTAGGATTAAATTTGGAGGAAAATTAAATTATGGCTAAACAGAAGTTCGACCGTTCCAAACCGAATGTCAACATCGGTACTATCGGTCACGTCGATCACGGCAAAACCACTTTGACTGCCGCTATTACTCACGTCCTTGCCAAGAAGGGTCTTTCCCAGGCTATGGACTATTCTCAGATTGATGCTGCACCAGAAGAGAAAGCTCGTGGTGTCACCATTAATGCTGCTCACATCGAATACGATACTGCTACAAGACATTACACCCATGTCGACTGCCCAGGCCATGCTGACTACATCAAGAACATGATCACTGGTGCTGCTCAGATGGATGGTGCTATCCTTGTTGTCGCTGCCACTGATGGTGTTATGCCACAGACCAGAGAGCACGTTTTGCTTGCCCGTCAGGTCGGTGTTCCTTACATCGTTGTCTTCCTCAACAAGTGCGATATGGTCGATGATCCGGAATTGATCGACCTTGTCGAAATGGATGTCCGTGAATTGCTCAACAAGTACAACTTCCCTGGAGATGAACTCCCAGTCGTCCGTGGTTCCGCTTTGGGCGCCCTCAACGGCGAAGAAAAGTGGGAAGCTTCCGTTATGGAATTGATGGATGCTGTTGATTCCTACATCCCGGATCCTGTCCGTGACAACGATAAGCCATTCTTGATGGCTGTCGAAGATGTCATGACCATCACTGGTCGTGGTACTGTTGCCACTGGTAGAGTCGAACGTGGTATGCTTAAGCCAAACGATGAAGTCGAAATCGTCGGTATCATGGACACCAGAAAGTGCGTCTGCACCTCTATGGAAATGTTCCGTAAGATCCTTGACTTCGCTGAGGCTGGTGATAACATCGGTGCCTTGTTGAGAGGTGTCGATCGTGATCAGATCGTCCGTGGTCAGGTCATCTGCAAACCTGGATCCGTCACTCCACACAAGAAGTTCAAGGGTCAGGTCTACGTCCTTAAGAAGGAAGAAGGTGGACGTCATACAGCTTTCACCAACAACTACAGACCTCAGTTCTACTTCCGTACAACGGATGTCACTGGAACTGTCACTCTTCCTGCTGATGTTCAGATGGTTATGCCTGGTGATAACGTTGAACTCACTGTCGAACTCATCCATCCTATCGCTTTGGAAAACCAGACCAAGTTCTCTATCCGTGAAGGTGGTCACACCGTCGGTGCCGGAACTGTCTCCGAAATCATCGACTAATCTCGAGATTTCCAGATTTTGAAAATTATCCTACCTCTCTGATCAAGGGGTAGGATTTTTTCTTTCTTCCTTTTATAATATTGAAGGGACTTTTTCTATGGACAAATCAAAAAAAGACGACTATATCTTTCAGAAGAAAGCACTTCTTGTTCTCCTCTTTCTTTTTTATCATTCCAATGTTTCCTATGACAGCATTGTCTTAAGGTCTTTTGGTTTCCATTTTGATCCGACGTGCAATTTCAAGGCCATCGTCCGATCCAAGAAGGACCATATCCATAAATATGTCGCACATATCTATCCCTCGCTGGCTCGGTTCAATCCTGAGAACATGGACGTCATGGGCAATGTCAACATTGTCAAAGTGAAGAACATGGACTATGACTTCTATCTTCCAGAGGCGAGCATGAATATTTATTTTTCCTCATCGGACTTCTATGCCATTGGATTCATGGAGGGAGTGAAAGTATCCTATCGCTACAACCTGAAGAAGACTTCGGTGACGGATGATCTTCTCTATCATCTTTCCCATGACAAGAAGAATGAGAACATCAATGATTCGGCTTCCTCTTTTGTCTTGTGGCTAATTCGTCTTTATACGACGAAACTGAATGTGGATCTTGTCCTAGGAGCCGGCATCAATCAGGACTATGGTGCGAAGAACTGGCAGGAACTGCTTGATTCCCTCAATAATGACTTCTATAAGGGAGACTACAAATTTGCTCAAGAGATTCAGACCTATGTCGGAAAGGAACTTTTCACTTCTTCCATGATCATGAAGACATCGGGTTTTGATTCCTATAAGTCCTTAAATCGAGAACTCTATCTCTTCAAGGAAGCCAAAGGCTTTGATGACCCGGATGCGACCTTGTATCGATTGGTCGATTATCTGCAGAAGAAGAATAAGACGAGTGTCATTACCTACAATTATGATACGAATCTGGAATATCTCCTCAAGAAGAGAAAAATCCGCTATACCGTTGTCTATGATGACAATTCCTTTGTCGACAAGGAAGCCAAAGTGGATATCTATCATGTTCACGGACTTCTTCCTTTTGACAAATACAATGAAAAGAAATATACGGATTCTCTGATTTTCAATGAATCTGAATACTATTATCTTTATAATAATCCCTATAGTTGGTCCATCAGCAAGCAACTCCATGATTTCAAATTCAATGTCTGCATCTTCATCGGCATCTCCTTGACCGATCCGGATATGAAGCGACTGCTCGAATTGGCTGACAACTATATGAAATTCAATTTCATCTTCTTAAAGAAGATTGAAGGCTATTCCGAGACCGTCTATAAGGATCTGACAGCCTATTTCTTCACCTTCGATCTGATTGTCATCTGGATTGATGAATACAGCGAAATCGGTTCCTATCTCGAACAATTATGAGTCAAATGAATCCTGAATACGTCGATATCCATCCGCTGAAAAAAGGAGGAAGGGTCCTTCTTCATTTTTGCGACCTGTTTTTGAACTTTTTTTTATCCCTTTTCTTTTTCTCTGTCATTCTTTTCCCGGTCTCCAGATCCATTTCCGGATATGATGAAAACGAAAAGAAAAGAAATGAGAATCAGGTTCAGATGGTGGAAGTTCTTTATCGGAACGGACTTTTGGAAAAAGAGAATGCGGATGATTCCTTCACTTCCTGTCTGACGTATTCCGGAAACCAATTCGTTCTTTCTCTTCTCAGGCATGAGGAGAGCCATGATTATTTTCATCATTATTTCATCGACCTTCTCCATGAAGAGATAAAGACCTATCTGGATTTTTATAAGAACAATGATAAAAACGGATATTTTGAGATTTCAGAGAACGTGTATCTGAAAGAGGAATATCAGGAACTTCTTTCTCCCTTGTTGGATAGCAAGGATACTCTTTCCTCAAGGGGAGAGACAATCTATCAGAAAATCCTCAATTCCGTCTTTCCGAATTTGTATTCCGCAATGATTGAAGATCTTCTTCAGAATGAAAAATTGGATTCTTCCTCTCCTCTTTTCCTCTATCGCACATATAAAGAAGAGAATACTCAATTGGAAAAGACGAATCGGTGGATCCTCTCTCTGGACTGCTATCTTTCCTATACCTTGGGCTGCCTTGTCTATTTTCTTCTGATTCCGATGCTCTCCAGAAGAGGAAAGACCATCTCCATGATGGCATTGGGATATGAGAAGGTCGGATTGGACAATCTGAAGATTCTGAAAAGAAAAGAGCGGATTCTCCCCTTCTTTTTCTATTTTTTCTTCCATCTCTCCTTGATGATCTTCCTTCCGATGCTGTTCATTGAATTTGCGACGCTCTTTTCGATTCCCGGGCTTCTTACCTGTACGCTTGTCGGGACTCTCCTGTCGCTGATTTCCTTTGTCTATCTCTGTTTTGATTCCTATGGAATCGGATTGTCGGACCGATTGACGAAAACATGTTATATTAAGAAAAGCGAATTAGAAAAGCTTTCATTATTAAAAGGATATAAAGTAGACCATGCCTGAAAAAGATCTTTATTCGATGAAGGAAGAGAAGAAAGAAGAAGGAATTCATATTCAATATAAGAAAGCACAGATGTCGAGAAGAATCTTCTCCAAGTTCGTCGACTTTCTCTTGGCCATCGTTTTTGGCCTCCTCTTTTTCCTGATGATGAGAGGAATTCTCAATTCGACTTCCTTCTATCGGAATCGAAAGGAATATGTCGATCATATCATGCTCGACAGTGGCCTCTATATCGAAAACAATCAGCAGCGATATGATGTGGTCAGCTATTATTCCAATCAGGATACATCGGCAAAGGAAAAGATGACGACCTATCAGGAGATTATCTCTTCCTTCATCGCTTTTGTGAAAGAGGAGAATCCCGAGAATGGAAAAGTTGTTCAGGATGCTTATGATTCTTTCCGATTGGAGGTGAGAAATGATGGCGTTTCTCTTTTTGTTCATGAGGGAGCGGACATCGTGATGAATCCGGAATTCAATCAGACGGATAGCTATAAAATATATAATGAAGTCTGTTATCAGCCGTTTTTGGACAATCAATGTCGAAGCTATCTTCTCTCCTGCTTTCCGAAATACATGGAATCGACGAAGTTCATGTCGAATATGGTCGTCTTTGTCGAATTGCCTGTCGCTGTCGTGTTATCTGCTGTTGTTGTCTTTCTTGTTCCGCCTTTGATCTTCAAAAGAAACAGACAGACTATCGGCATGCTGATCTATCATATTGGAAAGGCGGATTCCTCTCTTCTTTCGATCCGGACGGGACGTTTTCTTGCCTATGAGGCCATCTATATTCTTGGCATTCTTCTTTTATCCTTTTTCACCTTGGGTGTTCCTCTTCTTGTCTCGGCAACCATGATGATCTTCACCAAGGGGAAACAGACGTTCCCGGAATATATGCTTCAGCTATATGATCTGGATATCACGAATGACAAAATCTATTATTCTCTTGCGGAAATCTCTCTTGAGCATGAGAAAGATACTCAGGTGAGTCATTCTTTTGTCTCTGAGAGCCGGCTGGACAAGTGATTTGAAAATCAGTTTCACAATAATTTTTGAAAAATGTAAGAGAATTGTATAATAATCCGGAAGAAAGGGCTACCTTAGTATATTTATTTGTGTTCTACTTTTCTTCTTGGTAAAATAATGAGACGGGATGAATCTGATATTTTTTCGAAAAGGATAACTTACCGATGAAAATGAGAAAGATTTGTACACTGCTGACGAGTGTGTTGTTAGGTTTTTGCTTTGGCGTCTTGTTGGGCTTTCAGCCGACTTCCTCTGCTCTTGAAATGAGCGGAAGCAGGAATGTTCACTTCGCCGAGAAGACGATGTATGATTCGACAGCAAAGGAAATCACGGATATTGACGATGCTTTCGTCGTCAAGATCACGAACCCGACAAAGACAGATCATTCACAATCCTTTACTATCACTTTTAACGTAGATGATAGCGAAGAAAGCTATATTTTAGGTTATCATGGTTCGAAAGACGAGGATATGTATTATCCTTTGGTTGCGGTTTACAATTTACAGAATAAATCGACAAACGAAATCAGAGAAGTTGCAGAGGAACTGCCCCTGAAATCCGTGACCGATGTTTTTGACGGCATCGGATTGGAGATGGGACAGACCTATATCACAATCTCTTTTGATTTCGTTTTTTCTGATGAAGAACAATTCTGCAATGATTATCTGACGATCTATAACATTTTCGGATACAAGAACGACGAAAACAAGAAGATGACAATTGACAAGGATAAAAACTATAAGTGCAGAATCAATTTATCCAAGACGAAAAGCGTGGACGTCGAACCATATTTCAGTGCGACATTGGATGGCATCTATAATTATGGTCCATATACGACCTTCGATGTCACCTATAACAATACGACAGCCGAACTCTATCAGATTCAGAAAGCCAGCGTCTATAAGAAAAATAAAGAAGACATTGATGAAGGAAAGTCGGTGATCCAGTCCGCCATCACAAACGTTCAGACCGCTTATTTCCGTTTCGAATACAAGGATGGGACGATCAAGGAAATCAGCATCAATGATTTCTCCATCACCTCGAGCCAGATGATCAAGCAAGGTGTTTCGAAATCGAGATATTTGGTTAAGGATCTCTCATTGGACAATCTCAAGAACTTCTCTCTTCGTGGCGTTTCTTTGACCATCCAGATCTATTCTGTGTTGGAAGACAACGTCACGAAAGTCAAACCGAACACGAGTCTTGTCGCACGTGTCGGCTGTGTCTATTTCAAGAACGGCGAGAGCGATGATATCGATGCGGTTTCCAAGACGAATGTCATTCTTGTCATTGTTCTTGCGACGGTGATCTACCTCGTGGCCGTTGCCCTTGGAATTGCCCTTTTCTATCTCTACGAAAAGAACAAATACAAAAATGATGAATTCAGAAGAGTCAATCCGAAGAAATTCTTCAAGACGGCGACGATTGCCTATCTTGGCGGATTGGACCTCTTGCTTGCAATTCTCTACATTTCCTTCCGTGCGAATGGCTTCCATAACACATATACGACCTTCAATCCGTTAGACAATTTCATTGTCGTCACATGCATCCTCCTTATTTTCTTCATCGGTTATTTTGTGAAATATTTCATTTCATTCTTCAAAGACCGAAAGGCGAGAAGAGAAAATGAAAAACTGAAATTGAATGATGCTGTAGACAGTGATGGTACAAAATAGGAGTTCAGAAAATGGAAATCAAATTAAAGAATTTAACCAAAATCTTCCCTGGCAATCCGAAAAAGAACATACGCGATACAATTGCCGTGAACAACCTTGACTTCGAAGTTCCGGATGGTCAGCTTGTCGGTTTATTGGGACCTTCCGGATGTGGAAAATCAACCACTCTCTATATGATTGCCGGCCTTCTCAAGCCGACTTCTGGCGAAGTGTGGTTCGGTGATCAGGAAGTGACGAATCTTCCTCCGGAGAAAAGAGGCATCGGTCTTGTCTTCCAAAACTACGCCCTTTATCCGCATATGACCATCTATAAGAACATTGAATTCCCTTTGACGAACTTGAAAGTCGAAGTTCCTCTTGTCACATTTTATGATTTCACGTTGAGCATCCTCTATGTCATGGGCGAAAAGGATGATGTGGAGTCCATTCTGCTCTCTGTTTCCTCTTTGGCAAAGAAAATCGGCTTATCGAAGAGACAGTATTCCTTCACGGATGTTCTTGAAGGAAATAATCTTCAATTGGAAGCTGTTCTTCACAATGTCTCTGAAGAAGTGAAAAAGATTTTTGTGGATAATCTTAACAAGGTTTTCCCTAACTCCTATCAGATTGATGAACAGAAAGTGCAGACAAGCGAAGCCCTTTTCGATTCCAAAATCCGTGCGGATGTCATGGTCAAGAGTGAATTGGAAAAGTGCGATATCAATTTCACCGGAAAACTCCCGTCTTCCTTTGTCATCGATCAGATGGATGAGGACATCAATAAGATTCGCTCGATTGCCGAGAAATATGGAAAAACTGAGGCAGTCACCATCATCAAATCCAAGACTGGATATGAACTCATTGCCCGTGTGAAGAATATCACGAGCATCATGAGAGAAGAGATGGAAGAAGAATTCAAGGCCGCCTTGAATTTCGTCTCCTTCTCGAGTGCTGTCACCCATGTCGAAAATAAGGAATTCACCCTTTCCATAAAGAAGACCCTGAAGGAATTGGGCTTGAATTTCTCTGATCTGAAACTTTATTATGAAAAGAAACAGCTCAAGATCTTCCTTATCATCACCAAGTCATCCAAGGAGGATGTCGAAAAAGGCTTGAAAGCCCTGACGGAATCCTTAGGATTGGTCAATATCCAGAATGATACCAGAACAGCCATCACACACCGCAAACTGACGAAAGCTGAAAGACAGGAAATCGTCTATGAGACAGCGAAGCTCGTTCAGGTCGATGAATACCTCGAAAGAAAGCCAAGCCAGCTCTCCGGCGGTCAGCAGCAGCGTGTCGCAATTGCAAGAGCCCTTGTCAAGAAGCCGAAGATGCTTCTTCTTGATGAGCCGCTAAGCAACTTGGATGCCCGCTTGAGATTGCAGACAAGAGAAGAAATCAGAAGAATTCAGCAGACAACGGGCATCACGACGGTCTTCGTTACCCATGACCAGGAAGAGGCGATGTCCATTTCGGATAAGATCGTCGTCATGAAACTGGGCGAAGAACAGCAGATCGATTCTCCGCAGAATGTCTACAATTCACCAGCCAACCTCTTCGTCGGTCAGTTCCTGGGAACCCCGCCGATCAATGTCTTCGAGGGTGAAGTGAAGGATAAGACCATCTATCTTGGAAATGAAGCCATTTATAAGACGACCTCCGACATTGCAGATCAGAAAGTCTATGTCGCAATCCGTCCGGAAGGCATGATTGCCAATATCCCCGAGGATGCCATGGGCTTCAGTGCCGATGTCGAGCAGATTCAGATTCTTGGAAGAGATCTCTTCATCGTTGCCAAGAACGAGAATTGTGCCAAGCCGACTTTCAAGTCGATCATCTCCTCGGATGAAAAAATCAGCATGGGCAAGGTTCGTCTCGGTGTGAAGAAGGATAAATTCTTTGTCTTCAATCATGAAACCGAACAGAGAATCTATCTATCCGAAATCAACGAAGGGAAATGATTATGAGCGATCCCACTCTTGAATTAAGAGAGCAGAAGTCTCTGACAGCCAGCAATGATTTCTTCTTGGCCCGTCCTGACTACAAGGATGAGGTCAACGAGGAAACCAATACGATTGTCCGACTCGTGAAAGCTCCCAAGGCCAATGCAAAGCCTTATAAGATTACCGGCATCGAGGATGTGGCTGCCAAGAACAATTGGAAATCCTGGCTCTATATCGCTCCGGTTCTCATTCTCTTGGTCGTCTTTCTTCTCTATCCGCTGATCAATACCATCTTCATTTCCTTCTTGGACAACTACTCCTATATCGATGGCTCGTTTGATGGCGTGACACTGAACAATTTCGGTGTCATCTTCGGCCTGACGACAACAGCCAACGGCGGAAAGGAAGTGAATTTCGTTCGTTACGCCATTCCGAATACCTTCCTGATTGTCTTCATCACCGTTCCTCTATCCACATTGATTGCCCTTCTCATCTCCGTTGCCTTGAATCAATTGCCCTTCTTCAAGAAATTCCTTCAGACGGTCTTCTTCCTTCCTTATGTCACCAATGCCATTGCCATCGGCATGGTCTTCTCGGTCATCTTCGATAAGAATGGTGTCTTCAACTATATCTTCCACCTGGATCAGACATGGATCTATGGCGCCAAGACGGTCAATGCCTTTGTTCCTCTTTGTGTCTATATCATCTGGTCGAGCCTTCCGTTCAAGATTCTGATTTTCCTCTCCGGACTTCAGGGCATCGATAAGCAATACTACAATGCCGCGAAGATCGATGGAGCCGGAAGCCAGAAAATCCTATGGAGAATCACCGTTCCGCTCATGTCACCGCAAATCTTATATATTGTGGTCACGAGCTTCATCGGCGCATTCAAGGAATACACATCCATCGTCGGCTTGTTCAATGGGCCGGGTACGAGCAATGGCTCCTACAACATGTATACGATTGTTTATTACATCTATGACTACCTTTCGACGAATACGAGTCTTGCTGCTGCGGCAGCCGTCTTCCTCTTCTTGGTCATCTTGGCATTCACGGGATTGCAGTTCCTTGTCAGCAAGAAGAAAGTTCATTATTGATAAGGAGAAATGAATATGAAAAAGAAAGAATATGTTGATTTCTCTAAAATCAAGGTGAATGACAACATTGTCCTCTCCTTGGCTGAATCCGATCGGACGGTCGAAGCGATTCAGAAAAGACAGAAGGTCACCAATGTCGCTTCCACTGTCATTCTCTATGTCGTGATTCTCATCCTGGCCTTGTTCATGATCTTCCCATTTTATTGGATGATCATCACATCCCTGAAGAACAATTCGGAAGTCATCGCCCCGACACAGACATTCTATCCGAGCATCGTCATGTGGTCCAACTACGTCTACGTCTTCCAATATTTCGACTTTGGCGAATATATGCTCAACACCATCATCGTCGCGGCTGTTTCCACCTTGGGAACCCTGATTACGACGATCTTGGCTGGCTACGCCTTTGGCAGACTGCAGTTTAAGGGAAGAGAAGCCTTGTTCATGGTCTTCTTGACCACGATGATGATTCCAGGCGAGATGATGGTCATCTCCAACTATATCACGGTTGCATCCTTTGGCTGGATCAGTCAGAATCAGACGAGAATCCAGGCCTATGCGGCCATGATCGTTCCGTTCTGGATCTCTGTCTTCTACATCTATCTTCTTAGACAGAACATCAAGCAGATCCCCAATGAACTCTACCTTTCGAGCAAGGTGGACGGAAAATCCGATTGGTCGTTCTTGTGGAAGGTGGTTGTTCCGCTTGTCATGCCGACATTGATTTCCATCACGATTCTGAAATTCATGGGAACATGGAACTCCTATGTCTGGCCGAACTTGGTCACCAATTCCGCGAGCTATCGTCTGATTTCCAACGGCTTGAGAGGTTCGACATTCACGGATGCCGATACAGGCATGACCTCTTATGGCTATCAGATGGCCGCGACCGTCTTGGTTACCGTTCCTCTTTTCCTTCTCTTTGTCATCTTCCGAAAATATATTATGCGTGGCGTTGGTCGTGCAGGCATTAAGGGCTGATTCGTTCTTTCATAATCTAACAAAAAATATAAAAAGGAGGATTAGATTATTATGAATAAGAGACTTATTTCTGTTATGAGTTTGCCGATGATTGTCGCACTTGTCGGATGCAATAAGACAAATACATCCTCAACAGGTGCCGCTTCTTCGACCGCTGCCCCATCGGAATCTTCTTCGACGACTGCACAGGATTCTGCAAGCAGTGACACCTATACTCCTTTCATCACGGAACCGACGACCATCACTCTTTGGTCCATCACCGGAAAAAACAACCAGACACAGTTGCAGAACTATATTGACGCATTCATGAAATTGGAACCGAATGTCAAGGTCAACAATGTCATTCAGACAGGCATGAGCTACAACCAGCTCAAGGAAGCCGTCATTCAGGGCTTCAGCGGCAGCAACTATCCGGATATGGTTCAGTGCTATCCGGATCATGTCGCTGAATATATCAAATACGGCAAGGCTGTCAATCTTGATCCCTACATCAACAACGAGACCTATGGATGGACAAGCGAAGACAAGAGCGATATCTATGAAAGCTTCATCACCGAAGGTCAGGAATATTCCACGGACGGGACCTATTCCGTTCCTTATTGCAAATCCACGGAAGCCATGTTCTACAATGCCGATGTTCTCATCGGCTTGGATCTTTCCAGCGTCGATGCGACCATCAATAACGGAAAGAAGCTGAGCAAGGCCTATCTTGATGACCTCACCTGGGAAGAACTCTTCGAGAAACTCTGCCCAGCGATTGTCGAATACAATGATGCTCTTCCGGACAACAAGAAGATTCTGAAGTCCGATCAGGACTATCATGCCGTCTTTGCCTATGATTCCGATGACAACCTCTTCATCACCTTGGCCAAGCAGTATGGCATCGGCTATACCTCTGTCGATACCACAACCGGAAAAGGAAAATTCGATTTCGGCGAAGGCGAAAACAAGACCAAGATGGAGAATCTTTTGAAGAAATTCGCAGGCTATGCCAAGGAGGGCTACATCATCTCCAAGGGCAGTGCTGGAAACAATTACACAAATGCCTATTTCACTAAGCAGAACACGCTCTTCTCTGTCGGTTCGACCGGTGGCTACAAGTATCAGTTCGATACGACCAATCCGATGAATGTCGGTGTCGCCAAGATTCCGCATGCAGCTGGCCGCGATCAGTACACCATCAACCAGGGTCCGTCCTTGACAATCTTGGATCATAGCAGTGCCAACCAGAAATTGGCTTCCTGGCTGCTCTACAAGACCATCACGAATGCGGAAAACTCCCTTGACTGGGCCTTGAACTCCGGCTATATGGGTATCCGCAAATCCAATGTCGAGGATGAATCCTATGTCGAAGCCAGTGATTATTCGTCCAAGGATGAAAAGACCCTTGATCGTCTTTCTGCCTATAACATGTCCTATTCCGGACGTGACGATGTCTTGAAAAGTCTGTTCGTTTCGCCATCCTTTGTCGGTTCTTCGACAGCCAGAACACAGGTCGGTGGCATCATGACCAAGGTTCTTACAAAAGAGAACGATGCTGAAAAAGATATCGACTCCTGGTTCTCGGATGCCTACAACCAGTGCAAATTAGCTCTCTAATCTATTTCTATTGAGACAATCAGGTTCGGAAAGCCCATCTGATTGGGAAAGAGGTTTTCATGAAAACGAAAAAAATAGTATCATTCATCGCTCTTGTCACCTTATTCGGTGGGCTGAGTTCCTGCTCGAAGACGGATGCGTCCACGACGTCGGCTTCGGGCAATACGCCGACAGGGACTGTCAATATCGAGTTTTGGCATACGTTTGGAAAAACAGTTCTTTCTGCCTTCGAATCCAAGATCAGCAAATTCGAAAAGCTGGTGAAGGAAAATGAAGGTGTCGATGTGAAGATCAAGATGACTTATCAGGGAGGCTATGATGACCTCCTTGATAAGGTTCAGAAAGGTTTCAGCACCGGAAATTATCCAAACCTCGCCATTGCCTATCCAGATCATGTCGCACAGTATCTGAAGGCAGAGGGAGCAAATGATGGCAAATATGTTGTCGATCTGACAAAATACATCAATTCGGATACGATCGGATTTGGAAAGGAAAGCTACCTCGGGGATGGTGAGGCTTCGGATTTTGTCGACGCCTTCTATCAGGAGGGACAGAATTATGTGAAGGAAGGAATCTATTCCCTTCCTGTCATGAAGTCGAGCGAGGTTCTTTTCTACAACAAGACGCAGGTCGCATCGTATGCCAAGAAATTTGATGCGAGCCTGAATTCCGATGCCAGGGTGGAGAAATTCATGTCGACCCTGACATGGGAGAAGTTCATCGAGTTCTGTCGCTTCATCAAGAACAATGCGACAACCTCGACGATGGAAGTTCCGTTTATTTATGATTCCGATTCCAATCTCTTCATCACGAAATGCTATCAGAATGACATCGATTTCCTTTCCATCAATCAGGATGGACAGGGACAGATCCTTTTCAACAATGAAAAGGCAAAATCCATGGTTCAGACATTGAAGTCCTATTATGATGAAGGACTGATTGCGACAAAAGGGACCTATGGAACGTATAGCTCTGAAAAATTCAAGACGGAAAAATGTCTCTTCACGGTCGGTTCGACCGGCGGTGCTGGATACAATTATCCTTCCGGCGATTCCTTCGAGGTCGGCGTTGTTCCCGTTCCCTATGAGAATAAGCAATGCTATGTTACACAGGGATTGACGGCAACGGTCTTGAATCATGATGATGCGGATGGAAATAAGGCGTTGTATTCCTATAAATTCCTGAAATACATCACGAGCGCGGAAATCAATGCCGATTTGTGTGTCAATGGATCGGAAGGTTATTCTCCCGTTCGTAAGAGCGCCTATGAGACGGATTTCTACAAAGAATATCTGGAAAATGTCGATGACGATTTCATGCCGAAGGTTGCCAATATTGTCTATAAGGATATCGGTGGAAAGTATTTCGTCACATCCTGCTTTCCAGGTTCGGCAAAGGCTCGCGATGAAGTTGGCGGGTTATTGACGCAGGTGTTCCTAGGCAAAAAAGGCATCGAGGACGCCTTCAAGGATGCGGAAAACAATACGAAATTGAACATGTAGGTGAACGATTATGAAGAAAATAAATATATTGCTGCTCACAGGTCTCCTCTTTACCTTTGCGGGCTGTAAAAATACGAATGCGAGTTCGACGGAATCGACTCATCAATCCAGTACAGTCGAAGAGGAGACAGGTGCTTCTTCCAGTGTGAATCATGTCGACTACTATCTTGATTCCAAGGTGAGACTGAATTTGGATTATACAGATAGATCATTCTGGACTGATGGTGTCGAGAAGGTTTCCCTGAAGACATGCATCGATGGCGATACTGCCCATTTCACAACCTCGACAGGTGCTGTCCTGAAAGCGAGATTCTATGGCATCGATACTCCGGAATCCACCGGATCTGTCGAAATGTGGGGCATGGAAGCCAGCAAGTTCACAAAAGCGAAACTCAAGGAAGCTGATGAAAATGGCACGATTGTCATCTCCTCTCCTTCGACGACCTATGCGGCGCCGACTCCAGATTCCACCGGTTCGCGATACGTTTCCTTGGTTTGGGTCAACCTGACGAAGAAGAATGCTCCACTAAGTGAACTCTATCTTCTCAACCTTTGGATTGTCCAGGAAGGACTGAGCTATGTGAAGAACGTCGCCGACATGCCGAGCTATTCGGATATCTTCTATGCCGCGGAAAATCAGGCGAAAGCCGAATCCTTATGTCTCTTCTCCGATACGATTCCAGACAGCTGGAACGGAGGCGATTATGTGACAACATCTCTTCTCGATATCAAGAAGGAAATTGAGCTTTCCTTGGCAGATTCGACCCATGAAAACAAATATGACAACAAGAGAGTCAAGGTTGTCGGAACGGTCGCCGGCTATTCGAACCACACTCTTTATATTCAGAATTTCTATAGCAAGGACCAAGGCGGACGATATGATTATGGCGAATATGCCGGCATCAATATCTATACAGGCATGAGTGCCATCTCGAGCAAATATACAAAGACGAATACGTATATTCAAGTCTGCGGTCTTTGCCAGAGTTCGGAAAACTTCGGTTTCCAATTGACGGATACCCAATTCCTTCCCTATCCGAAGGATGACGATACGAAGAATGCCCGTGTTCTGATCTCTGCCAATGACAATGTGGATGAGTTCAAGCTTCATACCTTCGAACTCGATTCGGACAAATTGTCGAATGAAGTTCTCAATTGTTCTGTGAAGCTCAACGATACGGTCACAGTCACAGGCGGCTATCTGAATGATGATGGCGATGAATATACCCTCTACATTCAGAATCAGGCGGGTCAGAAGCTTCCTTATGATATCTTCATTCCTTTCCAGTATCATCCGGTGGACAATCCGACGCTGTCCTGCGATCTGTCCTACTTTGAGGGAAAGACATTCCATGTCGAAGGTGTTTATACTTTCCATAAATTCTCTTCCGGAAGAATTGGCTATCAGATCACTCCGAACAATAACACCGGATTCACGGAGGTGGAATGATGTATTGCTGTCATTGCGGAAAAGAAATTGACGAAAACAAGATCGAAAAAAAGACATTGAGCCAAAGCATGCACGAAGAAAAAGTGGATGAGAACACGACCATCGAATATGTCTGCCCGCGCTGTGGACATCTTGTTCATCACGATGTGTCCGAAAAGGAGATCAAGACGCTTGCGGCGGCCAGCCATGCCGAGATCCAAAAGGGAAGAAATGCCTTCTCCAACGGCATGTCTCTGAATTGCGTCGGGACAATCATCCTCATTCTTGCCATCATTTTCTTCCAGCTTTCCAAGAAACCGTCCCAGAATTTCGAATTGGTGACGACATGCCCGGAATTCTTTGTTTCGATGTTCGCATTCGCTGTCGGTGGATGCTTATTGGCAGCAGGCATCGTTTTCACTCTCATCGGTGTGATAAACAAGCGAAAATATCAGAAACTTTTAGACGATATTCAAGATGACGTTTTCCATCAATAAGATTAACTTCATGAAAAAACAATAAATTAAAGGAGGTTTGATTCATGAAAAAGAAATTTATTCTCAGTGTTGTGTCTTTGATGTCGATTTTCTCGATGGCTGCATGCAAGACAAATACGAGTTCCTCAAGTGCTTCGGATAGTGCTTCCTCTTCGACAGGTTCTTCGACGACCGCATCGACTGCTAGTCCATCTTCGACAAGCAGTTCTTCCACTCCGATTTCCCTATCGACTCTTTCCATTGCAAATAAGGCTGATTTGACGTCTTTCTTCTACAAAGGAGACAGCAATCGTTCCTTGAATATTACCACGGATGCCGATAAGAATGTTGATCAGCTCATCTCCAATGGCGATATCACCATCACTTCCTCGAATTCGAGTGCTATTTCTGTTTTAGGTATTTATCTTGCCCCAGTCGGTGTCGGTGAAGCGACCATCACGGTTTCCGGTGGTGGAAAATCGGATAGTGTCACCCTTTATGTCGGAAATCCGACCACTCTCGTTCCAGAGGATACCGAAGTCGGTGTCGGCAAGACACTGTCCATCAGCATTGATTCCGAATTGAATTCCAAGACGTTGACGGATTACAATTGGACTTCGAGCGATACTTCGATTGCCACGGTCGCTGATGGTGTCGTCACCGGTGTCAAAGTCGGCACAGTCACCATCACAGGCGTCTTGAAGAGCAATGCCAAAGAAGGCGCTAGCATTTCTGTCGATGTCAAGGAAAGCGTTTCTGAACCAGTCGCCATCAACACGATCACCAAGGCTGGAACCTACACTGTCCGTGGAAAAGTTGCTGCCATCAACACTAATTCCTATATTCTTGATGATGGACAAGGCTCCATCATGGTCTATAAGACCTGCACATTCAGCCTTGGCGATGTTGTCAAGGTGACAGGTAAAGTTACGACTTATAGCAATCAGCTTGAATTCAGTTCCAATTTGGTGGAAACAAAAGTCGGTGCCAAGGTCACTTCCATGACGGCTGTTGAGTTGACAAAGGATATCCTGGATGGCGCCAAGGCAGCCAGTGCCGCAGCGTATCATACGTATGGCAAATTGTATAAGTGGAATGCCACGGCCGAACTGACTTCCTCTGGCTATCTCACTTTGAATCTCAATGGATGCGAGGATCTTGTTGAACCGCTCAAGATGGATTCGAAGACATTCCCATATAAGGAAGGACATTATTATTCCGTCGAAGGATATTGGTGCATTTGGAATAATTCGAACAGATATCATGGCTTTGTCATCACGAAGCTTGTCGAAATCTCTCCTGAGACGACAATCGTCTTCATTTCGGATGCGAAGATGCAGGTGGATGCCAAGAACACGAGACAGCTTTCTGCAACTTACCTCCTTTCCGAAGCCGATAAGAATGTCAATGCCGTGACATGGTCTTCGAGCGATACTTCGATTGCCACAGTCGATCAGAATGGTGTTGTCACCGGTGTAGCGAAAGGTGAATGTGAAATCATTGCCACCGTTGGCGGTGGAAGCGCGAAGTGCAAATTGACGGTCATTGATGAAGTGGCGTTGTCTAACATCAATACGCTCACAGAAGAAAAGTCGATTGCCAGAGTCAGAGGTGTCATTCTGGATGTTTCTTCCAAGGGCTATCTTATCAACGATGGAACTGGAAGCATCTTCGTCTATATGCTCAATAGGTCTTCCTTGCTGTATAAGAAGGGTGATTATATCGAAGTCACTTCCAAACTGACCAACTACAACGGCATCCTGATGTTCGAAAATGTCACAAAGGATTCTTCTAACAAGAATCAGTATGGTGTTCTTGATAATGAAATCTATCAGCTCGATGCCAAAGATAAGCCAAGCACAACCTCCTTTGAAACAGCGACGGCTTTGACAAGTGAAATCGCTGCCTCCCTCAAGACAACAACGACCCTTGCCACTACGGTTTCTGGAACCAAGAAATATTCTTTCACTGCGAAAGTCAGTGGCAAGAATCTTGTCGTCGATGGTATGGATGATGTGCAATTCTATGATGACTATACGTCTTCGACCATGCTCTCCACTTTGAAGGATTCCTACAAATACAAGATTGAAGGATACTATATTGGTACGGATTCTAAATATAGCAGTCTGAACATCATTGTGACGAAGGCTACCCTTGTTGCGGAAACAAGAGTCGATCCTGAGAAATCGGAAGTGACAACCAGTCTCGAGGAGTCGGTTGATGTCGCTTATACTTGGTCTGTTGCCGATACTGATAACGGAACTATCTCTGCCACAAGCTTGGATACATCGATTGCGACTGTCAAATTGAATGCCGGAAAGAAGACAGTGACGATTACGCCTGTCAAAACCGGAACTGTCCAAATCAAATTGGCCATCAATGGAACAACTAAGACTGATACTGAAGTCAAGGAACTTGCCAGCAATACCATCGATGTCACAATCACATCTCATACCACTGTCAAGATGACGGGTGTTGATCTGGGCATCGGTGCTTCCTATAATGCCACTGAAAAAACAACGACATTCCAAGGCACGACCTATGCTTATACGGCAATGGCTTATAGTTCTGACCATGGAACCATGACGCTTGCTTCTGCTGCTAAGAGCGGATCAGTCGCTTCGACATTCAGAAATACGACAGCCTATGATAGCGGAATCGTCTCATTCACGGTCAAGATGCAATCGAACACGTACAGCAATGCGAACATTTTGAAAATCGAGTTCGGTGATGATGAGAACTGTGATAAGGAATCTTTCCTGATGTCGACCGAGAAGAACAAGATTGAATATGTCTTCACTCCGACTGTTTCGACTTACAAATATTTCAAGGTAAGTTACAATTTGACAAACTACACCTTGTTTGTTGAATCCTTCTCTGTCGTTCTTGACTAAAAGAAATATGGCCCACCATTTTGGTGGGCCATTATATTTTTCTTGACTATTGAAGGAAAAACTATCATAATAAATAGGCGATTTTAATCGCTATGGAGTAGTACTCAAGTTGGTGAAGAGGAGTCCCTGCTAAGGACTTAGTGCGAGAAATCGCAGCGGGAGTTCAAGTCTCCCCTACTCCGCCAGTTAGAAAAATTGGATTGATGCTTCGTGCTTCAGTCCTTTTTTCATTTTTAGGGATGTTACTCTGATTTTAGGCATATTTTGCTTCATTATGGGGAAGCAGTTATATTTGGTTACATAAACAATAGGTTCCTCTCACTACAATTCTGTGATGGAAAGTTGATGGACAGAAAAACTTTAAAGTGTGTTATAATATTTCTTAGGGAATGATGGTCTCCCTTGCGAATATTCGCTAAACCGCTTTATGAAAAAAGCTGATGGCATCTATGAATTTTTATTCATGGAGCCATTTTTTTATTTGCTCCATGGGAAGGAGCAACAAAATGTTTTTGAGTTTGTTTTTCGTTTTATTCCTTGGGTTTGTCGGAGGCTATTTCTTAGAGAAAATAAGGGTTCCAAAGATAGTCTGGTATTTGGTTTTAGGCATCCTTCTTGGACCATCATGCTTAAATATCATCAGCGATTCTCTATTAAGCATATCCACATATCTGAGACAAATTGCATTGGCGATCATATTGACCCGTTCGGGGCTTTCTCTTAATTTAAAAGATCTGAAGGATATCGGAAGGCCAGCTATTCTCATGTGCTTCGTTCCCGCAAGTTTTGAGATTGCCGGCGTTGTCATTTTTGCACCGATGCTTCTAGGAATCTCCTATTTCGAGTCATTGTTATTAGGTTCCGTTTTGGCAGCAGTCTCCCCTGCAGTGGTTGTGCCTAGAATGATTAAGCTAAAAAATGAGGGATATGGAGATGAGCACCATGTCCCCGAACTTATCATGGCTGGTTCCTCTTGCGATGATATCTATGTTATCATTCTTTTCTATTCGTTCAAAAATTTAGTGGCTAGCAATACATTTGATTATCTTACGCTTCTTAAAATACCATCAAGCATTGTTTTCGGAGTTCTTTTGGGATTGATTGTTGGAATCATGATTTCTTTTTCGTTCAGGAAACTGAGCATGAATACGCCCGGAAAAATCATCATTATGCTTTCTTGCTCGTTTGGCATGATGGCCCTAGAGGAGGCTGTCAAACAATATGTAAGCATATCTGCTCTTTTGGCGATCATCGTAATGGCGATTATAATAAGCAAGACACACAAAGAGAAAGTGACACAAATCAAAGGCGGCTATGAAGCTTTGTGGAAAGGATTTGAAATTCTCTTGTTTGCCTTAGTCGGCTGCATAACGGATGTAAGTCTTGCCTTCTCCAAAGAAGGCCTAATCATCCTTGGGGTCATTCTCATCGCACTCGTATTCCGTTCCGTTGGCGTTATTCTTTGCGTAATCAAGACGAAGTACACTTGGAAGGAAAGACTTTTCTTAATCATATCCTATCTTCCGAAAGCCACTGTCCAAGCCTCTATTGGTGGCATCGCATTGTCAGAAGGCTTGGCCTGCGGTTCAATAGTTTTGACTGCAGCTGTTGTTTCTATTTTGGTGACTGCGCCAATTGGGGCATTGTTGATGGACTCCTTGGCTAAGAAACTGTTGGGAAAAGAAAATTGTAATCAATAGGCGAATCAATCCATAAAATCTGGCATTATTACGTGAAACAATTTCCAATGACACGGAATCATTCATGATTTAAGGCACTTTTCATATGTTTGGAATGGGTACGAAATCATATCAGATGGTATGCTTTAAGACATCAAGAAAATGTGACTTCATGCAATACGTGTCAGGCTTTTTCTTCTTATCTGCAATTTATCAGAAGGTCTTAAAGATAGAATATTTATTGTTTACCAGGACTCGATAAAGTTCGATGTGATTCTCTATATGGTAAATATATTCAATTTTATCGATGATGATAGGCAAAAGAAAATGGCGGCAAACATCACCGCCAATTTTATTGACAACTCTCAAAAAGAAAGACAGAAATCAGATGCATTATGAAAGTCTATTCTCTTGTTTTGATTTTTTAATCTCTCACTTTTCAGGCAAACAACCAATTCATAATATTTTCGTCTCTGCAGAAGAGATATCCTCCTCTAGTGTGCTGATTTGTGATTCCATTTTACAAAAAAAATGCAGCCTTCGCATCCGAGGCAATCAATTTGGAAATAGCCTCTTCATCAAGTCATTTTTGTTTATAAAGGTCATAGATTCGGTTATAAGCGTTCACTGATGTTGCCGACCCGTGATCCTCATCATTCAATGACGGGATGTTGTTCGTTTTTGATTTGAATGGACTTTGAATTGATTTCTTCTTGCTTGCTGCTTGTTGAATTAGAGATAGATGAACAGGAAGAAAGCAATATCATGAGAAATAGCAAAGATATTTTTCTTGATTTTACCTGAAGTCAAACCCGAGCGAATCAATCCAACTCGTCACAGTGCCTGATGCAACGCTAGAAGAAAACCTTTGAGGACTCAGCCAGGTGACATTTTCATCATCTTCCGTCAATGGTGTAAGATTGTTTAAGTTGAATGAAGAACTGGCACTCGTTCCGAAAGGAATGATTGTCTTATTTGAAAAATCATTCTCGGCAACGAAATTTTCGATAACCCAACTTAATTGCTGCCACCAAACGGGAGCTCCTAGGAATATGTAATTCGCGGAATTAAATCCCTCAAATGAAGTTGTCGTAAGCTCGACATTGACTCTTTCGCCGTTTTGCGTCATCTGATGTTCCTTTACCACCCTGCTGTCACTGTTGGAATAATTCAGATCAGCACTCGTATATGGATTGATCGGCTCTAACTTATGGATAGGTGCATCGATATGCTCGGCAATCGTGTTCGCTACATTTTCCGTGTGGTTTGTTGCCGAAAAATAAACCACCAAAGCCTTGGACGAACCTACACTTGAATCTTCTTTCTTAGAAGAAGAAGAACTTGATTCAAGACTCGATTCCTCTCTTTTTGTGGTTTCCGTGCTTTGGCTTTCTTGGCTTGATGCACAGGAAGCAAAAGAAAACAGTAAAATCAACCATGAAGCGACATGAATTTTTCTTATCATAAGTGAACCTCCGTTATAAATTTAAGCTTTTTATCCAGTCCTTGATTTGGGAAGAGGAACCAGACACGTTATTTCCCCTCAAGGATAGGGCATCGTTTCTTCTGAAATTCGCATTCGTAAGCAATAAATTGAGTGTTGATAAACTGCTTGCTCCACTAGAAGACCCGTTATGTGTAAAAAAGGGAATTACGTCTTTGTTAGCAAAATCATATTCACTTACAAATGTCGCAACTGGACGTGGCAGGTCATACCACCATATAGGAAACCTGATGAGGATCGTATTATATGTTGAAATGACATCTTCATTGATATGAGCAGACAATTCAGGAAATGATTTCGAGTTCACTTCTTCCTGGGCTCGATCATAAAGAGTTTCGTCTGTATAGGGGTCAGAGACAACGATTCGAAATATATCTGATTCGAGTTCATCATGAATGCTTCTTGCAACTGTCTGCGTGTTTCCAGAATATGAGAAATAGGCAATGAGTATTTTGTTTTCCCCTTGAACTTGAGACTCAGGATGATTATCGATTGCGGAATTGGTCGAGTTATTGCATGAAACCAAAAGCATTGAAAATATCAGGAATGATAAATATTTACATTTCTTTTTCATTGTTTTTCCTCCGAATTTTTATGTTGCATGTTTCATATGTCAGGAAACCAATAGAAAACGTAATTGATAATTTTTCAAGGACATCCAAATAGATAGGGACTTCATCGATGCTCTTAAAGCTTGCAAGAAGAAACATTTCTTCATAAATCCTATCTATAAAGATAGACACAAATAATCCTGCGATGATGATGACTGCCTCGAAAATTCGAAATAGCAACTTGTTTTTGACTTTATAAAGAATAGCATTTAAATGAATCCCTAGATGAATGCTGATGAATAGGAATAGCCACATAGAAGAAACCATATGCATATTTCTTCCTGCTTGCTTCAAATTCGAGAATAAACCTCTGAACAGGTATCCTGATACCATGAGTGAGCTTATCAAGGTGATGATGAGACTAATCCACATTAGGAGATTGATGATCAAGACAATGACTGTCTTTCGATTCATTCTTCGTTTGAACATCGTCTTATACCACGAGTCGTTGAAGACGTTATGAATGATGAATAGAAAGAATAGAATCATTCCCATGATTTCATGTGCAAGTCCAGATAGTGAATGTTCACACATGAGAATGATAAGCAGTGCCAGCATCAGGACATCGAAAACGATTTTGATTTTTAATTTAATGCGGCTGGCCTTCATTATTTTCTATTTCTTCTGTCTAAAATCAGACGGCCAAACATCTCCACGGTGTTTGGATCTTGATGAGAGAAGAAAGAAGATTCCTTCTTGTCTAATGTCTCAATCAATTTCATATCTGTTTCATCAAGAGAGAAAGAATAAATGTCGGAATTTTCTTTTATACGGTTTTCATGCACTGATTTTGCAAGTGAGACAATGCCTCTTTGATATAGCCAACGAAGAATTATTTGAGCGATGGAACGATTATGTTTATTTGCTATTTTTGTTAATGTTTCGTTTTTAAACATATTGTTTCTTCCTTCGGCAAATGGAGCCCAAGCCTCTAAGATGACTCCATATTTATCCGCCCATATTTTATCTTCATTTCTTTGGTGGAAGACATTGACTTCAATTTGGTTGACCATGGGCTTGATTTCACTGAATTGGCAGATGTCAACAAGTCTGTCAGGATAGAAATTCGATACGCCAATCGCCCGAACCTTGCCTTCTTTATAGAGCTTTTCCAAATCTCTATACGCGCCATAATAATCACCAACAGGCTGATGAAGAAGAATCAAATCAAGATAGTCAGTCTTTAATTTTCTTAGGGATTCCATCACCGAAGCGTATGTTTTCCCTTCGCCGTAATTGTCAATCCAGACTTTTGTGGTCAGGAATATATCTTTCCGATCAATTTCGGATTCGGCGATTGCATCGCCGACTTCTTCTTCGTTGAAATACGATTGTGCTGTGTCGATGTGTCGATAGCCGGAATTCAAAGCCGACAACACGCTTTCCTTGCAGCATTCCTTTGAGACGAGATAGACGCCAAACCCATTGGCCGGGATTTCGACGCCGTTATGAAGTTTGAATGAGTTCATTATTTTTCCTCCTTTTTAATTAATGAAATGTGTTCTTCAACCGATTTGTTCAGCAATCCCTCCTTGATATCGAGCTTAGGGTTCAATTCCCTAAGATCTTTAAGGCTATTTGCCATGTATTGAGGGTCATTTGTATAACTGTTGGCAAAGGCAACAACCTTGCCTTCATATCCTTTCAGGTTTTCTTTCACGAATGTTCCGACAGGCATTGGGAACGTGTACCACCAAATAGGAAAGAAGAGCAATATCCTATCGTACAAGTGAATGTCTGACTTGACTTCCTTAATTTCGGTTAGTTCTCTCTTCTCCCATTCTTTTTTTGCTTCGACATATGCACATTGGTTATAGTCTTCTGAATATGGAACCTTTCTTTCTATTCTCAGAACGTCATAATCGAAGCTGCTGTTTATCTCTTCAACTAACTTTTTCGTGTGATTCGACCAGCTGAAGTAGACAATTAATGTTTTCATTTCTTTTATCCTCCGCATTTATTTTAGAAAAGAATAAAGAAAATTGTTTATATCGATTCTCTAATCTACTATACTTAAAACGTATAGGAGAAACGCCGATGATCGATATATACCTATTAGAATATTTCATCGCTTTTTATGAAGAAGGATCATTATTGAAAGCAAGTGAGAAACTTCATATTTCCCAGCCTTCCTTAACGAGAGCCATGCAAAAACTGGAATCCGAACTTGGACTGATTCTATTTAAAAGAAGCGTCAATAAGATTTCCTTAAATGAAAATGGAAAAATCCTGATTGATTATGCAAGAGATATTCTTTCCTTAAACAATCTTCTCATGCGGAAAGCCAAGGAACTAAAAGAAAAGGAACTGATGATCCACATCTCGATGACCGCGCCGGGAATCTTATATTATTACCCGTATTTCTTTTTCAATAACCATGACAGATACACAAATAAAATCTGCGACCAAGAGACCTGCATAAGAGAAGTAAAGGAAGGTTTGATCGATATAACCTTCATCAATGAGAAAATAGATGATGAAGAACTTATCTGCGAAAAAGTGACGGATGAAAAATTATATGTCTGTCTGCCCAAGGAACACTTTCTCGCAAAAAAAGAATTTGTCACATATGAAGAACTCGATGGCCAATCATTCCTTCTTGGAAACGGCTTAGGAGTTTGGGATGACATCGTGAAAAGAAGGCTTCCGAAATCAAAATTTTATAGACTTGAACGTGATAGTGTAGGAGAAGTGGCCAAATATTCCGCGATACCCAGTTTTCAGACGGATATCAGCATGAAGCTTGAAAACCGTGGAGAGAAAATAATAATCCCTATCGTAGGCGATGAGACGACATTGCCTTTTTATGTCCTGTATCGGCCAAGCAAAAAGAAAATCTATGATTTCATAAGGATTGTGAGGTAGTGTGCTATTCAGGCAAGGAAGTAGGCTAGGAGTATGCATTATTTGTATCAAGATGGCTCTCGTGTCATCTTAAAACAAGATTGATTCTTTGGGTGAGAAGTCGTTCCTCTTAATACGAATCATGTATCGTTGATTGCATGATGTAGAAATTGTGTTGAATGCTATGTCTGCTGTCAATGGTGAGAAAACAGATGTAAAATTCCATGTAGGCTGGCATTCTTTTTCGAAAAAAGCCGAAAAATGAACCCCGAAAAGTGGTATAATCTATAAAGATGATTCGATTTATTCTTTCTATTCTTTTTTCGTAATGGTCGAATGCGATTATATGGAAAGGGGAAACGATGTTTTCATTGAATGACAAAGTGATGGATAAAAACGGAAAGATTTTTTCCATTGTAGGAATTGAGGAAAAGGATTTTGGGACAAGCAAGGAAGAATATTTTGTGATGAAGCCTTCTTTTTCCTATGATTTCAATCCAGGATATCTTGCCTATATTCCCGTCAAGAAATCCGATATGCTTTTAAAACAGATCCTGACAGAGAAAGAAGCTCTTTCTCTTATTGATTCGATTCCTTTCCTTGAGCCTCTTCCTGAAATCTCCCCACGTGAAAGAAAGGTTTTTTTCACTAAGATCATCGCCACAGGCGAACGAAAAGAAATCTTCCGTGTCATCAAATCCTTGATGGACTATAAAGCGGATAGAGAAAAGGCAAACAAGCCATTCTCTGATTTTGATCGAAGACTGCTTAGTTCCCTGAAAGTCATGGTGGACAACGAATTCTCCTTGGCTTTGAATATTCCACCCGAAGATGTGTCTTCCTTCATCCTAAAGAGAACAGGGTATCAAATCTGATGTATTGGGAGCATTCATTGCTTCCTTTTTCGATGTTGCTTTTTTCATCCTGAATTATTATTCTATTTCCATTATGAACCAAATACATGAAATCAATTGGTATCCTGGACACATGCAGAAAGCAATCCGCAGGATACAGGAAAAACTCAAACAGTGCGATGGCGTCATTGAAATCTGTGATGCCAGAGCTCCTTTTTCATCCTATCCGGATTACCTTGACAAAATCACACAGGGAAAAACAAAAGTCATCGTTTTTTCGAAAATCGATCTGGCTGATCCGGTTGTCTTTGAAAAACATAAGAATGTCCTGATTGAAAAGGGAGTCACTCCATTTGCCTATGATCTTCGCGACAAGAAGTCTGGAAAGGAACTTCTCAGATATCTTTCGAGTGTTCGAACAAGCCAGGACAGACGATTTGAGAAACTTGGTCTTCCACTTCCGACGAAGAGATTCATTGTCCTTGGCATTCCGAATGTCGGAAAGTCCACATTTATCAATTCTCTGTCAGGAAAAAAGAAGGCGGCGGTTGAAAATAAGCCGGGAAAGACCCGTGCGGAGACACTGATCCATGTCAGCGATAAAATCTTCATCTTTGATGCGCCCGGCGTTCTTGAACCGAATTACGAGGATAAGAATGTCATAGCCAAGCTCGCTCTTTTGGGAAGCGTCCGACAGGACATTCTTCCGATTGTCGCCTTGAGCGATTATCTTCTGGATTTTCTAAAGACGCATTACCTGAATGGTCTTCTTGAACGATATGGCGAATTGGATTTCTCTCTTGATGATGAGAATGTCTTCCAGCAGATTGCACAACATCGACAGTTCAAACTGAACGGAGAGTGGGATTCCTCACGTGCACGAATTACGCTATTGACTGAATTCCGCTCAGGGCTTATAGGGAGGATTTCTCTTGATGAGTGATAGAAGAAACCTGAAAGGCTTTGATGACGAGCAGAGAAAGAAAAATTCCATTTCCTATATTGCCGGCTTTGATGAAGCGGGACGTGGCCCCCTAGCCGGTCCTGTGAGCAGTGCAGGCGTTATTCTTCCTCTTGATTATGACAACCCTCTCATCAATGATTCAAAGAAACTTACGGATGCCAAAAGAAGAATGCTTTTCAATGAAATCAAAGAAGTTGCTTTAGCCTATTATATTTGTCTTGTTCCTGTCGAAACAATCGATACCATCAATATTTTGGAAGCAGACCGAAAAGGAATGGAAATCTGCTTGGAAGAGATTGAGAAAAAACAGAAAGTCGACTATATCATTACGGATTATATGAGTCTTCATACGGATATTCCTCTTCTTTCGATTCCGAAAGGCGATGCCACTTCTCTCTCTGTCGCCGCGGCTTCGATTTTAGCCAAGGTGGCAAGAGATGATTACATGATTGAACTCGATAAGAAATATCCTATTTATCATTTTGCAAAAAACAAAGGATATGGAACCAAGGATCATCTTTCCGCTATCGAAAAATACGGATACATCCAGGGAGTCCATCGCCTTTCCTTCGAACCGGTCAAGAGCATGCATCTCGGAATTGAACAGCTGAAATTATTTTGATGTCCTTCGTAATTTTGCCTCTTTCCTAATGAATATATAGGTAGGAGGCTTTTTTTATGCTCACAGTACGTCAGGTGTTGATTGCTCTTTCGCTTCATTACGAAGGAAACTACAAGATGATGTTTGATGAAATCTCCAAGAAGAAACATTCCCTTTCCACGGATGAAATGGAAATGCTCAGCAAGACGGCGATGAAGTCGATGGTCTGCGATTGCACCAGCGAGGATTACCCCGCCTGCTTCAAAGGCTCGACCTATCCTTCGATGATCTTCTACTATTATGGAAATCTTTCTCTTCTCAATGAAAAATATAGAATCACCTGTGTCGGAACAAGAAAACCGAATCTCTATCAGAATGAAACCTGCTATCGCTTCCTTCGTCAGGCGGAAGAGAAGTTCGATCATCGTCTTGTGGTGGTTTCCGGCATGGCCCAGGGACTCGATCAGACATTCATGAAGGCGGCGATGGAATTGAACGCTCCTGTTGTGAGCATCATCGGATCTGGAATCGACAATCCCTATCCGGAAGACAATGATGGAATCTATGATTACTGTAAATCCGGAAAAGGCCTTGTCCTTTCCGAATATCCTTTGGATATCAAAGCCCAGGCGGATCACTTCCTATTCCGAAATCGGCTTTTGGCTGCGGCATCGCCCATTCTCTTTGTCGGCGGTGGCAAGAAGAAATCCGGAACTTTTGCGAGTGTGAATTATGCCTTGGAAGGAGGAAAAAGCGTGGCTGCACTCCCTTGCAATGTCACGGGAGATGACTTGACGAATTTCATCATCAAGGAGGGAGCAACCCCGATTCTGGATGCAGATGACCTCGTCAAGGAAATCAAGGAGGCCTGCGAGAGCAATCTTTCTTAACTATATAGTTAAGGGGAAATCCCATGAAACAAAAAACTTGACAAGCCTTCCTTACCTTATAATAATAGTAAGGAAATTTGAAGGACGTGTGCGAAATGAAACTTGTAATTGTAGAATCTCCTCATAAGAGTGAAACGATCGGACGATTTTTAGGCTCTGAATATAAGGTCCTTGCATCCAAGGGCCATATTCGTGATTTGGCTTCCTCAGGAAAGATGGGCTTGGGTGTCGATATCGAAAATGGATTCACACCGGTCTATAAGGTTTCTCCGGACAAGACACAGATTGTCAAGGAACTGAAAGCGGCTGTGAGCAAAGCTGATGAAGTCTATCTGGCAACCGACCCTGACCGCGAGGGAGAGGCCATCGCCTGGCATCTTGCCATTGTTTTGGGTTTGGATGTGAAGACAACACCGAGAATCGAGTTTCACGAAGTCACGGAAAGTGCTGTTTTGAAGGCTTTGCAGAACCCTAGAACAATCGATATGGATCTTGTCGAATCTCAGGAAGCAAGACGTATTATCGACCGCTTGATGGGATATCGTCTTTCCAATCTTCTTCAGAGAAAAATCAAATCCAAGAGTGCGGGAAGAGTTCAGTCGGTCGTCCTGAAATTCATCGTCGACCGCGAAAAAGAGATTCAGGCCTTCGTTCCGGAAGAATTCTGGACCATCGATTCCATGTTTGCCAAAAATGGGGAAAAGATGTTCAAAGGAAACCTTTCCGCCTATCAGGGAAAGGCGATCAAGATCCACAACGAAGAAGAAGCGAAAAAGATCATCTCGGAATTCCCCGAGGAATTCAGAGTCACGAGTGTGAAAAGCCAGATTACCAAAAAGGAACCGCGCCCGCCATTCATCACCGCCACCTTGCAGCAGGAAGCATTCACTCAGTGTCACTTCTCCACAAGAAAGACATCCTCTGTGGCCCAGAGATTGTATGAAGGTGAAGAAATCGATGGCGTGTTGACCGGTCTTATCACCTATATGAGAACAGACTCTGTCCGTTTGGCAGATGAATTCGTTGCCGCTGCCAAGCAGCATATCACCATCCGCTATGGAAAGGAATATCTTGGCTATGTCCATACCCAAAAGGCGGCCAAGAACGTTCAAGATGCCCATGAAGCCATCCGACCGACGGATATCACATTGACTCCAGATAGAGTTAAGCCATTCCTCTCAAGAGATGAATTCCTGCTTTATACCCTGATCTATGACCGTGCGATTGCCAGTCTCATGTCGGCTCGTCAGAACAAGGTCACGACGGTTACTCTTTCAGGAAATGAATATGATTTCACTTCATCACAGACAAAGAACGTCTTCCCAGGCTATTATGCCATCTATGGAAAATATGAAGAGAAGGAAGAGGCGAGCAAACTTCCTGCGGATATCAAGGAAGGCGACAGTTTCTCTATCACGGACATCGAAAAGACCCAGCATTTCACAAAGGCGCCGGGCCACTACAATGACGGAAAGATTGTCAAATTGATGCAGGAATCCAAAATTGGAAGACCGTCGACGTATTCCAATACCGTGGATACTTTGGTCAATCGAGAATATGTCGAAAAGCAGAAAGATGCCCTCGTTCCCACCGAGCAGGGTGAATTGACCGTTGACCGTTTGGAAGAATATTTCCCGAAATACATGGATGCCGGCTATACGGCAGGCATGGAAGAAGCACTGGACAACATTGCGGATGGAAAAACAGACCGCAACAAGCTTCTCACTGATTTCTGGACAGAATTCTCGAAATATTTTGAATCTGCCCAGGAAAATATGGAAAAACTTCAGCCGAAGGTCGTGGAAGGCAGAGTCTGCCCAGTGTGTGGAAAGCCACTTGTCTATCGTAAAGGACGATATGGTGAATTCGTCGGATGTTCAGATTATCCAAACTGCACCTACATCGAGAAACAGCAGCCGGATATCATCACCACCCACGTCTGTCCCCGCTGTGGCGGACAGCTTGTCAAACGCAAAGGCAAGAGAGGCGAATTCATTGGCTGCTCGAATTATCCACATTGCACCTATCTGGAAGATCTGAATGGAAATCCGTTGGATACGGAAAAGAAAACGGTTGAGATTCCAGCCGATGCTCCGCTTTGTCCGGTGTGCAAAGTCGGTCATCTTATCGAGAAGACCAGTCGTTGGGGAAAGAAATTCATTGGCTGTTCGAACTATCCTTCCTGCCATTATATCCAGAAAGACGAAACAGAATCCTCAACGGAAAAAAAGACATCTCGTCGTCGCTATTCCAAAAAAAAGTAGTATGATAAAAGGGCCGCAGCACAACGGCCTTTTTTAGGAGACAAACATGACAAAAACAGAATTCAGGGAAGCAAAAAAAGGTTTGTCGATTGAACGCGATGAAAAAATAGAAAGTGCAAGACAGAACCTTGTCCGTCAGAAGGAAGAATACAAAAAAAAGAAGAAGGCCTATAAGATTTCCAAGAAGATCTGCAAGCAGGAATATCTTGCCAAGAGACAGTTCCTTCGAAATGATTTTTCAGGAAACCATGAGAAGGAAACCAAGGTCAAGGAACGATATCTCTCCCAGGAGGAAATTACTCAGCTGAGACAGAAGCAGCAGCTTCCTTTCTACCTTCATAGCGAAGAGATCTTCAACATGGTCACCCATATCGTCGGGGGCGGCCTTTCTGTCATCGGCCTTATACTCGGCATCATCTTTTCTGTTTTGAAGAAGCCCGGCGATGTCGTCTCGCTTCTTTCCATGATCATCTTTGGAATCACAAGCATTACTCTCTATGCGATTTCATCCATTTATCATGGACTTCACATAAACAAAGGCAAACGAGTCTTCCAGGTCTTGGATCATTGCACGATTTATATCCTGATTGCAGGAACGTATGTCCCTATCGCCCTCATTGGCCTTGCAGACCATATGCCGTACAATGTCATCCTTCTTGGTGTCGTCGTCCTTCTTGCGATACTCGGCGTCGTCCTCAATGCGACGATGATGAGAAAAATGGTTGTCAAAGTCATTTCCATGATCTTATATATCGCCATCGGCTGGGGCATCATCTTCTTCTATCCCTGGCTGGTTGATGGATGCCTTGGAATCGGTGGAACGTGGCTTCTGATTGCCGGAGGCATCACCTATACGGTTGGTTCGATTCTCTATGGCATCGGTTCGAAGAAGAGATATTGGCATTCCATTTTCCATATCTTCGTCATCGGTGGAACCATCTTCCAGTATCTCTGCGTCCTTCTTTATGGTGTGATCGGACTATGACGAGGGAAAAGAAAAATAAAATAGCGCTTGTACAGGATGAGGAATTCTCATCCTTTTTGGAATATCTTGTTTCTGTGAAGGGATATAGTGAAAAGACAAAGGTTTCCTATGGAGAGGATGTGGCCTCTTTCCTTCTTTTTCTTTCCAAGGAAAGGAAAAGCAAGGAACAGGTCGACAAAAACGTCATTCGAACCTATCTTCTGGAGCAGAATCTCGAAAAAAAGGAGAAATCATCCATCAAGAGAAGCCTCTCTGCCTTGCGTCATTTTTATTTCTATCTCTATACCTTCAAAAATTACAGGCAGAATCCTTTTGAGACTGTCTCGATTCCGAAAAAGGAGAAGAAGCTTCCGGAATTTCTTTCCTTTGAAGAGGTGACTCAGCTTTTGGATGGGAACCAGAAGAGGACAGATTTTCTAAAGGATCGTGATCAGGCAATCCTCGAACTTCTATTTGCTTCGGGATTGCGCTGCAGTGAAATTGTGCAGCTTAAGAAGGGGGATATCGACTATTCCCTCTTGCGGGTGAAGGTCATGGGAAAAGGAAATAAGGACCGCATCGTTCCTTTCACGGATATCTGCAAGGATGCCCTTCTTTCCTATCAGTATGGCCTAAGGGAAAGGCTCGTCAGAAAGAAGGAAGAAACGACCTTCTTTCTGAATCGGAATGGAAATCCATTGACAGAAAGAGGATTGGAATATATCATTTCTCAGGCAGCGAAGAAAACGGGTTTTCCTTTGTCTATCCATCCCCATATGCTCCGCCATTCCTTCGCAACGGAATTGCTCAACAATGGAGCAGACCTGAGAACGATTCAGGAATTGCTTGGACATACCTCGATTCGAACAACCTCCATCTATACGCATGTGAATCTGACGCAGCTGAAAGAAACCTATGAAAGATGTTTTCCAAAAATCATGAATAATAAAAAAGAGAATCAGAAAGCCGTCATCTTCGACTTCAATGGAACCATGTTTTTCGATGAGGAAAAACATGTGCTTTCCTGGAGAGAATTCGCCATGGAAAAATATTCCCGTTTCATCACGGACGAGGAATTTCCGAAATATGTGCATGGATTCAATAACAAGGCCATTCTGGAATGGCTCTCCAAAAAAGTTCTCACTGAACAGGAAGTCGAGACTCTTTCAACAGAAAAAGAACTTCTCTATCAGAAAATCTGCATGCAGGATGAAGAGAATCTTCATCTTGTGGATGGTCTGACCTCTTTTTTGTCTCTATTGAAGGAAAAGGGAATCAAGCTTGCCATTGCCACCGCAAGCCGAAAGCCGAATGTGGATTGGTATATCAAGACATTTCATCTTCTTGACTATTTTGAGAAAGAGAACATCATCTATGATGATGGAACCTTGACGAAAGGAAAACCGGATCCGATGATTTATCTCCGGGCGATGGAAAAACTGCAAATCGAGCCAGAGGATGTCATTATCTTTGAGGATTCCTTATCTGGAATCAAAAGCGCAGTGGCCAGTCATGCAAAATGTGTGATTGGAATCCGCCCTAAGGAAGACATGGAAAAGATAAAGGACGAAGAAGGTCTTTCCTTTATCGTTCATGACTATTTGAATCTTCCCGAGGAAGTGCTGCAGTTCCTGTCTCTCAAATAGTTATATATATCTAACTTGCCTTTGATTATCTATTAAGTTGTTTTTTTCTAAAATTCATTCAAAATCTTTCTATTTCACGTGGAAATGCTTCCTTTTTTTTCTATTCATGTGTATACTAAAGAAAGATAAACGGAAAATTTAAAATGAATATATTCTATAATTATGTCTTAGCATCGGGCGGTGAGACCGTCGGTCCCTTCACGGCATGGAGAGTTGCTGATATTGTTGTCTGTCTTTTGATTCTCTTATTGATTTCTTTTTTCATCTCATGGAAGATTAAGAGAATGTGGGTCGCCATTGGATATGGTGTCTTGGATGTGCTTTTCGCTATCAGCATGTTTTTGGTGGATCTCACTTATCTTCCTTTCTTAGCCTTGATTTCCTTTGGTGTTCTGACTGTCGTCTGCTTAAATATCAATGCCGGTATCTTGAGAAAATATATTGCGAAATCCCTCAAGGGCGGCATGGTGCCGGTTTCTGGAAAGCAAAAATTCGATAAGGAAGAACTGATTAAGAATGTCGCGATAGCTGTTCGCTGGTTGAGCGAAAATAAAGTCGGAGCCCTCATCACCTTTGAGAAAGACACTCCGATGGATGATTTCATGAAATCCGGAACCATGATCAATTGTCCTTTCACTCCGGAAATTGTCGAAACTATCTTCTATGAAGGAACAAGACTTCATGATGGCGCCATCATCGTCAAGGAGGACATCATCGTTGCCGCTGCCGTCTATTATCCACCGTCCACCAAGTCGATTACCGGTAAATTCGGAGCCCGTCATCGTGCGGCACTGGGCATCTCGGAAGTCACGGATTCTGTCACCATCGTTGTCTCCGAGGAAACAGGACGCATCTCCATCACGCACGGCGGAATGTTGGATAACATCAAGACATCCGAATTCGAAAAATATCTCCGCAATCAGATTCTATAAAAATATGGCTATTGAATTTCTATCTCACATGATGAGAAGAAAATTGATAGCCATTTTCTGTATCTATTTGTGAAATCTCTTCTTTATCTCACCTCGATGATGAAGTTATGAATGTCTTTGTCCTCTAGGAAATAGAATCCATTTCTTTCGAGGCGATAGCTATGGCAGAAGATCACTGCATCTTTCTCTTTGAATTCATAAACGAAGTTTTTCTTGATTTCCAGTTTTTTTTCAAAAATATCTTTCAGTACCTTTTCTTTTTCGTCGATGAGACCGTTCAAGATTAGGAGAACATAATGCTTCTCCTTTGGATTGCTCTTTTTCTGTTCTTCCAAGGCATGGAGATTCTCCAAAAAATCGATAAGATAATCTTTTTCGGCATCCATCTGATAATAGGAAATATGGATGTTTTTTTCACTACCCTTGGATAACTGAATCTGGTTTGCGATGGCTTTGATCTGATAGGAACGGGGAATCATTCTGGATAAATAATCATTCAGGATGATCTGATTTTCCTTTTCATGGAGTTCCTTGATGAAATGATGGTTTAAAAAATCCTTTAGAAGAAGAGGAATCTCGACTTCATGTTCGGAAGAGAGGAAGACATCATGATATCTCTCGCTGATTCGATGATAGGCTTCTGATAGACGTTCTTTGACACTCTGTGGCTCGAGCACCTCGATATTGTCGCCGTATTGGAGACACCAATAATAGAATGCCATCTCATCGCATTGGAAGCTGGCGATGGTCGTATCATCCCTTCTCTCGATTTCTGCATTCTTGCCAAACCAATCCTTGACATAGGCGATGGCTTTCTTGTCCAGTATGAGAACCTTGCAAGATGAAACCACGCCACCGAAGATATAGACGTGTTCGTTGAGATAATCATAGATGCTGAATTTCCCGTCCGGAAGAATCTTTTCTTTCGGTGTGAGGGGAAGAGAAGATATTTTGACGTTTCTTAGATAATCGACGCGGTAGTGAGTGAATCCGCTATATTTTCCGGAATTGCATAAAAGATAATATTTTCCGAAATTATTGACGAGGAAATAGGGAGAGACTTCATAGACATGATTGTCATAGCGGAGGATTTCCTTTCCCTTTTCATCATAATCCGCATATTGGAAGGTGATTTTCTTCTTTTTCTCAATGGCCTCATTGATGATTTCGATGTTGAGGAAGAAATCAGAATCACTGTTTCGATTGACGCTTTCCGATTTATACAGATAGGAAAATTTCTTTCTCTGATATTTCGAAAGCATTCCATAGAGTGCGGAAGAAAGCGTCTTGGCCTGTTTCCCGGTGATGTTCTTCGAGGAGAAGATTGCGTCAATCAAAAACTGAATCTGGGATCGATCGAGTTCTCGGCTAAGAAGATAGACACCGCTCTTTCTTGATTTCTGATTGATGTCATAACCCATGGATTGAAGAATGGAGATATATTTCTTCACCGTTCTTCGATCAAGAAGGATATCATAATTCGCTTCAATCTTTTTTATGATGTCGAGTTGCGTGAGGGCGTGATTTTCATCGCTATATTCCCTGAGTGTATTCAGAACGAGAAGAATGGATATGCTCTTTGTGTCTTCCATCGTCTTTTCCTCCGTTTCGTCCATTGTAATATAGGAGCATAAAAATGTACATAGAAAGAAGAAAAAACAAAAATCGGATTCTTCTTTCGTTATTCTGCCAAAAAAATGGGAATGATATAGATAGGAGGACTCTATATGCGGAATATACCTGTTCATGGAAGAATCGATCCGAGTCTCGTTCTAAGGGATGTTACGAAAATGATTAAAGACTATGAGATGACTCTTTCACCTGAGGAGTTGAAATGGCGAATCGGACTCCGTCTCGCACAGGAAGAACTGCTCTGGCGGAACTATAACGGCATGGATGAGGAGACAAAGGAAGAGATTTCCTTCTATCTCTCAAAGACAAGTGGAAAGAAATACACAAGAGAGTACCTGAAGGAATGCTTATCCTTTTATTTGAACCATCTGAATCTTTTCACTGGACTTTCTTCCAATAAAAAACAATCACGCCTGGATGAGGCGTGATTGTCTAGTCTTTCTTCAGATAGCCTGTATAGGATTCTGTGTGAAGAAGGGCGTTTGCGTTTGCGATTCTTTCCCTCGTCGGAACCGGAGTGTCTCTTAAAGGATACTCTATTTTCATGATATCGTATTTGTGGATGCCAAGATCATGATAAGGGAGAACCTCGACTCTCTTGACATTGCTTAACGACTTGATGAAAAGATCCGTTTCCTTGAGCAGTTCATCATCATCGGTGATTCCAGGGACAAGGACATGTCGGATCCAGATGGGGAATTTCTTCTCATCAAGATAGTGGAACATATCGATGACATTCTGATTGCTTCTTCCGGTTAATTTTCGATGAATTGCATCATCGATGCATTTGATATCCAACATGATCAGATCCGTGTAGGAAAGAAGTTCATCGAATTTCTTCAAAAATTCAGGAGAACGATTGAATGGGCCACCGGCTGTATCGATGGTGATGTCAATGGACTGTTCTTTTGCCAATTTGCAAAATTCGATAATGAAGTCCATTTGAACCAAGGGATCTCCGCCAGAGAGCGTGATGCCGCCATTGTCCTTCCAATAAGGCTTGAATCGAATCAATTTCTTCAGTGCTTCTTCTGGAGTGATGACATGGGTCGGATCGATTTCCCATGTATCCGGATTGTGACAATAGAGACAGCGGAACGGACATCCAGTAAGAAAGAGGACCGAGCGTACGCCCGGTCCATCAACTAAAGCAAAAGATTCTATCGATTGATAATAACCTTTTGCCATAGATTACATATGATCGTGGAAGGTTCTGGAGATGACATCAAGCTGCTGTTCTCTGGTCAAAGAGATGAACTTGACGGCATAGCCGGAAACACGGATTGTGAAGTTGGCATATTCAGGCTTCTCAGGATGTTCCATGGCATCGAGAAGTTTATCCTTGCCGAAGACGTTCACATTGAGGTGGTGAGCACCCTGGTCGAAGTATCCATCAAGGACCTGGACAAGGTTCTGAACTCTTTCTTCACTTGTGTGGCCAAGTGCGTCTGGGTTCATTGTCTGGGTGTTGGAGATACCATCGAGAGCGAATTCATATGGAAGCTTGGCAACCGAGTTGAGGGAGGCAAGCAAACCGGAATTCTCTGCACCATAGGATGGGTTGGCACCTGGAGAGAGTGGCTTTCCAGCTGGACGGCCATCCGGCAAAGCACCTGTGGCTTTTCCATAGACGACGTTGGAGGTGATGGTCAAGATGGAAGTGGTCGGCTCAGAATTTCTATAGGTGTGATATTTCTTGATCTTGGTCAAGAAGGTGTGCAAGAGTTCGACAGCGATATCATCGGCTCTGTCATCATCATTGCCATAGCGTGGGAAGTCGCCTTCGACCTTGAAGTCTGTGGTGATTCCATTGGCATCGCGGATTGCGGTGACCTTGGCATACTTGATGGCGGAAAGGGAATCGACAACATGGGAGAAGCCAGCGATACCAGTTGCGAAGGTGCGTCTGACATCCGTATCGATCAAAGCCATTTCAGCTGCTTCATAGAAGTAGCGATCATGCATATGCTGGATGAGGTTGAGAACATTGACATAGATGCCAGCCAACCAATCCATCATTCTGTCATAGGCAACCATGACTTTGTCATAGTCAAGAACTTCATCGGTGATTGGAGCATAGGCTGGACCGACCTGCTGGAAGGATTTTTCATCGACACCGCCATTGATGGCGTAGAGCAAGCACTTGGCCAAGTTGGCACGAGCACCGAAGAACTGCATTTCCTTGCCAGTCTGAGTGGCGGAGACGCAGCAGCAGATAGAATAGTCATCAGTCCAAATCGGTCTCATGACATCATCGTTTTCATACTGGATGGAGGAAGTGGTGATGGAGATGTGGGAAGCATATTCCTTGAAGTTCTTCGGAAGTCGATCAGACCATAAGACGGTGAGGTTCGGTTCCGGAGCAGGACCCATGTTCTCTAAGGTATGAAGGAAACGGAAGTCGCTCTTTGTGACCATAGAACGACCATCCTGACCCATACCGGCAACTTCCAAGGTGGCCCAGACTGGATCACCGGAGAAGAGCTGTTCATAGGAAGGAATACGAGCGAAACGGACCATACGGAACTTCATGACAAGATGGTCAATCAATTCCTGTGCACCCTTTTCGTCCAAGATACCCTTCTTCATATCTCTTTCGATGTAGATATCCAAGAAGGTGGAAATTCTGCCGACAGACATAGCGGCACCATTCTGCGATTTGATGGCAGCGAGGTAGCCGAAGTAGAGCCACTGGACAGCTTCCTTGGCAGTGGTGGCTGGCTTGGAAATGTCGAAGCCATAGCTGCTGGCCATGACCTTCATATCATTCAAGGCTTTGATCTGCTTGGAGATTTCCTGTCTCTGCTGGATGATGTCATCCGTCATTTCTCCATGTCCGCAGTTGGCCAGATCGAACTGTTTTTCTTCAATCAAGTTGTCGATACCATAAAGGGCAACTCTACGATAGTCGCCAACGATACGGCCACGGCCATAGGTATCCGGTAAACCCGTCAAAATCTTGTTATGACGTACTTTCATCATTTCCGGAGTGTAGGCTTCGAAAACAGCATCGTTATGAGTGGTGATGTTTTCATTGAAGAACTTGTCGACTTCAGGATCGACTGTGTAGCCATGAGTCGTCAAAGCCTGCTTGGCCATCTTATAGCCACCGAAAGGCATGAAGGCTCTCTTCAGAGGCTTGTCTGTCTGAAGACCCACAACCTGCTCTAAATCTTTATACTGTTCAGAGATGTAACCAGGCTTGTGAGAGGTGACATTGGAGATGATGGAGGTATCCATATCGAGGACGCCACCCTTTTCTCTTTCGGCTTTCTGAAGCTTCTGTAATTCAACCCAAAGAATGTCGGTTGATTTACTTGGTCCCTCTAAAAAAGAGGAATCTCCGTCGTAGGGATGGTAGTTCTTCTGGATGAAGTCACGGACATTGATGTACTTTTCCCAATGACCTCCATTGAAACCTTCCCAAGCAATTGAATCTTTTTTCATGATTTGAACTCCTTAAATTCAACATCTTGTTTTACGCTTAAAATTATAACGATTGACCCTTGCTAATGCAAATGAAATGCTTCACTTGTATGCAAGGTAAATGGGAAAAAGGCAGGTTTATGGTCAAAAGAATCTTTTTTCTCTTGACAAACAAGGGAAAGTGCCAAATTTTCTTGTATACAAGAAAAAGAGAGAAAGTCCTTTTCTAGAGTAATAACTTATTTTTTCTGGAAGTCGATTTTTTCTACGACGATTCTTTTTTCTTCCTCAACATGGAAATGAATTTCCATGCCTGAAAAGAAGAAACCATAGCTTCTTTTTTCATCATGATGATATCCTGGACGGGGATCTTCAGCCAATATTTCTTTTAAGGCATGGAGCTTGGATTCCTCAATTATTGAACGATATTCTTCAGGAAGGAAGACATCAAGATGTTTTTCCTTTGTCTCTTTTGCATAGCCTTCCTTGGCTTCAGGAAGAGAATCAAAAATGGGGATATAGGGCTTGATATCATAAATTGGCGTGTTGTCAAGCATATCCGCCCCCAGAACATGTATGACGGGTCCTTTTTTTGGATGCGTTTCGATTCGTTCAATCCTGACAACAGACAGCCCCAATGGGTTTGGCCGGTTTGGACTTCGTGAGGCAAAGACACCGATGGTCTTGTTTCCTCCAAGACGAGGCGGACGGATTGTCGGGGAGAATTCTTTTTCCTCATTGAACGAAGAGAATCCCCAGATGATCCAAAGATGGGAAAAATCCTCTAGGCCTTTGAGGATTCCTTCCTTTTGGAATTCTTTCTCGAAAATGATTTCCCCTGTGAGTTCCTTGATCAATTCACTTTGTCTGGGAATGCCGAATTTCGTGGGAAAGTCGGTATGGATATGGGCAATCGGCCGGATGGATAAATTTTCAAAATCTTTTGTTTTCATGTTTTTGATTATAATGGATAAAAACGTTCCCTCCAAGAAATTTGGTTTCATATTTTGTAGGAGTATGATATTTTTTATATAGATAAAGCGGAACCAAGAATATGAATGAAATCATCATGAGAGCTGATCATGTCTATAAGACATTCGAAAGTGGAGAAAGTGTTGTCCATGCCGTCAATGATGTTTCTTTTCAGTTGAAAAAAGGAGAGATGGTCATCATACTCGGCCCAAGCGGTGCCGGAAAGACGACGCTCTTAAATCTGATTGGCGGAATGGATACGCTTTCTGCAGGCAGTCTATTTGTCCATGATGAAGATATTGGAAAATATAGCAGACGGCAATTGACCGAATACCGAAGAAACCAGATCGGATTCGTTTTTCAGTTCTATAATCTGATGCCGAATCTGACAGCCAAGGAGAATGTGGAACTTTCCACAGAGATGAAAAAATCCTCTCTCGACCCGGAATTCGTCCTGAAAAAGGTCGGCTTGGAAAATCGCATGGACAATTTCCCGAGCCAGCTTTCTGGTGGGGAACAGCAGAGAGTCTCCATCGCCAGGGCTGTTGCCAAGAATCCGGATATCATTCTCTGTGATGAACCGACCGGTGCCTTGGATTATGTCACGGGCAAAGAGATTTTGGGCTTGCTTTCTGATTGTGCAAGGAATGAAAACAAGACTGTTGTGATCGTGACACACAATTCCGCGCTTCAGGAAATGGGCGATCATCTTCTCAGAATCAAGAATGGAAAAATCATGGAAGATACTTATAATTCTTCGCCAAAGGATATAAAGGATATCGAATGGTGAAAACATTTGCAAAGACAATTTATCGGATGTTTCTATCCAATAAAGGCAGATTCATCGCTAATTTTCTTATTGTCCTGATTTCCATTGCCATATCCGCTGGTTTGGCTAATCTTCCTTCGATGTATCAGGAAAGCTTTTCGAGGAATTATTCTTCTGGAAAGGCGGCCGATATCATTTTGAAAAATAAAACGGAAGAAGGTTTTTCCGATGAGGATCTCGACAAAGTGAAATCCTCCGCGGGTGTTTCCGATGCCTATTCTTTCACGTGCATCGATGTGGCCAGTGAGAATGGAATCTACCGAATCTATGTCATGGATTTGCACCAGGATGAAAATAAACTGACTCTTTTGGAAGGGGATTATCCCTCGAAGGAATATTCCCTGAGGGACGATATCTCTGTTCTTGCTGAGGTCGGAAACCAGAATCGAAACGGCTATGAACTTTCTAGCCGGGTGAGAATCGACACACCTTCTTTGTCGATGATTGGAATTCCTTTCTTGAATTTCCAGATTTGTGGGACTGTGAAAAACCCACTCTACAATTCTGTGCAAAGAGAGAATGCGAATCTTCAGGGCGTCTCTGAAGAGAACTTGATGAAGACATATATTGATGCCATCTTCTATGTGGATGTCTCTCTTGTCCCTGAGATCGTCAAATATGGAACGCTCGAGATTTCGACTTCCACGATTCTGGTCAAGACGGATATGTATGTTTTCTATTCCTCATCGAATGCCTATTTCTCAAAAAAATATAAAAATGAAATGAATCAGCATAAAGAGGATTTGGAAGAACTCCTTGGAGAAGAAAGAACCGTCGGATTGACATTGGAAGAAAATGTTTCCTATGCCCTTTTCGAGAACTATAACAGAAAGGTCGAAATCATTGCCTTTCTCTTTCCTTTCTTCTTCATACTTGTCTGTGCATTAGTCAATTCCATCACGATTTCACGATTGATCGAAGATGAAAGAAAAGTCATTGCCACGTATGTTTCCTTGGGTGTCCGAAAAGGAAAAATCGTCTTTAAATATCTTCTCTTCACTTTTTGCTCGACTTTCTTAGGCGGATTGAGTGGTGTTCTTCTTGGCATGTGGATCATTCCAGTGGTTGTTCTTCCTGCCTATGATGCCGTCTTTGTCATGAACTCCCTTTCCTTTTCCTTGGTCAGCCCATATGGCATTTTTTCGGCCGTTGCCGTCGTTTTGGTGGCACTAGGTGTGACCTTGTTCTCTTCGCTTTCTTCTTTGAAGGAAACACCTTCTTCCTTGATGAAGGATAAATCACCGAAACCAGGAAAGAAGATCTGGCTCCAATCGATTCCATTCCTCTGGAACCCGCTTTCCTTTAAATACAAATCGTCCTTGAGAAATATCTTCCGCCAGAAGAAGAATCTCATTCTTACCTCCTTATCCATCATAGGAGCGACGCTTTTGGTTTTCATTGGCTTTGCATTGCTCGATGTTTCCAACTCCTTGGTCAACGATCCTCTTTTTGGAAGTGTCGCTTCTTCCATGGGATTGATTTCTCTTGTCATCGTTCTTTTTGCCTTGTCGATGGGAATTGTCGTCATCTATTCCTTGGCCAACATGAATGTCTTGGAACGGCAAAGGGAATTGGCGACACTGAAGGTTCTTGGATACCATGATCCGGAATGTCTTTTCTATTGTTTCCGCGAAATCGTCATGGTCTGTACTTTTGCCTGTCTTCTCGGCCTGCCGATTTCTGCACTGGTTGTCGCTTTTGTCTTCGATTATCTCGAATTCGGATCGATTCAGGATGTTCGG
>CAVKZJ010000003.1:0-110498 GCA_963660905.1 bacterium | reverse complement strand
AATTCTTTGGAAGATTTGGATACTTTATTTACGAAACTTCAATTCTTCTATAAAATCTACTATTTCAAAAAGACGGATAAGGATAGAAAAAGAACAATAATGGAAATCGATTTCCTTACAAAGCGTGAGAAGAAAGTCATTTCCATAGAAGCGAAATCAGCGGATTCTAATTCCATAAAATCTTTAAAGGAATTCAAAAAATCATATAACTGCAAAATAGGTTCCCAGTATATATTCCATGATGGTGATGTCAAAGTGGAAGATGATTTCATATATTTGCCTTATTATATGATTTAGTTATTGTAGACTGCAAACCATATTTTAAGCAATCTTTTCCAAAAAACGAATTGAAAGACATACGGCAGAATATCAAAAGCCCGCCAGACTTGCCGGCGGGCTTTTCTTACACTTTTTTTAGATTGTCCAGTTCATGCTGATGGAGCCAATATACGTGGTATTGTCTCCTGTCGAGCTTTCAAGATAGGCACCGAATCCACCTTTGGTGTTTCCTGTGATTTCACTTTCCAGGTCAACTTCATGGAGATATCCCTTGTCAACTGCTGTCGATGGCTGTTCCTTGCTGGTTTCGATATGAGTATAAAGCTTCTCATCCTTCGTCCAGACATGAATCGTGCATTCGGTCAGATAAACAGATGTATTTCCACTTTCAGCTAAGACATTGACCTTGCCGTCTGCTGTTCTTTCGACCAGCTGGACCTTGGTGGAATCACCGCTTGTGCGGACGATTCTTACACCGTATCCAGTATTTGTCGCATGGTCATATTTGATTCTCACTTCAAGGAAATTGTTGTTCGATCCGAATCCCTGGCCGGCCGTCTTTCCAGGTGCGACCTTCATCGTGACGTCCATGTTCTTGTATTCCTTGTTCACGGGCGTATAGTCGATTTCGCTGAATAGCGGCGCGGTCGACTTGCTTCCTGTGAAATACAGTCCTTCATATCCTAAGAAGCCGTTCTTATTTCCTGTTCCATAGGCGGCATTGTTCACATACCAATATCCTTCCTCGTCTTTCAGGTTGTTATCCGTGACGAAGCTTTCCAGATCGACATCATAGGATAAGCTCAAATCGACATCCTCCGCTTTGATGGCTGCCGTGGAGAAAACGGATGATGCTTCCTGATAGTCGCTTCTTATGTTCTTGGATTCGACTTCTGCCTTCAGGTATTTTCCGATATAGGCCTCACGAAGCTTGATTGTCTTCAATGGAGTATCTTTTCTTCCGGTGGCGATATGTCTCGGATTTGTGCCGGTATTATCATCACAGACATACCAGTTGATTCTCGACATGTCGCTTCTTGTGCCTAAATCAGCAATCGTGTAATCGACAGATGCCGTTCCATTTCCGTTGATGCTGATTTCTAGATTGCTTGCCTTGGATAATGGCAAGACGGAAGGAAGGACGGTCAATTCCGAAACGGCAACCAAACCGGATTTGTCTTTGGCAGTCACCAACACTTTTTCTGTATAATCCGTGTCGTTCGTCGCGACGACGGTGCATGACTGATCTTCATTCTTCGTGAGGGAGACGATGTCCTTGTATTTTCCATCGACGGACCAGGTGATGGATGAATTTGCCTTATAGTCTGTCGAGAGCAATCCTGTGATGGAATAGTCAAGCGTGATGCGGTCAGATCCTGTCTTTGCCGTTTCAAGCGTTGCCGATTTCTCAGAAACTGTCATGTCTGTCGGGATATCCTGTGCATTCATGGATTCGATCAGCGTCTTCTGGCCAAGCGGATCCCATGAATCCGTTCCCTTGAGAAGGTTATAGATGTTATAGATTGTCTTTCCCTTCTTTGTCGTCAATTTATACGCCTTCAGCAATTCGGTTCCGGTGATGTCGACGGACTTATCCGAATTCTTGCCAGCTCCCATGTCAATCTTCTTGCTGTTGTATGTGACATTGGAATAATAACTTCTGAATGTATTGGAAAGAACATCAGACCAGCCTATCTGATAGGAATCGGTCGTATCGACGAATTGGCAGTCGATCACATTGAATCTCGATTCCGCCTTCGAAAGATACTGGTAGTTGCTCTCCGCAGTATTGATGTGGACAAGATTGAATTTGCAGTTGAGAAGAGTGGAACCAAAAGATGAATACCATGGCTTCGATGCATAGAAGTCGAAGTCACAGTTCAGATAAACAGCCTGAGAAGAACCGTTCATGGAATCATCCGTCGATTCGAAATGGCAGTTGTTGTAGAATGCTCTCTTCGACGAAACGAATGGATTCATGTTCAGTCTGGAAATGAAGGAGACGTTATCGCAATACAATTTATCTGAATTATAGGAACCCAATTGGCACTGGGTGACATTCGTGCTTCTCTTCTCTACATTCAATGAATCATTCAGCGGATACTCCAAATCGACATTGCAATATCCTCCGATGGTCATATTGGAGATGGAGAAATTGTCTCCCGTGATATCGAAGCATGTCGGGTTGGCACCGGCATAGCCTTCATCATGTCCGTAATTGAAAGCGAGAACGACGTTTCTTCTGTCATCGCTCAAACCGATCCAGGACATATTCGCACAGTCTTTCGTAATCTGGAACGCATCGGTCGTAGATTCAGACTGGCTGTCATGAGCCCAATAGACGCCCGGAGCGATATAAAGATTCATCTTCTTTTCTTCCGTTCCTGCCTTGCATGCATTGATGGCATCTCTGATGTTGTTGTAGATGAAATCATGTCCCTGCACTTCCGCATCGCTCAGACGGGAATCCAAAAGAATATTGAATTCATCCAATGTGACGGATTTATTGTCCCATCCATAGACGAAAGTCTTATAGTCCGAAGACAATTCGACATTATACTGAATTCCAAGTTCTTTGGACACAATCTGATTGACCCATGTTCCGTAATCATATTGATAGCCAAATTTCTTTGCGATGCTATATCCGATATTCTGGCCATAGCCATCGACCTTGCCTGCATTCACAACTTTGCCATCCGTATAGGTGATGATCAGATTTCCGTTTTCATCAATCTTAACACTGGCAATGCCGGTTCCGGTGTCACCCTTATCACCTTTTTCTCCGGTGTCTCCTTTGGCACCAGTATCTCCTTTGTCACCCTTTTCACCCTGGGTGACCTGAGAGGATGTCCGATTGTTCGTACAAGAAGAGAGGTTGGTCGTCATAGAAAGAGTCATCAAAGTCAACAAAGCGCATCGAATGATTTTCTTTTTCATTATCTTTCCCCCTATAAAAAAGAAACTGACTTGGTATACATATGTCGAGAATGTAACCGCTTACTAGTATACAAGTTAATCGATGCTATTTCAAGAAATATAATTCCATTGATTCTATGAATGATGAATCACACAATAATATTTACTAAATACAAATAATTTAAATTTCCATCAATATTTGCTTCGCTTGAAGAAAATAAAATGATGCCAATCTTCATGCAAAAGAAAAGAATGACAATTCATATTGTCTTGTCGCTGATTGATGTCTAGCATCATGTCGTATGCATCACCTATCTTTTTCCAAAAATGAACAAATTCAAGTTCCACATGACTTCCATAACGAATTTCAAGAAGTCAGCATCAAAGTTTATATGGTAATACATTATTTGGTTCTTATTTAACGGTTGCTGAAAGAACAAAACTTTAAATAAAAGCATACATATCCTTCTCACTTATTCCCGAACCGAAATTCCTGAGCACAAGAAAAGGCGTCAGAAGACCATCTTCTTTCGCCTTTTCCTTTTTAGAGATTCGCGTAATCGAATATGAACGGATAGGAAGCCGTATCGTATTCACTCACAAGGCATTGGATGCTCTTGCTTGATCCCGATGTCGTAGTGGAATAATCATTGATGAATGTCGTTAACTGCATAGATGATAAATCATAGATTCTCTTAGTCTTTGTCTCGATGCTCAAGGAGAGATCGTCCTGACAATTCGAGTCGATCAGACTGATAAGGGAATTCATTCGAGCCATGCCTGACTTCTGACTGACGTCCGTCATCGAGTCATAATAGCCCATATCGACATAATTGCCCGTCGAGACGGCCTGAATGCCACCCTTGAGGGAGACCTTGGCCAATCCAGAAAGAACATTGAGTTCACAGGAGAGCTGAGCCGCGTAGAACGGTGTCTTCTTCTCATCGCCTTGGATCGTGTAGTGATACAATTTCAGATAGACATTGTCGAAGGAAAGAAGGGAAATCTGATTCTCATCAGAACCGACCTTGACAGAGAGGAGTTCATTCAGATTCAGGTTGAAGGAGAACTTCTGCTTCGACTCATTATAGAGAATCGAGGTATTCTGATTGTTCTCATCATAGACGTTGAACAGGGAGGAGAAATCCGAATTGAGCTGAATGGACAGATTCGTCGTCAAAGAGGAGACATCCTCTGATTTCTGAGTCGAAGAGGAATTCTTTCCGTCTTCCTTGTTCTTCAGTGTCTGATAGATATTTGCCATCACGGTCTTTCCCGCGATTCTGTCATCGATGCCAAGACCCTGGGAGACAAGATAGTAGAGAATATTGTTTTCGAATTCCTTCTTGGTCACACGATAAGCCGTCGAGGAAATCTGATTGACGACATTCTCGTTTTCATCCAAGACAGCATCCGTTCTGGTGTTGTCCATATAGACATAATCGACATCTTCTTTGCTTGTGAAGGCAAATTCCGTCACATAATAGCCAGATTGCTGAATCGTCTCATTTCCGACCTTCAATGCCAGATAAGTATTCACATCGCCGTTTTCATCGATATAGAGGGAAACATTGAAATTCAGATCGAAGCAGAGAGCATCCAGATTGATCGGCTGCTGGGAAGTGGAATTCTCAAACATGGTGAAATCCAGATTGAGATATCCCTGGAAGTGGAAGTAATTGTTTTCCGTGGTATCGATCATCATCTTCGTCAGGTTCTTCAATCCATCGAGAGAGACGAATTTGCCTTTATTGGCTTCATTGTATTCCAAGACGTCGGGAAGTTCCTCTTCGGAATAAGGAACAAGCTCGATGCTTCCTTTGCAGACACTCTTTCCTTCCTTGGAGAGATCAACAGAGAGAGAAGTCAGAATCGGATTCTGAGAATCCTCATATTTGATCTTCAGGATGACAGAATCCCCTTCTTCCTTGATGTTATAGAGTCTCTTATCGACCTTGATGGTGATTTCATTGTCCGTATCGGAAAAATCCACGGACTGAATATATGGGTAAGAAAGAAGAAGACTTGGAGCCGAAAGAGAAATGACGTCCTTGATCGGCATATTTGAAGCGACAGAGGAAGAGGTATCCAAGAGATTATTCAACAAGGATGTCTCGCTTGTCGAAGAGATGGTATTGACCATATCCTTGATGGTCGAAGAGTGCAAGACAGCATGAAGATGCTCATTATAGTCTGCGGTCAGTTCGCCATCATTTGAGGAATCCTTCTGATATTTGAACTTCAGATTCTGATCAGCCTGGGTCTTTTTCACGCTCAATGTGTTGTCGATTGAGACAAATGGATGGGAAAGAACAAGGCTGCCGGCAAATTTCGGATCATCTTTCACACTCAAATCCCAATAAGCCGAACCAGATAACGTCAAGGCACTGCCATAGGAGACAACGCTTCCGTTCTCATCCAGCGTCGGGTCTTTCTTGTATTCCGCATTGACCTTGATGCCATATTTCTCAATCTGGTTTCCAAGATTGTAGAAGGAATCGACAATCGTATTGAAGTCCTCGATCTTCTGATATTTTTGGCAGGCTTCCTCGTCCAAGATGAAGGAGGTGAAGGAAGAAGAGAAATTCAATGTGAAGGAGAAATCCTGTGTGGAAGAAATCTTTGTCGAAATGGAAAGACTCTTCATGCTTTTATCTTTCGTCGAAAGAAGAATCGTGATATTGCTCAGATTCTTTCCGATCAGGGAATCCGATTTGAAAATCTTATCGATATTCAACACAAGCGAGAGATATCCGCCATTCTCATCCTCATTCGAGGTGAGTTGTCGATTGAGACAAATGGATGGGAAAGAACAAGGCTGCCGGCAAATTTCGGATCATCTTTCACACTCAAATCCCAATAAGCCGAACCAGATAACGTCAAGGCACTGCCATAGGAGACAACGCTTCCGTTCTCATCCAGCGTCGGGTCTTTCTTGTATTCCGCATTGACCTTGATGCCATATTTCTCAATCTGGTTTCCAAGATTGTAGAAGGAATCGACAATCGTATTGAAGTCCTCGATCTTCTGATATTTTTGGCAGGCTTCCTCGTCCAAGATGAAGGAGGTGAAGGAAGAAGAGAAATTCAATGTGAAGGAGAAATCCTGTGTGGAAGAAATCTTTGTCGAAATGGAAAGACTCTTCATGCTTTTATCTTTCGTCGAAAGAAGAATCGTGATATTGCTCAGATTCTTTCCGATCAGGGAATCCGATTTGAAAATCTTATCGATATTCAACACAAGCGAGAGATATCCGCCATTCTCATCCTCATTCGAGGTGAGAGTGAAGACATCATCAAAGCCTTTAAGAGAACCGCTCTGGACTTTCCTGATGGCATTTTGGAAATCCTCGTTCATGCCAAGGAAATCCAGAACTTTGGAGACCTGGTCAAAGGAAACGGAAACCGAGGAATTTGTTTTCTTATCTAAGATGGTCATCATCTTTCCGAGATTCACGTTCTCGATTTCGTTTTTGAAGACCGTATTCGATGGATTGTTTCCATAGATTGTGTCATATCCAAAATAAAGGCAATGATTCTGATAGTTCATGTTCAGATTATGAACACTCTCCCCACAGCTCGCCTTCATGGAAAGAAGATAATCGCCTTGACTCACCTTATCAAGGATTGTTCCCTTGTTCGTCACAGAGGTAAGATCCGCTCCGATGGAACCGCTGGCCGAAATCATGGAATAGTTATTATTGGTTCCGTCATTGATCTTGTCATTGTAGGTCAAGGTATAATCTGCCAGGAATTTCTGGTTCTGGGCAAAATTCGAAATGGAGGAGAAAATATCACAGGCCGGGGCAAGATTCTGATACTGGCTCTTTTCTTCCTCGCTGATAGTCAATTCCTTTTTGGTTTCTTGAGTAGATGCTTTTGGAGTCATCGAAAGAGAAATCGTCGTTGTCTCTTTCTTATTGGACGTGGAATCCGTCGAAGAGAAGGAGAGTCCTTCGATCGTGATTTTCTCGATTTTCTTTTCCGAAGAACATTTGATCTTTAAGACGATGGCCCCATCCGTCAATCCAAGATAGCTTCCATCGATGGAAAGGGTGAAACTCGAGGTGGAGGAATCATAGTCGAAATAGGTATTCTCCTGATCCAAGAGTCCTTGGATCTGCGTCATATCGCCATCCTTCAGTTTGTCGATATCCAGAGTTCCCAAGACTGTTTGTGTCTCCGAGGCAAAGACCTCAATCAATGGAGAAGACGTGATCTTCGTAATATAAGAGAACATCTCGGTAATCTTGGTATCCGATATTCTTCCCTTCACCAGTTCATTCAGCTTCAGATAAAGATTCTTATCGATGAATTTCACATCCAAGGAATTAAGATTCTCATTATCGGCACTCAGATGGTCCAAAGAAAGAGAATAATTATTCTTTTTACAATCCATCGCAAGCAATCCGTTCACATCGAAGGAGGATTGCACACTGCTTGACGAAGCATCCGAAACGCTCTTCTCAACATGGACAGCCAAAGAGACATCCGAATCGTTGCCCATGACATCCTGGATCGTCGAGAAAATCGACGTGTTGGCATCCGTGACATTGGAATACGTCGAGATCTGCTCGGAAGTCAAGGTCTTATAGCTGCTGACTTCCTTAAGCTCAATCTGTCCATCCAGGGAAAGGGCTAAATTCTTTTCGAAAGAAGAGGACTCATCCTTTCTGGAATAGATCGCGATATCTTCCTTCGTCTGGATCTTCTTCAGACGATAGGTGTCTTTGGTCGCATACAATGTCAGATTCAGTTTTCCTGCATCGCTTCCGATCTTTGTATTGCCAATCGTGATTTCTGGAATCGAGATATCGAAATGAACCAAGTCGCTTGCGGTATCCTCAATGGAATCCGTCGCCGTAATCTCACCTGCCAAGTCCTGGACTTTCGAGACGATTGAAGAGAGGTCTAAAGAGGAAGTTGAAGTGGCATCATTTGTCTTGACAAGGCCGAGTGCCTTGAAGATTTCCATCAGATCTGAAAGATTCTGGGGAATATCGAAACAGAAATTACGATTCTTGAAGGTAACATAGCACGCTTCGTTTTCTTCCACACGCAAGGAAAGTGTCTGATTGAGTCTCTTGACAGCATTTTCCTCTGTTGTCGAAGACTTACCATAAAGAACCTGGACATCCGTTGCGACATTGACGACGCTCGTGTTGAGCTTGCTTAGGTCGACATTGAGACTGTTCAGCTTTAAGTCGATGGATTCCTTGCCCACAGGTTTGATGGACAGGGAAAGATTTCCAGAAGAAATCTCCTTGGAATTCAATAAGGAATTCAATGTCTTGGAAAGATTGGTCTCTTCCTTTTCCTGATTGTTGTCATCGATATCCGGAATCGTAATATCGTCGGAAGCATCCTGATTCTGTTTCGTGGCATGCATCATCATATAGACAGCGGATCCGGAAGCAGAAGCACTGAAGGCACCCAAAAGTGTCAATGCTCCGATTCTTTTCCATGTGTTTTTTTTCATATTCTAAGCCTCCTGAGGAAATAGCTGATACCCCGCGAAATTATCTGGGTCATCGCTTTTGGGAATAGTGACTTCCACGCCGGAGAAGACATTGCTCTCCGAACGGAAATAATACTGATACATATCGCTTGCGGTCGTCGAGCTGATCGGTCCGACGGTTGCAGAATATTCGTCCTTGAAATAAGTTGACACTAGCTGGAGTTCTTCATCCAAGGTGAATTCGAGATGAGTGAGAGAGAACGATGGTCTTGAATTAAGCCCACCAGTGGTTCGCATCTGAACAGAATAATAGGTATTGCCGATGGAGATCTTCTTTTTTTCTTCATCGCTCGCCGACTTTCGATCCTTATCTGTATAGAGGTCAAGCGAGATAAGATACCCATCATCCTTTTTCTCAAGGGATGAGTTCTTCACGCTGCTTGGCCCGATGAGATAGATGACAACCCCATTGACATGGTGCTTGCTTTTCTCAGATGAGGAATCATAGACGCTCTTATCCGAGGTCAGATAGCGATCCGAGATCGGCGTCGCCTCAGTCACATGGGACGAATCTAAGACCGTCGTGCAGTAATACGAACCCTGAAGAAGTTTTCCATAGCTTTGGATATATTCGTCATAGGTATATTCCTTGGGCGTATTGTTCTTCTTCCAATCATCCGGGACAGACTCGAGATATCCGAGAACCTTTCCATCGAGATTGTCATAGAAGCGGTTGGCCGTCTTGACCACGCTTGAGGAAGAGACATTCTGATTGTAGATTCCTTCCGGCGTCGTGTAATTGCAGGAAACGATGTTCTGCGTGACGGAGACACCTGCATTGGCAACGACCTTTGCCTTGCCAATCGTCAGCGCGTACTTGCTTTGTCCCTGTATCGATAAAGCATAATTCACCAGTTGATAGAATTTTCCTTCATAGTCTTTTTCCAATGAATTATTGGAAATCGATTTCTGGATCTCATCCTTGGAAGGAACATATCCTTCAAAACCCGCACCTGCCAACGTGGCTGATTCCGGATTCTGCCAACGGTAAAGGAGATAGCCTCCTCCTCCACCGACAAGAATCGAAACGGAGACGACAATGGCAACAGGGATCCAGTTTTTCTTCTTGGCATCCGGTTTTGCCTTGATCTTTTTTCGGTTCTTTTCCTTTATGCGAGCCTCATCCTGCTTTTGTGCTTCTTCTTTTGGTTTACAAACCAAATCTTGGCTCTCTTTTTCTTCTTTATTTTTTTCTTCCATCTTTTTTACCACATAAATATACGTTGAAAGAAAACAAAAGTAAAATATTTCTTTTATAAACATTCTAGCTTCAAAATAATTAAATATCAAAACTGTTTTCATGTCAGATTGTTAGAAGAAAATATTGTTTTCTTTGACGCAAAAAATGTGTATACTTTCTCCCGAGCACAATAGACAAATGAAAAAGAATGCAATTCGTGGACTTTTCTTCACCCTTTTCTTGATCACTCCTTTTCAGGAATCTTTTGTCGACCAAAGAAATTCCATCCAGAAAGAGCAGTCAAACTGCCAAGAAAACATTCTTCCTGACATCGACAAGAATCAGAATGACAGAATCGACAATTCTCTTTCGACAGCCCTGAATCGTTTCTTTTCTGCCAAACAGATTCAGATGGATACCTTGAAAATCAGCATCACACCCGATATCTCCTCTGTCAATGATGTCTTGGCATTGGAAATGAAAGACCTTGATTTGGACCTAAGCGGAAGCAATACCCTTTCCTTCAATTTCTATACGAATCTGACAGCATCCTATAAAGGGTTGAAGATCAATCTCGACTGTGAATACAAAGCCGACGACTACCTCTATCTCTCCACAGAAAAAGGAAACGCCATAAAGACAAGCCTTCCCAAGACATTTGATGACCTCTTTGGATTGCTCAAGCAGTTGGGATTAAACATCAATTCCAAATCGGAAAGTGGAAATGTTTCTTTGTATTCTCTTTTTTCTTCTTTACAGAAAGCGAGTGCCAATGCGATAGAAAACACAACATCCGATTCACAGAATTCCTTCCTCGTCTCTCTTCCTGATTTCACAATCGGGACAACGAATATCCAAAATCTATCTCTCCTTCTTTTTTCAGACAAGCAGGAAAATCCAACCTCCATCAAGACAAAAGACAAAGTTCTTCTTTCCTCGACTGAGAAGAATGTCACCTCCGCCTTTGCTCTTGAAGGAACGATCAAGAATGTGAAGGAGATCTCAACCTATACAAGCCATTCTTCTTCCTCCACAGATATCACATCACAGGATTCTTCCATCTTTTCCTTGCTTTCTGATATCTTCTCAGGAAAATATTCCTCCGCTGGCAACACAGAAGAAAAGAAGCAATTCTCAATAAATCTAAAAGCGAATTTATCAAAAAAGATCGACGACTCCACAACGAAGACTTCCTATCTAAAAGGAAGACTGGATTGCGATATCACAGACGTGTTCTTGGATAGCAATGTCGGTGAATATGCTCTCTGTTTGGATCAGAACGAAAAGGAAGCATTCGATGGGAAATCCTTGAATGACATCGACTTGTACTTCAAGAAAAGCACCAGTTATCTTTCTCTCAACAGTTTTTTCAAAGGAAGAATCGATAACAGCAAATTGAAAGATACTTTTAACACAATCAGTAAACTGTTAAATGATTTTACGATTGAAAAAATCGATGAGAACCTCAATATCATCTTCAAAAAAGTTGACAAAAGCAGCATTGAGAAGATCAAAAACGGGGATTTATCCCCCCTCAATGGTCTCTTGAAAGCGTATCACTTCTCTTCGACATCCTTCTCTATCACCCTGGATGGCACTTCCTTATCCTTGAAGGATGATCTTAGCTTGACAGTTTCCTTCAATGATTTAGAAGAGGAAGGATATGAAGTAAAGGATATCACTCTTTCCAGACTGGATTTTGGAGATATCGCCATAGAGAATCTTTCCTTCTCCATTTCCAATTTCACCACGATCACTCCACCAAATGAGGAAGACTATGATTCCTATACGGAAAGCCTTGATCTGTTCTCCTCTTTGGCAAATCTCATCGACAAGAAAAAACTCAGCGTGGACTATTCGCTCATCTTCACCGATCAGCAGAATGTCACCTTCAATGGAGAAGGAGAAATCAGCGTCGATGTCTCCAAAAATGGAGTCATCGATCAGAACACACTCTATACATCCTTAGGCGACTACTACCTCTCCCTGAATCTTCCCTCTTCGAAGAATGATGAAAAGAGCATCATCGGACAGGGAATCGAGATGTACTATTCCGGCACGGATAAAAATCTCTATTTCGGATATGGATATAATCAGGACAGTGACTATGTCTTCCGCAATTCCTTAAGCGATAGCGATATCCGTTCCATGTATGCTCTCATCGACTCCAAAGTCCAGGATGATTCTTCCAACACGTCCTCGAGCATCTTCTCGATGTCGGATATTCTTCAGACACTTTCGAAGAGCGAATCCTTCAAGACACTCAAGGATGATTTATGCAATCATCTCTCTTTAAAGGGACTCGATGGAGTTGTTTCCCTTTCGAGCGATGAACAGGGAACGATCAAGCTCACGCTTGACCCATCGACGTTCTTTGCCGGAAGCAAATACGAAAGCAATACAGAGAAATTCGTTTTGACCCTGTCTGAGACAAATGAAATCCTTTCCTTGTCCATCAAAGGAAAAGCAAACGGATGCAATCTCGCCTTCAGCATGAACTTCTCTGATCAGGTTAAAGATCATTCTTCTTCCTTCAATGTAACTGACTATCCTCCGATTACGAATTTCGAAGCCTTGTCTGAATCTCTCTTCTCTCTTCCGACCGATCTGAAGCAGTTCGACTTATCCTTAAGCGGAACGCTTCAGAATGAAGGAGACAGCGTTCCCACTTTATCCATCAAGGAAGGCTCAGGTCTCAGCGCAGACATGACAGGTGAAAAGAAGGATATCTCCGGGGAAGTCACCCTGACCCACAAGGATATCAATGACTCCAGCAAGGCATCCTCAGACCAGAAACTCGAATTCGCTCTTCAGGATCTGGATGGACAGATCGAAAACAATTCCCATAACCTAGTCAACAGAAGCCAATTCACTTTGGAATACAATGACAACATGCACGTCAAGATGGAAAACAGCGATCTCTATTCCATCATGAATACGATCAATGGCGTCGACAGCGATTCGAATCTTCTCTTCCGTTATCTGAAATTCATGAATTCGGTCGTCGAGACAAGTGGTTCGCCACTGATGGATGTCATCAATGGAAAAGCCTTGTCGACATCAGGAATCTTTGCCTACAAATATCTAAAATCCTTATCCTTCCAGGAAGGAAGCATCACGCTTTGCTTGGATCCGAAGCTTGTGAAAAGCGATTCGCTCGAGGGAAGTGAAGCTGTTCTGACAATCCAATATGACACCACGGAAAAGAAGGTCACAGGCGCATCCATCAAGGCAAAATACATTCACCTCGTCGATGAAAAGACAAAGACGACCAATCTTGATCTCTCGCTTTCACTCAAAGCAGGAAATGAGAAATCCTATGCCCGCACATTGACGCAGGATACATCCAAGACAAAGGAAAGCAAGACCATGCTCGAATATGTTTCCGACGTCACATCCTCTTCCTTTGTCGATATCGATGGATTCAAAATTCTGCTTGAATGTACAATTGATACCACGGAAAACAACTTCTTCGAGATAAGCGGAACTTTGAGTTTGGACATCAAAGCCATCGGTATTTCACTCGAAAATGTGACTGCAAGTGCCTATGCGGAAATCTACGTCGAAAATGAAACCGCATATGCCTATTTGAGAATCAACGCGTTCAACAAGAAAGTCACGGATAGTGGCAACAGGGTCACGGAATATTTCATCAAGGAAAAGGAAGTCCTAGTCAACCAGACGACAATTTCAAGCGAAACACAGAAAACCGGTTCTATTTTCAATCGAAAAACAGAATACCGTTATACAGCTTCTTCCACCTATTACAAGACAACAAGCGAAAACATCGTTAAGAATATAGCTTACTATATCCTCGACTATTCGATGAATATCGGAAGCGTGAAAACACTTTTTGTCGAATCTGGGAACATCGCTCTCAACGAAATCTATAAAGCGATGAATTCCAGTGATAGCACTGCCTCCATGAGCAATGACTTCTCCACCATCATCAAGGCCGATTCCACATCCTATGATTCTTCGACGAACACTTTCGTCCTTGACCTCAACCTCAAGGATTTCCTCAACATATCTCCTGCCTCAATCGATTCGCTCAAGCTTACGATCAAGCATGAGGATGAAACGACCCTCAACGGCAAATCCTATAAGCCCCTGAAATCCATTGCCATTGATGGAATGCTATCTGTTTCCGTTCTGACGGTCAATATCACCTCCTCGTCGAGCGTCAACACATTCACACTGAGCCGTCTAGAAAAGGTCTCCGCCAGTACGGCAAAGACCTATATGAAACGATATTATGAATATTGGAATCTCGTCTATGATGAACTCGGTTCCGACATCTACGAAATCAGCGCAGTGGAATCCGCAGGAACACCGACTGACAACGGGAAGTCGAAAACAAAATCCGTCACAAGCGATTGGTCTTCCAGTTCAGCCTATCCGGATTCCTTGAAGAACAACGCCTACTTCTGCTATTGGGAATAGATCCTAGGGTCTATTCCTTTTTTCGAATCACTTATCGAGGAAGGAAATGATATCGTTGACGACTTTGTCTCTTTCTGTTTCATTGAGGATTTCATGACGCATATTTGGATAAAGAATCAGCGTGACATCCTTTATACCCAAAGAACGATACATTTTTTCGAGGGATTTTGGTCCTTTTGCAAAGGCGCCCACCGGATCTTCCGTTCCTGCCACAATGAGAATCTTTTCGTTCTTGGAAATCTTGGCGAGATTCTTCTTTTTATAGAGTTCCTTCAATCCCGTCATGAAGCCTAAGAAAAAGCCATGGGTATTATAGTGTCCGCAATACGGATCGGCATTGTAGCATTTGACATTTTCCTTGTTGAAGGAAAGCCAGTCATTGTCATCCTCACGATCCTTTACCGATTTGATATAAGGACCGAGAGACATCTTGGCCATCAATTTATCTTCTTTGTCGAAATTCTTCTTATTGGTTGTCATCTTGGAAAGACAATAGCCCATCTTAATGGCGAGTCTATTATTCATTCCATTGCTCGACATGATGATGATCTTGTCAATCGTGTCTGGATAGTTTTCCAAGTAGGCCTGCATGGCAAAGCTTCCCATGGAATGTCCCATCAGATAGACGGGCTTGCCATCCTTTCTCAGTTCCTGCACTTTGTTGTTCAAAGCCTTGAGCATCATCTTCCATGCGCCAACCGGCCATTTTTCCTGATCATCGGGATTTGGAGCATTCTCTCCCTGGCCGAAATGATCCAAGACCGAAACCGAATAGCCATGGGCATTGAGTTCCTTAGCGAACGTCTCATAACGGGAAGAATGCTCATTCATGCCTGTGATGGCAAGAAGATGGGCTTTCGAATTCTCGATGAGATAATCATTTCCCCTGAGAGAAAATTCATCATTGATTTTGACTGTGAATATGGACATTGTTCATAACTCCTTCTTGCATTTATCATATCATATTTTTTCTTTTGCTTGGCCAGAAAAAGTACAATGGTATAATAAACATATGAACGTAAAAGAAAACCTGATTCAAGATTTATTGTCCAACCTGGATTTCTATCTTTCCCAGGATGAACTCTATCTTCATTCCGAGACTCTTTCCTTTGTCTCCTTAATGGGCATCGAGACAACACAGAAAACATATTCAGATGCCTTCTATATGGAAGAGAAAAGCATGATCACCACTCTCTCGGATTCCTGCTTTGTCCATTTTGCGAGTTTCACCATCGATGACAATCATGGCAAGATTAAGGAATACCAAGGAAAAGACAAGACGGATCTCCTAAAAAAGAATCCGAAGGAATATGATTATCAAACCTACATCCAAACATATGGGAAACTCTGCCAGAAAAAATATTCGGTTTTCTGTCAGCCAAGAAAAAAGGATGAGATTCTCAATGAACTCTTCCAGGAAGAAGAAAACGAGAAATCCATGACAATCCAGAATCTATTCCCGGAAGACATCATTTTAGATGGAATCAAATCCATCCATAAGGAAGAGGAGACCTATTCTCTTTCCCTGAACCCAAAAATCACTCACTGCCATCTTTCCCTATCCATAAAAAATCGAGGAAAATTCGACTCCTATCCCGACTTCAAGGAAGCGAGCATGGACATTTCCTTCAGAAATGAAAAGCTGATCATCCATTCCCTTATGGAATATCGTATCCGCTATGGGTTCATGAATCTTCCCATCCGACAGGAAAACACAATCGAGATTTACATAGGAAAACAAAAAAAATTCCTCATCGGGGATAAGGAAATCATGGTCTCTGAAACAGCGCCTTTCTTTAGCATGTAAGCGAGAAAAGCAAAGATAGAATCGGATAGAAGCAGGAAAACAAAACCGTGTTGATGATCAAGAAGATCAGGTTTGGTTTTCTCATTTTTTCATATCGAGTGATACCCAAGACTTCCGGAAGGAAGTAGAATGGAAGAAAATAGCCGATTCCGGCAAGTTCGACAATCAAGACGGCGTGCAGCATCAGGTCTCCGGAATGATTTTCCGAGGTGAAGACTGCAAAGAAGAGAATGATGAGCATGGAAAGGATTCCGCACAACACAAAAAGGCTGTATCCCAAATAGAATGGAGGAAGATGCATTTTTCTCGCTTCCGCTTCCGCTTGGTCAACAGCCTTTTTTTCTTTCATTGTTTACTTCTCTTCTTCGTCTTCCTTGACATCCGGACGATATTCGAAGAGATCGCTCGGCTGGCAGTCAAAAATCTCACAGAGTTTGTCCAAGGTCTTCAATTTGATGGCCTTGAGCTTTCCATTCTTCAGAATGGAAACATTCGCCATGGTAAGGCCAAGTTTCTCGGACAGTTCCGTGACCGTCATCTTGTGCTTGGCAAGTTCGACATCGACGTTGACAATAATCATATCTCAATCCTCTCTTTACACCTACGGCAAAACCATAGGCTCATGTTAAATGATAATCGCTTTCCATCATTTTTTCAAGCAAAAGCCTTAAAAAAATATAGTTTTTTATATTAACCCATCTTGAAATTCATTATCTAGTGCAAAAATGTACAGTATTTATCAATACACGAACGATAAGAAAAACGATTTGGTCCAAATGTCTGTATCAATGAAATCATGAAATGAATTATCTTGTATCCATCAAAGTCATAAAAAAGCAGTACCTATATCGAGATTGACCATTCATGGATACATCCTATAAATGAATATCGTCTTCTCCCATAAGAAAAAAGCAATCAATCACTGACCTAGAAATAGACAAGTGAATTGATCGCCTTTCTTTTTTAACGATTCTGAATTGCGTCGATTGGCTTCTTGTTGGCAATCTTCGTGACAGGAAGAATCGAGGAGATGAAACTCGTCAGGATGGCAACGCCGAACAGAAGCAAAATAATTAGGATATTCGGATTCATGAGGTTGAAGGATAAGCTGGCTGCTTCCTTGAATCCCTGATTTAGGATGTAGGAGAGAATGAAGGTGATGATGGTAGAGAAGACAAAGTTGAACATCGCGATGATGAAGGCTTCGGAATAGAAGATCTTGAAGACATCGCTTCTCTTGGCACCGACTGCCCTGAGAATACCGATTTCTCTCTTCTTGTTATTGATGGACACGGAGATGAAGTTATAGAAGAGAAGCATACTGAATATGGCTAGGACAATACCGACATAAAGGAAGACCTGAGTCAGTATGGCAATCATATAGGCATAGCTCTCTGTTGTCGAAACTTCGCTATTGGTAATCGCAAACTTCCAGGAACCAACTGCCGCAGATTCATAATCCTCGAGCGACTTCTTCTTTTTGAAATAGAAATCGAGGAATTTATCCATATTCTGATTGGAGATGCCGACATATCCCGTCGTGATTTGATTTTCGTAGCTGATTCCCATTTCATTTTCTTTGGCCTTGAGAGTTTCCGCATCATTCTTGGAGATGGCCATGTTCATGTAATTCAGGTCGAAGTCTACGCCGACAACACGGAAGGTCGGGAAGGAGAGAGAATATTTATCATCTTCCGAACTTGATGGGACAATGCTCAAATTCAGAGACGAGAAATCATAATTCTGGAAGATTTCTTTCTGTTTTTTCTTATAGTCGCTTTGATACTGCTTATAATATGAAGTCTGATAGAAGTACATTTGGAAAACATCTTTTTTGATGGCATCCGTCACTTCATCGACTTTGTACTGCTTTTTCAATTGATTGATTGCATCCGCATAATACGACTGATTTTTGTATTTCTGATAGGCTTCCTCATAGTATTTCGAAATATATTCATTTTGCAGTTTCATAGAAATATCATTAGTCTGTTGATTGATGAACTCTGCAGTCAGGTTGGAATATTTGTTTGCCAATTCCTTCTGATATCCCGAAATGGCATCCAGATAGTAATTGTAATAAGAAGAGGAAATGTCGTTCTGATTTCGGATATAGTTATTGAAATAATAGCTGAACAGCTGATACTTCTGTTCATTCGTCGCATTCTGATAGTCTTCATCTTTATAGACCTCAGTTCCAGACGCGGAATCATAAGAAGGCATGATCACAGTACATCGATCGTATGAACCAGTTCCTTCATTGATTGCTTTTGCTATCGCAAAATCATTCTGGTAGAAATCACTATACTTGTCATTGATTGTCTTATAACTTGCGGCCTGCTGAATATGCTCTGAAATCATGTTCTCTGATTCATCCGTGAAGGAATAATCGGTTCCTCCAAAGTATTCCGGCGCACCCGTGAAGGTAAAACTATATGTGTTTTCACTTGTGGAAGATGACGACTGGCTTAAAAGATTGAGGAAATATTCGGATGAGACAAGTGCCTCTTCAGAAGAAAGACTCGTCTTGCTCTTATCGAAGAAATAGGTATCGGCATGATTGGCATAATAGGCCAAGGAAAGATTGTAGTACTTATCACCATCCGGCATAAGATTTGTATTTATGATGATATCGCTGTCCTGTCCTTGAGAACCCTGAGAGCCTCCATAGAAATAGGTCGTATGAATCGAACTATTGTTTCTCAAATTCATGAGAGCCTGATAATCCGGATTGCTCCAATCGAGTTTCTCCGTCGAAGTTCGGTACTGGAGATACTTTTCAGGAAGCTTCGTATCGATAATGCCCGTGAGCGTCAATGTCCTTGACGAGGAAGAGGAATACTGATAAACGCTGAATTCCATGCCGAGGACATCCTCCGGCTTCTCGATGGTGCTCGTTCCCAAATCCTGCAAAGAATAGTAGGCATAAAGGGAAAGACAGATTTCACTCTCGTTTGTCGGAAGATTTCCGCATGTCAATGAAAAGCCAAGATCATCCATCATCTGCTGACTTGCTTCCATGGCATAATTCATCTGTGTCGCATGGAAAAAGTCATTGCCTGATGTATTCACATTCAGATTGAGATTGCTGTATTTGGAGGTATAAATCTGCACCCCGGTTTCCTTCTTGACTTCGGCAATCTTCTCTTCGCTCAATCCTTCCGATTGTTTGCCGTTTTCCGTTTTATCCGAATAGCGGAGGGAAAGAACATCGATCTTGTTATCCTGGATGACATTCTTGACCGCACTCTTTTCAGAGAACATCGCCAAAGTGGCGCTTGTTCCGAACAAAGAGAAGGAGATGGTCGATAGGAAAATCGTGAAAACCAAACGGAAAGGCTTCACTCGCATGGATTTTCCACCCATTCTGAAGGCATGGCCTAAAGAGAAACGGCTTTTGACGACATCGAAGGAATCATTTCCCATCTTGATCTTATCTGGATCAGTGGAAACAAATTCCTGACGATTTCCATCCTTATCGATTCTTGCCGCTTCACAGAGTGCTTCATTGGCATGGCTATCGGCGGTGATATAGATATCGCTACTCGCGTTCTCGATGGCTTTGTTGATCAAGGGAAGATCTTCCGCTGTCAAAGGTCGGTTCTTTTCGATTCGGATCATGTTGTCGCCAATCAAGGACAGACCTGAAGTAGCCTTGATGCTTTCTACACTCGTCTTGGTGATATCCGAAATGACTTTCCCATCCTTCAGTTCGATGACTCTGTCACCGAAGTGTTCTGCAAAATCACGGTCATGGGAAACGATGACGACCAGCTTCGTCTTCGAAAGCTTCTTCAGTGTTTCGAAAACCTGCTTTCCTGTATTGCTATCCAAGGCACCAGTCGGTTCATCGCCGAAGATGATTTTCGGTTCCTTGACCAAGGCTCTGGCGATGGCGACTCTCTGCTTCTGACCGCCGGAGAGTTCATTCGGCTTTCTTTTTCCATATCCGGAAAGATCGACTTCCTTAAGAATGTTCTCAATGGCCTCATCGGTGGCCTTCTTATGCTGCAATTGCAGAGCAAGGGCAATATTCTCCTTGACCGTGAAATCAGAAAGAATATTGTATTCCTGAAAGATGAAGCCGAGATAGGTGTTACGATAGGAATCCATCTCGCTTCCCGAAAATTCCTTCGAGGATTTTCCATTGATGATGATTTCGCCATCATCCGCCTTATCCAATCCGCCCATGACGTTGAGAAGAGTGGATTTTCCTGAACCAGATTTACCTAAAATAAAGACAAGACCCGTTTCCGGGAATTTCAATGACACATCATTCAGCGCATAGACAGGATCGGCATTCTTCACCCTGTATGTACGCATCAGATGCCTAACTTCGAGCATCATATAATACATTTTCTCCTTTAGTGTATATTGTATACACAGATAAGACAGAAATCAAAAAGAAATGGATAGAAGAAAAGAAAATTAGAATGTAGCATGACATAATAGTATATTTGTCAATCTCAGAAACAAGAAAACATCCACAAGATGTCTTTTTCCATAAAAAAACGCCCCCGAAGAGGCATCTTTGACTATCATGGTCGGAACGATGGGATTTGAACCCATGACCCCTTCCACCCCAAGGAAGTGCGCTACCAAGCTGCGCTACGTCCCGAACACCCACCTTTCGATAGGCTTTACAATTATATTTTAACCACCCGTCTATTTCAAGGATTTTTTTACTTTGCGTCCCGGTTCTCCTTGTTCAGTTCCTGCAGAATGTTATTGGCATCCTCCACTTTCATTTTTCCTTCACTGACCATCTTCAGAATGGTTTTCTGAAGATCATCTTTTGTCTTATTCTCCTTTGGCTCTTCTTTCTTTTCTTCCTTTTCTTCTTTTGCATCCAAAGAAGATATGGTTTTCTCTTTTTCCTCTTTCAGAAGCAAGGAAGCTTCCTTTTTGATTTTCTGATAAGGATGCTCAATCAAGCGGAAATAGAGATAGGAATAGACTCCCAAGAAAAGAAGATTCAGGGCATAGATGATGCCATTTCCCACAGCAATCACACTCTGACCATTGTCCAATACCCCGCCAAGTCCAAAGAAGAAATAGAAGGATTGGAGAACCACAGAGATCCAGAAGGCAATCAGGATGCCTCGGCTGACAAAATGATAATTATAGAAATAGGAAATCAAAAAAGAAAGAAGCGACATCATGCCGACAAAGCAATACGAAATGATGACAAACACCGTTGCGATGCTTGGAAGAATGACAAAGAGATTGATGCTCTCCTTATTGGACAATGTCAGCATCTCATTGAGAAGATCGTATTGTGAATGCGGAACCATCATCAATAAAAACATGCTGATGGAAAAAAGAAGACTTATGAGATTTGGTATGAATTGTTTCTTTTCGATTTGATCTTTCATGATTTATTCCTTCCTTCCAGTTTTTTCTTTTCCAGAAAATAATCATCTCTCTTCTTTAGAATCGCTTTTGCGGATTCCAAGGGAACAATCTGGGATAGTTCCTCCTCTTTGACGCCCTCCAAGGACTCCATGGTCGGATAGAGGTCAAGAAGCTTCTGCTTTCTTTTTTCGCCGATATTCTTCACATCATCATAGATGGTCTTGAAAACCGATTTGCCTCTCTTCCCACGATGATAGGTGATGGCAAAGCGATGAATCTCATCCTGCATTCTCATCAGAAGAAAGAAGAGAGGCGAATTCTTCTCTAGGGGAATCTCTTCTCCCGTATCCGCATTGATGAGGGTATCCGTTTCATGCTTGTCATTCTTCTGCAGACCGGCAAGAGGAATCTCCACGCCGACGTCCTCCTTGGCTTTTAGGCCAACCTGACATTGGGTGGTGCCGCCATCGAGAATGATGAGATCTGGCATCTTGGCATTCTCTTCCTTGAGCCTGGAGAAGCGACGGGTCAACACTTCGTACATGCTGGCCAAGTCGTCTTGGGGATTGGGTTGGGTGATTTTGTATTTCCGATACTGCTGCGGCGCCTTTTCGCCATTGATGTATTTGACCATCGCCCCGACTGGATCATAGCCCTGGGTATGGGAGTTATCATACAGTTCGATATCCAAAGGCGTCTTCTTCAGTCCGAGTTTGCTCTTCAGTTCCTCAAGAAGAACTAGGACATCATCCTCCAAACGGGCAGTCTGGAAATGCTGGTCAAGCATCTGCTTTGAATTTTCCAAAGCCATCGCCATCAGGTCTCTTTTCTTTCCTCTTGTCGGACAATAAACCTTAATCGACAAGGACTGCGAAAGGACATCCTTGATCGAATCAGAAGGAACAATCAGTTCCTTTGGATAATCCTTGTGCTTTTCATAGAATTCCAGAATGATTTCCTCAAGAAGATCATCGATATCATCCTGCAGTTCCTCAATATAGGTATTCTTTCCTAAAAGAACGCCTTTTCGATAGAGCAGGAAAACCACGCAGATATAGCCTTCACGGATGGAATAGCCCACAATGTCTCTCGAGACATGGTCCTTAAAGATGATTTTCTGGGAAGAGGTGATCTTTTGAATGCTTGCAAGAAGATTCTTATAGTCCTGCGCTCTTTCGAATTCCATCTTATCGGCATATTCCTTCATCTTAGCCTTCATCTGTGCTTCCAGGGAGGAAGAATCCCCATTGAGGAATCGGTTGATTTCCTCCACCATCTTCTGATACTCCTTCTCCTCGACTTTCTTGATGCAGGGAGCAAGGCATTGCGACATGTGATAATAAAGACATGGCTTTGAAGGGATATTCTTGCATTTTCTCAAGGGATAGATTTTGTTGAGAAGGTCGATCATCTTGAAGGCGTCCGAGCTGTTGGGAAAAGGACCGAAATAATAGTATCCCTTCTCCTTATCGCTTCTGGCAATCTTCAGATAGGGATCTTCCTTCTTCTTCAAGGCAATATAAGGATACATGCGATCATCCATCAGCATGATGTTGTATTTCGGATAATATTTATGAATCAGGGAAATTTCAAGAAGAAGAGCCTCTTTCTCGGAATTCGTCTCGATATAATCGAAATCTCGGATTTCATCAACCATTCTCTTCACTTTTCCGACCTGGGGCCTTGTGAAATACTGTTTCACTCTTTTGACAAGGGATTTTGCCTTTCCGACATAAATGATGGTGCCGTTGGCATCCTTCATCTGATAGGAGCCGGGAACATCAGGCAAAAGGGATATCTTCTGTTTCAGAACAGGATAATCAAGATAAGACATGCTATTTCAAATGAATAACGGTCGCACCAAGCCCGCCTTCCCCTTCATTTCCGAATTGGTAATCCTTGACAAATTCCTTATGATTGGAAAGATATTTCCAAAGAGCATTCTTCAAGGCGAATGTTCCTGTTCCATGGATGATGCGCACACAGGAGAATTTACGGATCCGTGCCGAATCGAGGAAAGACACCACGTTTCGCATGGCTTCGTCGACATGCTGGCCGATGATGTTGAGTTCCAACCCCTGGGATGAGCCGATATTCAATATGGTCTGGTCAATCAAGGCAGTTGGCGTCTTCTTCGTCTTGACATCCAAGGCTGTGAGCTTGGCTCGAGTGAGCCCCTGAATCTTTCTTCGGATGCGGAGACCGGACATATCCAGAAGGACTTCATTCTTTTTGACTTCGAGAACTTTTCCCTGCCTTTTGTCTTCATCCAAAAGAAGGTCGCCCACCTTGATATCCTTGAGGGCTTCGCTTTTCCCCAAAGGAGAAAGACTCGGCGATTTTTCTTCCTTGATCTTATTGAGCTGTCCTTTCTTCTGAGAGACATCCGAATAGTTCATGGAAGAATCCTTCTTATTCGATTCCTGTTTCCAGATGCGATTGATTTCTTCGATTCTTTCATCGACAAGACGATTGATTTTATTTTCCGCCTTCATCTTGATGGAATTTCTTTCCTCATTGAGAGCGTCAATCGCCTTCTGTCTTTTTTCCGCGAGCTTCTCGAGATCCTTTTTGGCATTGTCGAGTTCTCTTGCCTTCTTCTCATTGTCCATCACCTGCTGGGTGAGCTTCTCCATCAAGGCATCGGTATCCTTATTGCTTCTCTGATTCTGGAAATCGATGGCATCAGAAAGAATTTCCTCATCCAGTCCCATCTGTCTTGCCAAAAGGATACCATAGGATTTTCCTGTCGTATGAAGAAGAAGACGATACGTCGGCTTGAGCCCAGTCGTATTGAATTCCATGGCCCCCGTGAGGCATTTCTCATCATTTGCTGCATAAATCTTCAATCCATCGAAATGGGATGTCAGCATGGTCAAACAACCTTTTTTCTCAAAGAAGCGAAGAAGCCCGACGCCGAGCGCTTCCCCATCTTTCGGAGATGTTCCCTCACCGACTTCATCGATGATGACAAGGGAATTCTTCGTTGCGGATGTCGTGATATTCTTGATTCCCAAAAGGTGACTCGAGAAAGTGGAGAGATTGTCCATCACTGACTGATTGTCTCCGCCAAGGAAATAGACTTCATCGATATAGGGGATCTTGCATTCATACATGCAAGGAGCCATCAAGCCAAGCTTATCCATCATGACAGTCAAGGCACAGGCCTTGATGAAAATGGATTTTCCACCGGCATTGGGTCCGGTGATCAGAAGAACCTTTGGTTCCTTTCCGCCTAGGGAAATACTATTCTTGACGACGTTTTTTGCCTTAAGAAGAGGATGGAAAAGTTCCTTCAAAGAGAATTCATTCTCGGTCATCTCAGAAATGCATCCATTATAGGATGCGCCAAACCGGACAGCCCCGAGGTAGCGGTCAAAGTTCAGGATGATCTCATAATCCCTTTTGAGATATTTGATCTGCTTGTAGGCCTTCAAGGAAAGATCGGAGAGAACCTTCATCACCTCGGTGGCCTCTTCCTGAACAAGACTCGATTCCTTGTTCCTCAGTTCCAATGCCTCATAGGGAACCATGAAGACCGTTTCTCCCGTCGAGGAATAGGAAATCACACTTCCTTTGACAAACCCTTTGTCCGATGTTCGGACTGCCAGGACTTCCTGATTGTCTCTTAAGGCGATGCTATCGCTCGAGAGATAGGCGCTATAGCGGTTTTTATACGAATTCATGATATTCGAAAGTTGTCTTCGGATGCTTCGCAAAGCACTTCGGCAATCGCGAAGCGGAGCACTTGCATTATCCGAAACAGTCAGATCCGGTTCGATGCAATTCACCAAGTCTCTTTTTAGCTGGACAAGAGGATTGAGATCCAATGCATCATCATTCAGATGAAAATATTGCTTCTTGTCATAAAGAAGATCATAAAGTCCTTCGCTTGCAGAAAGAAGATCCGCTATGGAATTCAACTCCGCGCAGGAGAGAACCGACTGTTTCTCAAGAGAGATGAAAATCGGCTCAAAATCAAGAAGGGAAGGAATATTGATTTCATTTCCATCATGAAGAAGCCGAGAAAACTCGTCCAGATATTCATGGGAAAGAAGGATATCATCCTTCGAGGTCGCAAGATATCTTTCACGGCTGAAGTTTTTCTTCATCCCCTGAAGAGAAAAGAAACCTTTCAGTTTTTCGATGACTTCATCCACTTCGTGGTTCAAATAATTTTCTTCCATATTCTCATTCTCATTTTCTATGCATAATAGGTATTATATCGCACTGGAAGGAGATTTTGTCCCTTTCTGGAATGAGAAAGAGTTTTCTATCCACATAGGAAATCCTTTATAATATTCCTATGACTTACATAACCATCAAGACAGACTTGGCCAAGGCCAGCGAAATCAAGGATTTCCTTCAAGCAAGCGAAATCTCTGACGAAAAGCATCCTTATGACTATTTCGATACAACCTATCAGGGCGTCCATATCCATGCCTATAAAAACAAAAAAGAAATCTATACCATCTCTTTTTCAGGAGAGGAAGAAAAGACAAGAGAACTTGTCAGTATTTTTTCTAAGGATTTTACGATCAAGAAAACTGAGCCAAAAGAGACAAAATCCCATAATATCATCGAAGGATGGGAGGACTTTGGTCCTCAGATTGGATCAGACGAAGTCGGAAAAGGTGATTTTTTTGGTCCGTTGATTGTCACTGCAAGCTACGTCGGAAAAGAAGATATCCCCTATTTAGAGAAGATGAAGATCAATGATTCCAAGAAAATGAATGATGACTACATCCTAGAGATCGGACCTGCCCTAAAAAAGAAAATCAAGAACTATATCGTCCTGATTTCCGCTGATAAGCTTTCCAAACTCCATGACAATCACATCAATATCGATAAAGCGCTTTCCATTGCACATAACCACGCCCATCGTGGACTGATGGAAAAATATGGTCTTCCTGATTTTCTCATCACCTATGTCGACCAATTTCTTGCCGAAGACAATTATCGGAAATACGTTGCCGATGACATTATCAAAAATCCACTCTATTTCAGAACAAAAGGAGAAACTTATTATCCTTCCGTTGCGGTATCAAGCGTCATTGCACGATATACCTTTTTAGTCGAATGGAAAAAGATGGAAGAAGTTTTCCATATGGAAATCCCAAAAGGAGCCTCAAGAAGCGTCGATACTGTATTCGGAAGACTGAAGAACCTCTATGGAAATGAAAAAGTCGCACCCTATGTAAAAAGATTTTTCAGCAACTACACAAAACGGGTGTAATATTTTATAATAAATAAACCGAATGGAAAGGAGAGGATGAACATGAAGAAAAATTTTCTTTTTGCCGCGTTGTCTTTAGTGTCCAACTTCTCCAAATACCATGAGGATAATCAGGGCATCAAAGGAATGGAAATTGAAAAAAACAACGAATTCATCATTTCCGGAACCTACAAGAATGTCAATAACTTCTGGGGACTGAATGTTACGGATACCGGCACAGAAGATTATTTCTATACCTTTGAGCAGAATGACATTTCCAAGGTGATCAAGAACGGACAAGAAGCAAAATTCGAGGATATCAAGGAAGGTGACAAATTAAAGATCACCTATGACGGAACGGTTTCCCTTGTCTATCCTCCAAAGCTCAATAACGTCTCCAAAATCGAAATCGTCGATAAATAACATCTCATTGCCATATTTATCTTCTAAAAAACGACCGACCCACAATGTGATCGATCGTTTTCTTTTTTTATTGGACTTTCTTGATTTCCTGGATGAGAAGAGCGACTTCTTCTTTCGTCATGCCGGATATGGCTAAACGGATTGAGTCCTCATTCATCGGAACGACATACATATGGGAAGCGACAAGTTTCTTGGAGACTTCGAATGCATCCTTGATCTTCAAGGTGATGAAGAAACCACTCTTATAGGGATAATATTCGATTCCCGCTTTTTCAAGTTCTTCCATCAGAATTTTGCTTCTTTCCGCAAGAATATCCGAATTCTTCTGGACCTGTGCATTCAGTTCAGCGATTTTCTCAGGATCATTGAGAACCTGGCTGACGGCAATTTGGGCAGGACCGTTCGGAACGGAATAGGTTCCTCTTGCCATGGCACCGAACGCTCTTTTGACTTCGATCTGATTCTCCTCATTCGGGCAAAGCACAATCAAGGCGCCGACACGAAGTCCATAAAGGCCAAACAGTTTCGAGCAGGAGAAGCAGACAAGCGGAAGGAAATCGCATTTTCCTTCTGCGAGTTTCTCAATCAGGCCGCACTCTTTTCCATCGATATGGAAGAAGGAGATATAGGCGATATCGAATAAGACAGTCAGATATCCTTTTCTTCCTTCCTCATTGAGAATGACAAACAATTCATCATATTCTTCCTTCGTCATGCAATATCCTGTCGGATTCTGGCAGGGATCATTGATGACCAAAAGCACGTGGTGATATTTTTCTCTTGCCTCTTGAATCGTCTTACGGATGGAAGGAAGATTCAATCCACCTTTTTCATCAAACATCGTATACGTCATGTAAGTAGCATGTGCCTTCTTGGCAATCAGTTTGTAGTTCGTCCACATGACATCCGGAAGCAAAACCGCTTCGCCTTCCTCCAAAAAGAGATTGAAAGCGATGGAAATCGCACCCGTGCCACCAAGAGTTCCGCCTACAAAAGGTGTGTAGAGAGACTGAACGGACTCTAATTTGTCAGCAAAAACATACTTCATCACGCCATCCAGATAGGAGGCGACACCGGAAGTTCCCGAATAACCCAAGTTATCCGTGATGTGATCCTTTATAGCTTCCTTGATCAATGGAACAGATCCGACTTTCTTATCATCGTCTAGGAAAGTGCCGATGGATGCGTTGATGACCTTATTGCCTTCTTTTGCATCCTTCAAAGCCTGAGAGTTGATTGCAATGATGTCCGTCTTGGAAACGCCCTGTCTACTTCTTTTTGCAACGAATTCTTTCATTTGAAGAGCTCCTTGGATTCTGAACAAAAAAAATTATATCACGTATAAAAATCTTTCAAAGAAACATTTCATGATGGGAAGGGGTTTCAAGAATCTAGTCACATCATCAAATCGGAAAAACAACCTATTTTGAAAATATTTTCATAACTTCGTGAAAACATTTTCATTCATTTTCTTTGCTTAATTCTTCTCTCAGGAAGGAATAGACCATGCTTTCATCGGTCTCCTTATTCATGTCGATGCCTAAGAGATAAATCTTATGGAAAGAAAGATAGTCGTCAATTTTCTCTTCCAATGATGGGAAAAGAATCATCACTTTTCTCACGGCACCGACTCGCAATCCTTCTGAAGAGACAAAGCCGAATTGGAGATAGTCGCTCGCTGTCAATAAAATATCCTTTTTCAGATCCGGTTTTTCCTCAAACTTGAAAATCGGGATATATTTGATTTCCAAAACCAAATCGAAAAGGAAGACATTTGTGTTTGAATCATAGACTTCCATGATGAAATCAGGCGATCGGTGATGAGAATTGATGCTGACCGTGCAATCCATCTCTTTATTGGTAAGGAAATCCTTACAGAAGGGACCATAGAGAACCTTGACCATCCTCTGTTCACTTTCATAGACAAAAAAGCTTTCATTTTCCTTGAGGACAGAAAGAGATTGGTCTGTTTTTTGATAGCCGAGTTCCATCAAAGCCGTGTGGATCAGATAATAGCCATAGAGTTCGAACAGTTCGCGAGCCGGTTTATAGGAGACTTTATCCTTATCTGGAAAAATCTTCTTTTGCATGTCACGGATTTCTTTTGCCATCGGCGAGGAAGATAAATAGGATGGTGTCGAGAGAAGTCTGACCTTCTTGATTCTTTCATCTTGCAGAAAGGAACCGCAGATGCGATAGTATCTCATCAAAATTTCCATCAGGCCAGATATGACTTTGTCTTCTCCTCGCAGCTCATTCTGTTTCTTTTGGAGAACAAGGTCTTCCTTGGAAAGCCGAGCATCCATATAGAGATTCTCTTCTCTTTTTTTGGTAAGCTCTTCCTGTTTTTCCATCCCTTCCTTTTGCAAGAGATGATTTTTCACCTCTTGTTCCTTCAGGGAATTCAAAAGGGAAGATATCTTTCTTTTGAAGGCATTCATCCGATACTTCAGAAAACGGTTTTCGTTCGAATCATAGGAGAGTCTTTTTTTCTTCGTCATCTTTTCCGAAAAAGGATGCGTGACGTTTCTCCTGAATGTCTTGTAGTCTTCTCTTCCAGAGGAAAAAAAGCCATAGACCGTCACCACATCCTCCTTCAGACAGGAAAGCATCCTTCTTTCAAGTTCCTTGAAGGAAGGAAAATTTTCTTCCAATCGATGTGCCAAAAGAGGATAGGACTGCTCGGAAGAATCCACATCGCCTTTCCTGGAAAGCTCACGGGTGATATTCTGAAGAATCGATTCGAGTCTTACGATGATGTTTCCAAATCCATCCTTTCCCAAGACAGAATTATTTTTCACTTCAAAATAGAATGTCTTCTTGCCCGTGGTGCATTCATAGTAAAGACAATAGACTCCCGGAAGGTAATAATATTCGCTTCCTCCGGAAACATAATACGTAACATCCTTATCCAAGAGGAGGATGTTTTTTTCAATCGTGATTTTCTTGTTCTTCTTTTCATTCAATGCCTGATAGCACTGCATGGAAAACCGGCCGTTGGAATCCGTATGAAAAGAAACACGAAGGTGGCAGGTATCATTCATTGAAAAGAGGATTCTTTCCTTTTCCTTTAAAAGATCAAAGGCAATCGGTTCCTCTTTATTTATCGTGACGAAGAGTTTATCGGACATAGCCATACCGCTTCAATTCAAGTATTTTATTGGCGATTTCCTGCTTGGAAAGCTCAAACGAGGATATCTCGCCATATTTCTCAAGCAGATCATAGATTGGAGAATGAATTTTACCATCTTCCGTACGACATCCAAGCACTTCGCTCAAAATCTCGTCACTTCCTCGGATTCTTCTTAAAACCGTCTGACGGAAAACAAAGTCAAAAGCCTGTTTTGCCCCGATGTCATCGAGTAGACCGTCTTCCTCCATTCTCGAATTGGCAAGATAGAGAGAGATGTTGCGAACAGTTCTGAAGGAGATGCCTTTCTGTGGGTCCTTCTCCGAGAGGAGACGATTGAATTCATCGAAGAATTCTCGCATCGTCGGAGTCAGAAAGGAGTTGAAGTTGAACGTCTTTGCCATCTTTGGCATCAAGGACATCAATTCCCCTTCATAGATCTTTCCGTTTTCTTCTGCCCTATCGAGCATGACGCCATTGTATTTATCAAACGAAGCACGGCGCAAGGAAATCACAAATGAACGGTCAAGAAGTCTTTCGGAAAGCTCTTTTGTCGTATCATCAAGATTGATGGTTCCGACAAAAAGGACATTGTCTCCGATTTTGATGGAATCGGGATAGAGTTCCTTATTCTTGCATTCCAGGTTTTGGTCGTAGAGTCGAAGAATCCGACGGTCTTTTTCTCTTTCCAATATCGAAAGGAAGGGAGCAAAATAATATTCGATCTGTGCAAGATTCATCTCATCGAAAACCACCATATGCATCTTGTCAGGATTTTCTGAGGCATGCTTAAGAAAACTAACCAAGCCCGTCTCACTGGACATATAGTTTTCATTGGCCGGATTATAGAATCCGAGCATATCGCTCGGCTCCGTATAGCTTGGCGAAATCGGAACAAAAAGAAGCGTGCCGTTCTCCTCTGTCATGTTGAAGTAGTTTGCATATTCCAAGGGAAGACGTGTCTTTCCCGTTCCCGACATGCCAGCAAGAATCGTCAGAAGCCGGCATTTCAGACAGGCATGAAAATTCTTGACATCGTCATCATAATAGTAGAGATTCTTGCTTTTCAGATAGGACTCAAAGCCGAGTAAGGCTTTTCTTGTATCATACTGATCGGAAGGCTGGACGATTTTCTCCATCTCATCCTGTGAATCATCGTCTTGGAAAGGAAGGGACTGCATTTTCCTCATGAGAGGAAGGCTTGCCTTTTCCAAGAAGCAGTATCCCGATCCATTTTCATAGTAAAGGAAACCGTTAGAGACGAAATCATCGAAGTCGAACTCGAGATCAAGATAATCCTTATCTTTCTTTTCCCATTGGCAGTTGTAATCCGAGTTCTCGCTTGTCGTTAAAGGAGCAAGAATAAGGTGGTTTCCATAGAGAATATATTTCGGTTTTCCAAAGAGACTCAGATTCCAATTGGAAAGAGAGAAGGTTTTGTGGGCCAAAAACAGTCTGAAATTCTGTTCATTGAGAATCGGGACAACAAAGTAGCTTTCATTGAGATAATGAAGCGGAAGAGTCAAGACGTCCTCATTGGAATCGACATTTTTGTAGAAAATATTCTTTCTCTCATCATATTTGTAATACGGAGTGAAAAGAAGCATTTTCTCCTTCATCGCTTCGACAATGATTTCCTCTTGTCTTCTCACATCCTCCTCGGATTCAGAAGAATATCCATCCCATTTGCCAAGATACTGCAAAAGGTTGTCACCTGTGACAGTATAGCAGGATTTCCCATCAATCATGGCTTTGCTCCAGAAAACCGATTCATTCTCTAGAAGAATATCCGGTTCATCCGAAATCGGAAGAAGTGCACATTGCAAATAGCAATGGTTCTGACTTTGCATCATGAAGGTCTTATAGAGAACAGCCAAAACGACATGATCAGAAACCTCGTCGAATTTCTCGCTCAGTCCGCTAAAATCCATTTCCTGTTCCATTCTCATTCTCCCTTCTCAAGAAGACCTAAAATCACATAGGCCTTCACAATCTGATCCATCGAGAGAGAATAATGGGATTTCTTCAATTCATCGATGGCCAGCTGAAGAATTTCCACGGCATTGCTCTGCTCAACCAAAAGCGTATTTTTATCAAGATCAGCCATCTTTCTTTTCGATAGAGTATTCAGTTTTTTCAGGATGGAAGATAATTTTTCCTCATTCTCCGCATTCTTTTTTTCGAATCCATCGCGTTCTTTTTTCAGCGTGGAGTAGGAATTCTTCAGAACAGAAAGATCCTCTTGAGCTTTTTTGAGCTTGTTTTCCGATGCGTCATATTTCTTCTTCAGGTCATCGTAGTTTTTCTTGTCTTCCTTGGCCTGCTTGCTGACAGCTTGATTGATTCTTGTCTCCACATCATCCTTCTTGGAAATCTTAGGCAAGGAGAATTTGGTTTTCACTTCTTCCTTTTCTTCCTCTTCGTCGGCTTCCTCTACAGGGAGGTCTTCTTCCTTTTCCAACTCAAAACCAAAAGCCTTATAGAGAATCGCCTTATAGTCTCTCTGGCTATATTTCTCATCCTCATCGATAGAAGAATGGATCATCTCCGCAGAGGCATTCTGATATTTTTCCTTCCCGACAATCGTCTTCAAAAGTTTCTCTTCGAACAGCTGATAATATTTTTCAGGAACATTCTCTTCCTTGGTGAAGAGAAACACAAAGAAACTCTTCACAAAGGAGGCTGGCGGATTTTTTTTGTCTTTATTATTCCACTCTTTCGATCCTTTTCCGTAATGCTTTCTTCTAGTTGATTCATCTCCATAATAATCAATCAGGATGTTTTTCAGTCTTTCAACGCTCGCAATCGTACATAGTCTCTCAATTTCCGCTTCACTCATGGATGACAGATTTTCTTTATTCAAGTACATTTTTCACAATCTCCTTTACCTTTTCCTGGAACTCATTCTTTAAGGATTCCACTTTTGTTTTCGTCGTTTTGATTTTCACTTCCTTCTTCACTTCCATAATCTTTCTTTTTGTCTGCGGGGGAAGCTCTTCTTTTGTCTTCATCAGATTCTCCACATTGAAATACACTCGATCGATGGGAATATATGTTTCGAACAGATAGACTCTCAATTCATATAGATCCGATTTCAATTCAGGCTGATAGACAATATCATAGATTTTATTTGGGAATGATCTTGTATCCTTTGTGTTCTTTCCTAAATTGACGATCTCAACTCGATCGGTCGAGAAAAGAACCATAATTTCTTTAGCGACGACAAGATTTTGCCCACTCTGCTGTAGATAATAGGCCATTTGAATACCTCCTTTTGATTTCCTTTCATTATACGTTTTCATTAGGATTGCTAAAAGACTTTTCAAAGAAAAAAACCTAGGCCTTCCAAAAAGGAAAGTCTAGGCACATTGAATCAAAATCGAATCGGATTAGACACCAGAATAGGCAGAGAAGCCACCATCGATCGGGAGAACGACACCGGTGACGAAGCTGGCAGCCTTGCTATCAGTAAGGAACAGGACAGCGCCGAGAAGTTCTTCCGGTGTACCGAATCTTCCCATCGGGGTATTGTTGAGAATCTTTCCGGTTCTCGCCGTTGGCGTGCCATCGGGATTGAAGAGAAGAGCCTGATTCTGCTTGGTGGCAAAGAATCCAGGAGCGATGGCATTGACGCGAATGCCTTCCTTTGCGAAATAGGTGGCCAACCACTTAGTAAAATTGGAGACACCGGCTTTGGCAGAGGAGTAAGCTGGAATCTTGGTCAGCGGAGTGAAGGCATTCATGGAAGAGATGTTGAGGATCGAGCATCCTTCACGGCCGATCATATCGGCAGCGAAGATCTGAGTCGTGACCAAGGTCGCCATGATGTTGAGGTTGAAGACGAATTCGAATCCTTCTTCCTTCAAGTCGAAGAAGGTGATGGTGTCTTCATCGACCTTCGGAGCATAGAATTCCTGGGTTGTGGAAGCCTTCGGCGAATTTCCTCCGGCACCATTGATGAGGATATCGCACTTTCCGAGATCCTTCAGGATTGCGGCATGGGCAGCAAGAAGAGAATTCTTGTCGAGGCAGTTTGCTTCATAGGCCTTGGCAACATAGCCTTCGGCAACAATCTCATCGACGACTTTCTGAGCGGAGGTGAGGTGAAGATCCATGATGGCGACTTTGGCACCACAGCAGGCTAAGGCCTTGCCCATCAAGGAGCAGAGAACACCACCGGCACCGGTGATGACTGCCACCTTATCCTTCAGATTGGTGGCAAACGGCAATTCATTGACTTTCATTTTCTTGATTCCTCTTTTTTTATTTCTTCATTTTTTCAGCAGCTTCGAATAGGCCATTGATGTAGGCACAGCCAAGGGCACGGTCATAAAGTCCATATCCTGGCTTTTCTTCTTCGCCAAAGATATTTCTTCCATGATCTGGTCTCACATAGCCATCAAAACCATTGTCGACAAGATTCTTGACGATCTTGAACATATCCAATGAACCCGCATTGGAATAATGTCCGACTTCCACGAAGGAATCCTTATCATCCGTGTACAGGACGTTGCGGAGATGAGCAAAATAGATTCTTCCTTCCTTGGCATATTTTTCAGCCATGTGCGGAACATCATTCTTTCTTCCGGCACCAAATGATCCTGTGCAGAGAGTCAAGCCGTTGTGCTTATTCGGGACTGCGGCGAACATGCTATCGAGATTCTTTTCGTTGGAGACGATTCTCGGAAGAGAGAAGATATCCCACGGCGGATCATCCGGATGGATGGCCATATTGATATCGTACTGATCGCAGACATCCATGATGGAATTGAGGAAATAAACTAAGTTCTTGAAGTATTCCTCATGGCTGATTCCCTGATAGATATGCAAAAGGTTCTGCAATTCATCCGGAGAATAGGATTCATCCCATCCGGGAAGATGAAGATGATTCGGATCAACCTTGGCAAAATCATCAGCGGAATAGCTAAGGGAATTCGAATAATCCGGATTTTGATGATGCATGTTGGTTCTCAGCCAATCGAAGACCGGCATGAAATTATAGCAGACGCATTTGACTCCGACTTCACCACATAAGGCGAGGTTCTTGCGGAAGGCGGCGATGTGTTCATCTCTTTTTGCGGAACCCATCTTGATGTCTTCGCTGACTGGAATGGACTCGATGACTTCCATGGCAAGACCATGTTTTGCACTATGTTCCTTCAAGGCAAGAAGGCTTTCCTTATCCCAGACTTCACCTGGTTTCTTATCGTAAACGGACGTGACGACAGAATACATATTCGGTATCTGCTTGATATAGGTAAGCGGGATGGAATCGTTTAAGCCATACCATCGAAAAGACAGTTTCATATGTTTTTCTCCTTTGCACCTATTTTAGTAAAGCGCTGTCATTCTTACCATTGCAATTTTATGTTTGATAGTTTGCAAAAAATGAAATAATCTCCTATAATAATCTCATATGTTCAATTTCACATACCGGAGCCTCGATTTCAGTCACAAACTCGACCATGCCTCCTCCCCCAAGGATGAATATGGAAAGCATATGCATCCCTTCTTTGAGATTCTTTATTTCGTCTCCGGAGATGCGAAATACAACGTGGAAGGTGAGGTGAGAAAACTCCGTTCCGGGGACTGCATCCTCATCCAGCCGGGAAAATTCCACTTTGCCGAAGTCAACAAAACGATTCTCTATGAACGCTATGTCCTGAAATTCCCTGAAAATCTTTTTCCGGAGCCCATTCGCCTCAAGTTCCATACCAAGGCACCTTTCTTCCATCTGACCTCAGAGGAAGTCAGCATCTTCAAATCCTTGGACAACTACTACAATCAGATGACGGATGAAGATATGTATGTCATGGCGATAGCCAAGCTTTGGGAACTGCTTGCCCTATTAGACAACACCAAGCAGGCACTGGATAGCAACCGCGAGCTCTCCGTCATCTCCAAGATCACGAACTATATCGAATTGCATCTTGAGGACAATCTCAGCCTAACCAAAATGAGCCAGGATCTTTCCTATTCGGAATCGTATATCTCGAATTGCTTCAAAAAAGAGATGCATATCCCAATCATGAAATATATTCGCTCGAAAAAGATTATACACGCTCACTCTCTGATCCAGGGAGGAGCCAAGCCTCAGGATGTCTGTGAAAGACTCAACTTCAATGACTATTCCACTTTCTATAGACAATATCTGAAAGTCATCGGAATTTCCCCTTCAGATGACAAATAGATAGAATGACTTATTTGTATACAAATAATCTATTGCAAGATTTTTTTTGTTACAAAAGAACAAAGAAGTAAAAAGAGACTTTACTATTTATAGTGAAAGGGCTATACTTGAACTTAGGAGATATCTTGTATACAAGTTATAGAAGATGTCAGATTCATATGAAAAGAGGTAAGTACTATGAATTCAGATGAAATCATTCAGGCGATTGTCGATTCCGGCGTCTTAGCTGTCATCAGAGCCAATTCTGTTGACGAGGCCGTCAAAATGGCCAGCTATGCTGCCAAAGGTGGTATCAAAGGTTTGGAAATCACCTTCACTGTTCCCGATGCAGACAAAGTCATCGAAAAGTTGGTTGCTGACAAGGTCGATGCTGTTGTCGGTGCCGGAACTGTCTTAAATGAAGAAACCGCAAAATTGGCTTATTCCAAAGGTGCCAAGTTCATCGTTTCTCCTTGCTTTGATGATGGCGTCAATGAATTCTGCAAATCTGTGGATATTCCATATTTCGCTGGCTGCTTCACTCCAACCGAAATCTACAATGCAATGAAGAAGGGTGTCAAGGTTGTCAAAGTCTTCCCTGGCTCCGTCTGCAAGCCGAGCTACTTCAAGGATGTCCATGGACCGTTCCCGAAGGCCAAGCTTCTTCCTTCCGGCGGTGTTTCCCTTGAAAACATCAATGACTGGATCAAGTTCGGTGCTGTCGCTGTCTCTGCCGGTTCTTCCTTGACTGCTCCAGCCAAGACCGGTGAATATGAAAAGATCATCGACAACGCCAAAGCCTTTGTCGATGAAGTCAAGAAGGCTCGTGCTCAGTATTCGAAGTAATAAATAGAAAAGGAAAAAGAAAACAATGTCTCAGAAAGTCATTACGTTCGGTGAAGTCATGCTTCGCCTTGCCCCGATGGGCTATCTCCGTTTTGTCCAGTCCGATACGATGGAAGCCACCTATGGTGGTGCCGAAGCCAATGTTGCCGTCTCTTTGGCCAACTATGGCATCGATGCTGCTTTCGTCACAAAGCTTCCTAGCCATGAAATCGGTCAGGCTGCCGTCAATTCCTTGAGAAAATTCGGTGTTGACACTTCCCTCATCGTTCGTGGTGGTGACAAGGTCGGTATCTATTATTGCGAAAAGGGTGCTTCCCAGCGTCCAAGCAAGGTCATCTATGACAGAGCTCATTCCGCTATTTCCGAAGCCAAGCCATCCGACTTCGATTGGGAAAAGATCTTTGCCGGTGCCACATGGTTCCATGTCACGGGTATCACACCAGCCATCTCTGAAAATATGGCTGAAATCACCATCGAAGCTGTCAAGGCTGCAAAGAAGCTCGGTTTGACCGTTTCCACTGACCTCAACTTCCGTAAGAAGCTCTGGAGCAAGGAACAGGCCAACAAGGTCATGACTGAAGTCTGCAAATATGTCGATGTCTGCATCGCCAATGAAGAAGATGCCTCCGATGTCTTCGGAATCAAGGCAACAGATACCGACATCAACACCGGCAAGCTTTCTGCCAAAGGTTATGAAGATGTCTGCAATCAGCTTGTCAGCAAATTCGGTTTCAAGAAGGTTGCCATCACTTTGAGAGAATCTCTCTCTGCTTCTGACAACAATTGGTCTGCCATGCTCTATAGCGATGGAAAGTTCTATACTTCCAAGAAATATGCTATGCGCATCGTCGACAGAGTCGGCGGCGGCGATTCCTTCGGTGGCGGCTTGATTGCTGCTATCCTCAAGGGATATGATGATCAGCAGGTTATCGAATTGGCTGTTGCTGCCTCTTGCTTGAAGCACTCCATCGAAGGCGACTACAACCTTGTCTCCTGGAATGAAGTCGAAACTCTTGCCAACGGCAATGGTTCCGGCAGAGTTCAGAGATAATCCATCTGAAATTCATTTGCACTATTCCTCTTTTTCGGGGAATAGTGTTTTTGTTTTACCTTCGATACGATATACTATTCAAGTACAAAATAGGAGAAAATATATGGTAAACATCTTTGCCGCCTACAAAGGCAATCACATCGGAAAAGAAAGTGCCGAAGCCGTCACTCAAGAAGAAATCGATCATGAGATCAGTCATCTTCTTTCAGAGCATAATCACGGAAAGAAGAAAGAAGGCCCATCAGAAAATGGAGATATCGTCAACATCGATTTCGAAGGATTCCTCGATGGCATCGCCTTCGATGGAGGAAAAGGAGAACACTACGATCTCGAATTGGGATCCCATTCCTTCATTCCCGGATTCGAGGATCAGCTTGTCGGGCATGTTGCCGGAGAGGATGTCGAAGTCAAAGTCACCTTCCCACAGAATTATCAGGCAGCCAACCTGGCCGGAAAAGAAACAGTCTTCAAATGCAAAATCCATGAAGTCAAGACGAAATCGAAGCCGGAACTCAACGATGAATTCGCTGCTCATTTGGGATACAAATCGGTCGATGAACTCAAATATGCCATCAAGGCCAATCTCGAAATCGTCCATCAGAACGATGCCAAAAATAAATATCTCGAGAAACTGCTTCGTCATCTCGTCATGACTTCTTCTCTTGAACCGACGCCTGAACAGATCAGCAAATGCAAGGATCGCATCATCGAATACTATGCCTCTGCCGTCAGCCAGTATGGCATGACACTCGATACTTATCTCCAGGCTATCGGCATGGATAAGGCAAAATTCGAGCAAACCATCCTTAAGGAAGCAGAGAATACTGCCAAGACGGATATGATTGCCCAATATATCGGCGAAAAAGAAAACCTTCTTCCCACCGAAGAAGAAATCAACCAAAAAGTTCAGCTTTTCAAGAATACCTATCATCTCCCCGATGACAAGATCGACGAATTCCTTTCCAGCCGCAAAGAAGAAATCGTCTCGGATATCCTGAGAGAAAAAGTGGCTAAGCTGCTTTTAGAAAACAACGACTAAAGAAAAGGGTCTGCTGGAGAAACTTAAATGTTTCTTCTAAGCAGACTCTTTTTTCTCATTCCTTATCTTCTTCCAAATGGAAAGTAAATTCGTTTTCCTTCACAGAAAGAATCATCTTCTTTTTTATCTGAAGATCCTGACTCTCGCTGCTCATTCCCAAAAAACAATCCAGATAGATTTTGTCATCTTGAATTTCCATTCCTAAATCTCTATAAAATTCAGCAAAGGAATCGAAGGATGCATTTTCAGATTTGTGTGCGGTATCGATGACAAAGGTTTTGCTGAATGATTTATTTCCGATGTCCGCTTCACTCAGAACAAAATAATTTGGAAAATAAACCATGCTTTTCACATCACCATCTTTTATATAGCAGATGGAAGCATCAGCCCAATAACTATGATAGACTGCATTATCTCTTGTGTTTGTGGAATTCAAATCCACAAATTGATAAGCGTCATGATCTTCTGTTATCACATAAACCTGATTTGAGACTCTTTTTCTCGATTTGATTTTGCTCGAAAAGAATGTCTCATCCTTCATCATCGTATCCAGGAGATGCTCATCCGTCGAATACAGATAATGCGGATCGCATGCTGTATAGAACGATTTCTTTGGGAACTCCAATTTCGAATGATAACGCGGTCCCTGAATGCTTGTGACCTCACGCCATTCATTTCCACAGGATGAAAGAAGTGTCAAAAAGGCAAATCCGACAATCTTTGTTTTTTTCATATAATATCTCCTTATGTTACGTCATCAAGTTTTCTTAGACATATCTTTATAAATATTATCACTCTTAAAAAGGGAATAGAAAAGAACCGTTTTCGTATTATCGGTTCACTTTCTCTAAAAAAAGGATATACTATATGAAAGGGCTCGCTTGGGAAATACAAAGATAGGAAGTCGACATAATCAAACAAACAATGAGCCAATGTAAAAAAATTCAACAGAGGGATTATGCATGAAAACAACAAAATATGAGAACACAAGAATAAGGATTCTGAACCTGCTTCCTGATATCCTAAAGAGCCATAATCCAAAGGAACTAAGCCTAAACGAATTCATCACCCTGGCAAATATCAGCAAAAATACCTTCTACAATCATTATGATTCCCTTGATGATCTCTACCATGATTACTGCCACTGGATTGAAGAAAAATATGACGATGTCATCAAATACAAAGATACAAAAGATGATTTATCACTGCTTCTCACTCTCTTATTGAAAAAACTAAAGGAAGATAAATACTTCCAATGCTACATTCATCTTCAGGAAAATCTCACAAAAAAGCTTGCAGAAAAATGTCATCATATCTATTCCGTCGAACTTGATTCCTATCAGACGACTTTCGCTGTGATGGGACTAATCAAGACAATCGAAATGTGGATAGCAGAAGAAAAAGAAGAGAGTCCAGAGTATGTAGCAGAATTGCTTGCTGAATACGTAGAAAAGGTATTAAGCTAGAACAGAAAGTAAGATAAAGGATCTTTATACTTCGTTATATGTTTTCCCCTTTATCGAGTGTGGAATAATTGCCATGCTCTTCGACCAAATTCCTTCTTGGTCGCTTTTCTTATCTCTGAAAAGGAAAACGGGATATCAATCAAAGATTCATTCTCACTTAATATATATCCGCTAAGTGAAATCATCACATCACAAGTTCATCATCATGCATAAAATCGCTTTTCGTTATTTTATGTAACCTTTACACTCATTTTTTTCATTCTATATATCACGATGTTATACTAATACCTTACAATGTGACTATAATGCCATTCCTATCAAAGTTTCACTCATCAGACAATATGAATGCTGTTCACGAAACACAAAAAAAGCCCGATTTCTCGGGTCATTTTTTTCTTAATGGTGCGGACGGTCGGAATCGAACCGACATGGGAAGCCCATACGCCCCTCAAACGTACGCGTCTACCAATTTCGCCACGTCCGCATATCTTTAAGCCTATAAATCATACCAAACCTTTGCTATTATTGCAAGTTTTTTATAAAATATTTTGCATACATTTTATGGATAAACGCACTTATATCGGCCAAAGAGAATATCATATGACAGACGGAAATTCTTTTGTGGCTAAAATTTATCGGAAATCAAACAACCGCGGAATCTCCATCCGTGCCGTCTATGGTGAAATGGAAATTTACATTTCCACCTATACGACCTTTTCCGACATGGATAAATTCGTCTCCTCTGCCTATAACAAGTTCAAAGGCAAGATTCTGAATAGACCATTCATGAAGGAAAACGTCTATATCTATATGCTAGGAAAGAAAAGATATTTTACCTATGATCCAAGCAAGAAGGATGATTCGAATTATTTCTTTCTTCCAAGCAACACGAAAGATCCATTGACAAAATACAAGAAACTCTTTCTTGCCTATCTGAGAGAAAGAGTGAATCTTCTCGGAAGGAAAATGGGAAAAGATCTTTCTTCCTATGTTATCCGAACAGGACTCTTCCTTTCCTACTATGCAGTCTGTTTTCCAACGAAGCATCAGTTCAAATTCGATTATCGACTCTTTGCCTACAAGCCGGAAGTCATGGACAGCGTCATCATCCATGAAATTGCCCATACCTATGAAGTCCATCATAACGAAAGATTCTACACAATCGTAAAATTATATTGCCCACTCTACGATTATCTCGATCGTCAGATTGAGAACGGAGAATTTGAAGGAGAAAGCCAAGATTATGTCATTTAAAGTCATTGAGAGCAAAGAAAACAAAACCTATAAAGACCTTGTCCGACTGAAAAAAGGTGATCCAAAAAACGGGTTGTTCCTGATTGAAGGAGAAGACCTTCTCAACGAAGCCTACAAGGAAGGAAAACTGACCGCCGTCATCGTTCCTGACGGAACAAAGATGCCGATGATCAATCTTCCAATCTATGGACTGAAGCAAGGATTGTATCGAGAACTCTCCTCTTATCAGTCTTTGCCAAAGGCGATGGGCATCGCTCATGTCGATATGGTCGACTGCTCCATGCTCGGAGAAAGGGTTATCTATCTTGATGGTGTGCAGGATCCCGGCAATGTCGGAACCATCATCCGCACCGCTCTGAGTTTCCAGTATACGGGGGTCATGCTTTCAACTGACTCGGTTTCATTGTATAATAGTAAAGTCATCCAATCCACAAAAGGAGCCATATTTCATCTACCTGTCGCCAGAGGCGATCTCTCTCTTCTAAAAGAAAAAGAATATCACATCTATCTGACCACCTTGGATGGTGAGGATGAAAGAAAATTCTCTTCCCTTCCCTTGCCTTTTGCCTTGGTCATGGGAAATGAAGGGAGAGGCGTCAATCCAAAGAATCTCTCTCTGGGAGAAAAAATCAAAATCGAAATGAGTGGAATCGATTCCCTCAACGTCGGCGTTGCAGCAGGAATCTTCATGTATCGTTTCAAGAAGAACTAGGAGTCAAAAAAGAATGGAAGCCATTCAAGTCATCAAAGAAAGAAATCCAAAGATCGAAGTCTATCGGCCTCTAAGAAAGACCGTGCTTTTATGTACAAACGGATTCCAAACCACCGATACCCATGATTCTCTTCCCATGCAGGAATACTTCAACAATTCCTTTCAGAATGATTTCCCGGAATGTGAAATCGCACTTGTGAAGCTCTTCGAGCCATCAAGAACAAAAACACATCGCCATCTTTCCTTTGAGCATGAGCTCGAGAAGAAAATACAGGAATACATTCAAAAAGGATACAACATCTATCTCATGGGCTATTCCTTTTCGGCTGCCTTGATCTGCAAGATGGCCAGGAAATATCAGAAGGATATTCTCCGAGTGATTCTTGTGGCTCCTGTCTATGATACGATTCTCAACCATATGATCTCCGGATATATCAAATACGCATGGAAATTCCACAAACTGAATAAGAAGTATGGAAAAAAGGTCTCCAAGGCCATCGGAAGACAGACTGTCAAAGGTCTTCCAAAACTCTTGCTGGCCATTCTCTTTTCCATTCTTCAGAATCGAAAATATTTCAAGAAGGTCGAACAGCCGACGCTTCTCATCCGGGGAAAGGAAGATATTCTCTGCACCGAGCATTCCTTACGAAAGATCACAAGGAAAATCAAAGGAGAAAAGGAAACCTACCTTTATCCAAAGATGTCCCACGGCATTCTCAAAAGTGTCCGTTTAAACGGGATCGTCTATGAGGATATATTCCATTTCTGCTTCGATACGCCTTTCCATCTTGAGAATTCTGTCCAATTCGTTCAGCCTGTTAACAAAGAAGAGAATGAAGAAAAAGTCAAGTTGGATGAAGATGGATATGTCATCCCGACATTCGGAGAGATTTTCTCTCAGATCGATCCAAGCGGAGACGATTTTTCGACACAGCAGGAGAACGAATTCTAAATTCCTGAATCGGATTTCATCAGGACTGCCAAAGCATTTTCTTGCTCGGCAGTCCTTTTCTTATGAATCCTGGCTTTAAAATCATCCCGTGATCAATATGGGGCAACGGAATCAAAATTATATTTATTCCTATAAAACTATCTTTTAGAGGAAAATATAGATTTATTTTTCATAAAATCGGAAAGCAATTTATATTATCAATACAAAGTTATCATAATAATGATCGATTGGCATGCGAATAGAAATGAATCGATTCCACGAAAAAGCACATTGAAAAATCAGATGAAAGGGAAGTTTTCTAAAATGCCTTTCGCGTTCATTTCCCTATAGCTCGATAAGTCATTTTCTATCCGTTCCTTCTCAGCCTAAGCCAGATGACTTTCATCTCCTCTTGAAAATTGTCGGCAAAAGGTTGATTTTCAGTCTGTGACTCCTTCTTGTTCGTTGCTCTACACGAGCAGTTAGTATATAATACTAAAGTTTTAATAACATTTCTTTTTTGGAGGCTTTTATATGGAATTAAAGAAAACATTGATTATGCCGAAAGGAAAATTCCCGATGCGCGCCAATCTTCCTTCCTGGGAAGGTGATATGGCAAAGGGATGGGATAGCGCGAATCTTTATGAGCAGCTTCTGCAGGCTCACATGAATAAGGATCCCTTCTATCTTCATGATGGCCCTCCATATGCAAATAATGAAATTCATGCAGGACATGCCCTGAATAAGATCATCAAGGACATCATCTTACGTTCCAAGAATCTTGAAGGATACTACGTTCCATATACCCCAGGATGGGATACCCATGGTCTTCCGATCGAGAATTGCGTAACCAAAATGGGAATCGACAGAAGAACGACTGCTCCTGCCGACTTCAGAAAGAAATGCCGCGAATACGCATTGACCCAAGTCGATAAGCAAAGAGGTCAGATGCTCCGCTTGGGTGTGATCGGCGACTATCATCACCCCTATCTCACCTTGGACAGAGACTATGAAGTCAATCAGGTCAGGATTTTCGCCAAAATGGCGATGGATGGTCTCATCTACAAGGGATTGAAGCCTGTCATCTGGTCTTGGTCAAGCGAATCCGCCTTGGCGGAAGCCGAGGTCGAATACAAGGATGTCTCTGCCACTACCATCTATTTCCGCTTCCCCGTCGAAGAAGGAAATGAATTCGTCGGCAAGGGTGACTGCTTCCTTGTCTGGACAACCACCGGGTGGACGATTCCGTCCAACCAAGGTCTCTGCCTGAACCCTTCCATGGAATATGGTCTTTTCCATACCGAAAAAGGCAATTTTGTTATGCTCAAGAGCTTGGCTGAGAAAATGAAGGAAGAGATTCCTTTCGAATCGATGGAACTTCTCAAGTCCTTCACAGGAAGAGAAGTCGAAGGCGTCAAGGTTCATCATCCTTACCAAGACAGACTTGTTCCAGTCTGCGTGGATGATTATGTCACCTCCGATTCCGGTACAGGCATTGTCCATCTTGGTCCTGGACATGGTGCTGACGACTATCGCGTCGGAAAGAAATATGGGCTTCCCATCATCTGCACAGTCGATTCCAAGGGACATATGATCGATGCCGGCGAGGAAGTCAATGGTCTTTTCTATGAAGACTGCTCCACAAAGGTCATCGAGATTCTCAAAGGAAACGGAAACCTTTTATCCACAAAGGAACTAATCCATGCCTATCCGCATGACTGGAGAACAAAGAAGCCGGTCATCTTCCGCGCCACAGCGCAGTGGTTCTGCTCCGTCGGAAAGATCAAGAATAAGCTTCTCGAAGAAGCCGAAAAAGTCAAATACAAGCCTTCCTGGGGCAAAGTCCGTTTCGAAAACATGCTCACCGGAAGAGAAGACTGGTGCATCTCCAGACAAAGACTCTGGGGTGTTCCGATTCCGATTTTCTATGGCGAGGATGGCGAAGCTCTTCTTGACAAAGCCCTCTTCGAGCACATCGAAAAGCTCTTCTCAGAATATGGTTCCGATATCTGGTATGAAAAGGAAGCAAAAGATCTTCTTCCGGAAGGATATACAAATCCACACTCCCCCAATGGGCTCTTCACAAAGGAAAAGGACATCATGGATGTCTGGTTTGATTCCGGTTCCTCCTTCCTTGGTTCGGATATCGCATTGAATCACCCCTTCCCGGCTGATGTCTATTTCGAAGGAAATGATCAATACCGTGGATGGTACAATTCCTCGATGATTCTTTCTGTTGCCTATACCGGAAAATCTCCATACAAGCAGATTCTCACCCATGGCTTCATCGTCGATCAGAATGGTGAGAAATTCTCCAAGTCAAAGAAAAACGGTATCGACCCAGTTACGATCTGCAATCAGTTCGGCGCGGACATTCTCCGCTTATGGACAACAAGCATCGACTATACGACGGCCGAAATCAAATTGACCCAGGAGCTTCTCAAGGTCTGCTCGGATCAGTATCGAAAGATTCGCAACACCTTCAAATTCATGATCACGAATTTGGATGATGATGAAAATGGAAACCATTTCGACATCACCTATAAGCCAAATAATCTTTCCTTGGTTGATCAGATGATGATCAACAAGCTGAAAGTCGTCCTTGCGGATATGAAGAAGGGATACGACACCTATGATTTCTCCTTGGTCAGCAACACTGTCATGAATTTCTTCGTCAATGACCTTTCAAGTTTCTATCTCGACTTCAAGAAGGATACCCTCTATTGTGATGGAAAAGATTCGGCAAGCCGAAGAAATACCCAATATGTCCTATACACGATCATCAAATCCTTGGCGATTGCCTATTCTCCGATTCTTTCCTTCACATGTGAAGAAATCTATCGTGCCATCCCGATCGAAGAAAGAAAGAATTCTGTTGCCTTGGAGTCCTATCCAGACCTCGGTGCAATCGATGAGACTCTCTCAAAGGAATATGAACATTTCCTCTTGCTGAGAGACCATGTCAACGCCGTGATGGAACCCTATCGAAAAGATGGTGTCATCGGTTCATCCCAGGAAGCCAGCGTCACTTATCTTCCGAAATCCAAGGAAGAAAATGAAGTCATCAAGAAATTCTCCTTCGATGAATTGGCGAAGATTCTTCAGGTTTCCCATTTCGTCCTGGGCGAAAAGGACAATGTCATCAAGCATGAAGGCGAAAAATGCGAACGCTGCTGGAACTACTTCGATGAATGTCTTCTCGATGATGAAAATCATCATGTCTGCCAGCGCTGCTTCGATGTCATTTCATCTCTGAAGAAAGAAAACAAAGACTGATCTATGGAGAATAACAACAAAGCAAAGAAGTTCATCAAGGAACTTCCTAACAGACTGAAGAACTATTTCCATGATTACTTCAGAAATCTGAACTACCCTTTATGGATACTGATGATTCTGATTTCAATCGGACTTTTCCTTCTTGATTATTTCACCAAGCGTGCCGCATATAACGACCCCCGTCTCCAAGCAGGAGAGATCATCACCCTCATTCCCGGACTTATCGATCTCAATCTCGTCGGCAATAAAGGCGCTGCCTTTGGAAGCATGTCCGGATGGTCTTGGTTCTTGATTCCCGTCAGCATGATTGCCTCCATCATGCTCAGCGTCAATCTCGTGTTTCGTTTTCGCAAATACAACTGGGGCATGACAATCGGCATCACATTGATGCTGCCTGGTGCGGTCGGAAATCTCATTGACCGCATCGGATTTGCCTGCAAGGCTGTCCCTTATGACAAGGGCGTGATTGATTTCCTTCAGTTTTCCTTCTGGAAATCCTTTGCCATCTGCAACATCGCCGACTATTGTCTGACCGTCGGAATCGTCGTCCTCTTGATTGGCTTCTTCTTCGAATTCAAGAAAGAATACAAACAGATGAAGGAAGAGGAAGAAAGAGAAAAGCAGGAAAAGAATTCCCCGGAAGCCGAACAGGAAAAGGAAGACATGGCCAGCAAGCTTTCCGAATTGGAAAAGAAGGAAAGCGAATCCCTCATGAAGGAGAACACCGATGGAAACAAAAACATTCAAAAGTGATATTCAGGGACGACTCGATATCGTCCTTTCTTCTCTTAGCGGGCTATCCCGCTCCCAAGTGAGCAAGCTCATCAAATCAGAAAATGTCTTTGTCGACGGGAAAATGGTTTCCTCCGCTTCCTATAAAGTGGCCCCGGATCAGGAAATCTCCTATGTCCTCGAAGAAAAGAAGCCGGCCGTCGCAGTGGCAAAGGAAAAAATCGATCTCGATTTCGTCTATCAGGATGAGGACATCTCCATTCTCAACAAACCGCGCGGTATGGTCGTCCATCCAGCACCCGGGCACAATGATGACACCCTGGTCAACTATCTCATGCAGGACGATAAATTCGAATTCGATCCCAACGACGAGGAAAACAACCGACCTGGCATCGTCCATAGAATCGATAAGGACACCTCTGGACTGCTTGCCATTGCCAACAACATCGAATCCCAGACCATTCTTCAGAACGAAATTCGCGAAGGCGAGTTCCATCGCACCTATCTCGCTTTGGTCTATGGAAATGTGGAACACAAGAAATTCCGCATCGATGCTCCCCTGACAAGACCGAACCATACGCACAGAAAAGCCGAAGTCGACATCTACAAGGGAAGAGATGCCATCACCCATTGTCAGCTTTTAGCCAACAATGGCAAGGTCTCCCTTCTGAAAGTGACACTCGAAACCGGAAGAACCCATCAGATCAGAGCCCATCTTGCCTATATCGGATATCCCATTGTCGGCGATCCTCTTTACGGAAAAAGAAGAGAGGATGTCGCATCAAAAGGTCAGGCTCTCCATGCCTATTCCTTATCTCTGATCCATCCAGGAACCCTGAAGAGAATGACATTCTATGCACCGATTGACGAATATTTCAAAAGCCTACTAAGATATTTCTACAAGGCGAAGTAAAATCATGCTCAAAGCTGGCGTTTTGCCAGCTTTTTGTTTTTCCATATGAACCATGCGAAGAAGAACAAGGAAAGCAACATGAAGAAAGCAATCAGCGAAATGAAAAGAATGAACCAATAGGGTACGATTTTTACGATTTTGGATGTCTTGGCAATTCCATTCATTGCACAGGAATTGACAATCTGATATTCCCAATTCTTCGCCGATTCAAGAAGAAGATGATATAATGCAAGGTCATTTTCTTCCTTTATATATTTCACGATTCTTTTCCCGGCTATGGCATTGCCATCCAAGCAGAACTGATTGGTTCCGCTTGAGAGAATCTCTCTGACATGTCCTTTATATCCGCTGGTCGCTCCATACGTGGCATCTGTCACGATATTGCCTTGAAATCCCCATTCTTCTCTTAAAAGAGACGTGTTGAGAGCATACGAGGAGGATGCAAAAGTCAGTCCGATTCTCTCAAAACTCTGCATGATGCCTTGACATTTTCCCTTCTTGACGGCTCCTTCGAAAGCACGCAGATCATTTTCTCGGAAAGCCTGTTCATTGAAGAAGACGCTCACTCCTTCTCTTCCTGTCTCCTGATCATTGCCGGCAAAATGCTTCGGTGCCGCATGAACGCCTAGTTTCTCCATCGCCTGAATTTCTTTGATGCTGGCCAAATAAGTCATATGGCTATCTTCAGACATATATTCGAAATTTCTTCCACCGAAAGGAGTCCGATGAAGGTTCGGCCCGATGCAATAATTCTCAAAGGATTTCGTAAACAGGGATTCGTTTCCCATGAGATTTCCTCTTTTCTCATAAAGAGATTCGTTCCATGTCGATGTGAGAATGTTCTTGCATGGAAAAGTCATTGTTTCCATCTTCGACCCATCCTGATAAAAATAGGTCCTTCCCAATGAATCCATGCCATCCCCTGTATAAACCTCAGGCTGTGAAAGTGATGCGATGCTCGGACAAGTGAAGGATTCCGCTGTCGTCAGGGCTAAATCATCTAAACTCGCCTGATTGATAAACTTTTCCCATAATGGATCATCAAGAGGAACTCCCTTCAGAGCAATCAACGGGATATTTTCATTCTGAGATTCAGGAAGAACATCAAAGGAAGAATTCGCCTGATAGAATTCACCTCGAAGAGAATCCATCATTTCATCATTGACAGAAACACTTGTCTGGGAAACAGGATATGTGTTTTGATAATCCTTTCGAGAGAGATAGGTGTATTCCTTTTTGTCCTTATAGGAATGAATATCACAATCAGAAAAGAGATTGGTCACCTTTTTTCCATTGCTTATAGAAAATGTTTCTTTATCAAAATTCCATGAAAATGAGACAACATTTCGTTTTACACTAGTGTATCCCTTTCCTTCCTCATCAAAAAGGCCTTCCCGATTCTGAAAGGATAGAATCTGATTGAGAGCATCATGGCAATCCTTTCCGATGGAAAGGAAATAATATCCTTCAGAAAGAATATAGGTCTTGGCTTGATAAGCGTCGTAGCTTGAAAGGAAATAAGGATCAATCGAAATCATCAGGATCTCTTCCTCATTCGGCAAAAGTTCCTTTGTCTTTGAGAATCCGACAAGGACGATGGCACTTTTCTCGACGTCATTATCCTTTTCATATTCCCCATAGGGCGTTGAGGCATACACCTGGACAACATCCTTCCCAGAAACGGATCCTGTATTCCGAACGCGGACTTTCAGGGTGATTTCCTTTTTCGATACTGAGGAATCGATGATTTCCTGATCAAAGGTCGTATAGCTTAATCCATATCCAAAAGGATAGGAAATCTCTTTTGCATAATTCCATTCCTGATGATCAGATGATCCGACATCGCTTTTTGCTGAAAAACGGTTGAGGATACAATCCGCATACCTCGTTTCATAATATTTATATCCGACATAAATGTTCTCCGCCTGAAAAGATACTAGCTTAGCTTTTTCCTTGATGGTCATGTTCTTATCCATGGAAGAGACGTTTTCAAAGAAAGGTGTTCTCGTTCCGGAATTGACGACAGCCGGGGAAGATAAGGAGTTGACCGCATACGTGTCGACAAGCTTTCCGCTTGGATTTGCCTTTCCGCACAGAAGATCCGCCACTCCCTGAAAGCCTGTCAGACCCGGTTGGCCGATCGCCATGATAGCATCCGCATATTCTTTTATTTTCTCGATTTCCATCTGATTCGAAGAATTCAGAAGCACAATCACCTTGGAGAACTTCTCCCGAGCAAAGGAAAGCAATGCCTCCTCATTCTGATGAAGAGCCAATGAGGAAAGAATGCTCACCCCATCATCATCCACGTCATCCATCAGCAGGTCGACTCCTTCTGAACCGACACGAGAAAGCGTGATGATGCAGCAATCCCTATAGCCTTCAAAAGAAGACTCCAATTTCTGATAAAACGAAAGAGGCTCCTCACTCAAGGATGCGGAATAGCCTTGCATAGATGGATTGGATGGTATCGGCAATGTCCTTCTTTTTGCTGTTCCTTTCTGCAACGCCTGATAGACTTCCTCATTGATAAGAAAGCCATTATTCTCCATAGCCATCTTCAAGTCGATGCGATACGGTCTTTCTTCTGTCACATAGTTTCCTGCAGAGCTTGCCTTATAGACCGGATTGACACTCGCATGGCCTAAGAGCGTAATCCTTTTTTTCTCTTTCAGAGGGAGGGCTTCGTTCTCATTGTACAGAAGAACAGCGCCTTCCGTTTCCTCCTCGATCCCTTCCTCTCGGCAGAGCCTTTCGAGTTCATCGAAATTCTCATCAGAAAGAGAATGATCTCCGATATCCGGTTCATAATAAAGAGCAGAAGAGGCATCATCCTCATTGACCACCTTCGAGGTGGTGATATGCAGAAAATTGTTGACACTATCTTGGTTCTCATTAAAAATCAGAAACACAAAAAGAAGGAGGATGGAAAAAGAAAGAAACAGAGATGACAAAACGGCAGACTTTTTATTTTTCATGATGACAATCCAGAAAGAAAAAGAGAAAGAAACTGATTAAGGAAAGAAGAAGAAAAAGAAGGATTGCAAAATCAAATGGTGCAAGAGCAGGATTTCCAAACATCGCAATGCCTTGGAAGAAATCGACAAAGTCATACACCGTGCAATACACAAGAAGGCCAAGAGAAATGGAAAGAAGAACAGGACAGAAAAGAGAAAGAAGGAAGGATAGATTCTCCTTCACGAAGAAGGAAGAAATGCTGATTCCAAGAAAAAGAAAGAGAAAGCAAACACAAAGCATTCCTTTCCATTCCAGAGGAATAAAAAGAAAGAGAAAAAGAATCGATAAAAAAGAGAGAATCCAGGAGAAGAAGAGAAAGAGGCTGCTGATTGGATGAGATCTGATTTTCTTGAGCATCATTCTTTAAGAAAGGGCTAAGGAAGCCTCTCCTTAGCCCTATAGATAAGTTATCGTCTTTTTACTTCTCTTCTGCTGCTTTCGTCTTTTCGTCCTTATAGGCCTTGCGGATTGCAAAGAATCCCCAAGTGACCAATCCGACCGGAACAGCGATATCGACGATCATGAGAACGATCTTCCAATAGGCCATCGCATAATGATCGATTTCAACGCCAAGGATGTTCGAATTGCAGACAGCATAGAGTGTCTCATGTGTCGCATTTCTGAGCATCAGACAATCCGTCGCATTCTTCGAATCGAAGAGAGAACTATCGGCCGTCTGTGAGCAGAGGTCGAGCGTTCCACCGGCATAGAGAGCCGGCTTGACCTGCATGTAGTCACCTTTGTTGTGATGTGTATTGAAGTCGGTGATGACAGCGCCGTGGAATCCCCATTCTTCTCTCAGAATGGTTGTGGTCAGACTATAGGTCGCACCAGACCAACGGGTTCCGATACGGTTGAAGGAGGTCATGATGCCACGGCTCTTTCCGACTTTGACAGTGATCTCGAATGGTCTGAGATAGAGTTCACGAAGAGCCTGCTCATTGACGAACGTGCAGTCGCCATTGGCGTCGCGGTGTGTTTCGCCTTCATTTCCGACAAAATGCTTCAAGTAGGTTGTCATGCCCTTCTTGTTGGCACCCTTGACTTCATAGGCACCCATCATGCCGGAAAGGAATGGATCTTCAGAGAAATATTCACAGCATCTTCCACCGAATGGATTGCGGTGGAGATTCATGGCAGGCGCATACCAGCCGGTATACGGAACACCATTCTGACCAACAAGACCTTCATTGCCGACCGATTCACCTAATTTCTCAAGGAGGTCGACATTCCATGTCGAGGCCGTGATGACTTCACAGCAATACATGACGGTATTGTTGATGGTCGGGTCTCCCATGAATGCGGTCAATCCAACCGGGCCATCGGCATCGATGGTGGTAGGCTTCGTGATGGAATCCATCTTTTCGGTATGGAAGCCAGCGTCAAGATACATGGTCAGCTGTTCATCATAGGTCGTCTGATCAAGAAGCTTGTCCCACAACGGATCATCGAAATCCTTGCCCTGCAAGTCGATGAGCTTCATGCCATTATCGGCACCATAGGTCGGCATTTCCGCCGTCTTGGTTCCATTGACATAAGGGTTGGCATCATCCACGGAGGTATTGTTGTTCTTAAGAAGATCGCGGAACTTCGTATCGATGGTTCTTTCTTCCTGCGTCGAGGGAGCGGGGAATGTTCCTTCCCAATCATTTCTCGACAGCGTCGACTGACAATTCGAATCTGATCCATCAAAATGATTTTCGACTTTCGTTCCAGTGACATTGTCATTTTCGAACTTCAGTCCATTTTCACAATTCATCGAAATCTTTCTTGAGGAATCATGAGCTGTCGAGGCGACATACAAGGAATAGGCACCCTTATCGAGTTCATAGCCCTTGAAATCATTCTTATTTGCATCATTGTAGTCATAGTTGGCAAGATAATATGGATCGATGTTGATGGTGAGTTCCTCTGACTTGCCAGGCTCAAGAAGTCCTGTCTTGGCAAAGCCGACAAGTACCTTGGAAGATTTTTCGATTCCACCGGCATAATAGGTTCCGCCCATATAGATCTGAACGACATCCTTGCCAGCGACATCGGATGTGTTGGTGACTTTCACCTTGACATCAAATGGATCTTTAGTCAATTCCTTGCCATTGAGAGAACTTTCATTGGTAATCGTCCATTCGAATGTCGAATAACTGAGACCATATCCGAAAGGATAGAGAACATTCTGCGTATACCAATTCTCATTGTTTTCGCCTCTGGTCTCATAATAGCGATAGCCGATATAGACACCTTCTTCATAGTTGGTGAAATAATAAAGAGAATTTCTAAGTTTTCCGCCCGAATTGATCAGGAACGAATCGCCATAGTCTCCGATGCCTTCACACTGGGAATTGTCACCGAAGTTGTAATACGAAGGAATCGACTTGAAGTCCTTGACATACGTGTCGGTGAGATGTCCAGATGGGTTCACACTGCCATTGAGAATCTTTCCGACAGCCATGGTTCCCTGGGCCCCTGGGAAACCAATCCATAAAATACCATCGATCTTATCATTTTCCTCTAAGGCTGTGCAGTTGAGCTGGTTGGCCGCATTGACCAAGACAACGACTTTCTTGAATCCTGCTGAAGTGACCATGTTGATCATGGCTTCCTCATCCTTGTCGAGATCAAGGAAAGTCTTGGATGAGTCACCCGGCTGGGCTCTTGGAAGATCGAATCCTTCGCCACCGATACGGGTGAGGAAGATGATTGCCATATCAGAATAGGAAGTGAACGTGGACTTGACCGAATCCGTATAATTCGCAATCGGTGTCTCACCGACGTTCAATGTCGCCGAGCCTCCGGAATCCATACCCGGATTGGAAGAACGTTCCGTCTTATCATTCTTATAGAAGTCCTTCAACGTCGGGTTGACTTCATAGCCAGCATCCGTCAAGGAATCATAAATATCTTTCGTCTTGCTATCCGTCGAATTGCCAGCCGAACCGGATCCAGCAATTGCCATATTGATGGAATTGCGTCCGAAGACAGAAATTTTCTTTGTGGAGTCTGTCTTGGCTGGAAGAGCATTATTCTTATTTTTCAAAAGAACCATGCCCTCTTCACAAAGTTCATTGTTGACTTTGTTTCCATGTTCCTGGGCACTTGCCTTATCCCCTTCCTTGACATCTTCGTCGAGTTCAAAGGCCGTCGTGACCGTCGAACCTGATTTCGCGATGGCACGATCGCCGCCGAAGAGTCGATCCAAAACGCCACCCAACACCTGCCTGCTCAAAGCAAGAGGCGTCACAACAATCAGAAGAACAGCGACAACAGCTGTCACGATAAACCAAACACGGCTTCCGACATGTCGGAAAATGACAGCAAAAGGATTACGTTTTTTTTGATTTTGATTATCCATATTTCCTCCCTGATCAGCCTGCTTTTCATTCCCCAATTGAAAAGAAGTTGATTGGTAATATTCTATGGTAAACCCCTTACATTTTCATTTTTTTATCTTATACTTCTTTTTTCCTAGCGTAAGTTGTCAATGGATTTTTCGGCATAAAAAAAGCTTTGACCCGCAGGCCAAAGTTTTTTCATCCGTTCATGCGAAAGCGTCGTAATCCGTCTTCTTATCGGAGAATTCCAATTCAGCATCTCCGAAATCAGTCAATTTGAAGCAGTCGATAATCGGAGCCGTGGCCGACATTGTTCCACCTAAACGATTATTGTTCGTGGTTGTGTAGACAAGGTGGTTTTCACCTTCAACCAAATTGATTGTGCCTAAGACTTTGTCCGTGAAAGGCTTGCTCTTCTTTTCTGTCTGAGAAGGAATGTCCGTAAACGAAATCTGAGCATAGACAACCGGTGCCTCATTGATGGTAATCTGGTTGTTTGCCATCGTATAGGTCTGATTGTTGAAGAATTCGCCCGAGATTCTCCAGGTCAGCTTTGCAGTGCAGGCCTTGCTGGCTGTGATGGTAAATCCGATTGAGGCACCATACTTATACAAATAGGAAACATAGTAGCCGTTCGAAGCCTGGAATGCGCCGGTTGTATCCGGAACGATGATATGTTCTCCGCTCTGTGATCCGGAAAAGCCAGGATAATCCTCGGCCCATTCGATATCGGGAGAGAACTCTGCTTCCACGACAAGGGTGCCCGGTTCTTCGGTGGACGTGCTTGTTGGAGCAGCCGTCGAGTCTGCTGCCGTATCGGAGGCAGCAGGTGTCGTATTCTGATTCTCTGTGGTCTTGGCTGTATCGGCAGTATCAGCCGGCTTGGTGGAACTCGTATTCGAGTTGTTGGATGTCTCACCGCAAGAGACAAGCAAAGGCAATAGCAACAAAGGCAACAAATTCTTTTTCATAGATAATAATCTCCTTTCTTTAGAAAGATGTATGCGTTTACTTTGATTTTAGTAAAAAAATCATGGATAGAAAGCAAATCCCTTAACTTTGAATTTTTAGAGCGTAAGTGATGAATATATAGAGAAGACACCCGATTTTTCAATCGGGTGTCCTTTTTGAAAGCGTATCAAATATTACTTCTCTTCTCTCTTCTTCTTGAAGGCAAGAGCGACTCCCAAGAGAGCCATTGCGCCCAAGGCAGAGGAGGCAGCGATGATGCTTCCGCCACAGCCTTTATTTTCAGCCTTGCTTTCGGCAGCGGTCTTGGCTTCATCGGCAGTCTTCTTAGCTTCATCAGCTGTTGTCTTGGCAGTGTCAGCAGCCGTCTTTGCTGCATCTGCAGCAGTCTTTGCTGCATCAGCAGCAGTCTTGGCAGCATCGGCAGCTTCTTTTGCCTCATCGGCAGTGACAACATGTTCTTCTGTTCCGCCCTTGACGGTCAGGACGATTTCCTGATCATATTCATTGGTGACTGCAGGAGTGTACCAGCCGCTTCCAGGAGTGAACTGAATGACATGGAGTTTGAAGACATAGGTTCCATTCTTCGTGGCTTTTCCTGTGATCTTTCCATCCGCGGAAATTGTCAAGCCTTCCGGCAAGGTTCCTTCCGGATCCATATAGGTGACGGTCGTTCTTCCCTCTGCTTTGACATAGTCGGAGGAAATCTGTGCTTCGAAGTCTTCACCGACGGTGATTTCTGTCTTATCGATCTGGAAAGCGTCGATGACATTCAATGTGTACTGCTTCGTATGCGTGATCCATCCATCCGCATGCATCGTGACGGTGAAGGTATAGCTTCCCTTGGCTGTGCTTGATCCAGTGAAGTTGCCATAGCGGTCAAGCGAGATGCCCTCTGGCAAGGTTCCATCAGTCACTTCATACCAGACATCGGTTGTGCCGACGCTTTCGCTGGCTCTCAAGGATTCATTGAAAGCTGTTCCTGCTGGAGCATTGAATGTGGCATTCTCAGCATCCCACTTGCTGAAGCTGATTCCATTCTGTGTGATGGAAGAATTGGCAGTGACATAGAGAAGGTTGATCATGGACTTTCTATAGTAATAGTAGATAGTCCATAACTCAGTTTCGTCCTGGACAGGAACTTTCTTTGTCGCATCCCAAGTTCCCAATCCAGACGGACTTCCGCCAAAGCCGAGCAATGTATCCATGCCGGCGACTCTGGCCATGAAGCCATTGGAATATGGAGAGGTTCCATAGTTGAAGGATCCGGCATCCGTTTCGGTGAAGCCGTTGAATCCCCATTCATCACGGAGCATATACGTCATTTCAGCTGTGTTGTTGTAGTTGGCAATATAACCGATAGAGTTCATGCCACCCATGACGGCTTTGCAGTCGCCGATTTCGACAGAGAGACGGAATGGCTTGAAGTAAATTTCTCTCATGGCCTGTTCAGAAACGAAGGCATGGTTGCCGTTACGCTGTGTTTCGCAGTCATTTAAAGCCATGTGCTTCATGAAGGCATAGCAGCCTTTCGCCTGAGCAGCCTTGATGGAGTAGGCGCCGATCATGCCGCCCAAGAGACCATCCTCAGAATAATATTCGAAATTACGTCCGCTGAATGCCGAACGATGTGTATCCATGGCAGGGCCATACCAGCCTGGACGGATACCCCATAAGGATTCTTCACCGATGAGGGTTCCAAATTTGGTAGCCAGATCAATATTGAAGGTGGCAGCCAAGGTGCAGGCGACAGGATAGTCGACTCTATAGATGGCAGAAGGACCATCGACATCGGTTGTCTGCGGCTTGTTGATGGACTTGATGGCCGCATTATGCCATCCGCAATCATCCAAGGCCTTGTAGAGGTCTTCCCAACTCATCTTGTTGATGACTTTGTTGTAGAGTTTCTTTCCTTCCTCAGTGGATGGATCGACACCGGCAAGCGAATAGAAATCTTCCGTGACAGTCGTATCGCCTTGCGTATAGTCTGTTCCGAATTCCGCCTCAACATCCGCCTTGGTCTTCTTCATGCTGCTTGGCATGTAGCCATTGATGTTGTCATTTCCTTCCATGCTCACGCCGGTGACAATGCCAGACATGATGGCTAAGGCATCGCCTTTGACTGTGCTTTCGGCATCTCCATGGGCTTTCGGCTTATTGATATTGGCCAAATCCTTGCCCTTTGCTCTCGAAAGCTGTTCGACGACAAGGCCATCGCCTTCCATCGGCAAGGAACGATATGGATTCTTTGTTGTCGTATCCGTTGTGTTGTCCGTCGCGATGTAATCGCTGAAAAGGTTATGGACATTGTTGTCTGTATAGCCGTCAGTTGTCAACTTCTTTCCTGTTTCCAGATTCCAAGTGACCGTTTCGAAGTAATCATGGGAATCATCGGCAATCTTGAAACTATATTGTCCGGCATCCAATTCATAGCCCTTGAAGCCATTGTTGTTGGCATCGTTGTAGTCATAGGAAGCAACATCGGTATCCTTCCAGGACAATGTGAGTGTTTCTTCCTCGCCCGGCTGAAGGATCTTTGTCTTTGCAAAAGCGACCAAGACAGCGGATGGCTTTTCAATCTGACCCTCGAAGTACGGTGCTTCGACATAGATCTGGACAGTCTTCTTGCCAGCAACGGAACCCGTGTTTTTCACCTTCACGCCCATCGTCATGTCATGAGTGGTTTCATTATAGGAGACTTCCGTCGTCTTCGAGACATCAAACTTAGTGAAGCTCAAGCCATAGCCGAATGGATAAACGACATTCTCCTTGTACCACTGCTTGGCTGTCTCGCTCGAATCGCCGCCTTTGATGGTGAACATCGTTTCATAATACTTATAGCCAAGGTAGACACCTTCCTCATAATTGGTATATGCAGCGATATTGGCGACTTCCGTCGTCGAATAGTTGCCTTCTCTATCCTTGCTATACCAGACGTCTTTGTATTTCGACTCATAATTCGCATCCGTCTTATCAGGGGAAAGGAAATAGTTCTGAGCATTGTCTTCCTGATTCTGTGCGTTGGTTCCGAAGTTGAGGGAGGTCGGATCTTTCAGAAGATCTCTTGGATAGACATCGACCGTCTTTCCGGACGGATTGACTTTTCCAGTGAGAATATCGCCGATGGCATAGAAGCCCGTTCCACCGACACCACCGGTCCACAACATGGCATCAATCATGTCATCATCCTGCAAATCACCAAGTTCCATGACGTTCGTCGCATTGAGAACGACAACAATCTTGCTGAACTTTCCGGATTCCTTGACCATCTTGATCATGTCTTTCTCATTTTCAGAGAGTTCAAGATAATGATGATCAATCGTCTTTCCTTCCGAATCGACCGGATTGTCACCGACATGATCGACAACGCCCGTCACCGGTTCATCGGCACCTTCAGATCCAGAACGGACGAGGGTGATGATGGCTGCATCATTATAGGTGTTCCATGTCTCCTTGACAGAATCCTCATAACTCGAAACTGGGGTTTCACCGATGGTGAATCCACCCGAAGAGAACATACCTCCTGATGTACGGGCAGTGCCAGAACGGGTGTCATCCTCATAGAATGCCTTCTGGGCAGGGTTGACATTGAATCCCGCTTCCTCAAGAGTGTCATAGATACCGGCAGAAGGATAATATCCCTTCGAAGCACCAGAACCGCCTCCACCGATTGAAGTGGCAGTCGAGTTCTTGCCGAAGACCGTGACATTGTGCACATTCGTGAACGGAAGAACATTGTCTTTGTTCTTCAGCATGACGATGCCTTCACCGGCAATCTCTCTTGTGAGTTTGTTTCCGGCTTCGCCAACGTCTTCCATCGACGCATAGGCAGAATAGAATTTCTTGCCCGTCGATGCTGCATTCGCCCCTTTCAGCCCAGTTTTTCCTGTAACAGACGTACCAAGTTCACCAGATAAAAGTCCAAATCCCATCAGTGCAGCAACAGCGAAGAATGCCTTCTTTTTGGTTTTTTTCATATGTTACCTCCTTAGAATAAAACCATGGAACGACCGTTATTGGGGACTAACAGAGTGTTCCTTTTATCGACAAATGCATTCTAGGAAAAAGAATTTTGTAAATCAATGTAACCGCTTAACTTCTTCTTTTGGCTTCGTAAGTTGTCGTATTATTTTCGTAGATGTAAGCGGATACACTCTCAAAGAAAGATGAATTCAAGCAAGATAATTAACACATTTATTCATTTGTATAGTCATTTTCACGAATCTGTAATCAATGCAAATCCTTGCGGAAAGTGTTTTTCAACATAAAAAATTGGATATCTTTCGATATCTCTTATTCACCCAATCAAGGCCCATACATTTTCAGATATTTCGTCAAGGCATCCTGGAATTCCTTTTTCTTCGGATGCGAAATCATCAATTCATCTTTTCCGACATAGACTGTATATTTATTGATGCCGGATACATAGCTGAGATTGACAAGATAACAGTGATTGCATCGGACAAAAATAGAGGGAAGAATCTTTTCGATTTCAGAAAGTGAACCATATGTATCATAGACACCCTTGGTCGTATGATAGAAAAGCCTGTGGTTGATGATTTCGACATATTTGATTTCGTAGCTGTTGAGAATCAGACTGCCATTCTCATTGCTGATCATAATCTTTCGATATTTATCCTGCTCCTTCTTAATATAAAGAATGACACGAGGCAATTTCTGAAGAAGATAAGATTGGTCAATCGGCTTCAGAAGAAAGTCGACTGCATTCAATTCATATCCCTTGATGGCAAGTTTCTCATTCTCTGATGTGAAAATAAGAAAGACATTGTCGTCAAAAGCCTTCAATTTCCGTGCAACATCAAATCCGTCCATATCTTCTAGTGATGTGTCGATAAAAACCAAATCAAAGATATGGGAAAGGTTTTTCAAAAACAGATGTCCTTGCTCATATTGCTGGATTTCGATCTCCATATGGTTTTCTGAAGAATATCCATGGAGAATATCCACAAGAGTTTCATACGTGGATATATCCTTTCCGACAATAGCCACTTTCATCGTTTTCCATCCTCCAAATGTCGGCTTCGGCTTCTCAAAAGAAGACGACTTACGGCATTTTTCGTGGAAATTTTACCCCCCCTGTGTCTCTTTGTCAAGATTGACATCTTTTGTTCATCAACCCTTATGACTGCCTTCGATTCTGTGGACAAAGAAAAGGTTTTGGATTATACTTTTTCGAAAAGAAAGAAAAAGAAGAATCATGTCCCTTAATCTATTGAAGGCTGCCTGCCTAATCCCTGAACTGAAGATAGCCGATATTCATTTCAATACGGAAAGCATCAAAAAGCTCTATCTCGAAAAGAAAGACGCGGCGATTCTTTTGACTCCCGAGCTCTCTCTGATCGGATATACCGCTCAGGATCTCTTTTTTCAGAAGTCATATTTCGATGAAATCGAAAAAGCCTTATTCCTGCTCAGGGACATGACCGCACATCAGGAAAATCTCTTGGTTGTCGGTGCCCCTCTTCTATTTCAGAATCGGCTTTATAATTGTGCAGTCTATCTCTCTAACGGGAAAATAATCGGTGTCGTTCCAAAATCCTATATTCCGAATTATGGCGAATTCTATGAGGCACGTTGGTTTGCCTCTGGAAAAGAAATCACTGGAAAAACGATTTCGATCCATGGGGAAGAGGTTCCTTTTGGAATCGACCTTCTTTTAAAAGATGAGAACTCTTCGGCTGTCATCGCATCGGAAATCTGTGAGGATCTCTGGGTCGGAGACAAGCCTTCGACCAAAGCCTGTCTAAACGGAGCAAACATCATTCTCAATCTTTCAGCAAGCGATGAAAATGTTGCCAAAAGAAAATATAGAAACGATCTCGTCAGAATGCAGTCATCAACGCTATATTGTTCCTATCTGTATTGCTCGAGCAGCTTTGATGAATCCTCTCAGGATCTTGTCTTCTCCGGACATAATCTGATTGTCGAAAATGGAAGCATTCGAAATGAAACCTTCTTCCCAACAACACCGTCTTCCATTTCCGGAATTCTCGATATCGATAAATCCACCTACAACCGCATGCATCAATCCACATTCGAAAACAGAAACGACAGCTATCGGATCATTCCCGTCCGTCTGAGGAAATTTGTCCAGGACGAGCAATCTCTCGAGGAAAAGGTCAGCGCTCTTAAGAAAGAAAATTATCCAATTACTCGAAACCCTTTCGTTCCCGATAAGAAAGATGAAAGAAAGGAAAGATGTCTTGAAATCCTTTCGATTCAGGCCCATGGCTTGGCCACGAGAGTGAAGAACACCAAGATACATAACCTTGTCATCGGCATCTCCGGCGGACTCGATTCCACTTTAGCCCTTCTTGTGGCCAGTCAGGCAAAGAAAATCGTCCCGGAAATCCATATCATCGGCATCACCATGCCCAGTGAAGGAATGACGAGCAATCTGACAAAAAACAATGCCTTCGACCTCATGAAAGAACTCGATGTCGAAATCCGAGAGATTCCGATTCGAAAGACCGTCGAAGAGCATCTGAAGGATATCCATCATCCTCTATCCTATGAAGGAGAAAAGGATGTGGCCTATGAGAACGCGCAGGCAAGAATGCGAACCTATATCCTGATGGATATTGCCAATATGGAATCGGGAATGGTCGTCGGAACAGGAGACCTCAGCGAATTGGCTCTCGGCTGGTGCACCTACAACGGAGATCATATGTCTATGTATGCCGTCAACAGCTCGATTCCGAAAACGCTCGTCAAATACATCGTGGAAGCCTATAGCGATACCTTGGCCGACGAAAAATTGAGCAAGACACTCAAAAGCATCATTGATACTCCGATTTCTCCCGAACTCACACCGAATAAGGATGGAAAGATTGCCCAAAAGACCGAGGAAAGAATCGGAAAATATGATCTCAACGACTTCTTCCTTTTCTATTTCCTCCGCTATGGATTCTCCCCTGAAAAGATCATGATTCTCACGCTTCTTGCCTATCCGGAAGAAACAAAAGAACATGTAAAGAAGAGTTTAGAAAATTTCTATCATCGCTTCTTCAGCCAGCATTTCAAGAGAAGCTGTCTTCCTGATGGTCCGAAAGTCGGCAGTGTCACCCTCTCACCGAGAGGAGACTATAGAATGGCTTCGGACAGCTGTCCAGATACCCTTCTTGACGAATTGAGAAAGCTATAGAAAAAGGTAGGCTCTGACTACAATCCATGTAGTGAGAAGAAAGCCTACCTTTTTCCTATGCTAAAATTTCAGTTCCTTATAGACATGATCGTCGAATAGATCAAGAAGCTTGATTCCTTCTTCATTCATCAGGATATAGGAATGATGTCCATCCTTAGGAAGAGAAATGCTTCCCGGATTCATCAAGATCAGATTCTCCTTCTTTTCCAGAACACCGATATGGGTATGGCCCTGAAGGAAGATATCACCAGGATTTTTTGGAAGATTCTCAAAGGAAAAATGATGTCCGTGCGTCATCAGAATTTCCTTATCGAAGAGATAGAGAGTCGCCATATCGGAAATCGGGAAATTGCTTACCCACTGGTCCACCTCAGATTCACAGTTTCCTTTCACCGCAATGATCTTATCTGCATATTCATTCAAAAGGGAGACAACATCCTTGGGAGAATATTCCTCCGGCGGTACATTTCTTGCTCCATTGTAATAAAAATCACCACAGAGAAGAATCTTCTTCGGAGCATATTTCTCCACCTTTCCAAAAAATATTTTTGCGAACTTATAGCTTCCATGAATATCAGAACCAATCAGAATATTTGTCATTTTCTTTTCCTCCTTAGAAATCGAGCTTATGAATCACACCTCTGGAATTGTAGTCAAAGATGGTGATCCCTTTTTCATTGATCGTCATATAGGAATGATATCCATCTCTCGGACGGGAAATCGAACCGGGATTGGCGATGATTCTCTTTTTGTCATCTACAAAGATTCCGCTTTGATGAGAATGTCCTAAGAGCATAATATCGAAGGGCTGATCATAATTATACGGGTTATAATAATGCCCGTGCGTCAAGACAATCAGTTTCGAAAAGGCATAGTCATACGTAATATAGGGAAGAGGAAACCGAGCAAGGTCTTCCTCCGTCGTGCCATCACAGTTTCCCTTGACTGCTAAGATTTTTTCGCTGAATGGATTGAGCATCCGAATGGAATCTTCAAGGATATCACCAAGAATATACATCTTATCGAACTTTTCTTCCTTGAAGAGCTCAATCATTGCACGAGTATATTCCTGATCATTATGAAGATCAGAGAGAGCCAAGATTTTCATCCTTTGTATTATAATGATTTTGTTTCTTGTTTTCACTAGAAAGGAGAAGATTCATGAAAAAGGCCTTTGCTTCCGATTTTGACAATACCCTCTACTTCAAGGACGGCTTCAGAGAAAAAGATCTCCTTGCCATCGAAAGAAAACAAAAGGCAGGTCTCCTTTTTGGTGTCTGCACAGGAAGAAGCCTCTATGGCGTTCTTGTTCCAGTAAAGGAAAGGATTCATTTCGATTTTTATATTCTTGCCACCGGTTCTCTGATACTCGATAGCCGGAAAGATCCGATCTTTTCGAAGACAATCGACATCGATGCTGTTTTGAAGATCACCCAGGAATATCAAGAGAAGTATCATCTAGCTTATAACTGTGGAGACAATTTCTATTCTCTTTTCGATGAATATGAAATCGTTGTCCAGATGAAGGATCTCAATATGCTTCCTTCACATGTCTATGGCATCTCTTTTCTGACAGAGAGCACTGCTAAAGCCTATGATATCTGTCAGCATCTTAATGCATTCTATCCGGTCAAGGCCTATAACAACGGTCCATTTGTCGATATCACGGCAAATGGATGTTCAAAAGGGGAGGCCATCCTTCGACTAAAGAAGTTGATGAACATCGACTTCATCTATGGCATGGGAGACTCCTATAACGACATCTCCATGCTCGAAAAAGTCGATACTTCTTTCACGTTTATTTCCTCACCCGAACTCGTGCAGTCAAAAGTCGATAAGATTACCTCTTCGATCCATGAATCCTTATCAGAAATCGAAATCGAATAAAGAAAATAAGAAAGGCAAAACAACCACAAGACAGTAGCAAGCATCGAAAAGTCTTGCATATCCATCCAAGGCGTGATAGAATAAACGTCGCTAGAAAGATAGCAACTACATCGCGGGGTGGAGCAGTGGTAGCTCGCCAGGCTCATAACCTGGAGGTCATCGGTTCGAATCCTTTCCCCGCTACCAATGAATGATTGACTCAGCAATTGCTGAGTTTTTTTATTTTTTCAGAAAACCCTTATGTCAAATTCGATTTATTTTTTATCAGGACATTCATTGTGCGAATTATCATAGGCTTTTCGGATATCTTTTGGCAGACCCTCTGGAGTCAATGCTTTTGCATTGTCCTCATTGCCATCCTTCATGGCCTGTGTGTAATACCAGCATTTGTAGGTGAGCATATCCAATGTCTTATGCAACTGCAAAATTTCTGCTTCGACGCGTTCTTTTTGTCTATGGATAAGTTCATAACGATTCGAATACGTATCAGAACCCTTTGCACACCATTCCATGAAAAGTTTGATATCCTTGATTTCAAGACCAGATTTCTTTAAGCACTCAATCACTCGGAGCGCTTCAATTTCATGATCGCTGAATTTGCGAATTCCAGATTCTCTTGTAAGCTGCGGGAAAAGCCCCTGTTTATCGTAATAGCGAAGCGTCGAAATCGGGAGATCAAACATCTCTGCTACCTGTCCTATCGTATACATGGCATACCTCCAAAATTATCTTTCAAAAACACTTGACCTAAAGTCAGGTTCATGGTTTATCGTAAATATAGCACGTGTAATGATGTGTTTCAAGATACTGACGGGAGGAATACTTGGATGAAGAAACCCTATATCATTTGCCACATGATGACAGCACTGGATGGCCGAATTGACTGTGCCATGACGGAGCAGCTGCCAGGTGTAGAAGAATATTACAATACTTTGGATTCCTTTGATGCACCAACAAGAATCAGCGGACGTGTGACGGCGGAACTTGAGATGGCATTGCCGGGAAGATTTTCAAGCGAGGTTCATGCTCCGCTTGGAAAAGAAGCGTTTCATAAAGCAGCGACTGCCAGTGAATACGAGGTCGTGGCAGATACTCATGGAACATTGCTCTGGGAGGATCAGACAGACGAAAAGCATCCCTTACTTGTTCTGACCAGCGAGGATGTCAATCAAGACTATCTTGATTATCTGAAAAAAAGACATATCTCCTGGATTGCCTGTGGCAAGAAACGTATTGATCTAAAACGTGCATGCGAAATTCTCGCAGATGATTTCGCTGTCGAAAGAATGGCCGTGGTCGGAGGCGGAAATATCAACGCAGGATTTCTCGCAGCAGGACTCCTTGATGAAATCAGCATTCTGATTGGAGCAGGCATTGACGGACGAGGCGGAATGAATGCTGTATTTGATGGACTTCCGATGAATAGGCCTGTAACACCATTAAAGCTTATACAGGTAAAGTCGTTTGAAAGCGGTGCTGTCTGGATTCGATATAAAGTCGCATAAAATTCCAAGGGAGGCATTATCATGAAATTCAATGACAAGGATACATTTGAACAGCACAATATGTTTGGAACCGGAACTGCCAATACAGCATACGCAAAGTACTTTATCGGAAATTCCTTCTTAAATCCCCTTACAGATTCAAAAGAAGGTCTCTTTGCAGCGAATGTAACTTTCGAACCGGGATGCCGAAACAACTGGCACATCCATCATGCAAAAAGCGGTGGCGGACAGTTGCTTATCTGTACTGCCGGAGAAGGATGGTATCAGGAAGAAGGAAAAGATGCAGTGAGCCTGCACGAAGGAAGCGTTGTGATGATTCCGGCAAATGTCAAGCATTGGCATGGAGCAAAAAAGGATAGCTGGTTTTCTCACATTGCCATCGAAGTCCCTGGAGAACAGTGCCACAACGAGTGGTGCGAACCGGTGACTGATGAACAATACAACAGCCTAAAATAAACTCTGCAGCCATAAACGGAAGCACAAGAAAGAAAATGCATCAGCAGATATTCGGCATTTACCAGAATAAATATAAACAATCTAGATGCTATTGCTTATAAGAGAATATTCTTAACAGCAACCTATAATAATATTAGTGGAATGGAGGATAAATCAACATGAAAAAGATCGTTCAGACAGCAGGAAGAGATGCACTTGGGGAGTTTGCTCCAGAGTTCGCACATTTCAATGACGACGTTCTTTTTGGAGAAAACTGGAACAATGAAGATATCGATCTGAAGACAAGGAGCATCATCACTGTGGTCGCTTTGATGGCACAGGGGATTACGGATTCGTCCTTGAAATATCATCTTCAGAACGCAAAGAATCACGGCGTCACGAAGAAGGAAATCGCCGCGATTGTCACGCATGTGGCGTTTTATACAGGATGGCCGAAGGCCTGGGCTGTATTCAATCTCGCCAAGGAAGTATGGACGGAGGAATAAGAAATGTTTTGTAAAACGATGATGCTTCGCAATGGAGTGGAAATTCCTGTACTGGCTTTGGGTACCTGGCTTATCGACGATAATAAGGCAGCCGATGCCGTAAAATCTGCACTGCAGATCGGATATCGTCATATCGATACAGCTCAAGCTTATGGAAATGAGCGTGGTGTAGGCGAAGGAATCCGTACCTGTGGCATCCAAAGAGAACAGATCTTTGTCACGTCGAAGATTGCCGCAGAACATAAGACATATGAAGCGGCAGCGGCAAGCATTGACAAGACCCTTGCTGATATGAAGCTTGACTATCTTGATATGATGATCATTCATAGCCCGCAGCCATGGGACAAGGTGAATCAGAGCAATGATCGTTATGTGGAAGGAAACCGTGCAGCATGGAGAGCGCTTGAAGACGCTTACAAAGTCGGAAAGCTTCGTGCAATCGGCGTTTCCAACTTCTTACAAGAGGATATCGAAAGCCTTTATGAGACAGCACAAATCAAACCTATGGTCAATCAAGTTCTCTGCCATATTTCCAATTCTCCCTTAGCACTGATTGATTCCTGTCAAAAGAAGGGCATCGTGATGGAAGCCTATTCCCCAGTCGCCCATGGTGAGATGCTGAAAAACAAGGCAATCGCTGAAATGGCTAAAAAATATGACGTGACAATTCCGCAGCTATGCATCCGCTTTGACATTCAGCTTGGCATGATTGTTCTTCCGAAAGCAGCAAATCCAGAGCATATGAAAGCCAATGGCACTGTTGACTTTGTCATCACAGATGAGGATATGGAAATCCTCAAACACATAGAAAAAATCAAGGATTATGGCAAATTCGGTTTCTTCCCGGTATTTGGAGGCAAATTGTAAACAGATTCATTTAAAGTTCATGAAAAAATGTGTCACGAACTTTGCTTATTCAAAAAAAGATATCTCAAACCATAAAGATTCACCCAGTTTCATTACAGATAAAGAGATTCCCTTTGTCACAATCAGTATAGAAATCAAGCTTTCATTTTGTCTTAAAACAATATTATGCCTGTAACACAAAAAAGACAAGAATGGAATTCCATTCTATGTCTTTTTTGTATTCACCATTTTGATTTCAACTAGGAAAATTTTATCAGTTCGATCTCTTCTTTCCCCAGAAGAATAAGGCCACTGTCCCAGGGCCGGTATGGGAACCGATGGTGGTGCCGATGGAATTGATCTCCACCTTGCCCTTCATCTTCGGGAAGCGTTCTTCCACGAGAGTCTTCACGGCATTGGCATATTCCTCACAGGCTGACATGGAGATATAGACTTTATCGCTGTAATCCACTCCGTCGAAGCAGTTTTCTTCCATCTTATCGACAATGATATGTTCGACTTTCTTGATGGTTCTGACTTTTTCCCGAGGAATGAGATGGCCATCCTCATCCATATTCAGCAACGGACAGATATGAAGAAGATTTCCGATAAATCCAGAGGACTTGGAGATTCTTCCGCCACGGACATAATATTTCAAGTCCGTCGAGAAGAACCAATGATGGACTTCCAGCTTGTGGTCTTCTGCCCAGGCACGAAGAGCATCGATATCCATTCCACCATCGCGCAAATCAGCTAATTTATCCATCAAGAGGCCATAGCCGGAAGAAGCTCCCAAGGAATCGACAATATAGATCTTTCGATCCGGATACTTCTCCTTGAGCATGCTCGCCGCATTCAATGCCGACTGGTACGTTCCAGAAAGGCCAGAAGAAAGAGTGACATGAAGAATGTCCTTTCCTTCCAAAAGAAACGGCTCAAAGAAGCGATAATATTCGCCTGCAGAGACCTGGCTTGTTTTCGTCATCGCTCCATTTTCCATATCCTTGTAGAATTTATCGAATGGATAGGATTGGCCAAAATCATCCATATAATCCTTTCCATCGACCAGAAAATGGAACAGGACCGTTTTGATATCCCTTTCCTTATAATGTTCACAGGATAAATCCGATGTTGAACAGCAGCTGAGAATATAATTTGCCATAGTGACCCCCTATACGTTTATTGTACAACAAATGTGAAAAAGAAAGAGGCTGATTTTGATTCTCAGCCTACTTCCTTTCTACTTCTTATAAGCTTTCAGCATCAACGAATTGAGATTGGTGATGAAATTCTGCTTATCCTCGATTTCAAATCCTTCCAAGAGCATCGCCTCATCATAGAACACCTCGGAGATTTTCTTGATCTCCTCTTTGTCCGTGACTGTCTTGATGCTTTCGAAAAGCGGATGGTTCGGGTTCAGTTGGAGAACCTTGACGGCCTTAGCCTTGTTCTCTGGATTGTTCTTGACTTCCGGTTCGGAATTGAGGACATTCTCCATATTCAAGGAAAGTCCGTCCTTGCTTGCCAAGGAAACCGGTGCTTCCTCAAGATGGAGTGAGAAGGAAACATCATCAACCTTATCCTTGAGTTCTTCCTTAATCTGTTCAAGAAGACCTTTGTTCTCTTTGGTCAAGGCATCAAGGGACGTCTTTTCCTCTTCACTCAATTCATCCGAGTTTTCACTCGTGATGTTCTTGAACGGAAGCTTCTCATATTCATTCATCATCGTGATGGTGAATTCATCAATCTGGCTATGGAGAAGAAGAACATCATAGCCCAACTTGCGATAGCGGGAAATCTCCGGAAGAAGCTTGATAGCTTCAATCGTCTTTCCTGAAGCAAAGTAGATATTCTTCTGTCCTTCCTTCATGGAATCCTTGTATTCCTTTAAGGAAATCGGATTTTCCTGATTTAGCGTATCATACACAAGAAGATCCTGAAGTTCCTCTTTCTTCATGCCATAGGAAGAATAGATGCCGAACTTGATGAAATCTCCATAGTTCTTGAAGAATTCGAGATACTTCTCTTTATCTTCATCCTTAAGCTGTTTAAGTCTGTCGACCACCTTCTTTTCGATGTTGCTGGCAATCTTCTTCAGAAGCGGAGACTTCTGGAGCATTTCACGGGAGATATTCAGCTGTAAATCCTCCGAGTCAATCAGACCACGGATGAACTTAAGATAGTCCGGAACCAATTCCTTGTTCTTCTCTTCGATAAAGATGCCCTTAGCATAAAGGGCCAAGCCTTTTTCATAATCCTGTGCATAAAGATTATAAGGAACATGCTTCGGAATATAGATAAGAGCTGAATATTCCAGAGTTCCCTCTGCCTTGATGTTCATGGCAAGGAGCGGATCTTCATAGTCATTGAAGCGGCTCTTATAGAATTCATTGAGTTCCTCTTCCGTGACATCTTTCTTTTGTTTTTTCCAAAGCGGAACCATGGAATTGAGCGTTTCATCGCTCATTTCATCGTGATATTTTCCTTCGATTGGCTTTCCATCCTGATCCTTATCCTGGACAGAATGGCTGATGAGCATGTGGATAGGATAGCGAATGAAGTCCGAATATTTCTTCACGAGATTCTTGATGGTATAGTCCTCAAGATAATCGGAATAATGATCTTCGTCCCTGTCATCCTTGAGATAGACACGGATCGCCGAGCCGCTGTCTTTGAGGAAACTATTTTCATCATCCTCGATGGTATAGGTCTCCACGCCATCGCTAGAGAATTTGTACGCCTTCTGATCGACGTCCTTCGTATAGACTTCGATTTTCTTAGCCACCATGAAGGCAGAATAGAAACCGACACCGAACTGACCGATCAGATCGACATCCTCCTTCTTCTCCTTCATCTCCTTATACTTCTCAAGGAATTCCTTGGTTCCGGAACGAGCGATGGTTCCGAGATTCTTCTCAAGGTCTTCTTTTGACATGCCGATGCCATTATCGGCAATCTGAAGATATCTTTCCTTCTTATCGACACTGATGCGGATTTCATAATCCTTCTGAGCATATTTTCCTTCCGACTGCAAAGCCAAAAACTTATATTTGTCGATGGCATCGCTGGCATTGGAGATCAATTCACGCAAAAAAATCTCACGATTGGAATAAATCGAATTGATCATCAGGTTCAGCAATTCCTTCGACTCCGTCTTAAATGTCTTTTCTTCTTTCATTCTTTTTTCGCCTCCAAATTAGGACAACTATATTTTAGCACTTAATTTCAAAGAGTGCTAAATATTTTTACTATTTTCACAAAGAAATTTACGCTTGTAAGGTTTGACGAAGTCAATTCTGGGCAAGAAAAAAAGAAATCATCATATGAATTACCCCAAAGGAAAATCGTGACCTTGCGGCCACGATCCTTTTTTCTTATTCGTCTTCCTTGATGGCGTTTCCCGTATAGAGCTGGTAATACTTGCCTTTTTGTTCGAGAAGAGAATCATGAGATCCTCTTTCAATGATGTGACCATGGTCGAGAACCATGATAACATCCGAATTCTTGATGGTGGATAGACGATGAGCGATAACAAAGACGGTTCTTCCTTCCATGATGGCATCCATTCCCTTGGTGACCATGGCTTCCGTTCTCGAGTCGATGGAGGATGTTGCCTCATCGAGAATGAGAACAGGCGGGTTGGCTATTGCGGCGCGGGCGATGGCAAGAAGCTGTCTCTGACCCTGGGAAAGAGAGGCCCCGCCACTCTTCAGAATGGTATTGTATCCATCCGGAAGCTGCTGGATAAAGGTATCGGCATTAGCCAGTTTGGCAGCCGCATAGACTTCCTCGTCCGTCGCGTCGAGTTTTCCATAGCGGATGTTCTCCATGACGGTTCCAGTGAACAGCTTCGTATCCTGGAAGACCATGCCCAGAGAACGTCTCAGATCGGATTTTCTGATCTTGTTGATATTGATATCGTCATAGCGGATCTTGCCATCGGCAATATCATAGAAACGATTGAGAAGATTCGTGATTGTCGTCTTTCCGGCACCTGTCGGTCCAACAAAGGCAATCTTCTGGCCAGGTTCTGCATAGATGGTGATATCGTGGAGAACAATCTTATCCTTCGTATAGCCGAAGTCGACATGGTTGACATTGATTTTTCCCTTCAGCCAACGATATTCGACACCCGAACCATCCTGATGCGGATGTTTCCAGGCCCACTTTCCGGTTCTTTCCTTGCATTCGACCGGATTTCCATTTTCGTCTTCCTTGGCATTGACCAATTCGACATATCCATCATCCGTCTCAGCCGGTTCATCGATCATCTTGAAGATTCTCGCGGCACCGGCCAAAGCCATGGTGACGGTGTTGAGCTGTTGAGCCATCTGGCCGATCGGATTGACAAACGACTTCGAATAGAGAAGGAAGGAGGTGATGATACCTAACGAATAGACATGTCCCCAGCTTCCATTATTGGCAAAGTCGGCAAGTCCATATCCGGAGACCTGATTGATAACAAAGAGTCCGCCCAAGAGAGCCAGAATGGAATACTGGAAATTTCCAAGCTGATTGACAATCGGCATCAAGGTATTCGCATAGCGATTGGCTTTCACCGACTGAACGAAAAGTTCTTCATTGTGTTTTCTGAAGCCTTCGATATTCTTCTCTTCATAATTGAAGACCTTGACGACCTTCTGTCCGGAGATCATCTCCTCAACATAGCCATTGGTCTTTCCAAGCTCGATCTGCTGGGCAATGAAATGCTTTCCAGAATGAGCAGCAAAGAATTTCGAGAGAAGATACATGATGATTCCAAAGAAGATGACAACCACCATGAGATAGAGATCGGTCATCAGCATGATGACAAAGCACGCAATCATCGTCACCGCCGAAGAAATGATCATCGGGACGCTTCGAGCCAACATTTCACGCAGAGAATCGACATCGTTGGTATACACGGACATGATATCGCCATGAGTGTTCTGATCGAAGAAGGAGACAGGAAGATCCTGCATATGGGAGAAAAGATCATCACGGATTTTCTTTTGGACTCCCTGGGCGATATAGGCCATGAAGAAGTTATAGACATAAGAGCTGATGGCACCAATGACATAAATGCCAATCATCAGATAGACCGTCGGGAAGAACTTCAGTCCGAGAGTCTGACCAACCTGAATCTGTGTCAGATAGGCGTATTTATCCGCAGCGCCGGAAGCCATGACTGGAGTTAAGAAGTCATTGATCAAGACCATGCCGACGAAAAACGAAGAAGCCACAGACGCAAAAGAGACAATGAAGACAGAGACGATGACAAGAATGAAGAGTGCCGGATACTGTTTCCAGACCATGGAGAGAAGCCGACCCATCGACTTGTTTCCATTCATATTCTCATTCTGATTCTGAGAGCGATTTTTATTCATTGACATCGAAATCACCTCCTCCTAATTGAGATTCATAGAGTTCGCGGTAGACAGAACAGCGTTCCATCAATTCATCATTGCTGCCGATATCGACAATCTTTCCACCGGTTTCAAGAACAATGATAGTCTTGCAGTCCTTGATGGATAAGACTCTTTGGGCGATGATGAATTTCGTGACATCCGGTTTCGTATTGGCCAATCCTTCACGAATCAGGGCGTCCGTATGAGTATCGCAGGCAGACGTGGAATCATCCAGAATCAGGATTTTTGGATTCTTCAAGAGGGCTCTTGCGATACAGAGTCTCTGCTTCTGACCACCGGAGACATTTCCGCCTCCCTCGACAATCATGGTATCCAATCCCTGTGGGAAGCCATGAAGGAATTCGCTGGCCTGCGCTAAATCGCAGGCTTTCCAGATTTCCTCATCGGTGGCATTCTCATTGCCCCACTTGAGATTCTCACGGATGGTTCCCGTGAAAAGAACATTCTTCTGAAGAACGACACTGACAGCATCACGGAGTGTCTTCAGGTCATAATCCTTGACATTCACTCCACCGATCATGACTTCGCCTTCCGAAACATCATAAAGACGAGCCATCAAGGAGACTAAGGAAGTCTTGCTTGAGCCAGTCGGACCGATAATGCCAATCGTATCGCCTTGCTTGAAATGAAGATTGACATGTTCCAAGACGTATTTGTTCTTTACATATCCAAAGGAAACATCATCAAAATCAACATCGCCATTCTTCACTTCCATAACCGGATTTTCTTTATTCTTGATATCCGGAACTTCCTCAATGATTTCGACAATACGTTCTGCTGAATTTCTTGCGATAATGATCATGACATAGACCATGGAAACCATCATCAGGGACATCAGGATCTGCATAACATATGTGAACAGGGAAGACAGGTTTTCGACGCCGAGTTCCGAGCCATTCGTCGATGTGATGAGATGAGCACCTAAGACGGAAATAAGAATCATGGCTGCCCATATGGCGATATTGAGAACCGGATTATTGAACGACATGATTCTTTCGGCTTTGATGAAGTTTCGATAGATGCCATTGCTGACCGCATCGAACTGATCCGTATGATACTTTTTGCGGTCGAAGGACTTCACGACGCGAATGCCATCGACATCCTCCTCGACAGACTCGTTGAGTTCATCATAGGTGTCGAAGATCTTCACGAATGTCGGATGCACCTTTTTCGAAAGGAACATCAAGATGAATAAAATGACCGGAACAAGAATCAGGAAGATCCAGGCAAGTTTTGGTGCCATGACGAAGCACATGATCATGGCGAACACCATCATGAACGGAGCACGAATGACCGTACGGATAATCATCATGAACGAGAACTGGACATTGGTGACATCCGTCGTCGTTCTCGTCACGATGCTGGCCGGAGAGAACTTGTCGATGTTCTTGAAGGAATAATCCTGAATCTTGACAAACATCTCATCGCGAAGATTCTTTCCGAATCCAGCGGAAGCCGAACTCGCAAAATAGCCGGCCATGATGCCAAAATAAGCCGCAGCCACGGCCATCAGGGCCAAAACGCCGCACCAGATGAGCAATTGTCCCAAATCCTTGTTCGAGATGGATTTGAGCAGATAGCTCATGAAATACGCGATCATGATTTCCAGAACGGTTTCCATGAAAACCATCCCCCAGGTGAGATAGACGTCTTTTTTGTATTGCTTGATTTGTGCATTCAAGACTTTCAGCGTATGGACTTTCTTTTTTGTTTTTTTCATAGTACCCTCCTTTATTGTTTCACATTCTTCTGAATCATCTTCAGAATCGACTTCATTTCACTCTTCTGCTTTTCATCCAAGCCTTTGTCGACAATGGCATTGATATGCTCAAACGCGTTATCAACCAAAGCGAGATTTTCAATTCCTACTTCAGTGATCCGGATTTTCTTTTTTCTTTTGTCTTCGCTTTCCACGCTTTCCATTGTGATGAATTCTTTTTTCAATAGATGATTCAGCGTCTGGGAAGTCGTCGACTTGCTCAGTTCCGTGATTTTCATCAAGTCTGAGGAATAAAGTTCAGACTCATTGCAATCCTTTATGATTCGCAACGTCATCCACTCCATCGCCGTCAATTTCGATGAAATCTGAGAGAGATAGCTCGAGACAAAAGAATCAATGCACCATGCCGTAAAATGAATTTCGCCTGCCAATGATTCTTCTTTCATACGCACCTCTTAAAATGTTCGAATACGAACGATAACTAGTTTAGCAATTCAAAATCGAATGTGATAATGAAAGCCTTTCCAAATAAAATACAGTTTTCATAAGCATGAAAAATTCATATATTTCAAAATCAGAAAAACAAGTCGCTTGTTCATAGGATGATAAGCAACTTAGTTTTTATACAAAGATTGTCTTATAGACTTAAATTCATTTTTGCGAATTACTGCTCCAATTGGTCATAAACAAGACAAATTTCTTTTCTGGTTTCATCAAGAAGATGCATGACATTCAATGTATCTTTCAATGGTGTCGATTCGTTTTCCTTCTTCGAGGACAGAATCTGATTCATCGTCTCATCGAATTCATAGAGATAAGAGATTGTTTTCTTTTCATTCTTTGGACGCATGGATTTTCTTTTTCCATCCTTATATTTAATCTTAAGAGAATTAGCATGATGATAAAAAGGAATCTTGATCAAGGCTGAATCTGTGGAAATCACACATTTTTCCAGCCCATTCAGATCGACAATCGAAATCGAGATATTCACGTCAAAGCCTTCCTTATAGGAAAAGATGATTTCATCCTTCAGGTCGATTCCGTTTTCGATGAGCCCTTTTGCCTCAATCTTCTCTGGCATGCCAAAAAGACGATACGTATAATAGATAGGATAGACCCCGATATCGAGCAAGGCTCCTCCCGCTCTTTTTCTATCCGCGACTCTTTTTGCGTAATGAACCGAATTCAGATGATAGGTAAAATAGGCTTTCTGAATCTTACCGATTTTCTTTTCCTCTATCAGTGAAAGCATCGTCTTTGATGCTCCATGGTAGAAAGTCCACATCGCCTCTGATAGAAAGACATTATTCTTTCTTGCAAGTGAGATGAGTTCCTCTGCTTCTTTTTGAGAAACCGTGAATGGTTTCTCCACCAAGACAGGCTTTCTATTTTCCAAAGCAAGTTTTGCATATTTGAAATGGACGTTGTGGGGTGTGACGATATAGATTGCGTCGACACCCTCTTTCATCATTGCCTCAAGTGGAGAAGAACAGCTGATCGCATGATATTTCTTAGCAAATTTATCACATGCATTCTGATTCCTCGAATAACAGGAAACAATATCATGTCGTTTGCTTTTCAGCAATTGCTTTGCCACGATATTTGCCAATTTTCCCGTCCCGATGAAGCACCAATGAAACATATATTTTATCCATCCTTTTGGATATTATAGCAGTCATATGGAAAATCCTCTATCTTTCAGGTTCATCTGTAAAATAAAATAGTTTATGTTCTATTTTAAGAAAAATCATGTTACTGATGACATTTTTGTACTATAATAAACATAATAAATATCAAAAAGAAATATTTCATTATGAAAAATAAAAAAACAAAGTTTCTGAGTCTCAGTTTGTTTCTTATCGCCCTCTGTTCGAATACTTCCGGTACGACAAGCGACGATGACATCAGAAACTACATCAAGGGAGACTGCGAAAGCGTAGCAGACTTCATCGAAGGAAACCTTTCTTATATTGTTTCTGAATACAACAAGGAAAATGAAATTCACTGGCTGGCTTCGAGCATAGAAGATCGAAAGACTATCCTCGATGTCACGGACGGGTCGAATGCAGTTTATCTCGATTTCGATGGTGATAACGGATATGCTGTCATCGGAAACGACTATAACTTCCTTGACTTTTCTCTGTCTGGCGACCTCGATTATTTGAAAAAACTGGACGATATCCTCTTTAGTGAATATGACTGTTTCGTGTATGAGACAGATACTGGCTATGCCTGCTACGACATCGAATACGGCGATGCGGATTTCTGGAATAAAATCGAATTGAAGAAGAAATATAACGGTCAGGACTCTGAAGGTTCGGGAATGATTTCGAATTCAGATGACTATATTCACGATCGCTATGGAAATGATTTTAATCTCGAGAAAGAAAAAAGACTTAATTACAAAAACGTGATTCAAAACAAATACAGTTTTTATGCCAAAAATGGTCTCAGCGAAGGGAATTGTACCCTTTCTGCAATGTTTGGCATCATGCAGTACCTACGAGACAATAAAGGAATGACCAAATTGCCATCTGAAAATGTCATGGTTTATCCAGAAGATGATTCCTTCCATGAAGACCTAATCGAACAAGGATATACTGCCGACAAAAAAGATGTTCCTTTGCTTTATGAAACAATTCGAGATGATGCCAAAGATTTCGGTTATACTTGTGAATCGACTGCGTGGACCTCAATAAACATGGCAAACATCTATATGAATGTCATGAATAAATTAGGCTACGACACGAACGTTTTCAATCGATATGCCTATCTTGTCTTGACCTGGTCATACAAGTCGCAGGTAATAAATGATATCGACTTAGGATATCCGACGATGTGGAATACAGCAAGAGGTCAATATGGCGCACATTCGATGGTTGTGAATGGTTATAAAATATATACCAAGGTGAACAAAATATGGTTTTTCACCTGGAAAGAACAAAAATTACTCGCATCTCTAAACGATAATTGGCATAACGAGGATTATTATATGGATTGCGATGCATTTCGTAGAGATGAACGCTATATGACTTTTCTTCAAGTTCGCAATTATACGTTCTAGCGGAGGAATCAGATCATGAATCTTATAAAACCCGGCATCATTCTCCTCAGCGCGTTTTTCTCTTGCGGAATGAGTTTTTGTTCATTGACACCCAAAGGTCACAGGATTTATACGGTAGGTGATTCTGTCGAATGGAAGCATAATGACGAACTGATTGCGACCATAACATTAAAAAATGCAATCTACTCAAAGAATGACGATGGAGATGATTGCCAGATATATATCACCTACACAATTGCCCCTACCCAAGAGGTTCAATTGGAGTACGAAAAGATGAATCTTGATTATGATGATTCCCGCAATATTAAATCTTATACAGATATTGAACGCGCCACAGAAAGAAATGGATACAATATATTTGAAACGACAATAAGCGAGGATACCGATTACACCTTTTGCTTCAATATACCTTACGATCGCTATTTTAAGCGATACGAAGATGATCCGGAAGAAACCGTTACCTCGACAATTACTGGATGTACGCCTGCTTCTGAACTATTCTATTTGTATACATACAAGATCTATAAAGCATCGATGAAAGAAGAATAAAATTTATTTGTGATAAATAAGTTGCTTTTAAAAGACTTTCCTAGATTCTTTCCTTTTAGGATTGAAAGTAAGAAAGTCTTTTCTTATGACTAATGAGGATTCTTCATGTGATCTTTTTCGAGTTCACGATGAAGTTTTTCTTCTGTTTTTTGATAATCATCTATCGGAGATGGATGCGAAGAAACAATGTGTTTTTCTTCTTTTTCATCTTTTGCCAAGGCTGTTTTTTTCATCCCTTCGACAGTCTCCGTAAAGACACTGGCAAGAGAAGTCACATCCGTGATTTCGGATGGGACAATCAGTTTGGTCGCCTTTCCATCCGCAACCTTCGCTAGCGCCTCATAGGAACGGATTTTCAATACAGCGGCAGATGGATTGGCTTCATTGATCATTCTGATACCTTCGGCCTCCGCCTTTCGGATAAGAAGTTCACCATCCGCTTCGGCTTTCTTCACTTTGAGAATCGACTCCGCCTGTGCTTCCGCGCTCTTGATGGCTGCCTGTTTCTGAGCTTCCGCATTCAGGATTGCGGCTTCCTTGTTACCTTCCGCAATCGTGATGGCGGAGGTCTTCTGACCTTCGGCAATCAGGATTTTTTCTCTCTTCTCTCTTTCTGCCCTCATCTGCTTTTCCATGGCAGCCTGAATGTCTTTCGGAGGAAGAATGTTCTTCACTTCGACACGGGTAACCTTGATGCCCCAGGGGTCCGTGGCATCATCGAGAATTTGTCTCATCTTGGAATTGATGATGTCGCGACTCGTCAAGGTTTCGTCCAGATCGAGTTCGCCAATGATATTTCTTAACGATGTCGCCGAGAGAGCTTCGATACCGGCAATTGGATTCTCGACACCATAAGTATAGAGTTTCGGATCTGTCACATTGAAGAAGATGACCGTATCGATCTGCATCGTGACATTATCCTTCGTGATGACAGGCTGAGGAGGGAAATCATAGATCTGTTCCTTCATCGAAACCTTTTTCCCAATACGATCGATGAAAGGCGTCAGAAAATGCACACCCGTATCCCATGTCGTAAGATAACGTCCAAGACGCTCGATGACATATTTATCCGTTTGATTGACAATCTTGATATGGGAAAGAAGAATGACAATCACAAGAAAGAGAACGACTCCAACAAGAACAAGCGCAACAATTCCACCAGTCGGCATAATTAGTTTCCTCCTTCATTGATCTCTTTGACCAATAATTTATTTCCATTGACAGCTAAGACTTCGACAACGCTTCCTTCTAGGATATCTTCCTCATCCTCTCTTTTGATGGCATTCCAGATGATGGAATCAACCTTCACTTCGCCTTTTTCCAAAGAAGTGATCTTCTTTAAGACAATGCCCTTCTTTCCGAGAATCGTATCGATATTCGTTCTGGATTTGATCCTCTGCAGTTTCCTATTCACTATCGGTCGGATGATGATAAAGGAAAGAAGAGATGTTCCAAGGAAGACAATCAATTCACCCCACCAAGGCATATTCGGAATGAATGTTACCGAGAGAGCAAGAACGGCACCGATGCAGAACCAGACTGAGACAAGAGCATCCGTGAAGATTTCCGCAAGGAGAGCGAAGATAAAAAGAGAAACCCACACAATCATCATGATGATATTTTCATCCATATCTACTCCACCTCCTTCTTCAAGTCGATGATGAGAAGAGACTCATGCTGATCAAAATAGCAGGTGTATTTCCTCGATTTCTCATGGAAGTCGACGTTCATGAATCGGCTGACCTTATTCACGAAATCTGTCGAAGAGACTCTGGTATAGGTCTTTCCCCCAGAAAGAAGAAAAAGATTGTCAATCGGATAGATTCCTTGGTCATATTCATCCTTGCTGATAGGCTGAAGCGCAATCTTCATATCGTCCTCATCCAATCCAAGCATCGCAGCATAAGCCTCAGATATCATCTCCATTCCCGACTTATTGATGGTGATATTCGTCGGATAGATGGTTGCTGTCGCTTTTTTATCATTTTTTGAAAACCATTGAATCATTTTTGCCTCCTTTGATGATTCAATAATACAATTTTATTCATAATAATTCAAGGAAATTCAAGAATATTTACTGAAATCATCTAGCATTGAATTCTCTTATCCAAGATTATTGAATTTTTACGTAGTACAACTTGCCAGGCATGATGCTCATATTGTCATTCATCATGACTTATTCTTCTCCTTAGTCCAACTATAAGGTTTCACGAACGGAGTTTATTTATAGTCATAAGAATTGTGGATTCCACATCTTCCAATTGACCCGATAGATTCCCTTTAAAGTATTCGAGAAGCGTATCCACAATCGCGCTGGCAATGAATGTCGCTTGGATTTCACCTGTTTTCTCATTTTCAGAAATTCCGAAAATAGGGTTGTTTAACTTTTGGATAAAAATCTTTTTCAGTTTCACAATAAAATAATTTAAATCGACAGCATTGGCCATTGATTTATATTCCTCTTCATTTTTTCTCAAGAAATCAGAAAGAATATGAACATAGTATTCAATAGGAACATTATGACTTTTTTCTGCTTCATCGATCGTTTTGATCAATTCATTAATCATTTCGCTTTCGATGCTTTTCACTAACTCGTTCAAATCCGCATAATGATAATAAAATGTCGGCTTGGTGATATCCGCTTTTTTCACAAGCTCAGCGATGGTGATTTTATCTAAGCTCTTCTTTTCGGCAACCAATTCAGCAAAAGCCTTGCGGATCCACTTTTCAGTACGCGAGGTATTTTTATATGTTCTCATTTTTTTAACCTTTCATATGGAATTGTAAGAAATCTTATCGGAGTTCTTCATCCGTTAAATTTGGAATCATTCTGCTTTATTATAATCTCTCCGTACAAAAAATTAAGACTATAGTCAAAAATTTTATTTTAGTAAGGAGATTACAATGGAAAACAAGAAAAAGAAGTTCGGAATAAGGAAAATCATCGCTCTCTGTTTTTTTGGCTTGGCAATCATCTTCTCAGCGATTTTTTCAGGCAAGGTCATCATCAATTACAATCTATCGGATTATTTAGATGATTCAACGGAGACAAAAATCGCCTTGAAGATCAATGAAGATGAATTCGGTTCTACAGGCAACGTTCAAGTCATGGTGAAAAATGTTGATGAAGAAAAAGCTGTAGATATTTATGACTCTTTAATCAGCATAGAACATGTCACGAATGTCAATTTCGACCATTATGACACAAATTATTACAAAGACAATACTGCTTTTTATGTCGTATTGGTCGATGGCGATGATTATTCGGAGAATGCGAAAAGTGTTGTCAAAGATATCAAGACAGTCCTTTCCGATTATGAAGAAGTCGAATATGGTGGAACAGCAATTGAAAAGCAAAAATTAGAGGAATCGATCACCAGCGAGATGGTTTATATCATGCTCGTCGCCATTTGCCTTGTAGCTGGAATTCTTCTTCTTACAGCTCAATCCTGGATAGAGCCTATTCTTCTTTTATTATGTTGTGGTATCGCTATTCTGATCAATCGAGGCACGAATTTCATCTTCGGCAATATTTCGTATATCACGAATTCCATCTCTGCGATTTTACAATTAGCTTTATCCATCGACTATAGCATTGTCTTATTAAATCAATATCGCGAAAATAAGAAAATATACGAAGATAAGGACGAAGCAATGAAAAAAAGCATCAAAGCGGTTGTCAGACCGATTTCCGCTTCCTCATTGACCACAATCGCCGGCTTGCTCGCCTTGCTGTTCATGTCCTTCCATATTGGATTCGATATCGGCATCGTCCTGATGAAAGGAATTGTCATCTCGGTTGTCACCTCACTTACCTTACTCCCCGTCATGATTCTTTTGATGGATAGATTGCTAACGAAGACAAAAAAGAAAGTCATTTGTCCAAAAGGCAAAATCTTCTCTGATTTTGCAATCAAGGCGAATAAAATCATCTTCCCAATCGCTATTTTATTGATTGGTGGATGCGGGTATTTGCAAACAAAGACACCATATACTTTTACGGATTCCAAAAATGCAAACACTGAAATCGTTGATAGATTTGGAGAGAACAATAGCATTGTTGTCTTATATCCAAATCAAGGTGATTCCAGCAAAAAGGAAGAGGAACTGATTCAATCCATCAAGGAATATAAGAAGACAAATGGAGAGAATGTCCTGGCTAGCTATACAGCCTATAGCAACACGGTTGAAGAAGAATATGATCAAAAGAAAATCAGCCAAAAACTCGAAATGGATGATTCCGAAGCATCTCTTCTAATAAACATGTATGAGCTTTATCATCAACCCGAACTCGTGAAGATGTCTTTCTCTGAATTTATCGATTACACATCTTATTTATTGGAGAATGATGATGACGCAAAGGAATTCATGGATGAGGATATAAAAGAGACCCTGAATCTTCTTATGAATGTCGATGAATTCCTTGACATGTCTTTAAATGCAGAAGAGTTTTATACTGAGATTTCATCATTTGAGGATACAGACCTTTCACAGTTCTCAATCAATCAGATGTATGGCTATATTTTCTATGATGCAAATAATCATGAAGCTGAGTTCCAAACCATGCTCAATTTCCTTCTTCTTGTTTCTGATGACGACAACATGAGTTCTTTCTTTACCGATGAAATAAAGAACCAGTTGAACACTTTGTCTGCTGGCATAAACTCATTTGTCACGCAAATGGATCAAGAGATGACAAAAGATCAGCTGAAAGGCTATTTCTATTCGAATTATGGAACGCTTTTATCCGATGAGGAGCTTAATCAGATCTATTTAGGATATTATCTTTCCACCGGTGAAACGCAGAATGACACCATTCCATTCCTTCCATTGATGACCTTTATGGTGAAGAACAATCTCATCACGGATAGTCAGGCGATACAGACGATCAATAACTATAATGTGCTTTATAAGACGATTCATTCTTCCTATGATTATGAAAACTTCCTTCCTGCCTTGAAGAAAATCGCTGCTGGATTTTCTGGAAGTACGCCGGATATTACGATCAGCAATGAAGCAATTCAGCAAATCTATATCGCTTATTTTAGAGAAGTGGAACAAGAAACATATCCAAAGATTTCAGTGAAAACATTTTTAATTGCGATTCTGCAAGCTTATGAAGAAAATCCTGTCATCCAGAGTCAGTTATCTATCGATAGCAAAGACAAAATCTCAGATATGCTCACCATCAAAAAACATATGGACGATGAATCATCTTACACATATAAAGAGATGTATCAGAAGATGAATACTTTAAAGACAGAAATAAGAAGTTCGAGTTTCTCTTCTTCACTCGATGAAGCGAAAATCAGTGGTCCGTATATAAAATATATGTTAGATAAGAAAATCGCTTCCGATGCTTCGATAAGAGCCTGTGATCTCCTTGATTTCGTAAAAGCAAACATGGAAAACAATTCTCTTCTTTCTCCGAGAATGGACAAAGAAAGAAAAGCAAAAGTGGAGGACGCCGAAAAGGATATAAAGAAGGCGAATAACCTTCTCAAGGGAAATGACTATTCACGATTATTGCTTTCCGTCAATCTATCCAATGGCGGTGATGAAAGCACGAAATTCGTCGATTATTTAAAAGACGAAGTACAGAAGACATTCGGCAGTGATGCTCACATACTCGGCGAAATGGTTTCCACATATGATCTTCAAAAGTCATTTGACCATGATAATCTTTTTATCACGATTTTCACCATCATCTCTATTTTTGTCATTGTCTTATTGACCTTCCGATCCATTTCTCTTCCAACCATATTGGTGACGATCATTCAAGGAGCCGTTTTCATCACGATGGCCACACAGTTTTTATCGAGTGGCGTCTTCTTCATGAGTTATATCATTGTCACATGCATTCTCATGGGTGCCACCATCGATTATGGAATCCTGATGTCAAATAGCTACATCGAGAATAGAAGAACAATGGATAAAAAAGAATCCTTGAAGAAAGCCGTGGAATCTGCCCTACCAACCATCTTTACATCCGGATTGATTCTGATCATCTGTGGATTTGTCATTTCCTTTATCTCATCGCAAGCATCAATCTCTACAGTAGGATTATTGATCGGCATCGGCGGAATAACCGCTGCGCTAATGATCTTATTCGTCTTACCTGCCACATTATATCTCTTAGATGGCTTCGTGATGAAATTGACTTATCACAGGAAAAAGAAAGAACCGAACATAGAATAAAATTCCAAAAGTGCACGTTCGAACTGATGCCAGACGTGCACTTTTTCATAAAAAATAAAATGCTTTATATATGGAGTAGAAAATTCGATTTTCTCTCACACCAACATAATATGCCGTTTTGCACAAGTCTTTTCACATCTGCGATTTCAGTGAGAGTCATTCTTTTGATATGTCGAAGAAGTCGTGTAAACTAGCAGCATTTACCAACGCCGACCTCTTTTGAACTTGAAATCAATGACATTTAGCTTTCCTTTCGCTTGCCAAAAATAGAACTATTGGCATTATGATATAATACTTTTACTCATGAAAGGAGAACATCGATTTCTATCAATGTCAATTTAGCAAAAAAATATTCATGGTAATGTACTTTAAAGGTCATTGCAAAATGATGATGAAAGAATAATAAAATCATATTTGGGAGTGTAGTAGAATGGCAAAATCAATCAGCGTTTATCTAATCGATGATATCCCTGCAGGAAAAATCAAATGTACCCTTTCGAACTGGACCGGAGTCGCATATAAGATTCCTAGAAATGAATTAGAATCTTATAAAGAATGGCCTAGCCAGTCAAAGAAGCATCTATCTCAATCAGGAGTTTATTTTCTGCTCGGAAAAAACGAGAAGAATGAAAAGCAGATCATCTATGTAGGTCAGGCAATAATCAGAAAGAATGGCATCGGTATCATCGGCAGGCTTCTTGAACATGCCAAGAATGAAAAAGAGCTTTACTATAAGCTATGGAATGAAGTCATCGTCTTGACAACTCAAAATGATGTATTGGGTGCAACCGAAATCAGTTATCTAGAGAACAGGTTCACAAATCTTGCTAAAAATACAGGAAGATATGAAGTGTTTAATGGCAATGAGCCTAACTTAGGAAATATCACGGAAGAAAAAGAAAGCGAAATGGAAGAATTCATCTCCTATTCAAAGATAGTTGTTGGTGTTCTAGGTCATAAGGTATTTGAAGCACCTGTCGTCAGAAAAGAAATAAAGCAAGAAATCTCTTCTCCAGTATTCGAATTCAAAGGAAGATGCGCAGCGAAAGGCATCATAACAAACGAAGGATTCGTTGTTCTAAAAGGCAGTCAAATAAACAAAGATATTCAAAAGAGCTGCCCAAAGGGAATTATAAAACTCAGAACGCAATATGCTGATAAGATTTTAGATTCTGTTCTGACTTCGGATATTGTCTTCAGTTCTTCTTCAGCAGCAGCGGCCTTCATAGGTGGAACTAGCCTTAGTGGCAACATCTGCTGGAGAACAGAGGATGGCAAGTGTCCAAAAGATTATGGAATGTAAAGGAAAGCACCTACCATCTCTGATATATGCATGATTCCGCCTAAATTGATTGGAGCAAGGCAGGCAACAAATTTCCTTCACCAACTTTACGGCCAAGAGAATCTTAGATTTCTCGTCTATTGCCTCTATCCTTGATTTCGCCAATTTTAAGACCCAATCGATCTCTTAGTACTTGATCCATAAATCGATTCTCCTTTGCCAGTTCTATTTCACCACCATTCACTAAAATTCAAGTCCATCACTTCATTTTTGTCGTTAGAGACGTTTTTGGGCTCCCTATCCCAAGCCACCAGTTATTTATCGAAAGAAAAGTCTCCCAATCTGCAAAGAAAAAGATCTGACACGAATTGTATCAATCCTATTCTTCTTAATGCCTTAGTAGAAGGGTTTTGATACAATTTAGCACCCATTCTTAAATCGTGTAAAATCTGCTTCAAATCGTGTAAAAGTTTAGCACCCTTTTAGCACCAATAGAATTTATCTAGAACAATCTCTCCTGCACATTCATCTGGATTACATCATCAATCTTTGTCCAAACTCTACCAGTCTTAACAATCTTAATTGGTGTGGCGATTCTTATAGGATTGGCGAATTCATATGCATAATAATCTCTTTCCATATCTTCAACTTGGAATATCATACCTTCCCACTTCCCAGTAGCGTGTCACTTGCAGTATTCTTCAGCTGAGATTTTATGAGTTACAACTAGATCAATTAGACCTATGATAGCAGACTTCTTTGTATCAACTAAAGCAATAGTTCCACGCTTGGTAGTGTCATAGGCACGAGCATCATAAGTTTTCTTACCATCGAGAATCTCATCTAAGTATTCTCGGAGCATTATTAGACCGTACATGATTAAATCGCTTTCTCGAATGTAACTCGCTTATTTCTTAAGTCTAGACTTACTTGTTTGTATCCTGCATTTTGCCAAGAAATACAATGCGTGTGCCTAGTTATATCAACATCCTCATTAGCCCACCACCATGCGTATTGGTAAGCACTATTAGGAAGATTACCACCTAGTATTTTTTCTATTTCATCAAAGGTTAAAGTTACTATTCTCGAATCGCATCTTAATAAATACTTATATAATGGATCATATTTTGCCATAATCATCACCACCTTTCCTCCACCTAAAAATCAAAAAACTCTTTAGGCGTAACATCTAGACAATCACATATAAAAATCAAAGTGGTCATTGTCATATTTTGCTTACCATGCTCGATTCTAGAAATATATGTTCTATCAAGTTTGGTGAGTTCTGATAGTTTTGTTTGAGAGATTCCTTTAGCCTTACGCAAAGAAACCAATCGAGAGCCAATGACTGTTAAATCCATATGTGTTACCTTCGTATGATTCAATTATACAATTATGTGACTTATTGGTCAATTATGCAAAAGAAAAACACCTAACACTCAATATTGGCTATTTTAAGCAAAAAGAAAAGGCTTGATATTGTATCAAACCTATATTACTAAAATGGAGCAACCGGCGGGAATCGAACCCGTATATACAGCTTGGGAAGCTATCGTTCTACCACTGAACTACGGCTGCAGAAGGCTGACAGATGACTGTCAGCCATATTTTTTATTTCAGCAACTGATCGTCGACATCGGCTTCATTCTTCATGAAGTCTTCTTCATGGCCTTCGCCCTCTTCTTCCTCAGCGGAGAGAAGTGGCTTGATTCCAGTACCTGCTGGAATCAGTTTACCAATCATGACGTTTTCTTTCAAGCCCAAAAGATTATCAATCTTGCCCTTGATGGCTGCATCCGTCAAGACAGAGGTTGTCTGCTGGAAGGAAGCGGCGGACAGGAAGGAATCCGTATCCAAGGCAGCCTTGGTGATGCCAAGGACGACTGGACGGCCGACAGCTGGCTTGCCAGCGTGACGGAGGACCTTATCGTTCTTATTGGTGAAGACGATATCATCGACTTTCTGACCAGGAAGCAAATCCGTATCGCCAGCATTGACGATGACGAGTTTATTGGTCATCTGACGGACGATGATTTCAAGATGCTTGTCGGAAATATCAATACCGGCATTGCCCTTGTAGACTTCCTTGACTTCCTTGATGAGATAGTTTCTCACAGTGGTCAAGTCCGTGCATTCAAGAAGTTCCTTCGGATCGATATGGCCTTTGGTCAAAGCCTGACCGGCAAGAACCTCATCCCCAACATTGACGCAGGGAACGGCGTTCGGATAGGAAATGAATTCCATCTCTTCAAGATCATTCTTGATGGTGAAGACATGTCTCAAGCCCTGATCCTTGATTTCAACGACTTTGCCATGGATGTGGGTAATCAAGGAAAGATCCTTGGCCTTTGGATGACGAACTTCCAAAAGTTCCTGAACACGAGGCAAACCCTGTGTAATATCCGACTGACCGGCAACACCGCCAGTGTGGAAGTTCTTCAAAGTAAGCTGTGTACCTGGTTCACCGATGGACTGAGCAGCCATAATACCGACTGTGTCACCGATGGTTCCCAATTTACCCGTAGCCAAGTTGCGGCCATAGCACTTGATACAGACACCATTCTTGGATTCGCAGGTAAGGATGGAACGGATTTCGACTTCCGTCACATTCTTGCTGGCAATGAGATGGGCATCATCCTCATTCATGCATTTATCGGCAGAGACAAGGACTTCTCCCGATTCCGAATCGATGAAGTCATGCATCAGATAACGACCGACAAGACGATCTTCCAAAGAGGCGATAACAGCACCATCGGCAGCTTTGAGCGTCTTGACGAAGATGCCATGATCGCATCGGCAATCTTCCTCACGGATGACAACATTGTGAGAAACATCGACCAAACGTCTGGTCAAGTAACCAGAGTCAGCGGTCTTCAAGGCCGTATCAGAACCATTCTTTCTCGTTCCGTGTGTGGAGGAGAAGTATTCAGAGACGGTCAAACCATCCGAATAGCAGTTCGTAACCGGCGTTTCGATGGCAACGCCATCCGCCTTCAACATACAGCCTTTCATACCGATGAGCTGCATATAGTTATCGAAAGAACCACGAGCACCGGATTCCATCATCATGAACATCGGGTTGCGTGGAGAATCCTTCATTCTCTTCTTGAGCATCGGAGAAAGATCATTCTTCTTGACGCTATCCCAAACGGCGATGATGGCATTATGTCTTTCATCTTCGGTGAAGAAGCCAAGATCGAAGTTCTCCTGAATCCAGTTGACCTTGTCATAAGCCTTATCGTAGATTTCATGACGGCCTTCCATCGGCTTCATATCATCCAAGGAGACGGTCAAACCAGACTTGGTGGAATAATCGAATCCCTGATTCTTGAAGAGATCCATGATATGGGCAGTCTTCACGGCATCTTCATTGTAGTGATGGAAAATCTTATCCATCATGACCTGAATACCCTTTTTGTCGATTGGGGCACGGAGAGGCTGAAGCTTGCAATATTCCTTGAAGGCATCAAAATCATCACCGTCATGGAATTTTCCAGATGCGATGACCTCTTCATAGGCCTTCGAGGCTGTGACAAAGAATTCATCCAAGGTATGCTCGAAGTTTTCAGCATAATGCTTCTTGGCATCCTTGTCATCACGATATGGGAAGTTGATGTAGGGGAAATCGGATGGGAAGATCTTGTTGAAGATCAATTTTCCGACGGTGGTGAGAAGGTAGGAATTGTTCTGTTCTTCACTGAATCCCGTCTTCTTGAGGGAACGGCCAGGAACATAGACTCTGGTTCTCAAGGAAAGTTTTCCATTCTGATAGGCAAGAATCGCCGTCTCAGGATCGGTGAAAACCTTTCCTTCGAATTTCTCATAGGAGCGGAATTTTTCAGCCATGTCAGGCTCATTGCGCTTCTCATAATATTTGGCATACATCTCATCCATTTCGATGTTATCTTCCAAGGTGAGATAGTAGTTTCCGAAGATCATATCCTGGGAAGGAACGCAGATCGGCTTGCCATCGCTCGGTTTGAGGATGTTTCTATTCGCCATCATGAGACTCATGGCTTCTGCTTGAGCCTGTCTTCCAAGCGGAACATGGACAGCCATCTGGTCGCCGTCAAAGTCGGCGTTGAAGCCAGGGCAGACAAGCGGATGGAGTCGGATTGCCTTGCCTTCGATAAGAATCGGCTTGAAGGCCTGAATACCTAAACGGTGAAGGGTCGGGGCACGATTGAGAAGGACCGGATGATCCTTGGCAATCTTTTCGATGGCATCATAGACTCTCGGATCTCTCTTGGCAATCAATTCGTCAGCCTGTCTCTGGGACGTGACTGTAGAATCTTTGGCGAAGATCAATTCATGAGCGATGAACGGACGGAAAAGCTGGACAGCCATTTCTCGAGGCAAACCGCATTCATCCATATTGAGGGTCGGTCCGACAGCAATGACGGAACGTCCGGAGTAATCGACACGCTTACCTAAAAGGTTCTGACGGAAACGACCCTGCTTACCCTTCAAAGTGGAGGAAAGCGACTTCAAGGTATTTCCGGAGATGGACTGTGTCGGCTTATTTCTCTTGTCGTTATCGATCAAGGCATCGACCGCTTCCTGAAGCATACGTTTTTCGTTGATGAGGATGACGTTTGGTGCATGTTCTTCGATTTCATGTTTGAGACGGTTATTCTTGATGATGACCTGACGATAAAGATCATTAAGGTCGGAGGTGGCATAACGTCCACCATCGAGCTGCATCATCGGACGAAGATCCGGTGGAATGACAGGAAGGACAGTGAGTACCATCCATTCCGGCTTAACCTGGGAATTCTTGAAGGATTCAAGGACCTCCAATCTCTTGATGGCCTTGATTCTCTTCTGATTCTTCTCGCCGACAGAATTCTTCAAGTCAGCAGAGACTTCCTTGATTTCCTTGTCGAGATCGATTTCCTTGAGAAGCTTTAAGACAGCTTCGGCACCGATGCCGAATTCAGCACCAGTATATTTGTGGATGAACTTGGAGACGGTAAAGAAATCGAACGGATTCGATCTCTTGGAAATGGTCTGAATATAATTCTTGCCCTTGGCATAATCCAAGTCGCCATCGTGAAGACGTTCGCTGGTGAGGATTTCCTGTTCGATGACCATGGCAAAAACATCACGGGCCGTATTCTCATCGAGAACCTGACGATATTTCAAAATCTTGGAAATACCGGCATTGGTGACGATGTGAGAAACGAAATAGACGACTTCCTCGAGTTGCTTGGGAGGAATGCCCAAGGTGAGGCCCATCTTGGACGGGCTTCCCTTGGCATACCAGATATGTGTGCAAGGGAAAGCAAGGTTGATGTAACCCATTCTTTCACGACGGACGGCTTTGAGGGTAACCTCAACGCCGCACTTTTCGCAGACTTTTCCGGCATAGGAAGATTTCTTATATCTTCCGCAATGACATTCATAATCCTTGGCGGGACCAAAGATCTTTTCGCAGAAAAGACCATCAGGTTCCGGTTTCTGGGAACGATAGTTGATCGTTTCGGGCTTGGTAACTTCACCTTTGCCCCATTCACGAATCTTATCCGGACTAGCAAGACCAATCTTGATTGCCTTTAAGCGGTTTAAATCAAACATTGTTCAGTGTCCTCCTTATTCATTGTCTTCTTTTTCAAAAGAAGCTTCTTCCGATTCCATATTCTGATTGTCCATGAATTCAGCACTGACTTCTTCTTCCAAATGGGCATTGCGTGCTTCTTCCATATCACGTTCATCATCATGCTTAGTATCGAAATTCACCATGTCGTGATGCGAACGGCGGCTATCTCGTTCAGCCTCTTCGGAAATGGTATCCATATTGATTGGCTGATTTCTTTCGTCAAGAAGATTGACATCGATTCCGAGACCCTGCAATTCCTTGATGAGAACACGGGTAGATTCCGGCATATTTGGCTTGGAGACCTGTTCACCCTTCAGGATGGATTCATAGGTCTTGTTTCTTCCGACCATATCATCCGACTTGATGGTGAGCATTTCCTGAAGTGTATAGGCTGCGCCATAAGCTTCCAAAGCCCAGACTTCCATTTCACCGAAACGCTGACCACCATTCTGAGCCTTACCACCCAAAGGCTGCTGGGTGACAAGAGAATACGGACCGATGGCACGGGCATGAATCTTATCTTCAACCATGTGGTCAAGCTTGATCATGTACATGACACCGACAGCGATACGGGCATCAAATCTCTCACCGGTCTGACCATCATAGAGAACGGTCTTTCCATCCGGATCGATACCTGCTTCATGCATGAATCCTTCGATTTCCTCGTTGGATGCGCCATCAAAGACAGGGGTCGAAACCTTGATTCCCAATTTCTTGCAAGCTAAGCCGAGCTGAACTTCCAAGACCTGACCGATGTTCATACGCGAAGGAACGCCCATCGGGGAGAGAAGAATGTCGACTGGCGTACCATCCGGAAGATAAGGCATATCCTCGACAGGGAGAACCTTGGAGATGACACCCTTGTTTCCGTGACGGCCGGACATCTTATCACCGACCTGAATCTTTCTCTTCTGGACAACATAGACCTTGACCGATTCAAGAACATCCGGAGAGAGCAGTTCATCACCCTTATCTCTCGAGAAGGTCTTGACATCCAAGACAATACCTTCACCGCCATGCGGGACACGCAAGGACGTATCCTTATCTTCATCGGATTTGCTCGAGAAGATGGACTTGAGAAGGTGATCGTTGTTCGTCTCCGTGCTTTCGCCCTTAGGAGTGGTCTTTCCGACCAAGATATCACCTTCCTTGACTTCCGTTCCAGGAACGACGATACCCTTTTCATCCAGATAAGTCTTCTTATCTTCGCCGAGATTTGGAACATTGCGAGTGAATTCTTCATCACCCAACTTTGTCTTACGGCGATCGATTGGATATTCTTCAATGATGAGGTTTGTGAACAAATCATCATTGACACATTTTTCAGAAATGACGACAGCATCTTCGTAATTGTAGCCATGCCATGTGGTGAAGGCAACAACGGCATTCTGACCTAAGGCAAGTTCACCCTTGTCCATACTCGGACCATTGGCGATGATCTGGCTCTCAGCGACATGTTCGCCAACTTCGACGATTGGAGTCTGGGAGATGCAGGTACGTTTGTTGGAACGGACGAAGGATCTCAACTTGTAGATCTTCTTGGTTCCATCATCCTGATTGATAACAATCTGCTTGGAATCGACATAATCGATATAGCCAGGCTTTTCAGCCAAAAGCGCTTCACCAGAGTCGTGAGCAATCTTTCTTTCCAAACCGGTTCCGACAAACGGAGCTTCCGGTCTCAAAAGAGGGAGAGCCTGACGCTGCATGTTACTACCCATAAGGGCTCGCTTACCATCATCATTTTCCAAGAAAGGAATACAGGCAGCAGCGATAGAGACAATCTGCTTTGGAGAAGCATCGATCAAATCGCAGTCATCCGCCTTCGTGGTGATATACTCACCATTCAAACGGGCATTGACGACATCATCGAGGATGCGATCCGTCTCCTTGTCGACATTGACGTTGGCCTGGCAAATGATGTGATTTCTTTCCTGGTCAGCAGTCAGCCAAAGGACGTGATCCTTGTCATTATCGACAACACGATTCTTGACAGGACGATATGGAGTCTGAAGGAATCCATATTCATTGACCTTCGCGTAGCAGGCGAGGTTGGAAATCAAACCGATGTTCTGACCTTCCGGTGTTTCGATAGGACAGATTCTTCCGTAGTGCGTCGGATGGACGTCACGGACAGCCGAGGAAGCACGATCACGGGTCAAGCCGCCACGGCCCAAAGCCGAAAGACGTCTCTTGTTGGTCAATTCAGCAAGAGGGTTGGTCTGATCCATGAACTGGGAAAGAGAATCCGAGTTGAAGAACTGGATGACAGCACTTGTCAAAGCCTTGATATTGATCAAGGAGGAAATGGACATATTGGAAAGATCCGAAGTCGACATACGATCATGGATGGTTCTCTTCATCTTGCTGAGACCAGCACGGAACTTATCCTGGATCAATTCACCGACGCAGCGGACTCTCTTATTTCCGAGGTGATCGGTGTCATCGGTATATCCGATGCCATCGATGAGGTTGAGCATATAGGAAAGGGATGCGATGATATCCGAAGTCGTGACATGTGTCAGATTCAGTCTCAGATCGGTACCAATGATATAGACCGTCTTTTCAGGATCCAACGGAGAGACAACCTTGACACGATTGACCGTATCATTCGTATCGAGATCCGGATTGGCATGAAGGTGGATGGAATGGTTTTCATTGCCATCGAAGAATTTTTCTTTCTTCAATTTGGCAACATCGTCGATGGAAAGAACTTTGCCTTCCTCAAAGATGATTTCTCCTTCATTGCTGATGAGGTCTTCAGCCAAGGTCTGGTTGATCAAACGATCGTAGATTCCCAATTTTTCATTGATTTTGAATCGACCGGCCTTTCCGAGATCGTAATGTTCGTTTTCAAAGAAACGCTGTTTCAGCGTCATGGCTGCAGACTCGGCCGTATAGGGTTCGCCCGGACGCAGTTTTCTGAAGATGTATCCAACAGCCTGATGCATTCTCTCCTTGGCGCCTTTATCTGCCTTGACCGGATTCTTTTCCAGAGCCTTGAGAAGGAAGCTGTTTTCGCCAAAAAGTCCTAGCACGCCTGTGACTTCTCCAGAAGGTGTGCCATCGATGTTATTCGGCAATTCAGTATCGCAGAGTTCGGAGGAATCCGAAACAATTCCCAAAGCACGGAGGAGGACAAGGGCAGGGACTTTCTTCTGTTTATCGATACGGACAGAAACGAAATCACGATTATCCGTCAAATATTCCAGCCAAATACCTCTGGCAGGAATGATATTGGAACCATAGACAATGTTGATTTCATTCTTGGCATCTGTGTCTGTTTTCTTCAAAGTGACTTCATCCATCTCCTTGGAAACATAAGCTCCCGGAGAACGGACAAGCTGAGAAGCGATACATTTCTCAGAGCCGTTGATGATGAACGTGCCCGAAGGGGTGATCCAAGGAAAATCTCCCATGAAGATTCTTTCTTCAACGATCGTTCCATCTGGATGCTTCAGGCGAAGCGTGACATGAAGCGGAGCCGAATAAGTCAGCGCAGAGACTTTACACTCAAAATACCCGTGTTTCTCGTCCGCAGAACCCCATTCAGCGTTCACGTAATCCAATTCAGCAATTTCTTCTGCATCGGTTTCGCGGCCGCGAGTATCCTTGTTGGAGAAAATCGGGAAAATATCTCTGAAAACTTCATCAACGCCAGTTTCAGTGAACCACTTGAAAGATTCCGTCTGAACAGCACAAAGATTCGGAAGCGGAACCGTGGAGAAAGTCTTACTGAGATCCAAACGGCCAGTTTCCGTCTTCTGATATTTATTAATGTCAAAACTTTCCATATATTTACCTCGTGTCTTTCTTTCCGTTCACACTACGGGACTAAAGTTGTTTAAGGCTTTTTCGAATAAAAAAGTCGAGCTTTTCGTGTGTAATCTGCCCGACTCCTTATAGACAACTAAGCCCACACCTCCCAAAAGGGCGATGTGGGACTAGGATACGCAAGTGAAATACGGATTACTTGACTTCGACTTCAGCACCAACAGCGGTGAGCTGCTTGGCAATTTCTTCGCCCTCGGAAGGAGAGACCTTTTCCTTGATGGCGACAGGAGCCTTGTCAACAAGCTTCTTGGCATCCATAAGGCCTAAGCCAGTGATGGCCTGGACAGCCTTGATGACCTGAACCTTGGAAGCACCAACACCCTTGAGGGTAACAGTGACTTCGCTCGGTCCTTCAGCGGCAGCGGCACCAGCACCGGCAGCAACAGCAACACCGGCAGCAGCCTTGACACCGAATTCATCTTCGATAGCATGGACAAGATCCATGATTTCGACCATGTTCATTTCCTTCAAACCGGCAATGACATCTTCTTTAACTAATTTAGCCATTTTAGTTTTCCTCCATTAATGGTTTTTCATTCAACGAAATACGACAGCGCCGATTATTCGGCAAGAGCCTGGGCACCTTCCGGATCGTTCTTCTTGCCAACTTCCTTGACAGTAAGGGCAAACTGAACGAGCGGGGCTTCCATGACAGACAAGAGACGGCTGAGAGCACCTTCCTTGCCACCGACATTTGCCAAATCGTTGAGCTTGTCAGCGTCGCAGAAGCTACCATCGATCATACCGCCCTTCACAGCGAAGTTCTTCTTATGGGCTTTGGCAAATTCGCCTAAGACATCCAATCCAGCTCCAGCTTCATCAGCGGTAACCAAAGCAGACGGTCCTTTGAACAAAGAATCCAATGCAGACAAGCCATCTTCATCAACAGCTTTCTTCATAAGGGAATTCTTCTGGACGGAAAGTTTGGCACCAGCCTTCTTCAAGCCAGCTCTGAGTTGGTTGACATCAGCGACAGTCAAAGCAGAATAAGAGACAACAACTGTGGTGTGAGAAGTCTTAAGAATATCGTTTAATTTCGAGACGATTTCCTTCTTCTCAGCTAAGATCTGCTGATTCATCTTTTCACCTCCTCATTTTGGTTTGGTGTATAGAACAATATACTTTATTGACTTTTAAGTTAGTTACTCAATTCAATCCTCGGTAACATATTGAGCCGTTTATTTATCGGCAGTTACTGTCTTAGGTATATTGAGACACCCGAATCATTCGGAAACGACACAACTATAAATAGTTAGGAATTAGAGAGCAATCTTGATAGCCGGACCATAAGTGCTGGAAATGGTTGCAGAGAGAATGTAAGTACCCTTGACAGCAGTCGGCTTGATCTTGTTGACCGTATCGATGATGGTCTTCAAGTTGTCAGCAAGTTTTTCAGTATCGAAGCTAGCCTTGCCGAAGTTGATGGAAAGGTTTCCATCCTTATCATTACGATAAGAAATTTTACCATTCTTGATTTCCTTGATGGCAGAAGCGATATCCGGAGTGACAGTTCCTGTCTTCGGGTTTGGCATCAAGCCTTTAGGACCCAAGACACGACCCATACGTCCCAAAAGACCCATCATATTTGGAGTGGCAACGATGACATCAAAGTCAAACCAATTTTCTTTCTGGATCTTATCAAGCATATCCTGCTGGCCAACATAATCAGCGCCGGCAGATGTTGCATCACTGACTTTATCGGTGATGGCCAAGACTCTGACAGTCTTGCCATTTCCATGAGGAAGAGTGATGGTTCCTCTCAACTGTTGATCAGCCTGCTTCGGATCAATGTTCAGATTGAAGCTGACATCGATGGATTCATCGAACTTGGCAGTTGCAGTCTTCTTGACCAATTCGCAAGCTTCAGCGATGGTATACTTCTTGTCTTTCTCAATCAAAGCTAAAGAAGCAGCATATTTTTTAGATAATTTTTTCATAACCAATGTTCTCCTTTAGATTAGTCGTCAATGACAATGCCCATCGACTTAGCGGATCCGGCGACACATCTTTCAGCAGCCTCGAGGGAATCCACGTTAAGATCAGGCATCTTGTATTCGGCGATCTTCTTGACATCTTCTTTCTTGACATGGCCGATGACTTCTTTGTTGCTTCCGCCATGATCTGGACCCTTGCGTCCTTTCTGGACACCAGCAGCCTTTAAAAGAAGGAAGGTGGTTGGAGTGGTTTTGAAACTCATCTCGAATGTACGATCTTCATAGATCGTGAGAATGCAGGGAACGACCTCGCCTCTTCTGTCAGCGGTCTTGGCATTGAATTCCTGGCAGAATTTTCCGCCGATACCATAAGGACCAAGTTTTTGACCCAACTTTGCCGGATTTGCTCCGCCGCCTTCAGCACGAATGATCATCGTTCTGGTGACTTTTTTTGCAGCCATTTGTTTTTCCTCCTATGACATGCACCGTGGTACTGACAGTTGTCACTGGCTTCCCACCGTATGGTTTATAGCCTATACTCCCAAAAAATGGGCATAATATGCCTAAAACCTTATCGATTATACTCGCCTTGTAAACGTAATGCAACTCTTTTTTTCGCATTCTCTCGTTCAAAAACATGCAGCAAACAAATATTTTATGAAATCAATGTGTTTTTATCCTTTTTTTATATCATCAAGTTTTCACTGCAAATCTTTTCTTGCATACCATTATCTTTTGTGATAAATTATTCCTCGCCTATTCGGGCTAACTGATGCACCGCTGGAGTGTCACTCGACCATGTGCAACAGGACAACACAATTATTTCCAAAGGAGAAAACTAATTCATGAACAAACAGTTAGTTCAGCAGATCACTGCTACACAGATCAGACACGATCTTCCTGAGTTCGAAATCGGTGATACCATCAAAGTCATGGTCACGATTCGTGAAAACAACAAGGAAAGACAGCAGGCTTTCGAAGGCGTCGTCATCTCCATCAGAGGTGCTGGTGCATCCGAGACCTTTATCGTCAGAAAAGACTCTGCCGGTGTCGGCGTTGAAAGAAACTTCTTAATCAACTCCCCATCCATCGCTTCCATCCAGGTTCTCAAGCATGGTAAAGTCAGAAGACATAAGCTCTATTATCTCAGAGCCCGTTCTGGCAAAGCCGCTCGATTGGAAGAAGTCATCCGCAAGGACAAGATTGCTGCCAACTTGGCCGCTACCAAGACAAACGCAGATAAAAAGAAAGCTGCAAACAAAGCCAAGGCCGAAGCTGCCAAGGCTGCCAAAGCTGAAGCTGCTGAAGCCGAAGCAAAGTAAATCTGTTTTCCAACACGCATTCTTATTTCATAAAATAGTGACAAGTCGGTCTATGCGGCCGACTTTTTTCATGTTTCTTTCAATGGAAGCTCGGCTTTCTCTCTATTGAGTCATAGCAATCGCAAAGAAAATTCATCTGTCCATATAAAACCCTTGACAGCATAATAAATCAAGCGTATACTTTTAGGGCTTTTAAATTTGGAGGACAAATATTTATGGTTAAAATCAGATTAGCCCGTATCGGCAGAACACATTATGCACAATACAGAATCGTTGTCAGCGACTCGAGAAGAATCCCAAATTCTGCTTCCTTGGCTCAGTTAGGTTCCTACAACCCGAACACCAATGAATGCACCATCGATGAAGCGGAAGCTCTCAAGTGGTTAGCCAATGGTGCTATCCCATCCGATTCTGTCAAGACTCTTCTTTCCAAGAAGGGCATCTACAAGAAGCACTTGGATGCCAAGTTGGCTGCCAAGAAAGCCCACACTGAGGCAAAGTAATCATGGAAACCGAAACTAACCTCGATCTCACTGGGGACATCCGCTCACTCATCGAACCGTTGGTTAGCAAGCCTGAGGTTATCCAGATCAAGCGTATGGATAAACCTGAGGAACTTGGAAAAAGAGAACAGAACTATCTGATTCTCTGCGAAAAGGAAGACCTCGGCAAGTTGATTGGACGTCATGGTGTCATCTCTGATTCCTTGCGTACCATTCTCAATGTTTCCATCAAGAACATGAGAAAGAAGGTTCATCTCCGTTTTGAATCCTTCGACGAAGCCAATAACGCTCAATAAATTCAATGATGGGGAGTCAATCTCCCCATTTATTTTTCATTTCAGAAAGGAAAACACATGGCAAAAAAGAAAATCGGTCATATCGTCAACTTCTTCGGATTGAAGGGACAACTGAAAGTTTCCGTCACTTCTTCCACTGCGGAAGAAAGATTCAAGCCCGGAAAGAAAGTCTTGATTGCAGATGCGACAGGCGAAGAAAAAGAATATGTCATCTCCACGCTCATGATCAAGAATAGCCGCATCCTGGCAATCGGATTGGAAGGATATGATGACATCAACCAAATCCAGTCCTTCATCGGCAAGGACATCTATCAGAATGTCCGTGCTCCAAAAGGGACATTCTTCTTTGATGAACTCACTTCCATGGAAGTCATCGACTCCATGGGAAACAGCCTCGGCGTTGTTGATCATGTCGAGAGAATGCCGGCTGGCGAATATCTTGTCATCGGGAAGACCAAATACATTCCCTTCCAGATCGACCGCTTCGTGAAGTCCGTCGACAAAAAAGAAAAGAAAATCTATCTCACTGAATTGGGAAGCGAAGCTGCTCAATGATGAAAATCAAAATCATGACGCTCTTTCCGGGATTCTATAACGAATTCCTGAAGAGCTCCATCATCGGCCGAGCCATCAGCAAGGGAATCGTCGAAATCACCTTGGTCAACATAAGAGACTATTCTCTGGACAAGAACCACCGCGTGGACGACCATCCGATCGGCGGTGGCGCCGGACTCATCATGCGGATGGAACCTCTGATGGATTGCCTAAAAGCCAATACGGATGAAAAGACGCACAAGATATTTCTCGGCCCGAAAGGACATGCGTTCACACAAAAAGATGCCATCCGTCTTTCCAAGATGGATGAAATCTGTTTCATCTGCGGGCACTACGAAGGCGTCGACTCCCGTTTCGATGATTATGTCGATGAAACATTGTCCATAGGTGATTTCATCCTGACTGGAGGGGAAATCCCCGCCATGGCTTTCACGGATAGCATTGTCCGACTTCTCGAAGGAGCTATCAGCAAGGACTCCACCAAAGAAGAATCCTTTACCAACACCATTCTGGAATACCCGCAGTACACCTACCCTAGGGAATATGACGGAAAGAAAGTTCCTGATATTCTCTTCTGCGGAAACCATGAGGTGATTGAAAATTACCGACGCAAGCAGGCCATCAAGGAAACCTACGAAAAAAGAAGAGATCTTTTTGACAGGATGACGTATTCCAAAAAGGATGCGCAGATCATCCAGCAGGTTCTCAATCATGACGATTCCTTCTCCAAAAAAGAGTTGGAAGCCATCGAAAAAGGAAAGAAATTCGTCGAAAAGGCAAAATAAAAGAACTGCAGCCAATCTCGAACCTATAAAGTTGGAGAAGCTGCAGTTTTCATTTATCTCTGTTGCTTGAACTGCGACATCATCATCTGGGCAGCGCGTGGATTCTTCTGCATCATAGCCATCTGCTTTTTCATCATCTCGAAGGATTCCAAAAGTTTTGACACTTCATTTGGCTGGACACCGGCACCTTTGGCAATACGGATTTTGCGGCTGGTCTTGACCATCTCCGGTTTCTTTCTTTCCTGACGGGTCATGGAATTGATGATGACCTCCGTCTTTTTCAGCATCGCCTGGGCGGCATCAACCTGATCATCATCCATCTTCGGCATATTCGGAAGCATGGTGAGAATCTTTTTAAGAGGCCCAAGGCGGTTCATCTGCTTCATCAGGGAGAGCATGTCATTGAGATCGAAAAGACCCTGTTGAAGTCTTCTCGATGTCTTTTCTGCCTGCTTGGCATCGATTTTTTCCTGTATCTGCTCGACAAGGCTGACAATATCGCCCATGCCAAGGATTCTCGAAGCCATTCTGTCCGGATGGAAATTCTCGAAGTCCGTGATTTTTTCACCGGTACCGGCATACTTGATCGGAATGCCCGTCAGTTTCTTGATCGACAAGGCGGCACCGCCACGGGAATCGCCATCCAGCTTCGTCATGATAAGACCGGTGATCTTGATCTGCGAATGGAAAGACAGAGCGACATTGGTCGCATTCTGACCGACAAGGGAATCCACGGTCAGCAATGTCTCGTCCACATGCACGATTTCCTGGATGTTCTTGAGTTCCTGCATGAGTTTCTCATCGATTTCCAATCGACCGGCGGTATCGAGAATGAGGATCTGATATTTCTCATTGCAGGCCTTTTCATAAGCAGCCTTGGCAATGAGAGGAACAGCCGTTCCCGATTCATCTGAATAGGTATCCACCGCAGGTGAACACTTCAGGCCGAGATTTCTTAACTGTTCAATGGCAGCAGGACGATAGACGTCAAGGGCACCAAAGAGAACCTTCTTATGATTCTTCGACTCAAAAAGCTGAGCGAGTTTCGCGGCTGAGGTTGTCTTACCCGTACCCTGCAAGCCAACCATCATGATGACGGTCGGTCTTCCATCCAAACGGAAGGGGATATCATTATCGCCATCGCCCAGAAGTTTTTCCATCTTGTCATGGACAATCTTGACAACCATATCGCCAGGAGAGACTTTCTCAAGAACCTTCTGTCCGATCGATTCTTCCTTGACTTCCTTGATGAAGTCCGAGACAACATCATAATTCACATCCGCCTCCAAAAGTGCCTTGCGCACTTCGGAAAGCATTTCGTCCATATTCTTTTCACTCAATGTCGCCTGTCCGCGCATCTTCTTGAAGATGCCCGAAAGACGTGATGAAAGACTCTCAAACGCCATATTCGATTTCTCCTTTCAGTTTCTGGATCAGCTTCATTCTCTCTTCTTCCTTCTTTTCGAGGGAAAGCTGATTCAGAAGCACCAGCATATTTCGGCTTTTTTCATAGACGCAAAGACAATCCTCATATTTCTCAAGCTGTTTCTCGCCATTGCTCAAGGATTCGAAGATGGCATTCCGCGAGACATTCTCCACCTGGGAAATCTCCGTAATGGAATAATCCTCCAAATAGAAGAGTTCCATCCGATGATGGATATTCTCCGTCAGCAGTCCCCCATAGATGAGAAGAAGCTGTGAGACACGCTCTTTTTTCTCCAATTCGTTTTCCATAGGTCAAAGAAGGAAGATGATCAGATCCCAGAGACAGAAGAAGATTCCCGTCAGGAAGAAACTGTACCAGAAACGTGGATATCGATAGAAATGGATGCGATCAATCCACTGTTCCATCAAGGCGAAGAAGAAGGCTAGGATGACAGAGGTGATGATATCGGCTAAATAGACGTTTGGGATGAGAAGATTGACGACAAAGCTGACAAGCATGTTAAGGAAGAACATAAAGAGGAGTTCAAGAAGAAACTGTCTATTCATTTTCTTCGTCTCCCTTTCCGATCAATAAGCCGTAGAGATATTTATCCAAGTCGAATTCCTCAAGATCATCCATCTTTTCACCAAGTCCGATGAATTTCACAGGCAATGCCAACCGATCACGGATTGAGAGGATGATGCCGCCCTTGGAGGTTCCATCCATCTTCGTGATGATGATGCCGGTCAGATTGACAGCCTCTTTGAAGACGCTCGCCTGATCGATGCCGTTCTGACCCGTGTTGGCGTCGATGATGAGAAGAGATTCATGCGGTGCTTCCGGAATGACCTTCTTGATGACGCGAACCATCTTGGAAAGCTCATCCATGAGGCCTTTCTTGTTCTGAAGTCTTCCAGCCGTATCGACAAAGACAAGGTCATATTGTTCATTGACGGCCTTTTTCATGGCATCATAACATAAGGAGGCCGGATCACTGTTGGCTTTCGAAACAATATCCACGCCGACTCTTCCTGCCCAATAGGTCAGCTGTTCCACTGCACCGGCACGGAATGTATCGCCGGCGACAAGAAGAACCTTCTTGCCTCTTTCCTTGTATTTATGTGCCAATTTGGCAACCGTGGTCGTCTTTCCGACGCCATTGACACCGCACATGAAGATGACGGTCGGTCCATTCTCCGCAAAGGAAAGTTCGGTCGAGAAGCTTCCGCCCTTGTTGGCATAGGAAACGAACATCTTATCGATAAGAAGATCGTTGAGTTCTTCCACCGAGGTGATTTTCTTTGCTGATGCCTCCATGGAAGTTTCCTTGATCAACTCCAAGGAGAGAGAAACACCCACATCCGCCTCGATGAGGATGCGCTCAAGAGCATCGAAATATTCCTGATTGACAACCTTATTCGAAACAGCCAATTTCTTGAGTTTCTCTGTGAAACCGATTCTGGATTTATCCAGACCCGCCACATATTTTTCCTCGACCTGTCTTTCTTTTTCCTTTTCGGAGATTTCCTCCGATTTCTTTTCCTCGACAGGAGTGTCCTTCTTTTCTTCTTCCTCTTTATGATGAGAAAATTTATTTTTCAGAAAGTTGATGAGTCCCATATTATTTACCTACCTTTTTTTTGATGGCATCGCTTGCCGCATTGATTTCCGCTTCCTTCGTGTTATGCCCTTTTCCTTGTCCGAGGATGACATCTCCCAATCGTACCTCGACTGTGAAGCAGACATCATCGGAAAGAAGATTCTCCTGTTTGACCACGACATATTGCGGAGAGGCGCCCTTGAGAATCTCCTGAAGGCGCGACTTGCTGTCCCTGGAAAGAGAAATATTCATCGCCCCATCCAGAAGCGGAGTGAAAATGGAAAGCAGGAGCTGACGGACAAATTCATATCCCTGATCGAGATAGACCGCCCCGATGAAGGATTCGAAGACATCCTCATGAATATGCTTATGGAATTTGCTGTTTGCCTTTTCTCCCTGGCTATAGCGGATAAGGGAAGCAAATCCGAAGAGTTCCTCTGAAAAATAGGTCAGAGTCTCTCCTCCGACTAAGGCCGCACGCATCTTGGTCAAGGTCCCGGAATTCGCATCCGTCTTTGACTGATAAACCATATCGCCAACGACCATGTCGAGGATGGAATCACCTAAAAATTCCAATCGGTCATAGCTTTTGCAGTCCTTATGTTCATTCGAATAGGAAGCATGGGTAAAAGCCTGCTCATAAAGAGACAGATCATTGGGAATGATATTGAACCGATCAAAGACTTTCTGCAATCCGTCGATCATTCTGGTTTCTTCTCCATAGTCGAAAAATAATCCTTGATTCGCTCGACAATCTTGCTATCCACCATCTTCTGGCAGACATCGATGGCCTGATAGAAGGCATATTCATTGGAGTTTCCATGTGCCTTGACGCAGACACCATCGATTCCAAGAAGAATCGCACCACCGTATTTTCGATAATCCATGATTTTCTTCATTCTCTTGAATCCTTTTGAGGAGAAAAGATATCCGATCTTGGTCAGAAGATTCATCTTGAAGGATTCCTTGATCAGGTCGTTCATGATCTTTGCCATGCCTTCCGTGGACTTCAAGAAGATATTTCCGGAATATCCACCGGAAACAATGACATCATGAGTGCCATCCAAGGCATTTCTCGCTTCGACATTTCCTTTGAAATGGACCCCTTTTCTTTCCTCAAAAAGAGTATAGGCATCGACCACTTCGTCCGTTCCCTTTCCTTTTTCGATTCCATTGGAAAGAAGATAGACGCCCGGTTCCTTCACACCGAGGACATATTGCGAATAAAGACTTCCCAAAATGCCGAACTGATAAAGTTCCTCCGCAGTGTTGTAGTTGTTCGCACCGATATCAAGGACAACAGAAGGGACTTCCAGGACACGTGTCGGAAAAGCTGTGCACAATCCAGCACGCATGACGCCTTCGATATTTCTTAGAAGGATTGTCGATCCTGTGACGAACCCACCGCTCGATCCGGCACTCAGAACGGCATCCGCTCTTTTTTCCTTCACCGAAAGGATGGCCTGATACATCGAGGATTTCTTGGCGCGGAGAAATTCCAATGGCTTGATTTCCATCGGAATGATGCTCTCGGTATGAAAAATCTCGATTCGATCTTTGTCCGGACAATTTTCAAAAAGAGGTCTCAGTATCTTTTCATCCCCAAAAAGAAGGAACTGAATCTCCTTCTCCTTTTCAAGGTAATGGATCACCGACTGCGAAAGGACTTCCGGCCCGGAATCCGATCCCATCATATCAATGGCTATTTTTTTCATTGAAAAACCTCCTTTTGTCAAGGTTCTATATTATCATAACAAATTCAGTATCTTTATGAAACCGAAGAGAGGAAAACGTCAGCAAAAATTCATTTTCTTATCCAGATTCAGGCTCTTCAGATAAGCGGAATTCTCCTCGTTTTCGGGGGCGGACAGAATTTCGGCCGCGTCCTTCTTCGCACACTCGAAGAGCTTGAGGTCATCCACGAAGTTGCAGACCTGCAATTCTGATTTTCCTGTCTGATTCACCCCGCCATAGGATCCAGATCCTCTCTGCTTCAGATCGAATTGGCTGATGGCCAAGCCATCATTCGATTTGGCTAGAAAATCGAGTTTTTCCTTGGCTTCCTCGTCATTTCCATCATAGACAAATAAGGCCAAGGCAAAATCTCCGCTTCGTCCGATTCGTCCGCGGAGCTGATGAAGAGTGGAGATGCCAAAATAGTTGGCATCATAGACGATGAGAAGACAGGCTTTCGAAACATCGATTCCAACCTGTATGACGGTCGTCGAAACCAGAATCGGCTTTTCGCCGGATGAGAATTTCTGAATGATCTCATCCTGCATTTCCTTCTTGATCTTACCATGAAGAAGCTGTGCTTTCTCCTTATAGCGAGAAGAGATTTCCTCATAGACTTTCTCAACGGAGCTTGCCCCTTTCTTTTCCTCCGTGATCTTTGGCGTGACGATGAAGACCTGCCTCTTGACTTCCAAAGCCTTCTCGATGGCCTTATAAAGAAGCGGGTCGACGCTTTGGATGACCTTGGTTTGAACATTCCTTTCTCCGAAAGGAAACTGAGTTAAGGTCGTGACGGCGATATCCGCATTGATGATCTGTGCCAAGGTTCGAGGAATCGGTGTTGCCGACATCATGAGAATATCAACTGCTTTTCCTTTCTGAAGCAGGGCCTCTCTCTGCTCGACACCAAAAAGCTGCTGTTCGTCGATGATGACAAGACCAAGACGATCAAAGAGAACATCCTTGGAGAAGGCTGAATGAGTCGAAATCAAAAGCTGTATATCTCCTTTTTTCAGATCCTCGAGGATTTTCTTTTTCTCCTTGGCGGGAGTTGCGCCAGACAAAAAAGAAATTGAAAGAGGATAGGAAGAAAAGACCTTCTTCGCATTCTGATAATGCTGCATGGCCAACTCAAAAGTCGGGGCCATCAGAACTCCCTGAAGGTCCCTCAGGGAATTGGCATAAAGGGCTGCAAAGGAGACAATCGTCTTTCCTGTTCCGACATCCCCCTGCAACAGCCGGTTCATGACATTCGGGCTTTCCATATCGAGGACAATATCCCGAATGGCGGATAGCTGATCAAGAGTCAGCTTATAAGGAAGATTCCTGACAAAACGATTGACTTCCTTATGGGGAATCGGAAGAAATCCCTCCTTCTTGAGGGCGTCCATCTCTCTTTTATTGGATAGGGAACGGATGCAATAGGAAAGTGCCTCCTCATATTTAAAGACTCTTAGGCCTTCCTTAAGATGTTCCTGGTTCCTTGGCAGATGCACACAACGATAGGCATCAAATTCATTGAGCAGACGATATCGTTCGACATATTTCTGAGGAACCTTCGAAACCATGAAAACGGCCTCTTTCGGCTGAGAGAGAATCTTTTTCAGCTGGTTGGAAAAGAAAGACTGGGAAACCGTCTTAGGAAGGTTGTACACTGGACGGATTCCAGTGATGACACAATAGGCATCGCTATCGAGTATCGAATGGACAATGAATGCCTTTCGGACGTCGGAATAATAAAGAACAAAGCACAATTCCTTCTGTGAACTCAGTTTCTGCATATAGAAAGGCTGATTGAAGATCATACAGTCAAAGAGAGAAAGAGAAACACGGATCTTGAATCGAATCAAAGAGGTTCGTCCTTTGCTGATGGAACGGATGGATTCTGGCTTCGATAAAAAGACAAAGCGTTGACCGTTTTTCAATACATGAGGCAACGGGGTAATGCTCAGGTTTTCATAACGCGATGGAAAATGCCGGAGAATGTCTTCTTCTGAGGTCGCATTCAGAGCGGAATATAATTCTTTTTGATTCATGTTTCAAAAAAAGGCCGTTCTCGAACGGCCTGATTGATTTATTCTACAGAGACAAAGAAGGAATAGACGGGCTGAAGTCCATCGACGATATCGACTTCGAAGTCATCCCCATATTTTTCGTTCACCTTTTCCTCGGCCTGCTTTCTCTCTTCCGGGGTGATATCCTGACCGCAGATGATCGTGATGATGGAAGCTTCTTCATCCACCATCTTTTCAAGCAACTCAACCAAGGTATTCAGTTTGTGCTTGTGACAGCAGACAATCTTCTTGCCTGTGATGCCCATGAATTTATCTTTTTCAACGGTCACACCATCGATGGTCGTATCCTTGATGGCATAGGTGATTTCACCGCTCTTGACAGAAGCGATGTTCTCTTTCATCACTTCCTCATTTTCTTCCAAGGTGGCATCTGGATTGAAGACCATGCAGGCGGTCAATCCCTGTGGAATCGTTTTGGTCGGAATAACGGCGATATGATGTTCTTCCTTCATCAGATCCGCAGCCTGAGAAGCAGCCATGAGGATGTTTCCATTGTTCGGGAAGAGGAAGATATTTTCTGCATTGCATTCTTTGATGGCATTGACAAAATCAGCAGTGGATGGATTCATTGTCTGACCACCGGAGATGATGTAATCGACATTGGACTGTTTGAACATCTCTTCGATGCCCTTTCCGACAGCGACTGCGATTAGGGCAAATTTCTTCTTCGGCTGTTTTTCGATGCCGAGCTGCTTTGCCTGTTCATCGCTCGAGAGAGTGGTATCTGCCTTCAAAGCGACATTCAATTTATCCTCGCTGGATTCAACGCCGAGTTTCTTCTGCTCAGACTCGAAATCATCCATCAATTCTTCATGCTGTTCAGACATGTTGTCGCATTTCATGGTTTTGAATTCGCCAAACTGCTGAGCATAGGTGAAGATATTTCCAGGTTTCATCGTATGGATGTGAACCTTGACAAGGTCATCGCTATGAATGAAGACGATGGAATTTCCATGTGCCTCCAAAACAGCCTTGAATCTCTTTTCATTGAAGGCTTTTTTGCCTTGGAGATTATTTTGGTCGGCCAGTTTGAGCAAGAACTGGGTGCAATAGCCAAATTCCTCATGATTGAATTTCGCCTGCACGGAACCATGTCCTTCCACCGAAGGAGTGGTGATTTTTCCTGTGGAATAGGCAACATTCTTTTCCGTGACAGTGGCCATTTCCTTTTCGACAATCTGGTTGTGAAGTGCCTTGGCAAATCCTTCGAAAATCTTGCATAATCCAGCTCCGCCGGAATCGACAACGCCAACATCCTTGAGAACAGGAAGAAGTTCTGGTGTTCTTTCCAAGGATTTTTCTGCCTCCTCATAAAGAATGTCCAAAGCTTCATCCATCGGCATATTTTTCTCAGCTTTTTCATATAAAGCGGCACTCGCTTCACGGATGACAGTCAGAATCGTACCTTCAACCGGTCTCATGACAGCCTGATAGGCTGTTTCTTTTCCGGCAACAAAAGCCTCTGCCAAGGAAATGGCATCGACCGAATCCTTTCCCTGAAGAGATTCTGAGAAACCGCGGAAAATCTGAGAGAGAATGACACCGGAATTGCCACGTGCACCCATTAAAAGGCCACGGGCAAAATCCTTGGCAACCGAACCTATGGAATTTTCATTCTTATTGAAAACTTCCTTGGCACCGCTGCTCATAGTCAAGTTCATATTCGTTCCTGTATCACCATCGGGGACAGGGAAAACATTTAAGGCATCAACCTCCGGATAACAATTATAAAGATTATTCGAACCCGAAATAATCATTTGCTTCAATATAGCGCCATCAATTTTTATCATAAAAAATAATCCTTTCAAAAAAGTGGTTACTTCAAACCCTGAACAAATACATTGACCACTTTAAATGGAATTCCGAAATTCTTCTCAAGAATATACGAGACCTGTTTTTGAATTTCATAGACAACTTCGACAAGTTTGATTCCCTTGGATAAGACGACATACAAGGAGACATCATACCCGTCTTTGACTTTCTTGACGGAGACACCGTCCGTGAAGTCTTCTTTTTTCAATAATTGTCCGATTGGATTGGAAAAATTTTTCTTGGCAACCAAACCAACGACACCATACACAGACGAGACCGTGATGCCAGCAAGATCTGAGACGGCTTGGAGGGAAAATTCTATTTTTCCAATTTTGTTTGTTTTTTCAATTTTCATAATTTTAATTCGTTGTCTATGTATTATATAAAAAAAGGATAAAGAAAGCAAATTCGATCAATATTTCACAAAAGAAACCCGTCCACGAAAAAAGCGGCTGCAGCTATCTTCCCCGCGAGGGTATTGTCGCCGCCAG
>CAVKZJ010000002.1:0-117367 GCA_963660905.1 bacterium | reverse complement strand
AACACTTCATATATTATACCAACCCAAAAAAAGATATTCAAGGGCTATTATTTATGAAATAAATAATAGAGTTCTCAAATATTCAGGCGGTTCCGAAACTTTGAAGTGTTAAATACTAAAAACCGGAGTCATTTCACTCAATGCCTCATGCATTTGCAAGCTTTCCTATCCCATGCGAACAATCAGATTTTATGCACATGAAAATGGATCAGACATCCAACGCTCTCTTTCTCGTATCCGACTCCTTAGGTGATAGCAGATGATAGAAAGGCCACAAAGGAGTCTCTCATCTTTCTTTCGAGAAGTTATTCGCTTGGACAATAAAAAGGGATGAAAGAAAGAAAAAAGGATGAAATTCATAGTCTTGACACAATTTATTTACGTTCGTATAATAATCTTAATGATAAAAGCAAAACTAAAGTGATTTAGTGACGCAAAGCTAAAGGGTCTTTCAAAGATAGCCAGTTGCCATTGCAGTCGATGCAAATGAGGCCCTTTTTGGATGAAAAACAGAAACAGGAATCTGAAGATTCTCTTAGCCACGGAAATCTGTGTCTTTGATTGTCTCGTGGCATTCATCGCAACAGCAGCATGGTTCACTGCCCAAAGACTTGTCACGCCGAATGCGGATGCCTTTCAGGTGACGGATTATATGGGGCTGGTGAAGAACATCTCTATTTACCCACTTCAGAACCAGACGACGAATTATGTTTACAGCAGTACAGCGAAGGTGAGCTATGACGTCAGAGAAAACGGGAAGCTTGTCCGTATGACAGAAAATGAAGACCCATTCTCGATGGGACTCTATGATCAGCTTGATACACCCTATAATTCAGTCTTGTATATTTTCACAATCGATACAGGCATCGCAAAAGAGCAGAAGAAGATCAATATCACGGCAAAGACGACAGGAAAAGAAGAAGATTCTCCTCTCAATCAGGGGCAGCTAAAGGAAACAGGAAACAGCCTTTCCTCGATTGTCCGGTTCTATAAAATGAATGATGATAAAAGTGATGCCATCATCGATACCGTGACGGATGAGAGGATTTTCGATTTCACGAGTCGTTCCCTTGCAGATCCATGTCGGTTCTATACCCTAAAGACAAGCGATATCACGAATACCTACATCGAAAGCTATAAGGATTCATTTTCCTTCATCAGCATCGATGGACTCGATACATATACGGCATCTGAAATGTATATCGAATTCATCTGCGACTATGATACGGATGCACTCGAAGGTATCTATAACCTGAATGTCGGAAGCGAGCTTCTGGATTCAGGAAAGACGATCAGATTCACTCAGGATTGGAGCATGGAAATAAAATGAAAGGAAAGAATCATACCAAAAGGAAACTCCTATCATGCCTTGTATATCTTGGAATGCTTTTTGGAACGTTTGTTCTCATTTCCAAGAATTCCTCTGCATGGTTCACCAACAGCATCAAGACGAATGAGGATGTCTATGGCGAATCCAATGGTGCCTATTTTGCATATGGGAATGGAACAAAGGAAAAGCCCTATGGCATAAAAAGCGCAAGGCATCTTTACAATCTAGCTTGGCTTCAGTATCTCGGATATTTCAATAAAGAGGACAATCATGAAGTCTATTTTGAGCTTGCCGACGACATTTCCATGGAAGGATGGACGCTTCCTCCAATCGGAACGACCAAATATCCCTTCATCGGTCATTTCTCCGGAAAGCCTGTCACAGACAATGACGAAGGAAAGACGTACACGATTTCGAATCTGACTATTGCCAACACCAAAGAGGCCATCACCGAGGAGAAGATTCCTTATGCCGTCAAGAACAGCGAGGATTACAAAAATAAAAACGAACTTTCCAATCTCGACATCGTCGGGCTTTTCGGCTGCGTCGGAGATATAAAGTATTATACTGGTGACACCTATTATGAAAACAAAGACACATCCACAGCGACAGTCCATGACGTGAATCTATCCGCGTTGAATGTCACTTCGCAGACAACAAATACCGTAGCCGGACTTTTTGCAGGCTATCTCGACTCAAAAATAGAGAATGTCAAGATCAGCATGGCTCCTAGCTGCGATTCGAAAATCACAATCACGAATTCTGCAGGCGGACTGACCTTGGGCAGTGTGACATACACTGATGCCTCGAAATATGCATCGGTCGGTTTTTGTGAATCAGAATATGAGACAACCATCAATGAACAGACAAATGAAATCTATCAGCCATCCACCACAAGGAGCGAAACCTTCACGGCAGGCGGAAATGACAACAACTGGGGTGGTTCACTCGATATGGAATCGTTTTATAAGCGTGTTGATTCCCTCAAAAGCTATTCCAAAAACCTATCGCCTTATAGTCTCGCAAGAAAAATCGTCTTGGATTGCAACGGAAATATAGAAAGTTCATCCTATGACACCAGCAAACAGACAAAATACAATGATTCTTCTCGGAACTCTTATTTTAGAGGTTATCATTATAATAAGAGCGAATATAGCAGCAGTTATGACTATAAAATCGGAGCATTGAATCTAGCAGATTCCCCAAGCGGAGCTTATGGCCTCAATGGTGGAAGCTATATCACAAGCATCACTTCCTCTGCCTATTCCATTTCAAGTGGAAACAATTATCTCTCCATCAACTCAAGCGGCCAATTATGCAATTCCATATCCGTCATGACCTACTGGACGATCGACGATGATGGAAAAATCAGAACGACGCCGAATAACGTGACTTACTATCTGTATGACAATAATGGAAGCCTTGAAATCACGCAAGATAGCAGCCAGGCAACAGTATGGAGCAAAACAACCAGCGGAAGCGATTCTTTCATTTCTCATGACTCGAAGTATCTTACATATGATGATGATTCATCTTCATGGACATTGAAAAACTATCCGACGTTCAAGATTTATGCTCAGTATACTGATCGGGGGGGGAGAACATACACATATTATCTAGCAAGAAACAATTCAAAGGATAGCTCAACCGGATATTATTACTTCAAAACAAATGAAACAAACTATGACAATGCACTCGTCTGGCATATAGGAGATTCCATAACCAGCAACAATACGACCGCCTTTTCCTTATATACAATCATCGACTCCGAGAGATGGTATTTGGAATGCAATGGTTCCAATTCTGGAGGATCAAAAAATAAGCAGTTTTATTTGAACAAGACCGATAGTCTTGCAACCAACAAGAATTATTTTTCCTTTACATCGAACGGCTTATTCATGATGTTCGATACCACAAAGTTTTTCCGTTACGACAATAAAGATTCCTGGGGATGGTGCTATGGGACATCAGAAAATACCTCGAACACAAAAATCATCATCGACGGAAGTACTTCTGGCACCACTTTTGATTCCATCTTCTCATCAGTCAGCTATGATTATAAAGTCACACTGACCTCAATAACTCAGACATCATCCTATGAGACAGGAAAATGGTGTTATGATTTTGAGGACGTCAGCTATCTACCATTGAATGTGGATTCCAATTATGAGGCGACAGATAAAAACACCGGATATCTGATTGGCGGAACACAAGAAACCACAGATACCAGTGAATTTTATAATGGAACAGTGCGTATTACAAACTATGTCACAAGCGAAAAGGATATAAGTTATTGGCTGACTGGCGCAATAACCGATGGAAGTTACACGAATGTCATCGAAGGAAGCAACACCCCGTTGACCGTCACAAAAGACTCTTCAGGCAGTTTCAGCATTGGAAATCTAGACGCAGGCAAGTATTCCAAATACAAGACATCGTTCAGCTCATTCAAAACGAATCTATCGAACTCGTCCGGTCTATATGGCTTTCATTTCTATAATGGATCCATTGGAATGAACAAAATCATCACATCTTATAAAGTCTGTATTTTAGGCCAGGAATATTCAAATTACCAGTTGCCTGCCAATAGTGTGAATTTCCATCTGAAAAGCAAAGGCTTCATCAACTTTTATTCTGGAACTTATGGCGCATATAACAGCAAAGATAAACATGACAATTGTTTTTTCTCTGTCCACGAAGTCATTCGGGATTCAAATCAAAAGATAACCGATATACGAGAAATCAAAAAGATATATGAATGTAATGATAAAACAAAATCCAATTCATATTTATACGAATTCGTGAGTTCTGATTCGACGAAATCCATATACTCATCGAAATTCACCTACCAAAGCGGAGAAAGAAAATACGAATCAGGAAAAACAAAAGAAACAACAGAAACCTTTACGACAGGTTCCAGTAACGAAAAAAATTATCTGAACGACTACACTGAAATATTCGATACTGAACAGTTAGGAAACAGAAATGCAACCGTCCGCAATCAAATATATAGTTATTACAACAATATTTTCTACTTCGAAGTTCCTGTCAATGACGGCGAATATTGTCTCGGTTCAGTCGAGGATGGAGTCGGTGCCTATCTGATGTATCTGGATATCGGTACGAATGCCTCGACGATTTCAAGAACCACGATCCTGGAGAAATTCGTCCAATCGAAGATATCCTTCACTTATCCGACAGGCATTGTCTATTATTATGATGACAAAGAAAATTATATCTGCCTCAATATTCCAGAGAATTATTCTGGCACAACATCATTGTCTTATGATGCAACAAATTCTTTGAACATTAACAATGATAATTCATCTATGACGCCAACCCTCACATACGATTCTTCCTTAGCCCTAATCGATTCGAAATTGACAAATGTCACAAGAAATGAAGGAACCGTTCTTTCTACTACGATCATTGAAAGACAAACCTACATCGATTACAACACCAATGATGGAACAACGACGAAAATCATTGCCACCAAGGAAAACAATGGAACAAACACAGGAACCTATTATATCCTCAATGATGGAACATGGGAAGAAACGACAGCAGACAAGGTGACCATCTATGAGGTCGGAGATGAGAATGTCGGAAATGTCGTGTCGATTGAAGATCTGACTTTCTCCTATGATGGAAAGAATATCATCTTTACATTTAGGATACAGGACACAGACATAACGCTCAGCTATGATCTCTCTTTTGTAAAATCAACAACGACATCCGATGATGGGACATCCATCTATTATGAGGATGAAAACTATACAATTTCCTTCACATGGAACAACACGGATATCGCCATCACACTGACGAAGAATGATGATGGCAGTTATACACCTACTATTCAGGGTGGAACCATCATAGAGAATGCGGATGGCACCTATTCTGTTTTCTTGCCATAAAAAGAGATTCCTCATCAAAAAAATTTACTGCAAAGAAAAAGAAACATTCCTCTCTCTTTTCGAGAGAAAAATGTTTCCTTTCTAGTGAATCGATTTCTACTGGTTAGAGACTGCGGTTTTCTCCCTCATAGAAAACAGCAACGGTTCCCGGACCGACATGGGCACCGGTAACAAGGTCATAGAAGTAGATTTCGACATCCTCGATGCCATTCTCTAAGAGCATGGATTTGAGTTTTTGAGCATCCTCCAAGGCATTGCAATGGGAGATGAAGACTTTCGATTTCTTATCGGAGATATGTTCGACAACCTGGCTGGACAATTTCTTGAGTGCCTTGAGTTTTCCATGGGCAAGAGAGGTCATCTCGATTTTTCCTTCGTCCGATCCATATAGAAGCGGTTTGATGGACAAAAGGGAAGCCATCTTGGCCTTAAGCTTGCTGACTCTTCCGGTATTCGTAAGATAGATGAGGGAATCAACGACAAATTCGCTGCGGACCTTCTTGGCATAGGCTTCCACTTTCTTAGAAAGAGAGGAAAGATCATCATCCACGAGGCTTTCCTGATAGGCGTACATGGCGATTTTTCCTTCTCCCAAACCGGCTGTCAGGGAATTGACGACATAAATATATTCGCCATTATGTTTCTTGTTGAGCTGATTGGCGACCATGAGACAGGTCTGATAGGTTCCAGAGATGCCTCCGGCCAAGGAAACATAGAGAACCTTGTTTCCCTTGCTGATTTCTTCTTCCATCTTCTCTTCGAACATGCCCGGATTGGGAAGAGATGTCTTCGGCTTATGTCCGCTCTTCATGAGATCATAGAAGGTCGTCGAGAATTCCTTGACATCGATTTCATCCTGATAGCAGAGATATTTCTTGTCATCGATTTCCACAAGCATGGGAAGCACTTGGATGGAAAGATTCTTTTCTTCCAAGATATCCTTGAATAGATTGCTGGATGCGTCCGTGTAGATTTTGATTGCCATTATGTTGCAGTCCTCCAAATTTCGTACGTTGAATTGTATCATAGATAATGTTCAAAAAAAACATTTTGAAAATCACGTGTCTTTAGTATAATATAAATTTAGAAAAACTCAAAAAAAATGAACAAAAAAATACAGGATATGCTTGATTCTTTTTCGAGGAAAGTGATTACAGAAGAAGAAATCCCTTTCATGGATGTGCGGGAGTTCTTGGATGTCATCGCCGATGAATTGAATCTGATGCAGGTTTATGTTGCGGAAACGACCGGCGTGAACACCCAATTCATCTACTCCTACACATCGAGCGGTCCTTTTGAAAACACGGCTTATTATAACCTTTTGGTTTTCACGGAGGATGACATTTCCAAATTCATCGATTTCTTCCAGGGTGGGAAAGCCCATGTCCTCGATGAGGAAATCTCCATGTCAAGAAAAGCGACGGCTGTCGGAAATCTCATCTTTGGCTTGCTCGAAAATGGGAAATTTTATGGATTCCTTTCCTTCCAGCCAAAGGAAGGAGAAGAGCGTGTCTGGACGGATGAGGAAAAAGAAATCATTCGGAACGTCTCCTATTGCTTGCGACCGCTTCTATTGAGAAGACAGCTCAATGACCGTTTTGCCTATAAGAAGAATATCATGAAATCCTCGGTCGGTCTTTTCTGGTACTATCCGAAATTAAAGCTCATCATCTTCCCGGAAAACACGATGGAAAAGTTCTCCATCAAGAATTATATCTACAAAAACGCACCGGAATCTCTTTGCGAGGATATCGTTCATCCCGATTTTGCATCCAAGTTCAATTCCCTCTTCCTCGATTTCGACGAAGCCAAGGAAAGGAATGAATGCACATTCTTGTCTAAAGAAAAGCAGGACGAAGAATATCATCTTTCCTTAACGACGAATCGATTCGATGACAAGGGAAATCCAGTGGAAGTCATGGGCTTCATGGAAAAAAGGAAAAGAATCGAAAATCTCGAAGAAAAAAACGATTTTCTCAAGCGGTACGATCGATTCCATGAGACGGTCTCGGAAAATAACATCGTGGAATTTTATGTCAACCTGATGAATGAGAAAGTCACGCTTTTCAAGACGAAATCCGTCTTCAAGGACTGTTTCATTTATTCGGACTATTTCAATGATGTCGTCTCCTATACTGCAGAGCATTTCCTCTCCATGGAAAGCAAGGAAACGTTCCTGACGACCCTCAACTGTGAATATATCCGAAGACATGTCAACAAGAAATGCCAGACTCTTTCGATTGTTTCCACATTCCTGATCAACAATGAGAAGAAAAGACTTGAGACGATCGTCGTCTTCAATTCACAGTCGATCTACGAATTCGCCAAAGACGTGATCGTCTTTGTCCGTGACGTCACGGAAAGCGAATATCTCTGCTATGATCGATTGACAGGTCTCCTGACCCTGTCTCATTTCCTAAAGACCCTCAAACAGGCGCAGATGGAAAGAGTGAACAATCCCAATCTCCCAAAAGGAGAAATCATCTATTTCGATTTCATCGACTTCAAGCTATACAACTTCGAATATGGCATCAATGAGGGTGACAATCGCCTGACATCTTTTGCAGACATCCTCAGGAAAGTCTACAGAGGATGTTCCATCTGTCGATCGAGTGACGACCATTTCATCGTCTATGACCATTTGGAGGACTCCGCTGAAAGAGTCAAGGACAAAATCATGGATGCCATCTCTCGGTTCGAGGATGACACAAAAGGAAAACTGAAAGTGAAAGCCGGATATTGCGAAGTCATCGATCTCTCCATTGAACCGGCGATCCTCATCGATTGTGCAAAACTGGCATTCAAATCTGCTCGGAGAAATCCGCTTCTAAGCTATTCTGAATATGATGAGAAACTCAAGAGTCAGGATGAGAAGAGAAAATATATCTGCGACAGCATTTCTGAGGCTATCCAAAAAGGATATATCAAAGTCTACTACCAGCCAGTCATCACCCCTGAGGGAAGACTCGTCGCCTTTGAGGCGCTCGCCCGCTGGGATGACCCAAAATATGGTTTCCTTTCCCCAGGAGATTTCATTCCCTCACTCGAAAAGAACAACCTTCTCTATCTCCTTGATTGCCATATGGCCGAGGAGATCTGCAAAAAGATGAGAGAGGAACTCAATAAGAACCACAAAGTCTATCAGACATCCTTCAATCTCTCAAGAAATGATTTTCTGAACTGCCATCCAATCAATGAGATCGAAAAGGCAAGAAAGAAATATGATATCCCTTCCTCCCTGCTTGCCGTCGAGCTCACCGAATCTGTCCTGGTTGAGAATCCGGAGATTGTCAGGAAATCCATCGGCGAATTCCGATCGTATGGATATGAAATTTGGATGGATGATTTCGGATCAGGGTATTCCTCATTGAACGTCATGAAAGACTTCGAATTCGACGAGATCAAGATCGATATGGAATTCCTTCGCTCCTTCAACGAGAAATCCAGGATCATCATCAAAAACATCATCCACCTGGCAAAAGGCCTCTCCTTGAGAACCTTGGCGGAAGGCGTGGAAACCAAAGAGCATGTCGAATTCCTATCGGAATGCGGATGCGAAAGAATGCAGGGCTATTTCTATAGCAAGCCTCTCCCGTATGATGAAGTGATGAAAAAACTCTCCGAAGAAAAAGTTATATTTTAAAAGGAAAAAACATGAAAAAGAAAATTTTAACCATTGTTGTTCTCTCAGCCCTCTTGTGCTCGTGCCGAACCAATAACTCTTCCTCGCTTGTCTCCTCGACCACGGAAAGCACAACAGCTTCCACTTCCAAGCCCATCACCGTCTCAAAGGAACTGACGGAAAGCAAAGTCTATGTCAATGCCACGACGTCCTTCACACTGCCGACAACATTCTTTGATGGCTTTGAGGATGTCCCGTATGTCAGCCTCGACCAATTCTATGAAAACTTCATGAGCAAAGGCGTCGCTGAACAGGAGGGTGCCTTTGCCGTCGTCGAAGGAAGCGTCGTCAATACCCTCACGGGCGCTACCCTGACCTTCTCAATGATTGAAAACAGCATCAAGAGCGTCGATCTCGATTCGTTTACCAATCTCACGGGAAGCCAGGTCATCACCACCGATATGCTTGGCATCACTTCCAACAAGCTCGCCAAGCTCAATGAGGAGAAATCCTCGACGACGACTGGAAATGCCATCACCTTCAAGCTGGATGACTACAGGATGGGAATGATTTCCTACAATGGCAAAATCTATGTTCCCTTCTCCATTTTGGAATGTATCTCCCTTTCTCCGACGTTCGCACGCTTTGTTTTCAATGGGGAGGACTACTACATGGTCTCTACCGAGACCTTCATCGATTCGAAGACAAAGGAACTCACCGAATTTGCAAAAAATTTCGCTCAGGGAAGCATCATCAAGAAAAAGACACGTTCGACTGGTTTCGCAAATTACTTTTATTATTCCTATCTCTTCGAACTGGCAAACTATCACGGCCATTATCCAAGATTGGGAATCTCATCCCTGGACAGCAAGATGGAAGAGCTCGGGCTCAAGGAAAAACTTCTTTCCACCGACAGCGACATCGCCAATGAGGCTTTCGCAAAATCACTCTCCCAGATCTTCAGCGATGGCGGACATACCGGATTCGGCCATCGTGGACTCACAAGCGAATATTCCAGCAAAACCGATGAGGAACTGCTGAAGAAATACCTTCTCGAATATGACGCAAGACTCGTAAAGGAAATGACCGCCTTTGCCCAGCTCGGCACACTCATAAAAGATAGAACGGATATGCCCGTGGTCGAATATTCCACTTCCTCCTCGACTGCCGTCGTTCACTTCATGAACTTCACGGCCCATGATGTGCTGACAAAGGACAATATCGATCAGGATACGACAAGCACATTCTCGACCTTCTATCATGCCTTCAAGGAATTCAAGGAAAAGACAAATCTGAAGAATGTCATCTTCGATGTCTCCTTAAATGGCGGCGGTGCCGCAAGCGCCTTAGGCGAAGCCCTGTCCTTCCTCACCGACGATTCCATCGTCTTGACAACGACCAATTCCCTGACCAAGAGCGTCGTCAAGGAAGCCATCGATGTCGACAACAACCTCGATGGAAACTACCTAGACAATGACTCCTATGCCGGAAAATACAACTACTACATCCTCACCTCCGAATACTCCTTCTCCTGTGCAAATGCTTTCCCCTGCATCGCAAAGGAGAACGGCTATGCCAAGATCATCGGGAAGCGTTCCGGTGGCGGTGATTGTGCAGTCCTTCCCAGCGTCACCATGGATGGCGGAATCTTCTCCATGTCTTCCAACTATTCCATCACAAGAAAAGATGGAACAAACGTCGATGACGGATGTCCTCTCGATCTGGAAATCGAATATGCTGATTTCTTCAATATCGATAAACTCGAAACGGAAATCGCCAAGATCAAATAAAATCGCTTCATGAGACTGGTTATTCTCTAGCCAGTCTTTTTTTCATGGGAAATCAGGGAAAGCATCTTCATCATAAAAGCGATGATTTATAAGCATAATGCAAATATCAGTATTTTCCGCATTTCGTGAAATCGAAATTCAAGAAACAGTTTTCTCTTTGCTATTCGAAAAGAATTCATCCATGTTCTTATGACTTCGTCATATTTCTTAGTTCAATGCTTAAGGTCTTATGACTCACTAAGAGTCTCTTTGATTCGCATCTCACATGAACGTAATAGTTTCAGGCAGTCCTATCTTTCTAAGACAACGACGCTTCTAAGGACTTTCATCTTAGGACAACGACATACCTATCAATCTTTGCTCGCTTCAGTCAACAGCTTAATGAACTCTGATGGGGAGTACACAGGAATTGGTGCTTTGCTATAATCCTTCATGTTCCGCGTCACGATGCAGTCGACGCCAGAACGCACCGCCGTCTCAACCATCACGGCATCCTCAAAATCAGAAATCTCCTCCGAAATCGCTTTGCGAATGTCCAACGCCGTAGTATCCAACAGTCCGAACAGTGCAAAGAGCTTTGCCATGATATCCCGAGTTGTCATGTCGCTATGCGTTTCACGGTGTGTCAGGTAATAAATATCAGTAATGGTTTTCGCCGTCAGAAAGCCCTCAAATTGCCGGTTGGCGCAGAGCAGAAAAATCGATTGTCCATCCTTGCAAAATGGTTGACGGCTTTGCAGTACGTCCACGATGACGCAGGCGTCAATGACCGCGTTCATATCTGATTCCGTCTTTCTATCTTCGCATCCTCCACTGTCATATCGTCCGGAAGAATTCCAAACAATGATTTTGCAATGTCCACTCTGTCCTGATGAGGGTTGGAAAGTTTAGCGACAATCTTGCCATTGCGAGTGATAAAAATATCCTCCGTCGCTGCAAGCAGAAGATACTTTCCGAGATTGTTTTTCAATTCCGTCGCAGTAATCGACATGTTCTGAGCGCTCCTTTCGTAATTTGATTTATTTTTATTATATCCAAATCGAACGAAAGCTTCAAATAATTCGTACGATTTTCTGCCGAAAATCCAATAATTACCTGCATTCGTAACGAAGAAATCCCGTCTCAAAAGCACATAGAACGTGCCGATGATTTATGAAAAGCAGCAAACCGAGACTCCTAAAGTAGCTAACCACTCATTTTTATACAGATTTTCCAGACTCCATGGAAAGAGAGAATACGCACTACATATTGTCTAAAAAAGATAGATTTTGAGCTAAATAATAGAAAATTGCTTTTCTTGTAAATTATACAAAAACATCCCTTTTCCCGTTTTTTCATGGAATTTATGTTAATGATAAAAATTAGAAGTGCAGTATGTTCGAAATTACTTAGAGCATCAAAAAAACATGATTTCTCAACAAGTCGATGATTCCATGTAGAAAATATCTCTTCGATTCATCCATGCATGCCATTCAAAAGTGAGGTAAAGCAACAATTTTCTTTCAATACTGCAATGAATGCAAAGCATGATATTGTCTAAGAAAGAAACATGCAGAAAGGAAGGAATCGACATCAAATCAGTCACAAGGACAAAAATATGATTCCATTCATTTTCTTACTCAAAGCCGACTCCACTACGAAGGATGTCATTCTCTAGATGAAGAAGGAATTCAACTCCTCTTTTTTCCTTTCCGGACAGGTTCTTCCTGGCATCTGCTATCATTTGAAGACGACAAAACATTCATCGATGATGGAATTTATTGTTCTTCAATTTAAAATTCATGGATATTTTTATATCATAAGGCTGCCATCCTCTACTTACTGAGAGAATATGGCATTCTTTTATCATTTTCATACATCACCAATAAAAAGTAAACGCCTTTTCTTACCACTGCAATAAGGAAGAATCATCATCATTGTAATCGTCTAGGCAGACATCTCCTTCTCTTATATATTCGATTTCATTATTCAGCATTTCGTTATAGATATCATGGGCATAAAATAAATCATCATTGAGTCGTTCAATGTCCAAAGGAAGATCGAAGTCACCGAATTTCTTGATTTTCTGATTCCAAGGCTTATAGTATCCTTTCTTCAGATTCTGTCTCGACGAATTCGGATTCAGTTTTCCATTGAACAATGCATAAAGCGTAGCGATGTTGTCTTCCCAGATGCCCTGGCCTTTTCCTTCAAGAATGAGAATTTCCTTATTGGAATCAAGCTCGACTTTTTCCTTATGGCGATGGCACACGAAATCCCATCCATCCCCTGTGTCATATTCATAACGGAAATCATCCTCTAAGTCAGACAGATGATAGTTTCTCAGGTACTTATATCCAACCATCGGATCCTCCATGAATGGGGCCATGACATAGCAAGCATCTTCATTGGAGGAAGTGATCAGAAAGCAGTGTTCGAATTCTGCACCGACAGCCATTCCAAAATAGACGCCAAGTTCAAAAAGATCCGGATTCCCTTTTATCAAAACAACTCTATAGAATCTGTCTTTGGGTCCGTATTCAAAATCCAATCTGATTTTCGTGTAGGTCATATTCTTGCTCCAATCCTCGTTTTGTCTTCCTGACTACATTTTAACATTTCTATGCTTCATCGAAAATGGAAAATGATATTTAAAATTGGATAAGCATTCGACAAAACCAGAATAAAGAGATGCCATCATTCCACTGAGAAGAGTTTTTCATAACGAATCGAAATGAAATATTCTTTTTCGATAGAACGACAAAATGAATATCGAACTGCAGCATTCGATTTCTCATTTCATCCGGAAGCATCCTGGCGTCGTATCGTAGTATTTCCGGAATAATTCACAGAAGTAGCTGCTATTGGCAAATCCGCAGGAATAGGCAATATCGATCATGGATCTTTCACTATTCTTCAAAAGAAAAGCAGACTTTTCCAATCGGTAGCGATTCAGATAGATTGTCGGTGATACATTCAGATATTTACGAAACAGTTGGGTACATTTCGTCTTGCAGCAGTTTCCAGCTTTCGCAATGTCCATCAGAAGGATTCGATTCGAATAATTTTTCTGGACATACCCGATCATCATCGTCAATGTCAGGATGTCATCCGAATCATCGATCTGGTGGCTTGCGGAATTCATATTCTCAAAAAGCAGCCGGAAAATATGCGCTGACTTCTCGAGGGCTGAAAAAGGATTGATTGTCTCTTTGCCTTCAAGATGAAGAGATTCGAGATCATGAAGAATCAGGTTCTGCCATAAGATGGAAGGGTTCAGCTTCTGATAAGGAATATTGCGATTCTCCGCAAGAGGCTTAATGAATTCGTCCACGAGATATTCATTCGTGCCGAACAATTTTAAGGAAAGAAGGACACAGATGAAATGGCATTCCGAATGGGTGGCGGAATAGCCGTAATGCAGACAGCGGCTATTTACGAAGATTCCTTCTCCTTCATGCAAGAGAATGGTTTGTCCGTTGACATCATACGTCATTTCGCCATCTAGTATCAGAATGAATTCCAGATCATCATGCCAATGGCTATTGGCGCTATAGCCTGGATAGGAAGAAAGCCTTCCTTCTTTTATGTATATGGGAAATCGAGGATTGTTGTAGGCTACATTTTCTGATGCATCTGAATTCAAATTCCAGCATGAGCACTTATCCATCGTATTGTCCCCCATCGCGAACGATTGTTATATGATTATGGTGAATTTTGGTATAAAAAGCAAGGAAAAGCAACTATATTCGTATCGAGGATGAATACATGAAGATGGATAAGAAATTCAGAGACAAGATTTTGAGTCTCGCGCTTCCCATTATGGCACAGCAGTTCATGCTTGCCCTTGTCAGCGCCAGTGATGCCTTCATGCTCGGCGGACTCAATCAAAGCTCATTGTCTGCAGTCTCCTTAGCCTCACAGGTCACCTTCGTCTTCAACCTCATTCTGACCGCATTGACAATCGGTGAGAACATGTTTGTTGCTCAGTACTACGGGAAGAAGGACTATGTCGGCGTAAGAAAATCATCGATGCTCGTATTGATATATGTCGTCATGGCCGCGGTATTGTTCATGGCTTTCACCATCATGATTCCCGAATCATTGATGAGGGCATTCACCAATGATGAGACATTGATCCTATATGGTGCGAAATATCTGAAGGTCGTCGGAATCTCCTATCTCTTCTCCGGCGCACTGCAGGTCATGCAGGGACTTTTGAAAAACTGCGGATATGTCATCAAAAGCACGATAGTCAGCATCATAGTCGTCATTCTGAACATCGTCCTGAACCTTCTCTTCATCTATGGATACCTAGGCTTTCCAAGAATGGAGATTGTCGGTGCCGCTGTGGCTACTCTCCTATCCAACATCATCGGATTCCTCATCGTCCTGTTCATGCTCTTTCAGAAAAAGGAACTGTGGATACATTTGACGGATTTCAAAGACAGAAGCGAGCCTATCGGAAGAAAATTCCTACATCATGTCACGCCCGTTCTTCTCAACGAACTCGTATGGGGTATGGGGTTTACGATGTATTCTGTGATACTCGGCCATCTGGGTGATGATGCTATCGCCGCAAATTCCATCGCAAACATCACAAAAAATCTCTTGATCTGCGTCTGTTCCGGATTTGGATATTCAGGAAGCATCATCATAGGGAATCTATTGGGAGAGGGAATGCTTGAAGAAGCAAGAAAAGAAGGAAATGCCTTATGCTGGATATCCATCTTCTCTGGAATCATCACGGGCCTTGTTCTTCTTATCTTGACGCCTCTTATTCTCCACCTTGCGAATGTGAGCGAGACTGCAAAGGAATATCTCAGGTTCATGCTTTTCATCAGCAGCTATTATGTAGTGGGAAAATCGATCAATTCCATGACGATCGGCGGCATCTTCCCATCCGGAGGGGATACAAGATTCGGGTTGTTCTTAGATGCAATCACGATGTGGTGCATCACCGTTCCATTTGGGAGTCTTGCCGCATTCGTATTCAAATGGCCGACCATCATTGTCTATTTCGTGCTGAATCTCGATGAAATCTTGAAGCTGCCAGCCGTTTTCCTTCACTACAGAAAATACAAATGGCTGAAAAACCTGACGGAAAAGGAGAATTGAATTATGGACATGAAAAAAAGAAGAGATGAACAGATTGCCTATATCGCCGACGAGAAAATCATGAAAGAAATGGCTGAATGCAGAAAAATGCTTCAAAAACTCAATTTCATGGACCGTTCCGACTTTACGCAAATCGCATCCCTGATCAAGGAATTGTTCGCAAAATCCGATGGTGCCTTTGTCAATCCGCCTTTCTACTGCGATTATGGTTCTCATATCGAAGTGGGAAAGAACTTCTTTGCCAACTATAACTGCACCATCATCGATGTGGCGAAAGTAAAAATCGGCGACAACTGCTTTTTGGCACCGAATGTCGCCATCTATACAGCCGGACATCCCATCTATCTAGACACGAGAAATACAGGCTTCGAATATGGAAAGGAAGTCATTATCGGCGACAACGTCTGGATTGGAGGAAATTCCGTCATCTGCCCGGGCGTCCACATCGGAAGCAATGTCGTCATCGGCGCAGGAAGCGTCGTGACGAAAGATATTCCCTCTTGGTCCCTTGCCGCGGGAAATCCCTGTCGCATCATCAGAACAATCACCAAGGAAGACGAAAGGAAACTCTTCCACCAGGAGGAAATCGACGACGAGGCCTGGGAATGCATCAAGAGAAAAGAAGGCAGATAACATGACAATGAGAGAAAGAATTCATTCCGGAAAACTCTTCACCGATCATTGCGAAGGATTGGCAGAGGAACGAATCGAATGCAAAAAGAGGCTGATGAAATTCAATCAAACATCACCCGATGACATGGAAGGCCGCATGGCTTGCATAAACACGCTTCTCGGCAAAGAAACCGATGCATGGATAGAACCTCCATTTTATTGTTGCTATGGGACGAATATCACGATCGGAGAAGGAAGTTATCTGAATTTCTGCTGCCATTTCGTTGACGACGGAAAAATCATCATTGGAAAGAACGTCCTTTTCGGTCCATGTGTCACAATCGCCACAGTCGGCCATCCGATCGATCCGAGCATGAGAGGATATATGTATACAGACCCTGTCATCATCTCCGACAACTGCTGGATTGGAGCAAATACGACAATCTGTCCTGGTGTCCATATCGGGAAAAACAGCGTCATCGGAGCAGGAAGCGTCGTTGTTCATGATATCCCGTCGGATTCCATCGCTGCAGGAAACCCATGCAAGGTCATTCGTCCGATCTCCGAGAGAGATAGGAAATACTACTATAAAGATCGAGTCATTGATGACAAGGACTTAGAGGAAGAAAGAAGCTTAAGATGATCCAAAAAAGAACGCAATGCACGACAAAATCGTTAGGGAGGAAAAAATGATTTATAAAATTGCAATCGTCGATGACGAAGCGAATGTTCAGGAAACAGTAGAAAATTCCTTAAAAAATTATGCACTCAAAATGAATTCCAAGCCTGATGATCCGAAAGAATATTCCTTTGAAATTCACACATATTCAAATGGCGAGGAATTGCTGAAAGAAAATCTTGAGGACTTTGACATTTACTTTCTCGACATCAATATGCCCGGCATCAATGGCTTAAAATTGGCAAAGCAGATTCGATTGGTCAACACGGTGTCTGCCATTATCTTTTGCACGAACTATGCACAATATGCAATCAATGGCTATGAGGTGGATGCCCTTGGCTATATCATAAAGCCGATAAATCCGGTCTTGTTTTCCATGACGATGGACCGCATCATGAATTTCATTGATCGGAGGTCTATCAAGAGAATCCGCATCAAGACCGCTGAAAGAGTCAAACTGCTGAATGTCGCAAGCATCCTCTATGTCGAAATAAAACTTCATACTCTGTTTTTCTACGTATTGAATCCTGATGGCACGATATCCATCGAAAAAACACGAGGATCCATGCATGAAGCGGAAAGCAATCTCTCCGATAAGGACTTCACGAGATGCAGTGCCTGCTATCTGGTCAATTTGCATCATATTCTGTCTTATGCGAAAGCGAACATCACAATCGAGGGAGACATCAGCCTGCCCGTCAGCCGAAAATATTCCAAAGCCTTTTCCAAGACTTTGCTTAGCTATTTCGCGAACTTCGAGACCATCAATGTCTGATTACGCAAATACCATCAGCTGGATCATGGATTTATGTGATGAATTCACGATTCAGCTCTTCATCATTGCCCTACAATTCATTCCTGCCCTGAAGCATCGATCGATGTTTTTTCTTCGCTATTGTCTTTGCTGCAGCGTGATTTTCATATTCGAGCATATGAGACAATTGGGTTATATCCCCATTCCGGAGGCAGTCAATTATATCCTGATGCTTGGGATGCTCATCGTGAGCACGGCAGTCTGTTTCCAAGTGAACGTTTACCAGTCCATGTTCATCGCGACATGCATATATTGTTGCCAGTTCATCATCAGCAACACATGTTACACATTGATTTACATTCTTATCCACTTTACTGGGAATTGGGACAACTGGTCTTTCTACTACATCATCATGCCTGTCGCTTTTCTCATCTTCATTCCCATCATCTATTTCCTGCTCGTCAAGCGAATCAGGAAATCCGATTTGATTTTCAACAACAAGACAATCATCTACATCGTCTTGATGTTCGCACTTGTCGCCACGACATTGTCCTTTTTCGCCCGCAGGGAAATCGAATCGCTGCCCGGCCAGATTTATCTTCTCTCCATTGCGAGCTTATTCACCTTGTCAACGCTGATTGTCGGATTTCAGAATTCACGTAATCGTCAGCTGGAAGAAGACAATATCGTTTTGCAGCAGCTTCTGAAAAAGGATAAGCAGAGGTACGAAGAGGCCAAACTCGCAAACGAGAAAATACAGATCAAGTACCATGACATGAAATTGCATGAAAACAATGACATCGTCGACTTTGAAAGTCTACGAGAAGTTGAATCCGACAACGAGATCCTGCGTAGCATGTATTTCACCGGAAACAATGCACTCGACGTCATTCTCTCGGAAAAAGCCATGATGTGTGAAAGGTTGGGAATAACCCTCCTATGCACAGCAAATGGCAGTCTCTTGAACTTCATGAAAGCTCATCATATCTATTCACTGATCGGCAATGCATTGCAAAATGCAATCGAGTGCCTGAAAGATGAAAAAAAGACAGAGCATAAGCAACTGACGATAAGCATCACACAGCATGGAAACATGTGTATCATCAGGACTGAGAATCATGTCTCCCACACCGTCGAAATGGACCAGGAAGGCATGCCAATCACTCAAAAGTCTGATAAAGCCAATCACGGATATGGCACAAAAAGCATGAAGGAAGTCGTGAATCGCTATTCAGGACAGATAATGTTTTCACAGAAAGAGAATATCTTCACAATGGTGGCAATGTTGCCATTGAAGCAAAACGGATCAAAAGAAAGCTAAGGATCCTTCGAGCAATCCATAGTCGAGAAGAAACTGATGGCAATAAAAAGAAGAGTCAGATTTCACATATGTTCATGCGGAATTTGACTCTTTTCCTATGACTCTGATTTCATCGAATAAATAGGACATAGTCAAAGGACAGAATACTTTATATTTAAGACTAATGTCGAATGTACAACTGATTCATTTCTTTAGAGGATGTCGATTCCTTCTAGAAAGCATGATTGTCAATGAAAGCCATTTCGTCGGAATATGAATTCCTGCTTCGACATAGAAATGAACAAAAAAAGACTGCGGAGTCTTCAAGTATCTTCTAGTACTAAATACCTGAAACTTCACAGTCTTTTTCTATAGGAGGTTCTAAATATTGTCTTTCTTTTGCTTCGTCTTACGTGACGAAATGAAAACATAAACGCCCCATCCAGAAAGACCGACAAACATAACGACATCCGCTACGATCAGCAATACATCCCATAACGGGAGCTTATAGCCGATGATCTTATTTTTCATCGCATTCGAATAAGCGACAGTGTATAGGATATTCTTAGCGCATTTTCTCATGACGATTGCGTCTGATGTGGAAGTATCGTCTCCCCATACAGTAGGCATCGTCGCAAGGTTGAGATCTCCGCCGGCATATGCCATCTGTCTTGAGAACATATACTCAGGATGCGTATTGAAATCGCAGATGACCGATCCCTTGAAGCCCCACTCATTGCGCAGGATTTCCGTAAGCAGACGATAGTCTCCGCCAGCCCACCGGGCTCCAATACGGGTGAAGGACGACATGATGGCCCTGGATTTGCTTTCCTTTACGGCAATTTCGAACGGCTTGAGGTAGATTTCTCTCATCGCCTGTTCCGTCACCCAGCTCATACTTCCGCCGATCGCCCTGAAAGTCTCCTGCTCATTCAAGGCGAAATGCTTCATGAAGCAATAGACGCCTTTGGACTGACAGCCGCTGATTTCCGCCGCAGCCATCTTCCCGCTGAGGAAGGGATCCTCAGAAAAATATTCGAAATTTCTTCCGCCAAACGGACTTCTATGGATATTCATTCCAGGTGCATACCATCCAGAATATGGGAGATTGTTTCCCTTGGTATCCGCACCCCAGACGCCTTCCTCGCCGACGCATTCTCCGAGTTCTCGGATAAGGTCGACATTCCATGTCGCACTCATGATGGTCTCACTGCAATACAGGCAAGTTCCCCAATAGGTTCCAACCTTGTCCATGAAGTTGACAAATCCGGCACAGCCATCGGTATCATTGGTAAGAGGCTTTTCGATGCTCTTTATCGGTTCTGATTTGAAGGCACCATAGCTGTACATGTTCTGCAGTTCAGCAAATGTGCACTGATTGAGAAGCTGCTCCCAGCGAGGATCATCATAATCGGGATATCCGACAAACTCACCGGTCTTGGCGTCATAGAGCATGTCTCGCAACACCAGTGTTCCTGTCTCACCGAAATAAGGAAGTTCTTCATCCTCATATTCATCGATATGTGGATTGTTCGGCTCTTCATCCTTCACCACTTCGATGAATTCATCTTTCACCTCTCTATCCGCATCCGTAGGGGCAGTCGGCCACGTGCCTTCCCAATCCTTTCTCGACAGGACTGTCGAAAGGGCCGTATCCGAATTCAGCCATTCATTTTCATTGTCCGTATACAGATTCTTCACTTCATATCCGGTCGTCGGATCTTCTTCATATCGGATGCCTTCTTCCGGAACTGTGAAATTGTAGGTGTTCTTTGAGTCATGTGCATCCGTTGCGACAAATAGCGTATAGGCTCCGCCTTCGATTTCATATCCTTTGAAGCCATTCTTGTTTTCATCCTTATAGTCATAGGAGGCCAAGGAATAGGGATCGATATCGATGAAGAGGGTCGTGCTCTCCTTAGGCTTGAGTTCTTCCGTCTTGGCAAATCCAAGCAAGACCTTCGATGATTTTTCTATCATGCCAGCCTGATTGGCGCCGCCATAGATTTCAACGACATCTTTTCCTGCATGGGTACCATCATTTGTGACCGTGACCTTGATGGTATACTTCCCATCCTTGGTGATTTCCTTGTTTTCAATGCTCGAAGCATCGATCTTCCAAGAAAATGAAGTATAGGACAGACCATAACCGAACGGATAGATGACGTTCTCCTTATACCATTGCTCAGAATTCTTCTCGGTAGTGAAACGTGTCTCATAGTAACGATAGCCTACATAGATTCCTTCCTCGTAATGAACGAAATGATATTCATCCTCACTGTAATTATATCTGTCGGAACCTGGCGTGGCTTCGCCAAAATTATTCCAGACAGGATTTTCAGTGAAATCCGCCGCATAGGTATCCGGCGTCTTCGCTGAGGGGTTCACCTTACCGCAGAGGATTTCGCCGATGGCAACAGCGCCATTGATTCCTGGATATCCGATCTGCAGAATCGCATCGACTTTCTCATTGTTTTCCAACAGGCCGAGTTCCATCGTCGTGCCGACATTCAAAAGGACAATGACTTTATCAAAGCCATATGAGCAGACGGAATCAATCAGATCTCTTTCATTCTTGTCAAGGCGGAGATAATGATCGTCCGGAGAGTAGGCGCCTTCTGCGCCACTCATCGTGCGTGGCAAATCAAATCCTTCGCCGCCGATTCTCGTAAGCAGAACCACCGCCGCATCGCTATATTTCGAATAGCTCGACTTCACGTTCTCGGTATAGAGCGATTGGGGAGTTTCAGCCGTTGCGATAGATCTTGTCTTTCCACTATCCAAATCCGTGGAATTCGCCACTCTTTGTGCACCCGATGCACTGCTCTTGTAGAATTTCTCGAGTGTCTCATTGACAGAGAAGTCTGCTTTTCGAAGAGCACTGTAGAGATCGACGGCATCTTTTGTGCTACCACCGCTCGAACCGGAACCGCTATAAGCAAGGTTGACAGAATTCTTTCCAAACACGCTGATTTTTGCCCCTTCCTTCAGTGGCAAGGAATTGTTTTGGTTCTTCAGTAGGATGATTCCTTCTTCATTCACTTCGATGTTTTTCTTCTTCGCTAGCTCAAGCGCTTCGCTTTTGCTCGTGGAGAGAGTCGAATACATCAATTTTTCACCCTCAGCAAGAACAGGTCTTTTTCCCCCTATGAGAGTACAGAACAAAGTGAAGAAGACCGTGTTTGCAAGAATCGTGAGCACAACGAGTAGGCCGATGACCGGACAGGATACAGCCAACCAAATTTTTGATTTTTTATTCATTGCCCTCATCTCCCATCATCTCTGGTTTGCAAAAGGACATCCTTTTTCACCATTCCATATGACAGCTGCTTCATTCGTCACGTCATTCAGCTTCATGCAATCGATAGCAGGAGCTGTCGCCTTATAGGTTCCGCCTAAGCCATCCGTATTCGTATTGTCTGTCATGACCTGCACGACATTGGCACCGACTTTCAGATTGATGTTGCCAATCGCACAATCCTTGAAGGCACCATTCTCGCTATCTGGCATCGTGTTGAGTTCGATATCGGAATATTTGATTTCCGTGAGATCATTCAGGCTTGTGCCATAGCTGATCTTATATTTTGCATAGGAACCCGTATTCTTATTGTCTGTCGTGAGAATCATCGATTTGCTCTCAGCGGCAAAACGGAAAACGAGATTCGCCGTGCATGCCACGTCGGTGACAATCTCGAATTCCAGTGAACAGCCCTGCATTCCCTGATAGCAGACAAATCTTCCCTCGCTCGCTCCACGTGAGCCGCCGGCATCCGAGACAATCATATTCTTGTTCGAGTTGGATCCAGAATAACCCGGTCCGCTCTTGCCGTTGAGATTGACATTTTCGGCTTCAAAGACATAGTTTGTCTTGACAGGGGTGCTTTTGGTCCACTGAGCATAAATGGAGGTGTCTTGGCTGATGGCAAATGTCGTCGCTTGATACGAGATGGTTCCCGCACTATCTGTCGTCCATTCCTTGAAAGTATGCTGGTCATAAGTCGGCGTGATTGCCGGCGTATAGGCATACTCTCCCGATTTTACGATCTGCGGATATTCTCTTTGCTTTGCTCCGATGTAATTGAGATCGAATTTGACGTCATAATAGGTCGCTCCATTCTCTTTCCACTTTGCGTAGATTCTTTCGCCATCCTGTTGAATGATGGTATCGAAATCATATTCGATGGTGCAATTCTTATCGATGTACCATTTATAGAATGTGTAGCCTGCACGTGTCGGGGTTCCCGCGTCAGAGGATTTCACTTTGAATCCGGCAACGACTTCCTTGACGATCGGATCAGAGCCTTCATAGTTCAGGTCAAAATAGAAATTGAGAGCATGTTCGGAAACCTGAACGGAGAATCTTGTCGACTTTCCTCCATACTTGATTGTGATCGTCTTCTTTCCTTCCTTGGACATATCCGGCGCCTTGTATTCGACACCATCGGCAGTCAAAGGCACGTCGCCAGTCGTGTTATCGGCATACGTCACAGAAAGAACACCGCCTTCAACAGAAAACGTATCATTCACATAATATTCCGTCTTTGTAGGCAACGTCTTCATTTTGATGGATGAGACCTCAGCTTTTGTGGCAGACCCATCATTCTGTGATGTCTGTGCCGTGCTGGATTCCGCAGGATTTTCCGAAGAAGTGGAAGTGGTACAGGAATTCAAGCTGACTGAGGATGCAAACGATCCAAGAACAAGCAATATGGAGAAGAATTTTTGAATTTTTTTCATGGTATTAACCTCGTTTTGATTTATCCTTCTGAGATGACGACAAATGACATAATTCGCATTATGTCATTTGCCATTTTTAAGTGAACGGAAGAAAATTATTCCTGAGAAGGCCAGGCCAATTCGACGGAAATCGGAACATTGACCTTGACCCATCCATCAAGGGTGATTGTCAATTCGACTTGATATTCACCTTCAGGAATCTTCGTGACATCGACAACGCTCGTGGCCAGTTTCACCGTCTTATCCGTGTTGGAATACGTTCCCGTCAATTCAAAGCCTTCCGGTCCTTCGATCTTTATGACACTGACATTGATATCCTGGCTATCGAATTGATTGATAATCTCGGAGACATCGATTGTGGCACTGTAACCGATGGTAGTCTTCCACCACCATCCGGTCTGTTCTTCTTGAATATCCGCTTTGTATTTCTTGGTGGATACGGAAGTGTTGTAGCCGTTTTTCTGGGCGTTGGAATGGAGATTATTGAACAAAATTCTCTGAGCGGATTTGCGGACCGCATACCAGTGTGTGGCAGAGGAAACTGTCTCATATCCCTTCAATGTCTCATTGAAGAGATTTTCCCCCGACGTGACACCGGCACCAAAGATTCTCGCTCGTTCCGCTTTGGCAAGCTGGGCATTTTCATTATCCTTTGCGACATAGACTTTGTTCGTCGCAGAATCATACCAACCTTCAAGAGCATTCGTCGAACTCGTCGTCGTGACATCCACAAGCGGCAAATCATTTCCGGCACGGACAAGCTGATTGAGCTCACGGTAATCCGGTCTATGAAGCATATCTGTGATGACGTGACCTTTGAATCCCCATTCCTGTCTCAACAGGCATTCGAGAACGGCATAGTTCGTGGAGCATGTTGCCAGGCCGATTGTGTTGTATGCACTCATGATGCCGATGCTATCGCCATATTTGACAGCGTATTCGAATGGCTTGGCATAGATTTCACGCATAGCCTGTTCGGTCGCATATTCAATGATGCCATTTGCATCCATACGGCTGGTTTCCTGATCATTCATGAAGAAGTGCTTGACATAGCAGACAACGCCTTTTGAGCTTGTGCCCTTTACGACATTGCCGACGGTGAGTCCTGCAAGAACGCCATCTTCGGAATAATATTCGAAATTGCGGCCGCTGAAAGGTGAACGATGGATGTTCGTCGATGGAGCATACCATCCATTGCAGCCAGTAAACAAGGATTCGTTTCCGACCTGTCTTCCATGCTTATAGCAGAGTTCCTGATTCCAAGTAGAGGCAATGACGACGGATGTGACCCAGAACGTTCCGACTTCGGTTGTGAATTGTCCGCGGCTCGTATTCGAAGCATACTGACTTGCGCCATCCGCTGCGACACTGGCAAGCCTTCCGATTGAATCGACAGCCAGGCCACCGAAATTGCCGAACCCACAGATTGCCGCCATTTCCTCGAACGTGAGCTGATTCATGAATTCATCCCACTTCTTGGTTCCCTCATCCGTTGCGGCAACTTCATTTCCATTCGCATCTTTGGTCGGTTCCGTATAGGTTACGCCAGCCAAGTCGTTGAGCTGAATACTCGCCTTATCCGCATTTGCGCCGGTACGCTTGATGCCCGAGCGGGAATCGCTTGGCTTATAGAGCTGATTCGCATTCTTTGCGGAATCGGCCTGTTTCCAGGCAGTCGGGACATTTTCCACATACCAAGGATCTGTTTTCTTGTCATCGAAGCTAAAATAATCCCTATCCTCGAGAATGTCTTTGAGTTCGGAGGATTTATATGTTCTATCCTGCTTGGTCGAAGTCTTGGGAAGCAAGGACATGTCAGAACGGGACAAAAGGTTATTTTCAAGGGCATCGTTGGTCGACTTGTACTGTTCAAGGCCATCGATTTCACCACCGAACAATGGAAGGATTTCCGACCCGGTATCGAGATCCGTTTTGCAGAGAATGTCTTCCTTGACGGTTCTTGTCACATTCAGCACGGATTCATGGGAATTCTTTCTCAGAGACAATGTATAATCGCCTTTTTCGAGTTCATAGCCCTTAAATCCATTGTCGTTCTTGTCGCTCCAGTCGAATGATGCAAGGTCCTGTGCGGCAATTGTGATGGACAGAGTCTGGCTTTCGCCAGGTTCGAGCAAGTCCGTTTTCGCATACTGAACAAGGGCCGCGGCAGATTTTTCAATGCCACCCTTCGTGTATGGGGCGGTATTGTACAATTCAACGACATCCTTTCCTGCATAATTGCCGGTGTTTGTCACCTTGACGTCGATGGTGATGGATGTATCTGCGCTCGGAATGATTGCCTTTTCTGGGGTGTTGACCAACTCCCACTGGAAATTCGTATAGGACAGACCATATCCGAATGGATAGACGACAGTATCCTGATACCATTTCTCGCCTGCTTCTCCCATGTCGGCTGCCTTCGTCTCGTAATAACGATAGCCCATATAGATATCTTCGCGATATTCGATGGAATGCAGATCATAATTGCCACCGTCTGTCACCTTTTGACCATCGACATAGACATAAGTATCATAAGGATTGCCCGATTCATCCTTCAGATGGCTATTGTCGCAGACATTGTAATATGTCGGATCCTTTTTGAAATCAGCGACATAGGTATCGACAAGTCTGCCGGATGGGTTGGTCGTGCCATTGAGGATTTCACCAATGGCGATCGCGCCATCATTGCCGCATCCGCCAATCCAGAGAATCGCATCGACACCGTAATTGTCTGCCGTCTTCTTCGCCTGAATGTCGGCAAGCTCCATGGCGTTGGAAGAGTTCAGCAGGATGATGACCTTGCTGAAGTTGCTCTTCAGATGCTTGATCATCTTCTTCTCATTGTTCGTGAGCTGAAGTTCATGCTTGTTGTCACCATCTAAGCCACTTCTTGTCAATTCCTTGTCTTCGCCGCCTTCCCTGCTAATGACAAAGATTGCCGCATCATCGAACGCATCATAAGTCGCACGCACGGAATCAGGGATGATGTCCGGTGCATATTCCGTGTAGACAATGCCGGAACTGCTCCAGGTTTTGTCGCCCGTTCCAATTTCGACGCCTGTCGTATGGGAAGCATAGAAATCCTTGAGCTTGGTGTTCACATTGAAGCCGGCAAGTTCCAAGGCGCTGTGAAGATCCGTCTGCTTGATGCCATATGAACCGCCACCGGAACCGGAACCTGCCCCGTTGCGAAGCGATGTGGAATTGTATCCAAATACGGAAATGTTCTTTTCCTTTTTGCTCAAAGGCAACGTATTGTTTTCATTTTTCAGCAAGACCTGTCCTTCTCTTGCCAACTGAATGTTCAGTTCGCGTCCTGCCTTGTAAGCATCATCTAGCGTCGCGTAGTCGGTGTAATACTTACCTTTGTTAGATACGCCTCCGTCATTCTTATTCGTCTTGTACTTTCCTTCCTCAGTCGGGACTTCCTTTTCTGTATCGGGAGAAGATGAGGATGAAGACGTGGAAGAAGAGGAAGAGGATGAGGAGGAAGAAGATGGGAGCGTGGAGTCGCTTGTTTTGCTGCATGCTACAAGCGGCATGAGCATCGCTGAACTGAGCAATGCTGTCAACAACAGCTTTTTCTTGTTTGGCATTTTGCACTCCTTTTCTAAAACAAGTTCACTTTATTTTTCGGTGAAATGTTTTAATGCTATGAAAACCCTACCATAGTCAAAAAGAGTAAGCAAAAGGCTTGTCATATCAGGAAGTTTTCGCGTCACAGATTACATCATAAAACGAAAAAAAGATTCTTAAAAAATCAGATCATTCAAATTAACATGGCATTTTAAAATGAATCGTTCCATTGTCCATATCTCATGCAATGGCACAGACATTGAAACGCTTTCAAATAGGATTTGACTTCTTTATGCAGAATCTTCGATGAGATTCGATTTTCATTCATGAATTCAGGATACAGCCTTCGTCGAGATGAGAGTTCTCTTCTCTTTTCTTCGGAAGACAGATATCGCACTAAGAAAAGACTGCCATCCTCCCCTTATATTTTGTAGGGAACATGGCAGTCTATTTTCATATCGTGCGGACAAGTTCCTTCTTTTCTTCCGGCAAGTCCATGATTTCGAATTCCGGCTTGGCAAGAAGGAAGCCTTGGACATAGTCGACACCAAGATCCTTGACCATCTTGAGTTCCTCGACGGTTTCCACGGACTCGGCAACGACCTTGATATGATTGATGCTGCAATAGGAAAGAATGGATTTAGCCAATCTCTGCTTCTTCTCATCCTTGTCGATGTTGCGGATCAATGAGCCTTCAATCTTGACGAATTCAGGCGTATAGGAAAGAATCATGCCGATATTGTTATATCCAGTCCCATAGTCATCGATGGCATAGGTGATGTTGTATTGATTGATGAATTCCATTTTCTTCTGGATGACCTTGTTCTGACCCATATCTTCTTCGATGAGTTCAATGACAAGACGATCGAATCGATCCTTATAGGTATCGGCAAAAGCGGAAAAGTCAGCATCATTGAGAACCTGAGAAGAGATGGAATTGATAAAGAGCTTCTTGTCCGACTCTGAGGCAAAGAAGGCTTCCGGTGCCATGAAAAGGGTCAGTTTTTCAATATCGTAGAGACGATTGTATTTTCTTGCTGCATTGAGAACACTCAAAGGAGACAATCCTTTGATCTTCGGCCTCATCAGGGCTTCATAGCCAAGAATCTCTCCGGTATGAATATCGATGATCGGCTGATAGGCGTATCGAAGAAGTTTCTTGTCGATGATTTCCAAGAGATCCTCATAGAGAATGCTTTCATATTGGAATTTCATCTCGGCTTCCTTGTCGAAGGCACGGACCGAGTTCTTTCCATTGGACTTCGCCAAGTACATGGCATAATCGGCTTTCTTGTTCATTTCCTCGAAGGTCATGCCTTTCTTGTACTGGCAGATGCCGATGCTCAAGGAAATATAGAGATGTCCATTTTTGACATCAAGGGATTCCTTGGAAACATTGCTCAGTTCCTGGACAAGATTTTCCTTTTCCTCAACAGTCGCATCATAGAGATAGAGGACAAATTCATCACCAGAGACATGGCAGGCATAGAAGTGAGAAAATTTTTCACTGAGCATGGCAAGATAGCGTCCGACGATGCACAGATATTTATCGCCGACATCATGCCCGTACTGGTCATTGATGTACTTGAGGTTGTCGATATCAATCATGAACAGGTAGGCATCCGTCTCCTTCTTCATCACTTCTTTCACCTTCAGAAGGAAACCGCGTCGATTGAGCAGGCCGGTTAATGAATCATAGTCTCTTTCATGGAGAATCTTCTTTTTTTCCTCATAGGCCTTTGTCTGGTCGATCAAAGTCGCGATGACGCCATAATCCTGCTGGACGATCTTCATCTGAAGGAAGCGACGATTGACAAAAAAGGAGATTTCACCAGGCAATTCAAGAATCGACTGATTCAATTCCGGATAAGTGGACGTGACGATATTTTTCTTGACCTTATCGAGCAGGGCGAGGAAATCCGCAGAGGCAAACAGTTCTTCTTCCGTATCCAGGGAGAGCATCCTAAAAAACTGAACTGTGGAAGAGACCATCCCATCTTTCTTTGTGTACTCAAAAAAGCCGACCTGGAGCGAGGAATCTTCGACGATTCTCTTCAGTCGATTGTTTAAGGAGAGGTTCTTCTTCGAATAGGAATTGATTTTCTCAATCAAGGTATCGACCTCACTGATATTCGTCAATGGAATATCATTGACATTCTCCTCATTCAGGGAGGAAGAGACCTTGACAATCGGCCTGGCAATCAGTGTGCCGACAATGAAGGAAACAAGAATCAAGAGAAGGAGAGCAATCAGATAGATGAAAATAATCTGACGGATGGCACAATTCGAGGCTTGGAAAACCTTCTCCTTGGGAAGGATTCCGATGATGTACCATTGTTCATCAAACGGGTTGGCATTGTCATAGAAATTCAAGGATACCTCATTGTAGAGTTCCATCACACCATCGTTGTCGAATTCCTGTATATCATCATATTTTGTCTTTGTGAGGGAAACATCTTCATAACCCGGAAGAGAATAGTCGATAAAGGAATTGAAATAGCCGATGAAATTCCCATTCGATTTCTGAGCAAGAGAAATATTGATTCCCTCGCCTTTATTAAGACTCGCAAGAGATGTCTTAAGATAATTCTCTGTCAATCCGATTCCCAAAACACCGAGGACTCTTCCATCGACGACAAGGGGCTTGGAATAAGTCAAGACCCGATTGGATTTGATGGTGGCAAGACTTGACCAATATCCCTGAACCTTTTGATGCTCCTTATAGTATTCGATGGGCTTCGTAAAGAAATCCTTGTTCTTAATGTCTTGAAAGGAATTCGTCTCGATTGTATTATCGAGGCCATATCCCTGTTCGTAGAAGATGGACCACACCTTCTGAGGGGCAAAGAGAATATCGACTTCGCTCTCGGAGGAGAATTTTGGATTCTTCGAGCGCATATAGACCAAAAGTTTTTTATCCGAAGAAGGAAATTGGCTGTCCAATATGATATAGGCATCATTCACTTTATTGGATGTAATCAAATCATTGAGATAGGATGAGACATCGCAAAGATATTCGATTGATTCATCCTCATCCGTGAGAATCGAATCAAGAGAATCAGTGCTCCTTTTTGAATTTATGTGATAGAGATTTTTTGTCTCTTCCACAATATCCGAATAGATGGAGTCGATATTGTTCCATGAGTTGGAAATCAGATTTTCAACATAATTCTTTCTTACATTCACAGTGGACTGAAAATTCGTCACCAAAGATTGGTTGATCGTATTCTCGATGACTTGGAAATAAAGAAGACTCGCAACGCTGATGCTTTCCAAAAGAGTAATCAGCAGAACAGGAAGGATGATGCGGAATGCGACGCTTCTTTTCAGTTTATGGAATTTTCCGAACATGTTTTATTTTGTGAAGGAAGAAAACCACTCCTCAAACCTTTCATCCGATGTATAACTCGCAATGACATTCTCATCATACGATGATGCGACCACTGCGCTTCTTGCATCCTTGCACGCCTTGGATAAGGATGTATTGAGCTGATTTCGATAGTTTGTTCCATTTTCGCCGACAATATTCGAATACATCGTATTCTCGGCGATGGTTTTCTTGGCCACCTCAAATGTATCCTTGAACTTCTCACTTTTCTGTGAAGAGATGAATTCATTGTCGAATCCATCGACAGTCGCTGGAAAATATCCGCTGTTCGCAGAGAATTTCTGGATATTTTCCTTCTTCGTGAGCCATTTTAGGAATGTGGCCGCCGCTTTTTCCTGCTCCGTGTTCGATTTGGAGATGCAGAAGCCAGCTCCCTGGCTCACCGCATAATTTCCTCCATCCTTGAATTTCGGAGCCTGTAAGACACTTGCCTGAATGTCATACTTTTCTGTATCAGATACAACGACGCTGTTTGGAAAATAGCCGCCCGAGGATGTCGAACCGACATAGGCGAGAATCTTTCCGTTCTTGATATCGTCTGAGCGAAAGCTGCCCACAGCATCAAAATAGCCCTTCACAAAAGGAACATAGTAGGAATCCCACAGTTTCTTGAAGACATCCTTGTCATAATTGATGCCATAATTGTTGTTTTCATCATAATGGAAAATATCGATTCCAAGCTGTTTTGCCCCGATGACAAAATAATTGTCCAAGGAATCTCTTCCATAGAAAGCCTTCTTTGTCTTCTCATAATATTTCTGAGAGACCTCGATGAGGCCTTCAATGGTCGTCAGGTCGCTATATTGAATGTTGAGTTCGGGATATTGGTCGATGAATTTATCGAAATCGGTCTTATTGATATATAAGGCCTCCGTCGATTTGGAAACAGGAAGAATCTTGACCTTCCCATCCGATGAGATTCTTCCCTCATTCAGAAATCCAGAATCGAAATTGGAAAGTTCTTCCGTTGTGAAATAATCCTCCAGGGAAGCAATCTTACCGAGTTTATCAAGTTCATAGGCAGTATCCGAATAGGCTAGAAAGAGATCGGGCATCGTTGAGGTTCCGACCTTGTTCTGGGCAGTATCCAGCAAAGCTTGGAGGAGGTCATTGACTTTCTTTCCCTGGCTTTGGGCCGTCACAGCGATTTTCTCTTTGTTTCCTTCCGTGTTATTGAATTCCTCGACAAGAGATTGGAAGGAAGTCTCCGTATCTCCATTATAGTAAGTCCAAATCTGAAGCGAATAATATTTCGATTCCTGCGTTTGGCAGGAAGCAAAGGTCATCATCGAAAGCAAACTGAGTAAGAGATTGATCTTCTTATGTTGCATAACGTACCTCGATTGTGTTCTTCATACAAACTGCTTTACACATTATACATTGTGAATAAAATAGTTAGCAATAACGTATTTTTCAATCCCAGTCGGAAACGTAATCAACGGAGTCAATATAAGAAGAAACACGGATTGAATTTCATTATTTTTTCACTTCAATCCGTTACAAAAAGTAACGATGCAAAAGAGAAAATATACATTATTCTAAGAACTTATTTATTTTTTTCTTATTTATCTTGTTTTGTCCTTGAATTGTTCCTATTATTTTCAAAACAATAACAAAAATAAATAAAATGTTTCTTTTTCATTTTTTTGTGCTATAATCGTTAAAGAATCACTGCGAATGTGATGGAAGAAAAGAGGGTTACGAATCATGAAAAAGAAAGAAGTCGATCAGAAAATCACGAATGCGCTCTTCGAATTGATGGAAGAAAAGGATTATAGTGAGATTTCCATCACCGACATCGCTGCCAGAGCTGGTGTCAGCAGAGTCACCTACTATCGAAAATTCAATTCCAAGGAAGCCATCATCCTTCGCTTCTTTGAGATGACAAAGGAAAAATACCTTTCAACGCTGTCTCTCAACAGCAATCTCACGCCCGATGACAACGAAGTGACCATCTTAGGCTTATTCCTCTTCTTCAAATCCAATATAAAAGCCAACAAATGCTTGAGAAAAGCCGGATTGGAATCAGAGCTTCTGAAATTCCTCTCCAATGAATTCATGGAGAACCTCCCCATCAAATTGGAAAAATACACCGCTTTGTTTGTCGCCGGTGCATTATACAATGTCTTGATCAATTGGCTTGACAATGACTGCAAGGATCCCCTTGATGAAGTCTCCAAGCCTTTCCTCTCAATCAAGTCAATGCCGCAGGAAAAGTAAGAAAGCGTTTCCGTTTTGTGAATTTGGCATGTCGAGTTTCAGAACAGCTTAAATTTATATTAAGAAAACGTATCGACTGTTGTCAGACATGTTATTTGGCTATCCTTTACAGATAGCCATTTTTTGTGTTTTGGGAATTATAAAGTCAGTTAATTTTTCAAAGAAGTGATTGGAACAACATAAACACCATCAGGCCTTTTATATGCTGCGTTTGTCAATCCGCAGATAACGCATAGACTCTTAGCCTTTTTACCGCCATTTTTTGTGATTAAATTGTCTATTTTAATTAAGTTTTGGGCTGCATCCTCAATTTGATTGGCACCGAGTTTTATTTCTATTCCGCACCATGAACCATCCTCTAATTCTATTACAGCATCCATTTCATTATTGTTGTAGTCTTGATAATGATAGAGTTTTGCATTGAATGCTGTGACGTAAGCCAACAAATCTCGATCAACCAATGATTCAAACAAAAAACCGAGTAATTCCAAATCTCCCAGTAATTTTTCTTCTGTAAGATGAAGCAAGGCACTTGGAAGAGAGGGATCGACAAAATGTCTTTTTTCGCTTTGTTTTAATCTCAATGATGATCTTATATTATTAGAATATGACGGAATATTTTCTAAGATATAAAGACTATTAAGCATATCAAAATAATCCGATATTGTATCTACATTGATATCATCATAATCTTTATCTTTTATATCCTTTTTGAGAGTTGTATTTGTAACGGTAGTTGACTCATTTCTTGCCAAAGATTTTAAGAGCAATTCGACTTTTCGTTTATCCCTTTTCACATTATCCACTTTATAGATATCTTCATTGATTACTGATTTAACATATTCTCTTGAAATCAATATGCCGCTTTCAATCGGAAGATCAATCGATGAAGGCCATCCTCCCACTAAAACATAATCTATAATATTTTTTATATCCACTTCTCCTGTGAAGCAATCTCTAGCCGTATTATCGCATATCTCTTTTAACGAAACTTTCCCATCTGATTTTCCACTTTCATAGAGCGACATCGGTCTCATTTTTAAACGGGCAATTCTTCCCGTACCAGAATGTATGTGCTTCGCTTTGTCCACTGTTGCGGATCCAGTTAATATGAATTGCCCTTTTTTATCAGAAAAATCAATTTTGCTACGAACAGCGTCCCAGATGGCAGGAACTTCTTGCCATTCATCAATCAATCTAGGGCTCTCCCCGCTAAGGACTAGATCGGGATTTATCATAGCCAATTTTTTATTATTGAAATTCCCTTTTGAATCTGCAATAAAAAATTCACTCTTCGAATGACGCAAACTTGTCCACGTTTTTCCACACCATTTAGGTCCTTCAATCAAAAGAGCACCGAAAGTTTTTAAGTATAATTCAACTTTATCGTCAATAATTCTTTTTCTGTAATTTTCCAGTTTCATTTTCGTAATCCCATATAAATACAATATGAAATTCCGAGACTTTCGTCAATTTCATTCCGAGAGATTTGCCATTTTTATTCCGAGACTTTCGTCAATTCCATTCCGAGACTTTCGGATTTTAACAGTATGATAGAGTTATTATGAATAAAGATTCATCTTTTTTGATGTTTTTTGATTTATAACGTAAAACACGATGAAATGGATTCCATATAAAAATAGAACAAAATTCCGTTTCATTGCATGTGGGATACCCCACGATTTGTCTTCACAGTTTTGGATTCTCCGCATGCGGAAATACCTTTGCTGGAACTTTCTTTTCACTCCTTATCTCTAGGACACGTTTTGACATTAGAGAACAATGCATGACTCCATGAAAGGACTTTTTTCTCTTTTCATTTGTTATTAGAAGTTGTAATATATCTGTGATATATCAGGAGAACGACTATGAACGCTTATGACGAACTGAAGAAAGACATTATTCTCGGAGCACTGAAGCCTGGCGAAGTCTTCAACGAAAAAGAATATGCCGCAAAGATGAATGTCTCTAGGACTCCCATCCGGGAAGCCATATTGAAACTTGCCGAGGAAGGATATGTCCAGATTCTGCCAAGGAAGGGAACCTTGATCAGCACGATTTCCTTGAATGACATTCTTGCCATCTATGAATTCCGTCTACTTCTCGAACCCAACATTCTTCTCCTTCTCAAGGACAAGCCCGTCGATGAAAGCTGGATTGACAACCAAATCATTCTTTTTGAAAAGATGGAAAATGAAAACCCGCCAATCATCGAAGAAATCGAAAACGATCATGACAAGGATTTCCATCTCGGCCTTGCAAGATTCACGAAAAACACGTACATTGAAAAGGAAATGTCCGACATCATGGATCGATGCCTAAGGATCAGAACCCTATCGAACAGGGAATCGAGGAAGAGATATGAGGAATCCCTTCATGAGCATCTGAAGATTCTCTATGCCCTCAAAGAAAAGGACATGAATAAAGCCTCATTGATGATGAAGAAGCATTTGAAGAATACCCTGAGCGGTTTTTCTTTCTTAGGAGCAAACAATTAAAATATGAATTTAGCACTGATTTCCTTTATCCAAGTCGCAACATTGTTCGTCATGATTTTTCTAGGCTTCCTGCTGACGAAAATCGGACTCATCAAGATGGATGCAAAATCGACCTTGACGAACATCCTTGTCTATCTTGTCGTCCCCTGCATGATTGTCAACTCGTATATTACCACCTCCTTCGATGACAAGGTGTTGATCAATCTTCTCTGGTGTTTCCTCTTCTCCTTCTTAAGCATGGCGGTGTGTGCCGCACTCATCATGCTCATCTCCCATTTCTGGAAGACCGATCAGAGAAACATTCTCCGGTTTGCCATGATCTTCTCCAACTCCGCCTATATGGGATTCCCGCTCATCGAAGCCCTGTTCTCCTCTGAAAGTCTCATCTATGCCTCAAGCTTCCTCACGGTCTTCAACGTTCTTCTTTGGACATTCGGCTATACGCTTGTCTCGAAATCCTTCCAGCCGAAGAAGATTGCCATCAGCCTATTGAAGACGCCAGTCATCTACGCCTTGATATTAGGCCTCATACTCTTCTTTTGCAAAGTCGAGGTCAATGAGTATATCCAAAAGCCTTTGGCATTGATTGGAAACATGAATACGCCTTTGAGCATGTTCATCATCGGCATGGTCATGAGCACGATGCAGCTAAAAAAAGTCATCAAGGATATCTATATGTGGCTCACTATCGCCATCAAGCTGATTCTCTGTCCGTTCATCACATTGGGAATCCTTTGTCTCTTCCGTCTCTTCCTCAATCTCGATTCACTTATGTTGCAGGTCATCTTCATTTTGATGGCATGTCCTTGTGTCAGCATCACAAGCGTATTTGCCATTCAGTTCCACTTTGATGAAGATGTCGCTGTATCCAGCGTCGTCATATCCACTCTTTTATCCATGATTTCTCTTCCTCTCTTCACCATGCTGATATCCGCAATTCTCTAGAAACAGAAAGGAAAATTATATGAAACTGATTGTCAAGACAACTTATCATCTCGATGACATCACCAATGTCATCAATAATGCCAGTGAAGGCGATGAAATCATCATCAGCAAAGGAACTTATTATTCCTATCCATGGACCTTGAAGAGCAACATCACCATCACAATCGAAGAAGAAGCCAACATCTATTTCTCAACGGACATCTGCGACTACCTCGAAAAGACCTTTGTCCGTTTTGAGGGTGTCGAATGCTATAGTTTCCATCCGCTCATCTACTCGTATAAGAATGACAATATCACCATCCAAGGAAAAGGGAAAATTTACGGAAATGGCTATGTCTGGTGGAAGAATAAGAAACTGCAGGCAGAGTCCTGCAATCGTCTTTGCTATGCTGAGGCCAACAAGATTCCTCTTGAGGAACGCGTCCTCGATCTGAAAACGAGCTGTCTTAGACCAGATTTCATCGAAATCATCGAAGGAGAAAATATCCATCTGAAGGATTTCACTATCGTCGATTCTCCGATGTGGATGATACATCCTGTCTATTGCAAGAACGTCCATATCGAAAACATCTCCCTATATTCGGATGGGCCAAACACAGATGGCATCGATCCAGACAGCTGCGAAGATGTCTTGATCGAATGCTGTTCGTTCCATACCGGAGATGATGGAATCGCCATCAATTCCGGACTGAACGAAGATGGAATGAGAGTCAACCGACCCTGCAAGAATGTCGAAATCCGCAACTGCCTCTTCTACAAAGGCCATGCGAGCGTTGCCATCGGCTCCGCCATGAGCGGAGGCGTGGAAAATATCCATATTCATGATCTAAAGATCATTCAGTCGGAACGTGGAATCCGCATCAAATCCCTTCCAGGACGCGGAGGATATGTCAAGGATGTCAAAATCGAGAACATTCAGATGGAAAGAATCGAAAAGGAAGCCATCGATATCACGATGAACTATCCCAGTTCGACATCCATCCCTTATTCGACAATCCCACCTCATTTCCATGATTTCACATTCAGGAATGTCGATATCGAAAAAGCCAAGGTCGGCATTTCCATCATCGGATTAAGTGATTCATATGTCGAGAACGTCCACTTTGAAAATTTAGAGATGAGGGATGTCAAAACAAAGGTCATGACCCTTTATCTGAAAGATGATTTATCTTATCTAGAAGAGAAAATGTAAGGGCTTTTCATTTTCAGATTGCATTATGATGTATAAAATCCTATAATTTCTCTATGCAGCAAAAAATATTGGATTTCATTTCCTCATTCCCAGTTGATGTCCGTTACGACAATATGACCAAAGCTTTCTCCAAAAAAGTTTTCCATGCCTTTGGAGAATATCTCATACAGGAAAAAATTCCCTTTGCCCTCTTCTTCATCGATTTTGATACGTTCAAGAAAGTCAATGACAATCTCGGACATTCTGTCGGAGATCAGGCCTTGATTGATTGTGTCCGCATGCTGAAATCATGCATTCTCGATATCGGGTTCCTTTTTCGTAATGGAGGAGATGAATTTGCCATCATCACGCCCAACGTGCAGGATAGGCAGCGTGTCTGGGATATCGCACATATGTATTCAGAATATGTTCGTAACAACCATTTTTCCTATCTTAAGAGTGTTTTCCCTCAGGGAACCATGACCTTGACGAGTGGCATCGTCCTCTATCCTTTTGATGGCATAGATATGGAATCCTTGCTCTCCTTAGCTGATAAAGCATTATATAGAGGAAAGCAGAAAGGAAAGAACTGCTATATCATCTATGATAGACAGATGCATGCCAATATCACGGTTTCCAATAAGCAGAACAACATCCGTCCATCGGATATGGTGCAATCCATATTCAAGGCCTTCCAAAAAGAAAACGACAGCATCCTCGCTTTGAAAGATCTCTGTCAGTCCTTCGGAAAAATCTATGCGAATTCCTTGATTGCTTATCAGGATGATAGACAAAGCCATATTCTCTTTCATGACGAGGCGGAAAAAGAATTCAGTTTCATTCCTCTGACAGAGGAGGAAATCAATCTTCCGAACGAAGATAAAAAGATGGTTTATAAGAGAAACATCATGAATGACATCTCTCAGTCTTCTTTGCTTAGGAAGATGGAACTTATGCATATTCGCACGTTTCTCGCCTACAAGCTTGTCTCGCCCGAGAAAAAAGATGGCTATTTCATCATCATGGCCAGACGTGACAAGGTCTGGAGCGAAGAAGAAAGAGGATTTTATCTGACTGCCACTCTTCTCTTCTCTACATTGAATCTGAAATAAACCGCTTTCCATAAGAAGGCGGCTTTTTATGTTCTATAATTTTGTTGATATATGACAAGAAAATTTCACTTGAACGCCAAAATCGACATGACGGAAGGCAGCATTGCCAAAAAGATGATTCTTTTTGCCTTGCCTGTCCTTTTAAGCGGATGGCTTCAGCTTCTTTATTCCGCAGCCGACTTGATCACCTGCGGAAATTTCGGATCGGAAAATTCAGTCGGTGCCATCTCGGCAACCTCTTCCCTGACGAGTCTCATCATTTCCCTTTTCATGGGATTTTCCGTCGGAGCGAATGTCCTGATTGCGCAGGCGTATGGTGCAAAAGACAAAAAGAAGTCGGAGCGGATCATGCAATCAACCTATTTCTTAGGTCTTCTCTCCGGCATCATCCTGATGGTAATCGGTGTGACGATGTCCCGTCTCTTCTTGGAATGGATGGACACGCCTTCGGATATCATCGAATTATCGACCACCTATATGGTTATCTATTTCATCGGTGTCCCGTTCAACATCCTCTATAACTTCGGGGCTGCCATCATGAGAGGGCTTGGCGATACGACAAAGCCTTTCCTCTTCCTTGTCATCTCCGGAATCATCAATGTCGGATTGAACTTCCTATTTGTCATCGCCTTCAAGATGGATGTCATGGGGGTAGGCATCACCACGGTGATTGCCGAAGCCATCTCTGCTTTCTTGGTCACCTTCTTCCTGATCAAGGATAAAAACGCCTTTGCAAAGCTTACAATGAAAGGATTCCGAATTCATAAAGACGAGATTCTTTCCATCGTCAAGATCGGTGTGCCAGCCGGCATCCAATCCGCCTTGTTCTCATTGAGCAATGTTCTTCTCCAGTCAAGCATCAATTCCTTTGGATCGGAGGCCGTGACAGGGACAGGCGCGGAATCCTCTATCGAATCCTTCCTTTCTGTCGGTGTCGATGCCTTTGCCCAGGGAGCTGTCGCCTTTGTCGGAGCCAATTACGGGGCCAAGGACAAAAAGAGAATCCATCAGAGCGTCTTCTATTCTTCCTTATATGGTCTCATCTTCTGTGTTGTCGCAGGCGTCTTTGTCTTCTTTATGTCAGAACCATTATTAAGAATCTATATCTCCAATCCCACAGCGATTGCCTATGGGAAAGAAAAGATGCAGATCATCGGAGCGACCTACACCGTATATTGCCTTGTCTGTACGATTTCGAGCGCCATCAGAGGCTTCGGCTATTCTCTGACACCGATGATTGTCTCCCTTGTCGGAATATGTGCCCTTAGAATCATCTATATCTACACATTCTTCAATCTCGAAGCATTCCATACGATCTTCGGTCTTTATCTCTCCTACCCGATCAGCTGGGGCATCACGATGATTGCTCATTTCATTTGTTATTTCCTTCTGTCTAGAAAATCCTTCCAAAAGATGGAAACAAAGAAGGAAGAAAAGATGAGCATCTCCGAGACCGCTGAAATCAATTGATTCCAGAAGTCTTTCTTCTTCGAATTTGCAAAGAGAAAACCCTCAGCCACGCTGAGGGTCATTTTAGTATCTCCAGGATTTCCTTGAAGCTGTTGATCAGATAATCCGGATTCGCCTTTTTCAGTTCATCCTTGTTTCCATATCCATAAAGACATCCAATCGTCTGATAGCCGACTTTCTTTCCGGCTACTATATCCATGGATGTATCGCCAACCATGAAGGATATTTCAGAATGCTCAGTTTCCTTATCGGCTTTGAGAATGACTTCTTCCTTTGAGGCATGGCTTCCATCACTTATCGCGCCGTAATATTCAGAAAAGAAAGCATCGATTTTGCAGTGCGTGACCAATTTTCTTCCCAGATCATACGCTCTTGAAGTGCCAAGATAGATGAGATAGCCTCTCTTCTTGAGTTCCTCCAAGGCAGAAAACACATCCTCATACAGATCGATATCGAATAGACAGTGTTCCTTCTGATAAGACCGATAATAAGCCATGGCAGCCTCAAGATCCTCTTCCTTTACATGACATAGCCGGAAGCATTCCTTCAAAGGAGGACCGACAAAAAAATCAAGTTCAGAATAGGGAATCTCCTCATATCCGAAATGCTTCAAGGTCGCATTGCAGGACTTCTTGATGCTTCTTCCAGAATCATAAAGAGTCCCATCGCCATCAAAAATCACTTTTTTTGTCATTTTGCATTGGTCTCACTGACAACGGCTTCTTGAGTCGGCTGTTGAATTTTCTTTTTTCTGTCCTTGATATAGAAAGGGAGAAAGAAAGCAAAGAAGACACAGGGGATGATCAAGGCAAGGATGAGGAAATAGAGTATCCATTGCCATTTTTCCGTGATGACGATATTCAGCGGAATATCCATCGTGAAGAAGAGATTCGCATTCGAGATGATTTCGATCGGTTTGAGAACATTGTTCGGATCCCTTCTGACGACCGTAAACATCGAATTGACCATCAGGGAAAGACAGCCGAGGAAGTACATCATCTTGATGCCATAAAGGGAATCCTTGAAGTGGAAATCCAATCTCTTGTCCGTCATGACGAATAAGCCGGCAAAAAGAAGATAGGAATGAATCAGGAAGAAGGAATAATAGATCGGTGAAATGAAGCATTTGTTCATCCATCCCGGCTCATTCTTCAGAGTGAAGACATTCGATAGGATCAAGGCGACACTCGCACCGAAGATGGCCGTCGGGAAGAAAAAGGAAAGAATCTGTTTCTGCTTCTTTTCATTCTTTGTCTTGGCGGCAATATACAGGAAGATGAACTGGATTGAACAGAGATGCAATGGAAAATCCCTTGGATCGAAATAGGGTGCATAATGGATGATGCCATCGACATTATGTTCATTTCCCTGGGCGTAGGGAAGAAAATCCATCATGCCGAACATCTGAATCAATTCCTGGAGAAAGACAAACCCAGCCGATATATATAGGAAGGTACTCAATTTGAGATGTGTTTTAAACCGAAAGACATAAAAACAAACCAAAATAAGAATCAGGGAGATGCCCAACCAAACAAAATGTTGCCAAGAAAACATAAGATACTTCCTCTCTTGAGTTTTATTATACTACCTAGGCATGATTTGTTCAATGATAGGCGGCAAGCTTGCATACAAGTTGCAGAATCTGTCATTTTACGCAACGAAAAACCACCCCTCAAGGAGAAAGGTGGTTCATGACTTATTCCTGAATGCTGGCGTTGGTTTCACCAGGCAATCTCTTTTTGAAAAGGAAATCACTCTTACGGATGAAGATATCAATCAAGAAGAGGATGACACTGATCAAAAGGAAGATCATCATCGTGGAGAAGTAGCTCGAATAGGCAATTTCAGATTCATCATTGGCATATTCGATGCTGTTGGACGTATTGGCACCATTGCACTGCTTGGCAAGGCGATACATAAGATCATTCTCCTCCTGGGAGAAGAAGTTGTATTCCTTGGAATAGTCGAAGTACAAAGGAAGCGTCGCAGTCGCTGTCTCCGAGGAAGAAATAACACCATCCGTGGATTCATAATAAGAAATCTCGACCGTGTATTTTCCTGTGGCGTTCATGGCGATGGAGCAGGAATAATCCGATCCATCATAGAGAAGCTCATAGGTTTCTTCCTTATTATTGGGATCCTTGACTTTGATGGTGATCTTTCCGGTGTAGTCTCCATTGTTCGGATTGACTCTCACCGTCGAGGTCGTGCCATAATTGTCATAAGACATATCCAGGAAGTTCTTTGTCGAACGTTCCGGAAGGGAGGTCGTCTGCATGTTCTTGAAGAACTGCTTTCCGGAGGCAGAAGCTCTGAAGTAAGAGATGTCATCACCCGCAATATTGGCTGTAAAGGAGGAAATCGTTCCCTTTCCATACGTCCAATAGGCATACAATGGCACGTTGTAGGTCACGGTCGTCTCATCTCCATCATCATTCGTCTGCGTCTTGATATACGTCGAAGTCAGAATCGTATTGGCCTGTGGCTTGATACGGCAATAGTTGAATCCGCTGATTGTCGGAAAATCGCTTCCGGTGTTGGCTAAGACAGCATCCTCTCCATTGCGGACAACAATCTGCGTATCATCCTGAAGAATATGAATCTTCGTGATTTCTTCGCTGACGGAATTGACCATGACGTCGACAAGCTGCTGGGCGGAACGGACATAATAGTAGTTTCCATTTCCGTAGGTGGCCATTTTCTTCAGACGGCTTTCACCACTCTTGTTGGAGATGTTGATGAAGGAGCAGGTAATGTTGTCAGCGGCAAGATTGCGGACAATCTTGTAAAGATCGGAATCCGTATCGAACGGATCACCATCCGACAATGTGATAATCGTCTTGAACTCAGCGGTCGAATTGTTGAGCTGTTTTCCACACTGCTTCAAGGCAGCGCCCATGACAGTGCCACCCATAGAGGTCAGTTTGTTGACAGCGGCAGCAATTTCATCCTTGTTGCGGATACTCGTCAATGGCTTGATGATATGAGTATCGCTTTCGAACGTCGTGACACCGACCATATCTTCATCCGAGAAGGTATCCAAGGCAGCAATGCAGCCTTTCTTGGCCATGCCGATTCTGTTATCGGTTTCCATTGATCCGGACACGTCGATAAGGAAGATGACGGCTTTGCCGCCTTCGGAATGGGACTGAATCGGAAGAATATCGCCGAAGTCACTCATATAGGCATAATCGGAATTGTTCAATCCAGTGTAGGTATCACCGAATGTGAGCAAGGACTTGCCATAGACAGAGACAGCTGCGGTCAGGTTGCTGACAAACTGTTTGGCAATCGAAGGCGTTGTCGCCGTATCGATATCCTCATCCAATTTGGAGACATTGAAGTTGGAAAGAACGATTTCATCATATTTGACGAAGTCTTCTGTCTTATATGGGACATTGACATACTCAAAGGAATACGTAACCTGTTCGCTATCGGTATAGATGCCGATTTCATTCAAGGCAGACATTTCATCTTCCATTGTCTCGCCCGAAAGGTAAAGAACCTTGAAGTCATCATCACAGGTCTGCGTGAAGGCCATCGTATTGTTTTCGACAAACGTATCCGAACCAGGAGTCAAAGTAATCTGATAGTCAAACGATCCCGCCTTATCGGTCGGAAGCGTATAGGTGATGACATTGAGACCCTTGGAGATGGTTCTCTTTGTATTGGAATTATCGATGAGGTTTCCATCGCTGGTCAATTCGACAACACAATCAGTCGTTCTTGTCGAGCGGACAGAAATCTTGACGGTTTCCGTTCTTCCGACGAAGGCATGATCGGTATATTCGATGCCTGTGACGGCCACTTCATATTTCGGAGACTGCTCAACCGTGACGGTATCCAATTGGACATCGTTGGAAAGAAGTGTCTGAATGGTATCGATTGCCGAACCATCGGTCTCGAATCCATCGGAAATCAAGACCATGCGACGGGCAACATTATCGGAGAAAAGATTGTTCGTATAGGTCAAGGCGGAAGCGATGTCGGATGCGGAACGATCGATTGTCGCATCCTTGCTATCGAAGAGCTTCGAGATGGCATCGCTGGAGATACGGTCACCGGCCTTGGCCAAGGTCACCTGGTTTTTGCCATAGGCAACCACACCGACTTTGGCTTTGGCATCGCCACCCTGCTTATAGAGGTCCTGAACAAGGGTGTTCAGTTTTTCGGCATTCGCACTTTCGGAATCGGAACAGTCGACAACGGCATAAACTTCAACATCTTGGGAAGTCTGAAGAGTCTGAACGTTCGCAAAGGCCACAGCCAATGTGATGGAAATCACGATGTGGAGGCCTAAGGAAATCAAATTCTTCGGACGGGATCTTTTTTGCTTCGGGAGCATGAAGAATCCGATCAATATGGCAATGATCAGTCCCAAAGCGATAAAAAGCAACCATGGATTTTCAATCTTAATATTGCTCATGTGCGTAAACGATCCAATCGAGGGCGAAGACAACAGCCGCAACAATGACAAACGGAAGGATATTGTCGAATAAACCATCTCCTTTCTTCGTATTGACATTCATTACGAGGTTATAGTTCTTGTTCTCCTCGACAAAGGGATCTTGTTCCTCCTTTGGATAACTGGCATAGACGGAAACTTCTTTTTTCGTATTGTCAGAATAACTGACTTCGATCTTATAGGAACCGACTTCATCGAACGTATATTCGACATATTCCTTTCCGGAGATGTCGAGCGGTTCTTCCTTCTTCTTTGGCGTGGTAATACGGATATTGCTGACCAATTCAGAAAGAGAGAAAGTCGCTTTTTCCTTGGCTTCATAGGTGAACTGCTTAAGAAGCGTCGGATTGGAATAGTTGATGAAGTTTCTCACTAAGGAGACAAAGTCATAGGTAAGGGCAAGATTTGTGCAATCAAGCGGGAAGGCAAAGACAACTTCTCTTCGACCGCTGTCGTTCTTTCCAGCAAAGACAAGAGGTGTATTGTCATAAGAGAGAACGGATGTAAAATCGCCCGTGATGGAATAACGAATATACTGGGAGAGCGGGAATTCCTTGCTGGTCGTGCACGTCTTGGTGAATTCGTTGTAGAGAGTGTCATCCTTATTATCGGAATATTTCATGGAGACGTCCAATCCGCTTCTTCTATCACCGACGCGGAATCCCAAGTCATCCGATTCGATATTCGTGCAGTTGACAAACCATAAGGCACCTGTCTCTGGGAGAGAGGAAATCGTCGAAACAGAATCGAAGACATAGACATCATATCCAGTCTGTCCCGAATAGGACGAAGCTGTCGTGATTTCCAAGGTACCTGTCGAAGTGATGCTCGACAAGGCGGCCTTCATATAGATCTTTGCATCGCTTCCGGCGATGTAGAGAATCTTCGTTGTGGAAAGAAGAGAGGTGTTGTAGTAAATCATCGTATTGTCTTCCGGCATGGAATCACTGTTTTCGATGACAGCCTTGATTTCCTTGCCTTTGGAAAACTTCTTATCGGCATCTTCCTGCTTGACAGAGAATTCGAATTCCTGTCCTTCGGCGAATTCTTCTGTGACCTTTCCATCTGAATCCTTTTTGGATTCGACATTGATGAAACCAGTAGAGACATCATCGACATAGAAACGAAGCTTCAAGGAAAGATTTGCAGTTTTATCGTTGTAGTTGATGACTTTTCCAGAATAATTCAGATAATTCTTGCCATCTTCGATAGAATAGGAATAGGAAAATTCAGTGATGGCATAGTTGATGGCCTTCTCATCGGAAACATCGATGAAATTGATGTTCTGAAGAGTCTCTTTCTTATCGATGGCCGTTTTGGAGAAGCTCTTGTCCGTGGCAAGATAGCAGACGTTGCAGGTGCCATTGGAGAAAAGTTCCTGGGCCATATTCAAGCCCTGGTCCAAGGTGGAGGAACCATAGCCAGCAGATAAGGTATCCAAGTAAAGCTGGGCTCGAGATTTATCATTGATGCTCTTGCAGACAATTCTCGGCTCGCTCTCGGCAAGGATGATGGTGAAGGTCGATCCAAGATTGGAATCCTGGATGACTTTGGAGACATCTTCCTTCGCTAAGGAAAAACGATCTTTCTTTGATTCCTGATTGACCATGTTCATGCTGGCCGAACCATCAAGAACAAAAACATAATTATCCGCTCCTTCCTTGACTGTGAAGACAGGATGAGCCAAGGCAACGGACATGCCGGCGATGGCCAAAATCTGAATGATCAGGGAGAGAAGATGCTCAATCTTTCTTAATGGGTTCTTCTTCTTGAGGAATTTCTCAGAGAGTTCCCATAAATAAGTGGAAGGAGCCGTCTCGTCGCGGTATTTGTTTCTCAGAATGTAGATGACGATCAAGACAGGGATGGCAAGCAAGGCAAAGAGAGCAAATGGATAGGTAAAACTCATTTAATGACCCCCCTTTGAACCAATTTGTTCAGGAAAACTTCTTTCAGAGTATCGGCCGTCGAGGTGAGGATGTAGTCCGATTCTCTCGAATAACAGAAGTCCTGAATCTTCTTTTCGACATATTCGACAGCTTTGCTGTAGGCTTTGAGAACATCTCTTGTGACGTTGCTCTTATAGATATGATTATCATTTTCAGAGTCGTGAATGATGCTCTTGCCACGGATGTTCGGATGCAATTCCTCATCGGCAAGAACCTGAATGCAAAGGACATCTCTTCTCTTCGAGCGGAGATAATCGATGGCATCGGTATAGTTCTTCTCCGTTTCGAAGTCGGAGATGATGATGCTTCTTCCATCACCATAACCGACCGTGGAACGGACGATGGCGTCCGAAATAAAGGATTCGCCTTCAAATTTGATCTTATTGAACTGATTTACGGAATTCATGAAGGAATCTCTGCCGACAAGGTTTTCGATCAAAGGTTCACACTGATGTCCGTGGATATAGTAGACATGGACTTTGTCCATTTCCGAAACGGAAAGATAAGCCAAGGAAGTGGCTAATCGAACAGCATATTCGTCTTTCTTGAAGAAATTCATGGAACCCGATCCATCGATGTAGATTCTCGTCTGCATCTGTCTTTCATCAAGGAAAAGCTTCAAATACATCTTTTCGAATTTGCCATAAAGATTCCAGTCAATCTTGGAGATATCGTCGCCTTCGATATAGTCTCTGTAGTCGGCGAATTCACAGGAAGAACCATATTTTTTTGATTTGTGGTTTCCACCAAAAAGACCGGCGACATTATCTTTAACCGATAGGGTAAACAATTCCAATTGTTGGAGAAATGATTCGTCGATCACTTGTTTCATAGATTAAATGTTCTTTCTGTTTTCTTTGATCAATAAGCCAATGACCTTATCGATATCCAAACCTTCATTGATGGCATTGTAGTTGATTTTGATTCTGTGACGCAAAACCGGATAGGCAAGAGCGTCGATATCATCATAGGAAACATTGTAGTTTCCATGGATGAGGGCACGGATCTTGGCACCGGTGATGAGAGCCTGACCAGCACGAGGAGAAGCACCATAACGGATGTACTTCTTTCCTGTTTCGGATGTTCCTTCCAATTCAGAATGAGTCATTTCGACAAGGTTCATGGCATAAGCGAGAACCTCAGGAATGACCGGGACGCCTTCGGCAAGTTTTCTCATTTCGAGAATGGTCGGTCCATCGACGACCTTGGTGGCATTTTCTTCCATATGACCCTGGGTCATGTTGACAATGTCACCCAATTCCTTTGTGGACGGGAACTTCATTGTGACCTTAAACATAAAACGGTCCATCTGGGCTTCCGGAAGAGGATAGGTACCATCCTGTTCGACCGGGTTCTGGGTAGCAAGAACGAAGAAAGGTTCAGCCATCTTGTAGGTGACGCCGGAAACAGTGACTTTGTGTTCCTGCATAACTTCCAACATAGCAGCCTGTGTCTTCGGCGTTGCACGGTTGATTTCATCGGCTAAGACAATCTGAGCAAAGATTGGACCACGCTGGAATGTTGTGACCAAGTTGCCTTTTTCGTCTTTACGGATGATGTTTGTACCAGTGACATCATTTGGCATAAGGTCTGGTGTGAACTGAATACGGGAGAAAGGAAGGGAGAGTGTCTGACCCAAAGAACGGACCAAACGGGTTTTACCAGTTCCAGGGACACCTTCGAGAAGGACGTTTCCGCCAGCGATGACAGCGATGAGAACCGAATCGATGACTTCTTCCTGACCGACGATATCCTTGTGAAGTTCCGTCTTCATCAAGGTGACGGATTCAGAGAAATGCTGAATCAGCAGATCATCGTTGTTATTCACAGAAGAAGCTGCAGGCGTGGCTGCAGCTTCCTCTGTGGTATTTTCTTCCAACACTTCTTTGTTCAAATTTTCGTTTTCCATTGTTTGATTTCCTTTATAAAGTTTTGTTCGAATATACCAGATATTTATTTTTAACAGATTGGATTAGTCACCATTGCCATAGAGATTGTCGAAATAGCCATCGACATCTCCGGAATCATCGCCATTGTTCTTGGCATCATCCTTGGCATCGGCATTGTAGTCATCGACAACATCGGAATACTTCTTATCGCCATCATCACCACCGGTGTAGACATGGTCATTGCTTGGGAAATTGGTGTTGCCACTTCCGCTTCCGCTTCCATCGCCTGTCTGACCACCCTGGGAAGAGCTTCCGCTCTGCTGGCCGGAGGAAGAGGAGCTTCCGCTCTGGCTTCCCTGGCTTCCGCTCTGAGAATCATCGCCGGATTGTGAATCATCTCCGGATTGCGAATCATCGCTGTCCTGATCATCCTGATTCTGATCATCGTTGTTCTGATCATCATTTTCCTGATCATCCTGGTCATCTTTCTCATCATCTTCGAACTGATCTTCTTCTTCCTTTGGATTCTCTAACTGATCCATTTCTTCTTTGGCCTTATTGACAGCATCTTCATTTTCTTTCTGCTGCTGGACAGCCTGATTGATTTTTTCACCAGCCTGGTCAATGGCGCTTTCAGCACCCTGCTGAGCAGAGTCGCTGGCAGCCTGATCGGCAGCTTCCTGATTTTCAGAGCCTTCGTTCTTCTTGAGTTCTTCTTCAAGTTTCTTGGCTTCTTCCTCGAACTGATCAGCCAATTCCTTTAAAGCATCACGGAGAGCATCGCCTTCCGGAATTTCGGATTTTTCCAAAGCGGAATTGATTTCATTGGCAATTTCCTTCATGGCGTCAGCCTTTTCCTGGCCGGAAAGCTGGCTGAGCTGATCCTTGAGTTTTTCAAGAGCTTCATTGATCTTTTCTTCGTCACCGGCAACAATGGCTTCGCCGAGTTCCTTCAAGGCTTCGTTTTCCTGATCCTGAAGAGCATCGCCGATTTCTTCTTTGGAATTCGCTTTGTCCAAAGCTTTATCCATTTCTTCCTTGGCAGCGTCGATTTTGTCTTTTCTCGAATCGACATCATCATCGCCTTCCAATTCTCTCTCCAAGTCGTCGAGAATCTTGTTTAAATCATCTTTAAGAGATTCATCGGCATCGGATTTGTTGATCTGATCATGGATTTCATCGATTTTATCTTCGGTGATCTTATCGACATTTTCGATGGGGAGATCCGTCTTCTTATCATTGTTGATGATGCCCGTCGATTCTGCAATCTTCGGAGCAAAGAAGCTCGATGTGAAGACGGCAGCGGATAAGGCAAGGATAGGAAGCGTGAAGACAGCCAATTTGAATGGGACATTCTTGGTCGTCTTTGTGGAGAGATTCTCCATCGCATCTTCTCTCTGCTTATCGATCAGCAAGGAACTCTCTTCCTGGAATTCGACCATGGTTGCAATCTTTTCCTGAAGCCCCATGTCGCGATCCATTCTTGCTGCAATCTTGCTGTCAGTCGGCTTTTTCCAGAAGAAGAAAGCAATACCGAAGGCAAGGAATAAAACAACTCCAATCAGCACATGAACCCACCAAATGAATTTGGTTCCCGTGAATCCGAAGATGAACATCGAGATGCCTGAGCCCAAGAGTCCGGCAATCAAGCCGACCAAGGCACTTTTGACTCCGTGTTCAATCATCAGTTTCTTTTTGAATTTGTTGAATTGTTCGTTCATAGATAAACCCTCCTTTAGAAACATTTCTGCATCGCTTGATGCGGAAGATGACTCAATGATAAAGGTTTTCTTTTTCATTGTGAAACCGAGAAAATCTTTTTTAAATTAAATTTGTTCTCGTTTTTTTCCTTTTTTCTTTGTTTTTTTTGAAAAAATAGTATTTTTTCTTCTTTTTTATGTCAAATTCATTTTTCGTAAACGCTTACATTTTTTGTCATGATTTTCCATTGTTTCCTGTTCCTTAAAATGAACCTTAAAAATTTTTAAGGAATTTCCTTTTTTCTTAAATTTCTCTTAAAAGAAATGATTGTTATCCTTATTTATATGGTGGAATAATTTTTCTCTATTAGGGAGGAATTCTCCCCTTTTCCTTCAAATTGTGATTTACTCTTTTGGCTTCATATCTTATATTGAATGAGTAGGAGGAAAAATGATGAAAAACAAATTCATTCTTTCAGCAGTACTTCTTTTGACCCTATTTTCCTGTCAATCAAACAATGATTCTTCACTGTCAGCATCTTCATCCCAATCAAGCACACAAAATTCCACAACCGGAAAAAATAGCACGACAAAAATTTCATCTTCAAAGAAAGATTCCACAAGCTCCATCTCTACCTCTTCGAAAGAGGACAAGCCATCCTGGAAAGATGATATCCAGAATCTCATGAAGAAATACCTCCATGGCAATGTTGTTCCCTATACCTACCTTGGTTCAGATCGAAATTTAGAATATTCCTATGCCACGACAGAATATGATTATGGAAAAGTGAGCATTCTTGGAACAAAAGACTATTCGGATACGACGAATACCGAATTGGCGACATCTTATCTTTCAGAAGGATATAGCGAAGAAGAGAGAACAGCGGAGTCGATTCTTTTCACCAAGAGCACGGATGAGAACCTCCATGTCCATTTTTCCAAGGCAGAAGACGGATCAATCCTTTTGAATGCCTACTATGATGAAGAATATTCCCTTTCGAATGCCCCATCCAGTTATGATTCTGAATTGGTCACGGAAATGGAAAGCATCTATGGAGAAACCTTGCCTTACGTCTATCTTGGCCTATCCTATCCCAGCATCAAGACTAGTCAGGTTTCGCAAAGCTTTGGGCGCTTTGAAGCCACCGTATCGGGCGGAAAATGGACGGATCAGATTCTTCAGGATGCCAAATCGACACTGGAAAATCTCGGATATACAGCCTCTATCAGCGGAAGCGTACTCTCCGCAAGCGGAAAATCAAAGATTTCAAAGAACAGCTTCGACATCACCATCTCTCCGAGCCTGAACGGACTGGAGACCTATAATGGTCCGAAAAAGAAAATCTCCATGAAGGTCAAGATGAACGAATCCTTCGACGATACCTCCATGACAGCCTGGCCTAGCCGCGTGCAGACAAACATCGACAGCTATCTCGATCATCATGAAATTCCCTTCGTCTATCTTGGAACAAGAGCCCTGCAGTCCTACTACTCGAGCACGTCTGACACATTGGAAATCCGTGGAAAACTCTATGAAGATTCCATTCTTCCAAAAGCGAAGAGTGCCTTTGAGAGCGACGCATGGACCGTAACCACTGATAGCGAAAATCGCTATCTCAAGGCTGAAAAAACCTTCTCGGATGGCTGCAGGCTCACTTCTGAAATCTCCTATGACACAACCTATTCGTATACGAAGATGGTAATCGGCATCGATAGATCCTATACCATCCCCACTGGAAAAACCGAATGGTCCAAATCCACCCTCAAGGAGATGAATACGAATCTTGGTGAGGTTCTTCCATATCTTTATCTCAATGAGGAAGATGACTATGCCGATTGGGATGAGGAAGAATCGACTTTGACCATCATCGGTGGCATCTTCACTCCAAAGATCTTCGATAAGGCTCTTGAGGTCTATCCATCCTCTTCCTATGCACAGACAAGAAACGGGGATACTTCCCTGACTCTCGTCAAGCAAAGAAGCACAGACACATTGACGATCCTGATCAATCACGCCAACGAAGAGAATACCGTCTACTATAAAGTGAAGAAAACAAGTCGCTGAGGCAGAGAAATCTGCCTCTTTTCATATAAAGAATCTTAAAAAAGATTTAAGCATTTTTCTTATATTTTAAGGTTTTTTTAAGTTTTATTTTTGAGCAGGAACCGCTTACAAAAATATATGACTACACTACACACCTTAATTAAAACTTAAAAAATCTTAATAACGCTTTTAAGGTTTTGCAAAAAGAAAATATATTTTTAAAAAAGCAAACCTGAAAAGAGCCTTAAAAAAAGAAAAAAGAAATAAAGATGGAAAGGCTTTTTGCATTTATAGTCAAAACGACTATTTCATATAGGAGAATGATAAATGAAAAAAATCAATCTGTTCATCTTACCTCTATTAGCCTTGACGATTGCAGGATGCTCGAGAAGTTCTTCTTCCACAAGCGCTGATTCAAGCGAAGCTCCCATCACAGACAAGTTGCCCGACTCTTCTTCGAGCGCGTCTTCCTCCGTCCTGGATTCGAGTTCTCAGGCCTCTTCCACAAAAGTTTCCTCCTCTGATGCCTCTTCGACGGAAGAATCCTCTTCTTCCTCCTCTGTTAATCCCTATTCGATCGGATGGAACAAATCCGTAACGGATGCGATGCTGAAATATCTCAATGGCACGGTCCTCCCTTTTACAAACCTTGGAACAAACAAATTTGTCACTGCCGATTATAAGGTATCCTATAGCGATTATGGCATTTTGACCATCCAGGGCGATAAGGAATGGGATTCCACAACGACATCCTCCACGGCTGCGACAGCCTATACGGCCGCTGGTTGGACAATCGATACGAATTCCGCCAATTCCTTCCAGGCAACGGATCCAAGCGGAAAAATCAGTGTTTCCTTTGAAAAGGCTTCGTATTCCGATTCCTCCATCGTGATCAAAGCGACCTATGATGAAGACTACAATCTTCTTGATTCCACTTCCGCGTGGGATAGCGACCTTTCCAAGAGCATCACGGATACATTCAGCGAAAGCGTTCCCTATGTCTACCTCGGAACAAAGAATCCGACTGTCAACTCATCTTCCAGCTATACGACTTCCCTTAGCATGACCATTTATGGCGGAAAATGGAATGCTGCGGTCGTCACCGACGCAAAGACGACCTTGACAGCGGCTGGGTATACCATCGACACTGAAAATTCGACAACTGAAAAACTCATTGCGACAGGCAAGGCATCCAATGGCAAAGATGAATTCACCATCACCATCGACAAGACCGGCTACACAGCCGAAAAGATCGAAATGGTCATCACCAAGAAAGAAGCCTATGACCCCTCCTCTTTCACTGCATGGCCGCAGGATGTCTTAGATGATTTTAATTCCTATTTAGGAGGACATGCATTGCCTGTCACCTATTTAGGAACAAAGACACCGACGACCTATTATTATCCATCTCTCAATGAATTGGATATCCGTGGCGGCGGATCTGCCTCCTGGAATGATTCGATTCTGACGACTGCAAAAACGACCTGGGTTGCGGAAGGTTGGACAATCAGCGAGGATTCCTCCTCTTCTAGCTATTCGCCAAGCGTGACATTCACAAAGGAATTCAGCGATAAATGCAAGATCAAGGCCAAGATTTCCAGAAACACTTCCTATGGCACTATCATCGAATCCTACTTCACAGAAGGAATCATTGTCCCGGAATCCTGCACAGACTGGACAACGGCGACCCAAACTTTGATGACGACCAATTTCAATGGCGTCAAGCTTCCTTATGTCTATCTGAACACCACATCAGAAACCGCTATCTGGGATTCGGCGACTTCCACCATGACCATCACAGGCGGTGATTTCAAGTCCCCGTTGCTGACGATGGTCAACGATACATATTCTGCCATCCTCGATAGCGATGGAAATGCCGTTTGGACAACAAGTCTCTCCACCTATAGCAGCCTTGTCACTATGAAAGGCACTGTCAGCGGCTGTTATTTTGACATCACCTTCAAAAAGAATTCCAATGATGAAGCGGAGATGACAATCATCTACACAGCTCCTTATTCTGTTCCAGAAAATGCAACAGAGTGGGATCAGAAAATCAAGGACCTGTTCACCGCGAACATGGATGGACATCAGATTCCTTATGTCTATTTAAGAACCATGAATCCATCCGCTTCCTTCTCGTCCTATTATAATAACATCACCATTCAGGGCGGTGTCTGGGATGACAAGATCATCGATGAAGCCAAGAAGGCTTTCACAGCCGACAACTGGGATGATATCGAAGTCGCTGACGCAACATCGAGCACTTCGAAGACCCTCACCTGCAGCAAGGATTTCGGTGATGGATGTTCTTTGAGCGTAAGAGTCGATCGCTACAGCATATATAGCACAAATGCCGAAATCGTCGTTCAGTATACGGAAAGCTATGATGTCACTCATGCCCCGAGTGAATGGTCGGCAACGACAAAGCAGGCGATGAGCGCAGACAATTTCGGAATCGAACTCCCTTACGTCTATTTGGGAACAAAGATGGACAAAGGCAGTTATTCCTCACTCAGCTATTCTGCAAGCACGGGCGTGACTGGAAAACTTTCGATCTCCGGCACTTCCTGGAGCGATCAGATCGTCTCTGCGGGCAAGAGTGCATTCGAAGCTGACGGATGGAATGCCATCGAATCGAAAAATGACTATGGAAAACTTCTTCTTGCCTACAAGGAAGTCTCTGTCACATCCGGCGAAACAACAACGAAGACGTTCTACACGGTCGTCATCAAGAGAAATTCCAGCGTCGGCGAACCTCAGCTCTATGCCTGGAGAAGCAATTCCAAAGACTATACGGAAACCACTTGGAGTGAGACCGCAAAGACAAGAATTCAGAAATACATCCATTCGACCACCTATATGCTTCCTGACATCGATTTTGGAAGCACTGTGACATTCTCGACCGATAGCACGGATTATCTCCAGGTCAAGAACGATACTCCTTTGAGTCACAATCAGGTCATCAAGATCTATGAAGCCCTCAAAGCCGATACCACGGAAGGCGAATGGGATCTATCCATCATGGATTCGAGCAATGACTTAAAGATCATCGGTGTCAAGAAGATGGCAGACAAATCGAAGATCCGTATCGATTTGGACACCTATAGCACTTATAGCCGTATCAACATCTACTATTTTGCACCATTCGCACCTTCTGAAGGCGTAACCGATTGGACAAAAGCCACAAAGAAGATCATGAAAAACACGTTTGACGGCTATGTCATCCCCTATTTCTATATGGGAAGCGACAATCCGAGTGTGAACACCTATTCAACCTACATCTCTCTCCGCGGCGATGTCTGGGACGATGAAATCTATACGAATATCCGCACGGCTCTAGCCACCGATCTCGATGACGAAGGAAATGAAGTATGGGAATATGCCTTTGATTATTCTTCGTCCTATACGACCTATTTCGTTGCCACGAGAGAATTCAGCAACGGAAAGCACATGACTTTGCGCGTCTATTCTTCCAACAACAAGCCAGTCATCGAAATCTATTATCGCTAATCATTTCTTTTATCATCCTCTTGGGCTATGGAAACATAGCCCTTTTCTATGTTTTTTTATCAAGAAAAAGAAAGATTATTTTTTATCTTTTGTTTCTATGCTATAATGAAGACAATAAAGAAAGGGGTTAGATCCTATGTCAGAAATTGATGAAAAGACCTACGATTACCAAAACCACAAATCCGCTGCCGAAATGGCTTTTTCGCTTCAGGACTATCCGACTGCCTATCAGAATTATATCGCCTGCTATGACATTGCCAGTGATATTGCCAATCTTACCCTAGAGAAGGAAGCAAGTGAAAAATACGCCAGCCTTGCTCAAAAAGATGAAGAGAAAGCCCATGAAATTCTTTCCAAGCTCCATATGAGCAAAGAGGAAGCTGACAAGCTCACAAACAGAAAGCGTCCAAAAGGATTCGATAAGTTCATCGGCGAAGACAAGATCAAGGAATATGTCACGAAGGAAGTGATTGAGCCTTGGAAGAATCACAACATGAAATCAAGAAAGAAATCCGCGATTCTTCTTTATGGACCCGAAGGCGTATCCAAGAAAGTCTTCATCCAGTCCTTCATCCATGAACTTCACGCGACGCCATACTACATCAACCCGATCGCCAATTTCTCACCATATAGCGAAAACACGAAAGCGAATTTCCAGCGTCTCTTCAAGATGGCGGAGGAAAAAGATAATGTCGTCTTCTATTTCACGAAACCTGTCGCTTTCTTCCCGAAGGAAGACAATGATGAAAGCAAGGCGACAGCCAAAATCTTCCTTAAGCTTCTCAAGAAGGAAATCAAGAGAGTCCATAAGAAAAATCTTAATATCCTTTTTGTCGCTTCGACCCCAGCTATGGACAAGATGACCATGAAAGCCTTCCAGAAAGGACTCTTCGATGATCTTCTCCGCGTGCATCATCCAGATAGACATACACGCCGCGGCATGATGGAAGAAAGACTCAAAGGCATCGTCTTCGAGGATGAGCATGAGATCGATAAGCTTGTCGAATTCACTCATGGATTCGTCAGCAAGGAACTCTCCCGTCTTTGCCGGCGCATCATCTCGACATCCAAGCTTTATGCCAAGGACGGAAAGGATGCCATCATCACCAAAGACATGATGACACGAATCATCGCCGATTTAGGTCCAGTCGATGACATCGAATTCAAGAAGAACGTCGATGCCTTTGAAGCTTCCTTAGGCAAGGACATCTCCATCGTCAACGACAATCATGACTGATTTTTGATGAAATCTTTTTCTCTTAGTGATAAAATCAATTGCTATGACAAAAAGAATCAATCTTACCTTGAAGGAAGGCTATCTGGATATGGAGTCTTTTCTTCTTTCCTTTGGCGATGCCATCTCTGATTATGACTTCCTTCTTCTTCACTGCTACGCCCATATCAAGAACGAGGAAATCTATCTGGAAATCGACAAAGACATCTATGAGCATGTCGTCATCTATGAAGGAAGAAATTTCCTAGATGCCGTAAAGCAATATTTCTTCACACTGAAAAGAGGCATCATCCTCGGCTATAAGAAAGGTGAATACCCCATCGTCAGGATGAATGAATTCGTCAATTCCTATGATGACTTCGACGCCTTCAGAAAGGATGTTCTTCCACTTCTAAAGGATAAGAGGCATTCCCCTGTCTTTCTTCTCTCTGATGACGAGAAACAGGCCTATCTTGAATGCTACACCGATGATATTTCTTCCTTCTTCTCCAAAAAAGAGAAGGAATAGATAATAAAAAGCCCTTGAACTGTACGGATTTGTATAGGACAAGGGTCTTTTTGATGATCAGATAATCTAGGCGATTTTCTTCTTCTTTTTTCTTAAAAGAAAAACAACAAGAAAGACAATCAAGGCGATGAGAAGAACGCCACCGACGAGGGATATTGTCAGGAGAAGAGGAAGATTCACACTTTTCTTCACGCCTTCGACATAAACGATATAAGTCCCCATCTTATCATTTTCAAAACGAATGTATCTTCCGTAGCTTTCGGAAGAAACTTCGACAAGACTGTCATTCAAAAGAAGAGCGACTTTCACTTTGTTTCGATCGTAATTCGGATTGGTATTGACGAGACACTGAAGAGGTTTCTCAAGACGGATTTCATCTCCGTTTTCATCCATCAGAGAGATAAAAGTCACCTCATAATGATCCGATACATTTTCCAAAAGGGAAGAGACCTTCTCATATGTCGAACCAGAATGGATTCTCTGACACTGGACGATAGCCCCATCGGGAAGGATATTGTTTACGTCATTGACTTTCACAAGGTCGCTTATAACAGCATTGCTCTTCAATGTGATGGTCTCTATGGCAGAGGCATCATTTCCAAGGTTCGTCTTATATTCGCTTGTCGATGTCTTGAATTCCAGCGTGTAGTTTCCAAGCTCGGTGACATGAATCCTGTTTTCATCGATGGAGACTTCTTCTCCACTTGGGGAAGTCACCCTGACCTCGACAGGCAATTCCTCATTGTCAAACACGCCTTTGGCTTCTGGAATCGTATAGTAGGAATTAAGGTACGTCTCAATATCGCCAAGAGAATCAAAACGAAGTTCAGGAACAAAGCGGGCTGGATATTCCTTTGCCTCATCGGCCTTCTCGGAGGTCAAGACAAGAGAGGATAAATCCGGCTTAATGGAGAAAGAGACGTCCATTCCCATCTTATCGACGCTTCCGGAAACAGAAATCTCCTTCTCGAGATCCTCTTTGGATAGAGTCATGGTATAGACGGTCTTCTTTCCATCGATTTCTTCCAGGACGCCGCTCTTCAAAGAGGAGACAGAAAGATTCAGATCCGTCAACGCCTGATTGTCCAAAAGAGTCAAGGAAAGAAAATAAAGATCATCTTCCTTAAAGATCTTGGCAGTGGAATCGATGTAATTTCCGATCATCTGCTTTCCGATCTGATTGGTTCCCGAAATCTCATAGTTTGCCCTATAGATAGAATAATCCGTCAGAGGCGTCTCAGAGGCTTTCCTGATGGGAGAAAAAGAAAGAAGAAAAGACAACGCAAAGAATGTGATTTTCATTTCTACGCCTCCAAACCAACCGCCACGATGCGGATATAGCCATCGACGAGATAGGACTTTTGTACGACAAAGTCATCCAAGGAAGAGATTCTTTCCAATGTTCCGTTATGATACACGGCCCAATACTTGAATCCTTCCTGGCTTTCCTTTTTCTTGAGATATTTCAGGTAGGCAGAGGAGAGACCATCCTTCAAGGAGACATCCTCATTGATTTCCTGAGCAGAAAGAGACATTTCCTTTAGATCATCCAGACTGACGCTTCCATCGGAAGAAGAATTGTAGGTATAGAATTTCACCTTGATGGGTTCCTTCAGAATCGCTTCGAGTGTGATGGATTCATCGAATTCGAAGGACATATTGTTCGTATAGGATGTCTCATTGGAATAGACTTTGCTTTCTCCGCTTCCTTCATAGAAAACGGCTTTTGAACAACGCCATCCCACAAAGGAGCATCCACTTGGAACAGGGAAGACAAAATCGCCTAAATTGAACATGTATTTTCCCGAGGACTTATAATACGTCTTTGTCGATATGACCTTTGTCACACCACCAACGGTATACTGAGCCGTGACGGTGAGTCCCTCATCCCAGATAGCGACAAGAAGAGGCGTCGTGGAATTTAGCTTTGCCCCGACATTCTTCAGTACCTGTCCTGGACGATAGAGTTCCTGAAGGCTTCCATTCTTCTTCTGATATCCCCAAGAATAGAGATTATCCTTTGAGGAAGCAAAATAAGAATTATCCAAGGATGCGTTCTCCTCACTTTGCTTAATCGTCGTCGTATAGACCTGATCCCCATTGGATAGAGTCGTTACATTCGGAAGGGAATCTTTGAATGGATGGAGCGAATCCGTCTTGTATTGAACGATGATTTCCTCATCGAGGGAATGAACAATGAATTCCTCGCTCAAGGTGATGGATTTCTTCCCAACGGATAAGACCGCATCATCATTTTCATTCTCAAAAAAGGAAAGAGTATAGGTCACTTTGTATTTTCCGCTCGTCAGGAACGTGAAGGCGACATTGTTCTTATTGGTCATATCCGAGGCAGAGACAGTCGTATAGTAACCATTGGAATATTTGCTGAAGGAAGGATAATTATTCGATAGATTCGTCCCATATTGATCCATCATGATGATGCTATTGAAGGAATAATCCGTATCGGTGAAGAATTCCTTGTTGTTCAATATGGAATAGGAAGAATAATTCTTTCCGTTTAGTTTCAGATTGTAGACCAGGTAGGTCGAATAGGTATCTTCCCCATGCTTGTATTCGAAATAGAGAAGAGCGTAATCGGCACTTTCCACTGCCGATGATAATTCAGCCTCTGTTGTCCCTTCTATCGTTCTTTCTTTGGTATAACAGGAGAATTTCTCCAAAGAAAGAGGATATTCATCATTTCCAACTTTTAATGTATAGGAAGCATGGATAGCATCATAGGCGGATGTATATTCCTTTGCGGATTGGTCGTTGACATTGATGCTTCTTCTTGACCCGTCAGCGTAATAATACTGTTTTCCAGAATAGACTTCTTCCCCGTTTCTGAAAATCTGATAAGTTCCTTTCTCCTCGCCTTTATAGAGGAAAGTCAGGAACTGATTGTAGCCATAGCGATCGACAAGCTGATAGGTGACGACCATCGTCTCGCTTGTCATATCAAAAAGAGAAACGTCCCATGCTTCGTAATTGTAGCTGACTTTTGAATATTGCTGATTCGAATAGTCATAGATGCTGACTTTCTCCTGGTTGAGATGATAAAGATCCTTGATGGAATCATAGGCATCAAGAGATGTCGACTCCATCCCATAGCTTACGTATTTTATTTCCGGAATATGGACCTTGTCTCCCTTGAAATAGGATTTTGAGGAGGTATAGCATCCGCTATCTCGGTCATACGACCAGGCAATATCATAGTCTTCGTCTTCATATTCATATTGGTCGACAATCTCGATGAGCGGCTCCTCTTTCTTGACGATCGTAATCAGGCAAGACTTCTTATCGGAATCGAATTCGCCTTCCAGATACAAAGCGAAGTCTGAATTATAGCGGAATGTATTCTCCTCGCTGAGATTCAGTTCGATTTCCCTTGTGAAATCCACCTCATTTCCGTTTTTCAATGCATAGGCATGAGCGGAAAGCTTTCTGTCAAGAAGCGTGTCGTCGACCTTGCTTCTGAAAAGAGAATAGATGTCGACATTCTCATTCATCGTCGCCTCATAGCCAAGTTCGATTCGTCGATTGACACGCTGGGAATAGTTCGAGAACGTCTGCCACTGGATTGTATCTGCATAGAGTGGAGCAGTGGCTGTTCTTGGGTCATAGCCATAGCATTCAGCTGTGACCTCAAAGACAAAGACATTGCCTTTGTTTTCCTGAATGGATGTACTCGTCACAGGTGTTATGGTCACCTTTGTCGAATAGAGATCAGTGATTTTCTTTCCATCATTCGAGGAATAGAAGACATTGATAAGCTCATTATAGGCTCCATAGGCCTTTTCAGAATCATAGATGGTATTTCCCTTCAGAGAAGAGAAATCCGAATAGAGATAGAATGCCTGCTTTGACGTATAGCAATAGGAATCGCCGGATAAGGGAACATAGTCGATGGAATTGAGTTTCACCATCGAGGAATAGTCGATGACGAGTCTCTTATAGGTCGGACCCATGTTGAACATTTCCGTCATGGCGCCCGTGGAGGCACCGACGAGAAGGAGATCGACATTGGCTTTGTTTCCCAAATCGAAGGTGTAGTAGTATTTTCCGGTATTCTTTTCGAATTCATAGGAAAGGGAACCGAAATTCTGGGCGTTGAAGAAGCTTGCCCAATCGATATTTCCAAAATTGTCATTGACGTCCTCATCACTCGCCACAATGCTCTGATCGAAGGTGAAATAAGCAAAGTCTCTTGCATAGCCGGTTTTGACATGGTTGTAGTCGCTTGCCGACATATCTCCGATGATATCGGAATTATAGACATTCATCGGCTTGATGAGCTTGTAATGACCGTTTCTTGCATAGATGTAGGAATACACTGGGTTGAAGGTATCCAGCATGCTTGTCTGCTTATTGAGAGAAGCGTAGTGTGTCTTGACAAGATAATACCCATCCTCCAGGCGATCATTCGAATCAACATAGGAGGTCGTGTATCCGATGAATTTCGTAATCTTGAATTCGACCGTATAGCCGACCTTCGTGTAGACGCGGTCGCTCTCCTTGTCCAATTTCGCATTCCAGTTATAGAATTCGACATTGAGATAGATGCTGTCCTTGACATTGCAGGAAGAGAAATCATAGTAGATTGTCTCGATGGTGCCGGTTCTGTCGATGATGCTTTCCTCATCGGAGATTCTCGAATTGCTGTCCGTGACCTGAAGGGTCAGGGTTCCCAAATTCCCCTCATCATCGATGGTCGGACAATGGTATTTCATATCGTATTGAATGCGAAGGAAGAGTCCGTTCTCATTCTTTTCGATATATGTCTCATCCTTCACGATGAGATCCGGCAATTCAAGATACCCATACTGATCAGCTAATTTTCCCTTGTTGAGGGTATTTTCCAATATCTTCGCTTCATATTCGATTTCATAGATGCCATTATTGATGAATTCCTCCTTCTCCCATTTCGCATACAAGGTGACGTTGGTCATCTTGGTATAGAGAAATTCCTTGCTATAGGGTGTGATGAAGGCTTCGTCAAAATACCAACCCGAAAAACGATAGCCGACCTTTGTCGGCGTGGGAAGTTTTGGGATATTGTTGGCAGTGTAAATAAGATCGCTGATCGACTCATCCAGATTATAGGAACTGAAGGAAATCTTGAATTCCTTGTCCCCATAATTCTGGATGATGAGATCGATGGGATTGGAAATCGAGGATGTGCATGAAGTTAGGGCATAGACACCAAGCGAGATGGAAAACAGCATCAGGCATCTTTTTAAAGAAGTGAGTCTTTTCATAGTGGACTCCTTTCAAGGAGAAAAATAATATATCAGAGAGCACCAACCTTCACAGTTTTGATGGAGTCGTAATTATCAATCCATCCTGTCTCGAAGACATCCGGCAAGGTAGAAACAAGATTCTCGATTGTCGAGACGCTAGTTGTGATGCCTAAATTCTTTGCATCATATTGGATACCTTTTCTTGAGACTGTGGAATCCGTGATGGCATTTGCATGAATCTTCGAAACCGAAATCAGGCCAAGATAGGAACCTGAGGAAAGAGATAAGCCAGTCAAAGCACCTTTCATCACCTCATAGCGAACAAGGTAGTTTTCGTCAGTATGATCTTCGCCTAAATGGATTGCACTCACGCTGGCTGCATTGCCAAAGGCATACATCCTTACATCATACGTGGTCAGATTCTTTTCGAAATCAAGAGAAGAACTGACTTTCTGATTGAGGGCAAGATAGGTTGTCACAAGCGCCGTCCAAGTCTCATTGGCGCTCTGATACTTGACAAAATAGAATTCGCCATTCTGAACGTTGGTCACATCACGGCTTTCCTCTCCGTTGACGGGGATGAATTTCGTCAGTGTCGAAATCTTGAATGCCGAATCGCCAACCGATTTCAAAGAAGCAATCGAGAAGGAAAGCGATGTCACAGCAGTATCCTCAAATGCGCCTTCGCCGATGGACCCGATCTTCGCATCATTGAAATCAACCTTTTTCAGGGAAATCGCACTGTTGAAGGCGTTCTTTCCAATCGAAGTGATGTTCTTTCCAAGTCGGACAATTTCGATATTGCCTTTTTCCTTGAATGCTCCTTCCTTGATGGAAGTGACCTTCTTATTGTCAATCGTATCCGGAATGATGATGCCATAGGAATCCGAGCCTAATTTTATGGCGCTCTCCTGGTCAAAGCCCGTGATTGTCACTTCGTTGTTCTCAACAGCATACGTGACACCGGCCTTGTCAATGGAATAGTCAGCCGTGATATCAAGATAGAGATTCATCTTGACATCTGAAGCCATATTGTAGCCCTCGAGCATGTTCAGCGTCTCTGTGATTTTCATCTTGTTTGCATCGATCAAGGACTTATAGGAAGTGGAATTGGCAATGTCTAAGGCCGTCAGAATCTCATCATAGGTGATGGCGTTCTGATTTATCTTGTCAATCGAGGCCGTATAGGTCTTCTCGCTATAGGCATCATGGAAATTCACTTTCACCTTCGGCGTGCTTGTCTCCTTGAGGGTGATCGTCTGTATATCCAGATAGACTTCATCATTGCATGCAGTGAAAGAACCCGTATAGTAGCTCCAATTGGATGCATTTCCGGCAAATGCCTTATAGACATCCTCGCTGACATCCCCCTGGAAAACAAGGTATGTCATCGTTTCCAGGTTGGAGACGACGAGTCTTGCATTATAGGCAAAATCATTGTCAGTGAGAGTCGTGCTGTACAAATAGCATTCATTGCAGGAATAATTGCTCTGATACCAGCCATAGCAATCTTGATAGTCCGTCAATGGGAGATTGTAGTTTACAAAGGAGAAAGTCTTTGGAAGAACAAGTTTCTTCAGGTCCGTTCGATTGACAAAGGTTCCCACCTGAATGCCCTGGATGCCCTCCGGGACCGTGATGACACCATGCTTGTCGATTTCATTATAGGAGATGAGGACCTTTCCCTTGTCCGTTGTCTGGGTTATCATTTTTCCGTCATTGGCAAAGGAGGATTTCGAAGAAAAGCGGAAATTCAACGGGACGATGGAAAGACTCTTCACCGAATCCGGGATGGCGATATCAAAATCATATTCACTTCCCGTATAGTATGTCAGCGCTTCATTGTTGTAATTGACCATCGCACCTTTGAAGAAGCAGTCATAGATGGCTTCGACATGCTCGGGAATCTTGACAGAATCCTTTGTGAGATTCATATTGTTGAAACAATCCTGCATGATTCTCAAACTCGATGGCAAGGAGATTTCACTCACACCGGACGTTCCGCTTGTCGAGGAGAATCCACGGATGAATTTCACGCCTTCCTGGACGACGACCTTCTTTAAGGCTGTGGAATCAAAAATCTGATTGTCGAAGATATAGACGCCCTTCACATCATTGACCGTCTTGTTTCCATCCTTGTCCATCAGAGTCACCTTTGAAGGGAAGGAGACGACAGGAACATCCTTCAATTTGGCCTTGCTGACATCCGATCCATTCAGATTGCCATACATGCCAAGGCAGAGAAGAATTTGGTTTCCGGAGTCATTGTCACACATCTTGTACTTCAGAAATGGGGATTTCCAGGCAACTTTGATCGTCATGTTCTTCGAAATGGCTTTCGTGAAGTCGATTTCGTTTCCATTTTCATCGAGATAATAGATATCTTCACTCGACATGTAGGACTTGACAATCTTGTTTTCCTCAACGGTTGTCTTGACGCCATCCACCTCGATGGAATCCATGCTCGGATTGGTCAAAAGGGCATTCGGCTTGATTTTCGTGACATAGCAGTCTTCATAGCCGTTGTTGAAAGTGATGGTGGCGACGCTTTGGGCATAAAGAGTCTTGGCAGGATCGCCTTCCTTATATTTCACCTTGCAGTCGGCATCGGTATACCATCCGTCGAAGGTCAATCCTTCACCCGGATTGTAGGTTCCATTGACCACGTCGATGAGATCTCTCGTTCCCTGGGACTCGCCATTGATGACAATATTGACTTCATCGGCAACAAAATAGGCATAGACCGTCACGCCCTCCGTGAGATTTTCATTTTGGAATTCCTTGACCCAGCCTGTATCCAGGAACCAGCCACGGAAAGTGTAATATGTCTTACTCGGATTCGTCGGAAGAGAGACTTTTCCATCCTTGATGACAGCAGGCTCGACATAGTTCTTCCATTCCCCGTTTTCATCCTGGATTTTGAAGGTGACGGTCTTTTCAATGACCTTTTCACTTGTCTGTGCTGAACTGCTGCTTGCTTGATTTCCTGAGCAGGAGACGATGGCTCCTGTCGAAAGAAGGGAGCCGGCTAAGAAAATAACGGATAAGAGTGTTCTTTTTTTCATTTTGTTTTTTCCTTTTTATTTAGAGATCATATCGAGCGATGATTTCGCTTGGCATCTTATAGACGACAAAGAGATAGGGGACAAGAGAGACAAGAAGCATCAAAAGAGAACCGGCTAAGAAAATACCTAAGGAGAGAAGCAGGAAGAGAAGAATCGACGAATTGCAGATGATGAAGTAGACTGTGCAGAGCGTTGTCGCGAGAATCATCGTAAGAGCCATCACCGACACGTTTTTCGATAAGGAACGCATCAGTTCCTTGAAGAGAAGGTTCGACTTATTCACACCGATAGCGCGATAGATGCCATATTCCTTGCTATTCTTCGTGCTGTCCGACATTTCCATGAAATAGTAGATGAGATAGAGCATGAGGGCACCAAGAAAGAAGAAATAGACTATCTGCAGATTCTTCATCAGGGTTTCCTCATCTTCCTTCTTGTAGAGAGAAGCGATATCGATGGTATTGACGCCTCTCTTCTTGAATCGTTGTACAAGATTGTTCATCTGTTCATCCTTGGATGTCGTGATTTCGAAGTAGTAGGATGTCGATGTGTCATTTCCCAATGTTTCGAGATTCGGAGTCAGATAGATGAAGAGATTTCCAAGGGTTTCCTTTGTGACATAGATGACAAGGTCCGTCGAAATGCTTTCTCTTGTGATATTGAAGCTTTTGACATACATCTGGCTGTTTTCGATATAGATGGCCGTGGTCAAATCGACAAGCTTCTTATTGGCTTCTTCAACATAGTAATCGCCCTGGGAAGTGTCTTCCATCATCTTGTAGAGGGAATTCCTTGAGATATCGATGATCGTCTGATCGTTTCTCAGTTCCTTCTTTCCTTCATAGACCTGGATGGTTGCACTGTAGGTCATCGAAGCATAACTGCTCTTCAGGAAGATATTTTCATTGTCGACAATCTTGAGATCATTGTAGATGCCAAGATAATTCACATAATCCTGTTTTGTGAAATAGACGGAAAGGTCTTCCTCTTCCACGATGCCGGAAATCGAATACTCATCGTCGAATTTCATCAGAAGAAGTCCGTCATCCTTCGTGAGATCGTCGTTTCTCAAGTCATGCTTAATCTGACTAGCCAATCCTCTTGAGATCAGCACTTGGCCGCTGACAGGCATATTTCCATAGAGTGAGGAGAACGTCTTTGTTTCCTCAATCGGCTTCGGGGCGTATTGTTCATTCACCCCCTTGATGGAGGAAATATTCTCGAAGGAGAAGACAGCCTGTCTCATATTGAGTTCGAAGAAATCGATACTGTCATAGTCATTCTTATCGAGCATCGGAAGTTCGGAATACATCGAAAGATTCGTATAGAGTGCGTTTTGATTCACGCTTTTATGGACAAGGTTCGTCGTAAAGGCTCTATTGAGCAGGAATCCGATGCAGACGGCATAAATAGCCATAATGGAGATAAAGATTTTCTTCAGCCGATTCGATTCCTTCACCTGAGGTTTCGAAAAGATGTCCTTTAAGGAGAAGAGCTTTCCCGTCTTGCCTTTTTCGCTTTGCTGAAAATCGAAGGATTCGACTTTTTCGCTTTCGGCAAACTGATAGCCCTTTACATCCTCGACAAGAGTATTCTCGACAAGTTTTCCGTCGATGAGTTCGATGTGGTCATCCGCGTATTTATGGATGAGACTCGTCTCATGGGTGACAAGAACGACAAGCTTCGTCTTCGAGATTTCCTTGAGAATATCCATGACCTTGATCGTGTTCTGGCTATCGAGATTTCCGGTCGGTTCATCCGCGAGAATGATTTCCGATCCCTTGATGAGCGCTCTAGCGATGGCGACTCTCTGCTTCTGTCCGCCAGAGAGGGCATCCGAGCTTTTCTTTTCGTATTTTTTCAGATCGACCAAAGAAAGAACAATATCGCTTCTTCGTTTGATTTCCTCTTCAGAAGCAAATCCGGCAATACGCATCTGATGGGACAGAATATCGCCGATGGTCGAATTCGATTCAAGATAATAGTTCTGGAAGATGAATCCGATTTTTCGATTGCGAATCCTATCGCGGTTCGAATTCGTGATCTTTTCATCATCGATAGAGACTTCGCCTTCATCCTGTTTATCTAATCCGCCTAGGATATTGAGCAAGGTCGTCTTTCCAGATCCTGACTTTCCAAATATGGCAAACAAGCCTTTTTCCGGAAGAGTGAAGGAAACATCGTCCAAGATTTTTGTTTTCCTCAGGGCAGTTCCATACGATTTTGATAGATGGGATACTTTTATCATTTTGAACCCCTCCTGAGCAAATGGGAAATCTTCGATCGATTCATGTTCTTATAGAATCCATAGGCGACAAATAAGACAATCAGAAGAATCAGTATCTCAATAAAGAAATAATCTCCCACGCTGATGAAGGATAAGGAGAAGCCTTTGATCTTCGTCGAGAAATACGAGATGAGAGGAAGAAGAATCAAGGTTGGAAGGAAGGTGAGGACCATTTGAACATATAAAGCACCTTTTGATACCTGAGAAGGAATGCCCAACGTCTTATAAATTGCAAAATCCGACTGATATATTTTTATCGTACGCATGAAGATGACAAACAATACGGCAGTCAGGATGATACTCGCAAGGATAAGACATCCATAATAGAGGAGATCGTAGATGAAGATATTTCCGGCATTGGAGACATAAAGCGTGGAATTCGAAAGCATTCCGATATAGCCCTGTGGCAGTTTCGATAAAGCCGCTTTGGCAAGATCGTCATTTTCAAAATAGAGGGCCGATTGCTTTGACTTCGAGGAAGCATCAAAAATATCCGTATAATCCTTTTCACTCAATTGAACAACCACCCCATCCACAGTCTGGTCTTTTTTTGTATCGTCCTTGACCGTGAAGATCTTCGAGGCGGAGATTTCAGTCGTAAGATACTTTCCTTTGACATCATAGTAGTTCGAATTGACGAGATTGATTTCGCCATCCATCAGTTCACTATCCTTCTCGAAGGTATAGATCCGTGTTTCATTCTCTCCGATCTTCACTTTCGAATTGATGGCTTTGATCTTGTTTCCGTTCGTCTCCATATTGTCATAAGAGAGATAGAGCTTCAAATCCGTCTCCTCAAGAGAGATGGAGACGTCGATTTTCGATATGCTCGAGCAGGCACCCTGAATCACCTCGATAATCTTGTCCTGATCATCCTGATAGGCTTTCGGAAGGACAAGAAGACCATTTTTCTCCTCAACGGAATGATGGAGAGGATCATAGATGCAGGTCACCTCATAGTCCTTGTACATGTCATCCTTTTTCGGAACCGTGATCGAGAATTCCGAAAGGTCTCGGTTATACATGAAATAGGATGCCCCGGTCGAAAAGCAGATTTCATCCAATTTGTCTTCGTCCACGTATCCGCCTGTATTCGAGACAATCATCTTCCCAGGCACGCCGACATCATCCAGCGTCTTAGTGATCGGAGAGAGGAGGAAGGAATTGACGACCTGCAAGACGGCAAACAATGTGATGGCAATGCAGCAGAGGGCAAAGCTCATCAGGGTAGAGAATTTCGGTCTCGACTTGTAGTTCATGAAGCCGAGGGAAAAGGTATTCTTCCATTTCAATGTACGGCTTATTGTTCTTTCTTCTTTCTTGATTTCCTTTTTTTCAGGCTTCTGGATCATTTCATCCTGCTTGAGTTTTCCATCCGATATCAGGACTCTCCTTGTGGCATATTCCTTGAAAAATTCCGGATTGTGGGTGACGACGATGACGAGTTTGTCCTTGGAGACATCCTTGAGAATCTTTGCGACCTCCCTTGAGGCCCTAGAATCAAGATTGCCGGTCGGCTCATCAGCCAAGATAATTGGAGAATCCTTGGCAAGGGCGCGGGCGATGACGCAGCGCTGCTTTTCACCTCCGGAAAGATGGGAGCCTTTATGGTGCATCTGTTTGGACAGGCCGACTTTCGTCAAGAGTTCTATCGCGATCTTCTTTCTTTCCTGACGATCAGAAATACGGAACAAGGCCAATTCGACATTCTCCAAGACGGTGAGGTTTTCGATGATGTTGAAGTCCTGGAAGATTATGGCGATATTGTTCTCGCGATACTTTTCCCAATCAGAGGAGGAATAATGCGAGGTCGCCTCTCCGGCAAAATAGAGTTCGCCTTCTTCATAAGAGTCATTGGCGGCGATGACATTGAGCAAGGTGGATTTTCCTGATCCAGACTCACCTTCGATCGTGACGAATTCGTTGTAATCGAATTCTAAATCGATATTTCTCACACCGATTGTCAATATGTCATTCGAGTTATAGATTTTGCCGATATTCTTAAGTTTGAGTAACATGAGATCCTCTTTAGTTAGTTATCACTAAGTAATCAAGGAATTATATCAAGCATAAGAGTTAGATGTCAATAACTTGTGTTAGACAACACAAACTTTTTTAGAAGACCGCTTTTTTTGAAACGAAAAACCGACCCTGGAAACAAACAGGATCGGTTGATTTCTAGAACATATCGATTTGGTGAATGCTACGAAGATATCTTTCCAAAATGACGCAGGCTGCCGTTCTATCGATGGTCTTATGCTGCTTTTTGGAGTTCTGGCCTTTCTCATGAAGGTCATGGCTTGCTTCCAAAGTCGAGTAGCGTTCATCCTGAAAGACGATTTCGATGGAAGGATATTTTTCTTCCAGTTTCTTGGCAAAATCCTTGACGATCAGAGTCATTTCACATTCATCGCCACTTGGAAACAAGGGGAGGCCGAGAACAAAGGTTTCGACTTTTTCCCTCTTGAGGACTTCATCAAGGTGGTCCAATGGTTCTTCGAACTGCATCAGATGGAAACGATAATTCTCCAATGGCGTGATGAACATGCCACTTCTCGAGATGGCAAGGCCTAAAGAGCCTTTCCCCAAGTCGAGGCAGAGCAGATTCTTTTTCACTCGGAAAGAAGTCCTTTGAGATATTCTTTCACGCTGGAAAGATTGTCAAGCGAGGAGCATCCGCCGAATGCGACATCCGGCTTTCCGCCTCCCCGTCCAGAGAGCATCTGGCTGACATTCTTCATTATGAGACCGGCCTTCAAGGAAGAAAGTTCCTTTCCACGGGCAACGACGAGATCTTTCTTTTCTCCGTTATTGACACTGAAGAAGAGAAGAAGATCTGGATTCTTATCGATCAGCTTATTGGCCAAGGAGTCTTCCTGCTCATGAGTCAAGGAAGAAAGGATTGTGAAGAGAAGTTTCTTGGAATTGATGACTTCAATCTTCGATTCAAGTTCTCCCATCATGGCATTTGTATTCTGTTCACGGAGCGATTTGATGGTATTGTTGAGAGAAACAATTGTATCGTTGTTCGAAAGGATTTTGGCTCTCACGCCCTTGTCGGAGTTGATCTTGAGAAGCTTGGCCGCCTCATTGATCAAAGACTGTTTTTCCTTGAAGAATTCATAGGCATTCAACGAAGTATAGGCTGTGATTCTTCTGATTCCCGCCGCAACGGATTCTTCGCTGACGATGGCAAAGAGATTGATTTCAGCCGTATTGGAGACATGGGTTCCACCGCAGAATTCGACGGAATAGTCACCCATGGAGACAACGCGGACCTTATCGCCATATTTTTCAGAGAAGAGATGCATGGCATTCTTCTTGAGAGCTTCCTCTTTGGTGAGGACTTCCGTCTTGACGTTCAATCCCTCAAAGATTTTTTCGTTGACCCTTCTTTCAATTTGATCGAGCTGTTCAGAGGACAGCTTTCCATCATAATTGATGTCGAAGCGAAGAAGGTTTTCATCATAGTAGGCACCTTCCTGATGGATATCCATAGAGATAACTTCCTGCAAGGCCTTTTGGAGAAGATGGGTTGCGGAATGGTTCTTCTTGATCTGGTCTCTTCTCTTCCAGTCGACTAATTCCTTAAAGACGTCTCCCATCTTGATTTCGCCATAGAGAACCTTGACATGGAGAAGATGCTGACCATGGTTGGCAATCTTGACATCCTCGACTTCGGCTTCGCAGTTCTCGTTGCGGATGAATCCCTTATCGGAGACCTGACCACCGCTCAGGGCATAGAAATCTGTCTTGTCGAAAGCGACATCGCCTTCCTCAGTGATGGATTCGACGGCATTTCCCTCATTGAAAAGGCCGATAACCTTTCCTTCGAAGTCTTCCTTATCGGAATAGATGAACTCGCTCTCCGCAGTGAAGGCAAGCATATCCTTGGACTGGCTTGCAAAGGATTCTCTTTCACCGCGGGATGTGCGGGCAAGTTCCTTGGCTTTCTTCAGAAGTTCCTGATATCCTTCCTCATCGACTTTCTTATGGGCATCCATGGCGATTTCCTTTGTCAATTCATAAGGGAAGCCATAAGTATCGCTCAGCTTGAAGGCATCTTCCGCAGACAATGTATCACCTTCCTTGGAAAGATACTGGCTGAGAAGTTTTTCGCCGACTTTCAGGGTATTGGCGAATTTATTCTCTTCCGAAAGAATCATCTTCATGGTTCTTTCCTCATGTTCCCTCAGATAGGGATAGAAGTGTTCCATGTTTTTTGTGACGACCGGGACAAGGGAAGCAAGCGTTCCTGTCGGAAGCCCGATGGTCTGGGCATATCTCGAGGCACGGCGGAGAAGTCTCTTCAGGACATAGCCTCTTCCATCATTGGAAAAAACAGCTCCGTCTGCCAAGGCGAACGTGATGCTGCGGATATGGTCAGCGATGACGCGATAGGCCAATTTATGATCCTCATCATAAGGGAATTTGGCTTTTTCCTCCAAAGCCTTGATATAAGGCATGAATAAATCCGTCTCGAAATTGGTCGGAGCATCCTGCATGATGCAGCAGAGTCTTTCAAGACCGGCACCAGTATCGATGTTCTTCTGCGGAAGCTGCTTATAGTCTTTTCTTTCCACGCCCGGCATGGAATTGAACTGGGAAAAGACGATATTCCACAATTCGATATAACGGTCATTTTCCAAGTCGTCTTTAAGAAGCTTGAGTCCGAAATGTTTGGGATCATACTTTTCTCCGCGATCATAGTTGATTTCCGTATCCGGACCGCAGGGACCTTCGCCGATTTCCCAGAAATTGTTCTCACTGGGAACCATATTCTCTTCAGGTATGCCGCATTTCACCCAAAGATCATGGGTTTCCTTGTCATCGGGATAATAGGTGACAAAAAGCTTATGCGGATCAAGCGCATAATATTTCTCGCTGGTGAGAAGCTCATAAGCCCACGGGATGACCTCATTGCGGAAATAATCGCCAATGGAAAAGTTTCCCATCATCTCGAAGAAGGTATGGTGACGGGCGGTATGTCCGACATTGTCGATATCATTGGTACGGATGCACTTCTGGGCATTCGTGATTCTTCTGTGCTTCGGGGTCAATGTGCCATCGAAATATTTTTTCAAAGCCGCAACGCCGGCATTGATCCAAAGAAGAGTGGGGTCATTGTTCGGAACCAAGGACGCGCTCGGTTCGATATAATGGCCATGATCCTTAAAGAAATTAAGCCAGGTATCACGGATTTCATCACTTGTCATGTAACGCATAATCATATTCTCCTAAATAAAAACGCATGTTGCCGAAATATTATACACTCAAAAAGAACAAATGAGCCTATTTTTCATTTTTTCGAATTTCACAAAAAGAATCAGGCCGGTTCTTCGAGCAGTTCGTTTGGAAAATCGAGATAGATTTCCTCATAATCATATTGCACGAAAATCGGTTCCTCCACCATATACATCTGGAAGAGTCCAATATCACGAAGTTCCTCTTCACCCGAAACGAGTTCCATCAGGATCTTGGAGGCGATAAATAATTCACGGATGGAAGTCCTTCTGACCTGCACGTTGCAGGCCTCAAAAAAGGCATCCCTGTATTCATCAATGGCGACACCCGGGATCTTCAATCCTCCATAGATGACATTGTCAAGCTGAGCGAAGATGAGGTCGATGCTCGACTCCGATTTCTTTGCAAGAACATTGAGTTCGTCAAGGTAGGTCCTTCTTTTGAATTCATGCCAGGTCAGCACATCCTTTTTGATGGGGTAGAAATAGAAATAGTAGTCGCCTTCCTTATTCTTACCGATGTCCTCCTCTTTCTTTAAGTCGAAATTCAGATAGTTGGACGTGACTTCCATGACGGAGTCAACATCTTCAGGAGGAAGATTCTTCATTTCGAGTTCTCTTTTTACACTATCGAGTCCTTTTCGATCGATATTTCCATAGACTTCAAATCCACAGGTCTTGAGATATAGTTTTGCCTGAAGGACCGTCTTATAGTCTTTCGAGCGAAGAAGAATGCAAAAATGGTCATCCAAGGAAGTGGAACGGAAAGAATACCCTTCCTTGTTCTGGCTGATTTCAAATAGAGATAGCATCTTTTTGCTATTGCTCAGCTTCTTCATCTCGACTTCGATGTCATGGAAATTGATTTCCGTGAGTGTTCTTTTATCCGCAGTCTTTTCTTCCATCCTTCATATTCTCCTAAAAAAATAAATATTCTTCGATAAAATACGATCTTTGAAGCAATATTATTTATGAGGAATAGAATATGGAAAAAATCAATAAAAAGCAAGTCGAAAACATCTACAGGCAGATTGAAGGAAATAAATGCATCAAAGGAAGTGAAATCACAACACTCTCCCCCTACTACAAGAAGGCGATGGACAATTTCGAGGAATATCTCAGCCATTTAAGTGCCTATGAGATGGGGCAGGTGATCAATTCCATCTCGCATTATCTTGATGACAAGAATGCCCGCTGCTATGGAATGGAAAGAATCTACAAGAGAGGAGATATCGTCATTCTCGATTTCGGCTTCATGAACTTCGGATACGAATTCTCCTATCCACATCCGGCCGTGGTCTTGTCCCAGACGAAGAATTTTCTCTTTGTCGCTCCCTGCACGAGTAAAAAATTCGGGAAAGGATATTCCGACGTGCTCGATGGATATAAAGAAGATGGCTTTATGGAAAACACTGGCGTTCTTTTGGATGGGGTCCGCTGGGTCAGCAAGAACAGGGTGATTGAAATCATGGGCAGCTGTTCAATTCGCATCCTCAGAAAGATCGAAGAATATACTCTCAATCACATCCTGACTTATTCGTATGAAAAGAACAGGAAAAGAAAAGAGCTGATGCAGCTTCAGGAAGAAATCACGAAACTGGAGAATCAGCTCTGCGAATTGCAAAAGAAAATGAACTAAGCTTTCTTGATGACCTTGGTGGCAATGATGTCCACTCCCGTCGAAAGAACGTTCTTCAAAAGAACCTGATTCATTTCGATCGGAGCCTCGACGGTGATCGCATTGACTTCCTTCATCACATCCATCATCAATTCCTTTTTGATGGGCGCAGACGTCTTGATGGAGCAACGCGGAAGTTCGCCATGGATAACCTTGACTGTCGAGGTCAAAGTACGCATCGGCTGGGTGATTTCCGTTTTGGCATAGGCGGCACCGCGCGGACAGAAATTTCCTGTGACAGCGAGCGTCTCATCATCGATTTCGAGATGGCATCCTCTCGGGCATTGGATGCAGATGAGTTTCTTAATCATGGTTTTCCTCCTTCACCTGGACCTGAAGAGACTTCACGCCGGAAAGTTCGCTCCGCTTGAGAACAAGCGTTTCCATTTCACTTGGGGCCATGCGGATCTTCTTGATGGACTTATAAGGCTTATTATCGAGCAGAACTTCCAATGTCGGATTGCTAGAAGGCGTTCTGACGCGGAAGAAAAGCTCGACCTTGTCATCCTCGGCTTCCCTCCGAATCTTCTGGGGGCAGAGATAGCCGACGCCATCACCAGGAACCGTTTCAATCAGTTCTGTTTCCATTTCGCCTTCTCGGATATAGTCGGCAGCATTCCTACCCGCCTTTTCTCCCTCAGCGGAAACATTGTCGACCAAATCATGGACCTGGAGAACATTTCCACAGGCAAAGATGCCTTCGACGCTTGTCTCAAGATTGTCTTTCACAAGAGGTCCCTTCGTTCTCCTGTCAAGAACGATTCCAGCCTTCTTGGAAATCTCATTTTCAGGAATCAGGCCGACAGACAGCAACAGGGTGTCGCATTCAAAGGTGATTTCCGTTCCTGGGATGATATTTCTTTTCTCATCGACTTTGGAGATGACGACTTTCTCCACCCGCTTGGAATCCTTGTCAGCGATGATATCGCTGACGGTATAGGAAAGATACAAAGGAATATTGAAATCATTCAGACACTGCTGGATATTTCTTGCAAGACCATTCGAATAAGGACAGAGTTCGACATCGGCCAAGACTTTGCAGCCTTCGAGCGTCATACGACGCGCCATGATGAGTCCGATATCGCCGCTTCCTAGGATGACGACTCTTTTTCCAACAAGATAGCCATCGATGTTGCAGTATTTCTGGGCAGCACCAGCCGTGTAGATGCCGCTGACTCTGTCGCCAGGTGTCATGATGGCTCCACGGCTTCTTTCACGGCATCCCATCGCCAGAATGATGGCCTTTGCCTTCACTTTGACGATGCCGTCTTCCTTATTCATGAGGATAGCTTCCTTGGAGGCATTGAGGTCGATGACCATGGAATCGGAGAGAATCTTGACGGATGTGGAAGCAACCATATCGATATAGCGCTGAGCATATTCCGGGCCTGTCAATTCGCTTTTAAACCGATGGAGACCAAAGCCATTGTGAATGCATTGGTTCAAAATGCCACCAAGATGATCATCTCTTTCAACAATGAGAATATCCGTAATCCCTGCCTGATAGGCACCATAGGCTGCCGAAAGGCCGGCAGGTCCACCGCCGATGATGAGCAATTGCGTCTCTAAGGTTTTCATTATGCTTCCTCCTTCGTCATTGAAACGACAACCTGGCTTCCATCCTTATCCTGATAGATTTCAGAATAAGGAAGGTGCAGTTCCCTCTTGATGATTTCGAAAACCTTTGGTCCGCAGAATCCGCCTTGGCAGCGGCCCATGCCGGCGTTCGTTCTTCTTTTCACGCCGTCGATAGTTTTCGCGGGAACCGGTGTGAACAGGGAATCGACAATCTCGCCTTCCGTGATGGTTTCACATCGGCAGACAACTTTCCCATAGAGAGGATTCTCCTTGATTTTCTTTTCCTTGTCTTCCAAAGAGAGTTCCTTGAAATAGGTTGGAAGAACATAATAGTGGAAATCATTCTTTTCCACAAAGTGCAATCCTGAAGAAGAAAGGATTTCCTTTGCCAAGCTTCCAAAGGCAGCCGCCGAGGAAAGACCCGGGGACTTGATGCCGGCAAAATTGATGAATCCCTTGTATTCTTCGCTTTCCCTGATATAGAAATCATCATATCCAGGAATCGTGGCACGATTGCCGGCAAAATTGCGAATATTGTCGAAGAGATTGATTTTCTCGCTGGTCAGTCTGGATTTCTCTTTGACCGTGTCGAGTCCTTCCTTGGTGACGTTGACACGGGATTTATCACTGATTTCCTGGGCATCAGGACCGACGATGAGATTTCCATGGACTGTCGGAGAGACCAAGACGCCTTTTCCAACTTTGGATGGGGTCTGGAAAAGAACATGGGAGAAGAGTTTTCCTTGATCTTTATCCAATAGATAATAATCTCCCTTGACAGCCTGGATTTCGAATTCCTTATGGCCCAATAGGCTTGCATAGACATCATCAGCATATAATCCCGCCGCATTGATGACATAGGAAGAGACGATTTCTCCCTTATTCGTCGAAAGATGGAATCCGTCCTCTTCTTTCTTGATTTTCTCGACCTTGCAGGAACAGAGGAGCTTTGTCCCATTGATGACGGCTGTCGAAATGAATCCTAAGCACATTTCCCATGGAGAGACAATGGCAGCGGATGGGCTATAGAGGGCATAGTCGATATCTTCGGCAAGATTCTTCTCACCTAAGGCAAGAATTTCTTCCCTTGTTGTCAAAAGACGCATTCCCTCGACGCCATTTGCGACACCACGCTGATAGAGTGTGTCGATAAGTTCCTTGTCCTTTTCTTTTCTTCCGATGACAAGGGAACCAATCTGGTCATAGTGGAAATGGATTTTCTTGGCAAGTTCCTTTGTCAGAAGAGAACCCATGACATTGTATTTTGCCATCAATGTCCCTGGCTTGGGATCATATCCGGCATGAATGATGGCAGAATTGGCTTTCGTTGTCTGCATGGCGACGTCATTTTCCTTCTCCAGGACAATGACATTCAGATCATACTTGGACAGTTCCATGGCAATGGAAGCACCGGTGATTCCGCATCCGATGATGGCTACATCATATTTCATAGAAGACCTCCGTTTTCGTAATATTATAACGCTTACATCTATATTTTTTCACATTTTTCAAAGGAAAACTATATTTTTTTAGATGCTTAAAAAATATTGTGCTTTTTTAGGCAAAAAGTGCAAAATCAAACAGGGTTCTATTCCTTGTCGCATGGTCAACTATACCCCATGACGATAAGCCGGATTGCATTTCTTCTTATAAAGTCATCAAAGCAAAAAGAGCGACAGAAGATCATTCTCTCTATCAAGAATAAAAGACGGACCTATGATATCGATTTCTCTTAAGCGTTTGCGATTCTTATAAGATCTCTGCTGATATCACCCATCGATTTCTATAAAAATGAGTTTTTCTATGATTTTGTTTTTTCATCTAAAATCAAGACCAATGACATTGAAATATCCTGGTTTTAAAAACATGTCATTCACTGCAAATAAAGCAGAAATAAGTATGTTGCCTAAAGAAAATCTGATTTATTTTGAGTGAAATGGCATCCTTTTCAAGACATTAAGACATATAGAAAAGGACCCCTATAAAAGGAGTCCTGAAGTTCATTATTTCTGTTCGGATTGGATTTCCCTGATGAGTGCGGCAAGATGATGAGCCATCTCCTTGATATTCATTCCGGAGGTATTGATCATCATATCGTAGTTTTCCTTGCTGCCCCATTTTCTTCCCGTATAGTATTCATAATAGTCTTTTCTCTTCTTGTTGATGGAATTGATCTTCTTGGCCAACTGCTTGTCAGTGAAGTGTTCATCCTTGGCTTCTCTTGTTTTGCAGCGTTCGATTTTGCTTTCCATGTCCGAATAGACAAAGATGCGGAAAGGCTTCAGATCGCGAAGAATGTAGTCAGCGCCTCTTCCGATGATGACGCAATCGGACTTGAGCGCATATTCACGGATGATATCGCTCTGTGCAGAATGGACATCGATGCTCTGCTGAAGAGAGATGTCGGGATACAAAGAAAAAGATGCGCCATAGTTGATCGGTGGCAAGAGAATCGGTCGATTTTCACTGACCTCTTCAATATATGACATGGAATAGGGCGTCTTCTTTTCGATGTCCTGAAGAATCTCCTTGTCATAATAGGCGATATGAAGTTCATCTGCAATTCTTCTCCCCAATTCTCTTCCGCCCGAAGAGAATTCACGGGCGATCGTAATGATAAGTGACATATTTTCCCCCCTCCTATCCTGGATTTTATAAGGTTATTCTATCACGATTTATCGAAAGCGGTAAAATCATTTTTCCAAAAACAATGCCACCCCTTTTTCCAGACGGGATAATCCATCGATCAATGTATTTCTAGGGCAGGCCACATTCATTCTCACAAAAAGCGATCCGTTTCCCCCATAGACTCTTCCACTGGAAAGAATCAGGCCTGTCTCTTTTCTCAGAAAGGAGACAAACGTGTCGCTGTCCGTGTTCAGTTTCTCAAGGGATATCCATAAAAGATAGGTGGCATCCCCATCGACAAGAGAAAGAGAAGGAATCTTTTCCTGAATATATTTCTTGGCATAATCACGGTTCTCAAAAAGATATTCTCTCAATTCATCAAGATAATCCGTCGAATCATTCAATGCCGCCTCGGCTGCGAGATAGGCAAAGACATTTCCTTCTGCCACCTCATCGGTATTGATCTGCCGATTGACCTTTTTCCGAAGTTCCTCATTCGGAATGACGATGCAGCTCGTCTGGATGCCAGCCAGATTGAAGGCTTTGGTCACCGAGATTGCCATGACTGCATTTTCCAGATTATCCTTGTTGACGCTGATATAGGGAATATATTCCTTTCCCGGTCTGGTGATTTCACAATGGATTTCATCCGAAAGGACAACCACATGATATTTCTTGGCCAGTTGTCCGATTTTCTCCATTTCTTCCCGGCTCCAGATCTTCGAAATCGGATTGGCCGGATTGCAGAAAATCATCATCGTAGTCTCTTCTTTCCTGAAGGCATCCTCCAAGGAAAGAAAATCGATTTCATACTCTCCGTTTTCATAAAGAAGAGGAACCTGGAGGACCACGCGGTCATTGTTGATGATGGAATTATAGAAAATATTATAGACGGGAGAAAGAACGACAACATTGTCATGGACTTTGGTCAGTTTTCTCACGCTCGAGGAGATGGTCGGAACAACACCCGTCGAAAAAAGAAGCCAGCCCTCCTTCAACTCGAGATGATGTCTCCTTTTATAGAAATCGACATAGCTTTTTGCCCAGCCTTTGTCCTGATCGGTATATCCAAAGATTCCCTGGCTCACTCTGTTGGAAATCGCCTCGATGATCTTCGGAGCCGTCTTGAAATCCATGTCGGCAATCCACATCGGAAGTTCATTTTCTTCGATATCCCATTTTGTCGATGAGGTGTTTCGACGGTTATGGATTTCATTAAAATCATATTTCTTCATAATGATCTCCCTTTCTTTGCTCGATATGGATATTTCTTAAATCGATTCTTTCATCATCGCGAATGATTTCAGAATAGCCAAGTGCTCGTATAGTTCCCGATATCGGATTCTTCACGCTTCCCAAAGAAGAGAGGATATCCGCCTTGATGTTTTTACAGTATTCGAAGATGAGGTCCGAATCGATGATCTTGCAATTTTCCATGACAAGGTCATCCATATAGCAGAACCCCTGATGAGAGGAAACTGTGCAGTTTCTCAATGTCACATGGCTTGAATTCCAACCGAAGTATTCTCCGATGATTGTGCAGTTTTCCAAAAGAACATTCTTGCAGTTCCAGAAAGCATCCTTGGTATTCAATGTTGAATTTCTTACCACAATGTCTTCTCCGCCATCAAAGGCATAATTCCCATCCAACGTAAGATTTTCGACCTGGACCTCCTTGCTGTCTTTTAAAAGATAGTCCCCTTTTGCCTTGATGTCCTTCATCATGACTTTCTTGCATGTCCATAATGTCTCGCTGGCATCCTCAAAGACAATGTCTTCCAAATAGATATCCTCACATCTGCGGAATTCCTTCGGTGCAATGATATGGCAATGCTCAAAGCGGGAGGAGGATGTATACCAGAGACCGGAACGGGACATCAGAAGAAACGTCGAATTGCTCACATGGTGGTTCTTTCCATACCAGAGCGGATATTTGTATCCGAATGTGACATGGTCAAGAATACAGTTTCTTGATTCCTTCAGAGGAGATTCGCCATCATCAAAAAGACAATCCCGAATTTCGAGATTCTCACTTCTGAATAGGGCTCTTTCCCCGGTAAAATGTTTCTTTTCTATCTTTGTCATTCTTCTTCCTCCTTGATCCACAGCGGTGATGTGTAAAATTCATTCCTCAAAAGTCCAATCTCGCTTGGAAAGGATAGGTGATAGCTATTCAGATACATTCTTTTGTTTTCATCCATTGAATAGCGTTTATCTCCCAATAGCGTGAATCCAAGCTCATGGATGGCGATGCGTATCTGATTTCTTTTTCCCGTCTCGATATTGATCTTCATGGCCGTTCCAATCTGAATATAGTTCATGCTATAAAGATGGGTGATGGCTTCCTTTCCTTCTTCTTTTGTCGACTTCAGGACTTTTCTTCCGTTTGCCCCATCGCTGAGATACATGTGAACTGTGTATTTCTCATGAAGTGGGATTCTTTCCTTGATCACCGCTTCATATTCCCTCAGCACCTTTCTTTCCTCAAAGGCTTTTTGCAATTTCACTTTCATCGATTCATTTTTTGCGAAAACAAGAAGCCCGCTTGTCTCATAGTCAAGTCGATGGACAACAAAGAGTCTCTCCCCTTTCTTTTGAAGATAAAGGTAAAGATAATGATACAGATTATGGGAATACGTCTTTTTATCTTTTGTGCGGATGGTGAGCACATCGCGATTTTTATAGACTGTGAGGATTTTATCATCCTCATAAACAATTGAATAAGGAGTGGCTTTCATAACGTCAATCATTATAGAATAAGAAGGAAAATGATACAAACAGAACGCAATCGATAGGAGAAAAAAGATGAAAACATTGATTGTCTATTATTCGAAGGACAAGGAAAACTGGATCAACGGAAAAAAAGGATACCTCGAAAAGGGGAATAGCCGGATTGTCGCCGAGATTCTCTCTTCTCTCCTACCTGATTCCACCCTAAGGGAAATCAAGATGAAGAATCCCTATCACGACGAATATGATCTCTGTGTGAAAGAGGCCTATCAGGACCAAAAGGAAAACAGGAGACCGGAAATTCTATTTGACGAGAGCGATTTCGACTCCTATAAGAGAATCATCCTCTGTTATCCCATCTATTGGGAAACTTGCCCGATGCCCGTCTTGACCTTTGCAAAGAAGCATGATTTCACCACAAAGGAAGTCTATCTTCTTTCGACCCATGAAGGAAGCGGACTCGGCAGCAGTCCCTCAGACATTCAAAAAGAAAACAAGACCATCCAGGTGAGAGCGAGCATGCCCATCATCGGAAGTCTTGTCATGACAAGCAGAGACGATCTTTCCTGTTTTTTAGAAAGAAATGGGATCAAGTAGACAATTTTGATAATTCAAGAAGGAAACCCAAATCATCTTCAACTGGAAGGAATCGAGTTTTTCTTCCATCAGCGGAAGAAGAAAATGATTTTCATATACGATATTCCTTTCGATTTCATCAAGAAGGGAAAGCCATTCCTTCTTGTTTTCAAAAAGGTCATTTTCTAAATCGAGATTTCTTTTTCTTTGAAGGATATTCTTCTCTGAAGAGAGGATTTCCTTCTTTTTTGTTTCGTCTTCCAAGAAGAGAAGGAGAACATTCTCAATCTTTTCGAAATGATATTCAATCTGATCGAGTCTTTGAATTTCATCCCTCAGCATAGAAAGGGAAAGTTCATCCTCACTCTGGAAATCAAAGCGGATATTCTTATTCAGTGCACGCAAGGCACCATTCTCCTCGGCAAGAAGCAATAAAGGATTTTCCTCCGTAAGATAATTCTCCTCTTCTTTCTTTACATGGAACTGTAAAGAAGCTTTGCCGAAGGCTTTTTCATAATCAGCCTTGACGGATTCCTCATCCTCGCCATTCTTCAGCCGAAGCAGGAATTCATCGATTAATTGTTCATTTTTTTTGGATTTCATAGCTCTATTATAGACAAAAGAGGCAATGGAAAGAAGATTTTACATTTTCTTTACAATGTTTTACACCACTGCGATAGAAGCTATATGCAACAAGAAGCTAAACTACCCTCGTAAAAAAATAAAGGACACAAAAAAATGAAAACAAACATGTTCGCTCGCAGCGTCGCTTCTCTTCTCCTTCTTGCCGGATTGGTCTCTTGCCAATCAAATGGAAATTCTTCCACCGGAAATTCCACCGGAAACAGCCAGGGAAGCAATACAGCGCCAGTCGCATCCACATTCGATACGACAAAATCCATCAAAGCCTATACCAGAGATACCACAAGCGGCACACGCGATGGCTTCTTTACGAAAATCGGCTATGGTTCTGCCAAGACAGACAACTCCAAATTAGTCACTGGCTATGTCGAAGTCGCTTCCAATGGCGACATGGTGAATGCCATCAAAAATGACGAATATGGAATCGGATACATCTCTCTTTCCTCATTGGAAAATTCTACCCTTACAGGATTGAAATACGAAGGTGTGGAACCAAGTGAAGCCAATGTCTTGAACAACACCTATCAGCTGACAAGAAACTTCAACTACGTCATCCGCAATGATTATAGTGAAGATTCCAAGGAAGGTCAGATTGTCAAAGCCTTTGTCGCCTATATGCAGACAAGCACAGCCAAGGCCATCATCAAGGCAAACGACGGCATCTTGACCATCACGACAGCCGACAAATCCTGGGATGACATCAAAGCCAATTATCCAATCTGCAACCAGGACAACAGCGGAGTCAAAGTCACATTCGGTGGTTCGACATCCGTTGAAAAGATTGCAAAGAAACTCACTGCCGCCTTTGCTCCATTATGTGGCAATTTCACTCCTGAGCACAATCACACCGGTTCTGGCGATGCCTTCAAGCATACGCAGGGTTCCCAGAAGGATGCCGCAACCGGAAAATTGGATATCGGCTTCCTCTCGAGAGAACTCGAATCGAATGAAGCAGCTGCTGAAGGCACCTTTGGAAAGATCTGCACCGATGCCATCGTCGCTGTTGTCAATGAAAAGAACCCCCTTAAGGAAACCAAAGCCGAAACCCTTGTCGATATCTACAACGGAACAAAAACAGTATGGAATCAGGTAATCGTGGCCTAATCAGGCATCTTGAAAGAGAGAACACAATCAATTTAGCGAAAAAGAAGACAAAGACGGACATCATTGTCCGTTCTTTGTTGTTTCTTTTGGCATTGATCAGTGCCTCTGCCGTCATCTTCATCATCGTCTTCATCGCCATACAGGGATTCAAGCCCTTCTTCACCACCTATGAAGTCAATGGCGAACAGGTAAAGGTCGATTTCCCTGCCTTTTTAAGCGGCATGGCATGGACCGAGACCGGAAGCAAAGGATTTGGGGCTGGGTTCATCATTCTCAATACCATCTATATCGCCTTGTTGACGATTTTGCTCACAGGTCCGATCAGCATCCTGACGGCCTTAGTCATCGTCAAGATGACGCCAAAGCCAGTCGGTTCCACGCTCAACGCCATCATCGAAATCCTGGCCAGTGTCCCGAGCGTCATCTTCGGCATGTTCGGAAAAGCCTGGGTGACAAAGATGGTCAAGGGACTCAGTGAAGCCTTCGGATTCCAGTCCGCAGGCGGATTATCGACTCTCTCCGTCGTCCTTGTCTTGACCATGATGTCTGTCCCAACGGTCACAATGCTCTCCGTCACGGCCATCAAGAGTGTCAACAAGAATCTCGAACTTGGATCCCTCGCTTTGGGGGCAAGCCAGAGCGAGACAAATTTCAAAGTCGTCTTGACGAGTGCGAGAAGCGGCATCTTTGCCGGATTGATTCTCGGCATCTCCAGAGCCCTAGGTGAGGCAACGGCCGTCACCATGGTCTGCGGAAATGCGGGAACCGGTCCAAACTTCAACATCTTCGATACGACGAGAACCCTGACGACCACGATGCTTCAGGGATTTGGCGAAGCAACCGGTCTGAAGTACGATATCCGTTTCTCCGTTGGCATTCTCCTTATTTTCATCATTCTGATCACGAATCTCATTTTGTCATTCGCGAATCGAAAACTGTCGAAGGGATCAAGAAAATGACAGCAAACAAGCAAGACAGAAAATTCCGCACCTTCAAAGACGTAGCGAGAAACACACTCGCCTATGTCTTTTCCTCTTTCGGCGTATGCATCCTTGGCTTCATTTTGGTCTTCGTGATTTCCAAGGGCTACAAAATGCTTTCTCCAGATTTCCTTTTCGGAGACTACAATGTCAAGACAACCACCGTGAGCTATCAGGAAAGCGTCACACAGGGGACATTTGAGAATCCGAACATATCCGGCGTCTATTTTGCAGACAACTGGGGTATCGGATTTGAGGATTCTGTTGACAACAACAAAGACAAGATTGTCATCATCAGCTACATGGATAATTCCTCTCCGTTCAAGGCCTTGAAGAATTCCGCCGATGGCTCCTTCTTCCAGGTGACATTATCTTCTTCCATCGATAACGCCATCCTGATTCAAGGGGATATACTGGAAATCGCCTCAGCCAAGGATGGGGCAGAAAAGATGGCTGCTGCTTTCCAGAAGGCGGATAAAGTTCAGACATTCACCATCTCGACGAAAGGCGGCGGAATAAGAGGCTCCCTGATATCGACTCTGTATATGATTGCCCTCACTCTTCTTTTTGCCCTACCTCTGGGAATCGGCGCTGCCATCTATCTCACCTTGATTGCCAAGAATGAAAAAGTGAAGAACATCCTTCAGGGCATGATCGATATCGCCGGAGGCATTCCAACGATCATCTATGGCCTGGCCGGTGCCATCATCTTCGTCCCGATTCTCAATGGATTGGGATTGACGAATGGCGGTTCGCTTCTCTCGGGTGCCTTGACGATGGCTATACTGCTTCTTCCCATCATCATCAAGACGACGATGGAGGCGATCAAGACGGTTCCTTCTTCCTATCGGAGCGCCTCTTTGGCGCTCGGCGCAAGTGATACGCAGACCATCTTCAAAGTTATGCTTCCAAATGCCTTGCCTGGCATTCTTACCGCCGTCTTATTGTCCATCGGAAGAATCATCGGCGAAAGCGCAGCCTTGATTTATGCGGTAGGCTCATCCATCAAGGACAACATCATCCTCACACAGAATTCGGCGACCTTAGCTATCCATATCTGGTCATTGTGTGCAGGAGAGAATCCGAACTATGATGCGAGCTGCGGGGTCGCCATCATCATTCTCCTCATGGACCTTGTCTTAAACATCTTAGTCAAACTGATCTCCTATCGATTCGTAAAGAAATTCAAGAGGTAAATATGAAACAAGAATTCAATGAAATCCTGACGGATGGAATCGAGGTTCTCGATTCGGCCGAGATGGAAGAAAAAGCACCTGTCGAAAATGAAGCAGGCGAGAAGAATTTCGAAGAAGAGCATCCCATCATCTTCGATTGCGAAAATGTCAATCTCAGCTATGGAAGCCACCATGTCCTTCATGATATCAACCTGAAAATAAGAAAGAACACCGTCATGGCTTTCATCGGGCCTTCGGGATGCGGAAAATCGACATTCCTGCGTTGCCTGGACAGACTCAATGATCTCATTCCAGATTGCAAGATCACAGGAAAAATCGAATATCTGAAGAAAGATATCAACTCCTACAATCCGATGGTATTAAGAACCATCGTCGGAATGGTCTTCCAGCAGCCCAATCCCTTCCCGATGAGCATCTATGACAATATCGCCTATGGTCCTCGATGCCAGGGCATCAGAAAGAAAGCCGTCCTTGATGAAATCGTCGTCAATTCCCTAAAGGAAGCTTCCCTCTATGAGGAAGTCAAGGACCGACTTCATGAATCGGCATTGGGCATGTCAGGAGGACAGCAGCAGCGTCTATGCATCGCCCGTGCAATCGCCATGGAACCGGATGTCATCCTGATGGATGAACCCACCTCCGCCCTCGACCCGATTGCCACAAAGAAGATTGAAGACCTGATCGGAGAACTCAAGAAGGATTACACGATCATCATCGTCACCCACAATATGCAGCAGGCAAGCCGAATCTCCGATTACACCTCCTTCTTCATGCTCGGTGACCTTGTCGAAACAAACAAGACCGAGGAAATCTTCTCTCATCCGCATGAGAAGAAGACAAAAGACTATATTACGGGACGTTTCGGTTGATCTAGGAAAGGAAAGAAACAATGGATATCGATTTGGAAATCAAGCAGCTTGACAATCTCATCTTGGAGATGTCAGGCGTTGTCGAGAAGAATCTCAGATATGCAATGGAAGTCTATGAAACCTATGACGAGAGCAAATTCTATGCGCCGGTGGATGATGACAAAGTCAATTCCTATGAACGATGGATTGAGTCGGATGCTCTTCATCTGATGATGAAGGAGAGACTCTATGCTGATGATTTAAGAACAGTCACCGGCATCATGTCGATGGTCCAGGACATCGAACGTCTTGGCGACCATGCAAAGGACATCCTTGAGTTTGCCCTCCGTCTAAGAAAGCCAGGAAAAGAAAACAAAAAAATCACCTCCTTGATCGACTATGTCATGAATATGGTCCATGACTCGATTTCGTCATACATCAAAAGAGATGTTGCCCTGGCAAGGGACGTCATCAAGAGAGACGATCATGTCGATATGGAATACCAAGCCCTCTTGAATGACCTCATCAGCGAAGACAAGAAGAATTTGATTTCTCCTTCCTACACCGTTTTTACGGCATTAGTAGTAAAATATCTAGAAAGAATCGCGGACCACGCCACCAATGTGGCCGAATGGGTCATCTATATTCTCAGCGGTTTCTATAAAGACAAGCAGATCATATAGGAGAATCATCATGAAGGTCATTTATTCTCTCGAAGACGATTATGACATAGCCAAGATCATCAAAGTTTCCCTATCCAAGGTCGGATACGATGTCCATTCTTTTGACCATGGAAAAGATTTCTTGGAAGCTTTCCGTCAGAAGAAACCTGACCTCTGTCTTCTCGATCTGATGCTTCCTGATTGTTCTGGAATGGACATATTGAAAAAAATAAGAAGCGAAAGCGGAAACGATGATGTCAAAATCATCATCCTCTCTGCCAAGATAATGACCATGGACAAAGTGGAAGGACTTGATAGCGGAGCGGACGACTATATCGAAAAACCTTTTGATATCCTTGAGCTCATCTCGAGAGTCAATGCCCGTTTCCGTCACGAAAAGGAAATCCTCATCCATGATGACCTCATCTTGGATGTCAAAAGCCATGTTGTCAGACTTCGCGGAATGGAAGTGAACCTGACGAACACGGAATTCGAAATTCTTCGTCTTCTTTTGGAAAATCCATCCTCGGTCATCCGAAGAGAGGAAATCAACGAGAGAGTCTATCAATCATCTAACAGCGTGGAATCGAGGAGCATCGATATGCATATCGCTTCCCTAAGAAAAAAATTGCAGGACAAGGAAGGACACCTGATCCGCACCATCTACGGAGTCGGGTATATATTAGGATAAAATGAGAAAAAAACTATTCTTATGGCATGGGCTGATTCTTTTCATCTCCCTTGCCAGTCTGATTGGTGTGAGCATCGCCATGATGTTTTCCCTCAATCAGAAAAACACAAAGAACGAATTGCAGGGCTATCTTGATTTGGCGAGAAATGTTCTTGTCGAAGAAAGAAAGGAATGCGATGAGGAAGAAGCACTTGCCAACACTGGAAATCTCATCAAGCTTTCCTCAAAGAAGATCCGTCTGACACTCATCTCGACATCAGGAAATGTCCTTTATGATTCGGATACCTCGGAGATTGAGGAAAACCACCTCAACCGACCAGAGATTCTCAATCTTGGACAATTCACAACCCGTTATTCCAACACCTTGAAAAGAGACATGATGTATCTTGCTGGACTTGATTCGACAGGAAAGATATATGTCCGTGTCGCCATTCCCCTTTCACTCATCAACGACCAGGTCAATTCGACCATCGCCATCTCTCTTGGCGTCTTCATTCTAGTCCTTGTCATCTCCATCCTTGTGGACTACTATTCCATCAACGCATCCCTTCGTCCCCTGAAAAAGGAAGTTTTCCGATTGTCAGAGATTGTCTCACAGGATGAGGAGCCCACTAAGGATGTCGAAATCGAGTCCTTGTCTTATCAGATTGACCAAACGAAGAAGCTGATTGTCGAAAAGATTCATTCCCTGACAGAGGAACAGGAAAAACTGAGATTCATTCTCAATTCCATGAACCAAGGGCTTCTCATCGTGGATGAAAAGATGGATGTTGTCTTAGTCAACGACTACATCCGAAAGATCTTCCATTATGTAGATAAGGAAAACGCCTCTTTGTTCGATATCACGATTCTTTCCTCCTTCAGCGAACTCTTCCATAAGGCGATGGAAGGAAAAGACGAGGTCGTTGAGGTGAAGATTGAAGAAAGATACTATCTTGTCTCCGCGACCGGCTTTGCTGCCGATTGGCTCGGCAAGGAAAAGAAAGGGGTCGCCTATTCCCTGAGCGACATCACCATCGACAAGAACCTCGAAAAAGCCAAACGTGATTTCTTTGCCAATGCCTCTCATGAACTTAAATCGCCACTCACTTCCATCATCGGCTATTCGGAGATGATCAAGAACGGCTTTGTCACGGATAAGAAGGAAATCAATGAAGATCTCGACCGCATTCTTTTCGAATCGAAGAGGATGAATGACATCGTGATCCAGATGCTCGAACTCTCCAAGTTGGAAGCCAAGGATGAAAAGAAGGAAAAAGAGATGCTCTCTCTTGTTTCCACAATCGGGGAAATCAAGGAATGCCATCAGGCAGAAAGCGAAAAGAAGGAAATCACATTCAACGTCATTGGCGATGATTTTTCTGTCCTTATGCAGAAAGAAGATCTCCATTCCCTTCTTGAAAATTTGATTGAAAACGCAATTCGATACAACAAAGACAAAGGAAAGATCACCCTCACTCTTGATAAGGAATCAAGAAGCCTGAAAATCGAAGATACCGGATGCGGCATCCCAAAAAAATACCAGGAAAGAGTCTTTGAACGATTCTTCCGCGTCGATAAAGCCAGAAGCCGCAAACTCGGCGGCACCGGGCTTGGATTAAGCATCGTCAAACATATCTGCCTGAATGAGTCGATTCGCCTCTCTTTGGAATCCGTCGAAGATGTGATGAGTGCCTTTACCCTTGTCTTTCCAAATGAAAAGAAGTAGAAAAATCATTTGTCTATCCTAGCATAGGGTGGTAAAATCGATAAGTAATAAGCCATTGCTTGTTACAGAAACAAAAACACCTTAGGAGGTTTTTCTATGTCAACATTAGCAATTGAAGGAATGCAGTGGGGCGATGAAGGAAAAGGAAAAATCACGGACTACTATGCCAGCAAGGCAGAGATTGTCGTCCGCAGTCAGGGCGGAAACAACGCCGGACATACCATTCAGCATAACCAAACCCGTTATGCCCTGAGACTTCTTCCTTCCGGCATTCTCAATCCGAATGTCGTCAACGTCCTTGCCGATGGAATGGTTGTCAATCCATTCTCCCTTCTTGAGGAAATCAAGAACATCAACGAAAAAGGAGTCCATTCCTTCCAGCTTCTCATCTCTTCCCGTGCCAGTGTCCTTCTTCCCTATCACATCGAAATCGACAAAGCCAGGGAGAATGCTCTTGGAGACAAGAAAATCGGCACCACAAAGAATGGCATCGGTCCTTGTTATGAAGATAAGGCGGCCAGACTTTCCATCCGTATCGGCGATCTTCTCAATAAGGAATACCTCCACGAAAGACTTTCGACCGTTCTTCCTTTGAAGAATCTTGAGCTCAAAGCCTACGGAGGAAAGACATTCGATGTCGAAGAACTCTATCACGACCTGCTCGATGTCACTGAAAAGCTTCATCTTGCCGATCATGTCACAGATACCACCGTCTTCCTTCACAAGGCCTTGAACGAAGGAAAGAAGATTCTTTTCGAAGGTGCCCAGGGATCCATGCTCTGTCTCAATTACGGAACTTTCCCATATGTCACCTCTTCTTCTCCCTTGGCAACGGCCATCCCTTCGAATACCGGGCTTCCGCTTGATAGCGTGAATGAAGTCTTAGGCATCATGAAGGCCTATACCACCAGAGTCGGAGAAGGTCCATTCCCAAGCGAACTGTTCGACAGCGATGCCAACCTCATCCGTGAAAAAGGCCATGAATATGGCACCGTTACCCATCGTCCAAGAAGAGTCGGCTGGTTGGATATCCCGCAGCTGAAGTATGTCATCAACATCTCGGGTGTCTCCCATATCGCCATCATGCTTCTCGATGTCCTTTCTGCCGTCAAGGAAATCAAGATTGTCACGAAATATTTCCTTGATGGAAAGGAAATCGACTATATGCCAAGCAATGTCGATGAACTTGCCAAAGTCACCACTGAGAGTATCACGCTTCCGAGCTGGACGGAAGATATCTCCTCTTGCAAGAGTTTCGACGAACTTCCGAAGAACTGCCAGAACTACATCACGACCATCGAAAAGCTCTTAGGCAAGGAAATCTCCCTCATCTCCGTCTCACCTGAGATGGATGCCACCATCATCCGCAAGGAATTGTTCTGATTTTTCATTTAAGGAATGTCAAGCACTGTCTATTCATTTTGATGGTGCTTTTTTCATCTATTTCTATGCAATGTCGTTTTCTTCCTATGATAGAATCGATGTTACGTCAGGCAAGCAAAAGGGAGGAAAGTAAGCTGCAGTTTCCATTTGATAGAGATATGAAATCCTATAAGTCAGGATCGATGACGAAGATTTCGAGGATGTTGTCATCCCCGAAACCTATAAGGGCCTCCCTGTCGATAGAATCGAAGACTATTGTCACAACGAATACATAACATCCATCCGGATATCAAAAAACATATCCAAAATCGATCATTTCGTCATTCGCTGTCAGCACAGTGCTCCCCAATGGAGTATGATCAAAATATGATTCATACCTCTATGAAGAGTGAGTCATCTTCTTTGTTTTCGAGTATAATCATCAGGAAAATGATTCCAGGAAAGGAAGAATGAAATGATACATATCTATTTTACCAGGCATGGAGAGACAGATTGGAACAAGGAAAGAAAAATCCAGGGCCATATCGATATCCCGCTCAACGAGAAAGGAATCTCCCAGGCCATGGAAGCAAGAAAAAAGCTAAAGGATGTTCCTCTTGATCTCATCTTCACATCCCCTCTGAAAAGAGCTAAGGATACGGCCTTGATCATCAAGGGGGATCGAAATATTCCTCTTAGAGAAGATTCTCTTCTTCTCGAGGAATATTATGGCGATATGGAAGGCGCGCCAAGAGACAACAATCCGACTTACCTTAAACAGCGAAGTTCCTATTTCAAAAGATACCCAAATGGAGAAAGCTATTTTGACGTCTATCATCGCGTCGCCACTTTCTTCGAAATGCTGAAGAAAGAAGATGGGAAAGTCAAGAACGTTCTCATCGTTGCCCATGGCGGAATGTCGAGAGTTGTGAATCTCTATTTCCATGACATGGAAAATGAGGACTTTGTCCCATACGGAATCCACAACTGCGAAATCGTGGAATATGATCTGAAATGAGGCTTCTTCGAACAAAATCAACATTTTCATGAACGGAGAGGAGAATAAAATTCCCTCCGTTTTTTCTATAATAGAAAAAAGAGGTTTCATCTATGAATTATTTTATCGGATGCGATTTGGGAACAAGTGCTTTGAAGCTGACGCTGATTGATGAAAAAGGGGATATACAAAGAAGCGTCGAGAAGAAGTATCCACTTCTTCTTCCAAAGCCGCTGTATGCCGAGCAGAATCCGAAAGATTGGAAGACAGCTCTCTTTGATGGTCTAAGGGAAATCTCCTCCGGATTGGAAGAAGACATATCCGCTCTTGCCATCGACGGTCAGATGCATGGGCTTGTCGCGCTCGATGAAAAGAAAAATGTTCTTAGAAATGCCATTCTCTGGAATGATTCAAGGTCGATTGAGGAGGTCGACACTCTAAATCGTGCCATCGGAAAAGATCTCCTTCTATCCGAAACTGGAAATATCGCCTACAGTGGATTCACTCTTCCCAAAATTCTCTGGATGAAGAAAAATGAGCCAGAACTTTTCAAGAGGATTCGCCACGTACTCCTTCCAAAGGATTATCTCAATTTTGTTCTGACCGGAAAAATCTATACGGATCCTTCAGATGCGGCGGGAACTCTGGCTTATGATGTTGAAAGGAGATGCTGGTCTGAAAAAATGATTGCTCTCTCTTCTCTTGACAAATCCTGCTTTCCAGAAGTCATTCCCTGCGGTTGTTTTGTCGGAAATATAAAAAAAGGTATTTTGGATATCCTTGGCTGGAAGAAGGAAATCCGAGTCTATCAAGGCGCTGCGGATAATGCAGCAGCCGCCCTTGCCAATGGAACCATCCATGACCATGACTGCAATCTATCATTAGGAACATCCGGAACCATCTTCATTGACACAAAAAAATATGTCCGCACAAAAAATGGAGCAATCCATGTCTTCAATGGTGCGAACGATGACTATTGTATCCTCGCCTGCATGCTTTCTTGTGCCTCTTGTCTGAAATGGCTCAACGAAGAGATTTTTCAAACGAAAGATTATTTCGCTGAACAGGAAAAAGTCTCCCTTTCCATGAATAATCAGTCCCTATATTTCCTTCCCTATCTCATGGGAGAAAGAAGTCCGATCAACGATCCAAAGGCAAAGGGAATCTTTTTGGGCTTGAGCATGGATACGAAGAGAGAAGATATGACAAAGGCTGTCATGGAAGGTGTCGCCTTTGCCTTCAAGGATTCTCTTCTCGCCATCAACAGAATGGGTCTTAACGTCAAGGAAGCCAAAGTCATCGGTGGTGGAATCAAATCAGAAATCTGGCTTAAAATCCTCTCTTCCGTCTTGAATCTTCCTCTCCTGGTTTTGGAAAACGATGTAAGCCCTAGCTATGGAATGGCTCTTCTTTGCCTATCAAAGGAAAAGAAATCGATAACCTTAGATGAAATTCTCCAAGAAAAGATAAAAATCCAAAAGAGAATTCTTCCATCCCAGGAATCCGTCTCGTCCTATCAGAGGAAATATGAGGTCTATAAGGAAATCTATCCTTCGATAAAGAAATTCTTCTAATTCTTCAACGATTTCATAAAGGCTTTCGGTGTCATTCCCGTCACATCCTTGAAAGCGACAATGAAATAGGAATAATCATAGAATCCGACCTGTTGTGCGATATAGGATGTTTTCAGTGTGCCATTCTGACGCATCCATTCCTTGGCTTTTTCGATGCGCATCTTTTTTATGTGCATTGCAAGCCCCTCGCCATAAAGCTGATTCGTCAGCTGGTAGAGATTCGTTTTTCCGATGGAAAAAACTTTGCAGAGATTCTTCGCAGAGAGATCCTTTTCGAGATTTTCATTGATATATCTGTCGATTTTCTTGGAAAGATCTTCATACTTCAGATAGGTCATATGATTCACCATCAGATAGGAGGCGATATCAACAAGAAGCTTCATGCTAGCATGAAGATATTCATCATCAAAAAGAGGCATTTGGGAGATCATCTTTTCAACTTTCTCTTGATCGAAGTCCATCTCGATGGCCTTCTTGATGGCAAGAAGAGCCTCTTCATAGGTGCTGTAATTGAGAATATGGGAAAAGAAAAGATATCCGATTGTCTTCTCCCCCAAAAAGAGAGGGACAATGATTTCCGTAAGGGATGCATGGCAAAGATAAAGCAGCGGTTCCTTTCTTTTCGAGGCCATCTCCATATGTTCCTTGTCACACTTACGACATTTTTGATCGAAGGAGGGATTTTCTCTCAAATATCTGCAGACCTCCGCCTTCTCTTCCGGATAGGAAAGGATTTCCGTAAATGCATCATCAAAAAGAGTAATTCGGATATGCGTGATGATATAGAAATCTTTGATATGTGAATAGAGTTCCTTCAGATTGAAATAGGCATTCATAATTTTGATTATAGAATCAAGTACGAACAAAATCAACATTTTCAGAAACGGATTCTTCTATAAAATGTAAGCGCAAACAACTACAATAGTGAAAAAAGGAGGAACAGCAATGAAAATCGATTCCATTCAGGATGACGCCTTCAAAGCCTATGGTCGAATCATCCCATATCATGGGGAGATAAGAGAACTGAAGTACGCCCTCAAAAAGACACCAATCCCAGAAAAAGGAACCATCTATGAACCCGAGTCCCCTCTTCTGATGAACCTGATAATCACCTCATTCATTCAAGAAAATGTTTTTGGTGGGCTGCCCGTGCAATTGGGATATTGCAACGGATACAACACCAAACTGAATTGCCTAGAATACCACAAGAGCAGCGAAATCAATTTCGCCAATGAGGATTTCATTCTTCTGTTGGCAAAGAAAGAAGATCTAGAGAATGGCATTCTCTCGACTGACAAGGTCAAGGCTTTCCGAGTCAGGAAGGATACCTTGGTGGAAATCTATTCCACGAGTCTTCATTATGCGCCCTGTCAAACATCTCCCTCTCCTTTTCAGGTCCTTGTCGCACTGCCAAAAGGAACGAACACCGATATTGATAAGCCATCCATCCTTGAAGAGGAGGATCAATATCTCTTCATGAAGAACAAGTGGCTGATTGCACATAAGGAAGCAAGCGAAGCCAAAAGCTCCTATGTCGGACTTATAGGAGAAAACATCGATATAAGAGAAGAAATTATAAAGAGGTAAGAATCATGAAAAACATTCCAGAAGTCAAAGTCGGCATCATCGCCACATCAAGAAGCTGTTTCCCATCATCATTGGCCGAAAGAAGAAGAGAAGCGATCATAAAGGAATACAAGGGCAAAATCTATGATTGCAAGACAATCATCATCCAGGAAAAAGATGTCGAAATGGCTATCGATGAGCTCACAAAAGCCCAGGTCAATGCGCTGGTCATCTTTTTAGGAAATTTTGGCCCAGAGACGCCAGAGACCATTCTTGCCAGCCGCTTCAAGGGCCCAAAAATGTTCATCGCTGCCGCCGAGGGAGATGGCGACCTATTGGATGGAAGAGGAGATGCCTATTGTGGATTGCTTAATGCTTCCTATAATCTTCAGCTAAGAAAAGAAAAAGTCTACATTCCTGAAAACCCCGTCGGAAACAGCAGGGAATTAGCCATGGAAATCGAAGGATTCCTTCCGATTGCCAGAACCATTCTCGGACTATCCGGATTGAAAATCATCACATTCGGGCCTCGGCCAGATGACTTCTTAGCCTGCAACGCACCCATCAAAGCCCTCTATGACTTAGGTGTCGCCGTCGAAGAGAATTCCGAGCTCGATCTGCTTGTCGCCTATCATGCCCATGAGAATGATCCCCGCATCCATAACAAGGTTCTCGAAATGAAGAAGGAACTCGGCATGAAGAATCCCTATGAGGGCATTCTTCCGCGCCTTGCCCAATATGAGCTGACCTTGGAAGACTACATTGATGAACACAAAGGCTTATCCAAATATGTGTGCTTTGCCAACAAATGTTGGCCTGCCTTCCAGACGGAATTCAAGTTCGTTCCCTGCTATGTGAATTCCCGCATGACCGGAAGAGGAATACCGGTTTCATGCGAAGTCGATATCTATGGTGCCTTAAGCGAATACATCGGAACCTGCTTATCCGGAAAGATGACCACGCTTTTGGATATCAACAATACCGTTCCAGAATCCATATACAACGAAGAAATCGAGGGAAAATTCGACTATCGCCTTCATGAGACATTCATGGGTTTCCATTGTGGAAACACAAATAGCGCACTCTTGAAGAATCCCCATATGGGATACCAGAAGATCATGAAAAGATCTCTCGAGCCAGACAGAGAAGAGCCCGATATCACCAGAGGAACCATGGAAGGGGATATCAAGGCAAGTCCGATCACATTCTACCGTCTGCAGTCTGATGCCTCGACTTCCCTAAAAGCCTATGTTGCCCAAGGGGAAGTTCTTCCCGTAGCCTGCCGTTCCTTTGGATCGATTGGCATATTTGCCATAAAGGACATGGAAAGATTCTACCGCTATGTCCTTCTTGAGAAAGCATTTCCGCACCATGGCGCCGTCATGTTCGGCCATTATGGAAAAGCCTTCTATGAAGTCATGAAATATCTGTCTATCGAAGACATTTCCTATAACCAGCCGGAGAATCTGCCCTATAATAAAGAAAACCCATTCAAGAAATAGAGGTATCGACGATGGAAAAACAAATCTACAATCCTTATCTTCCGCTTTATGAATATACGCCGGATTGTGAACCGCACATCTTTCAGGGAAGAGTCTATGTCTATGGCTCCCATGACCAATTCGGAGCCTTCGCCTTCTGCCACAACAATTATGTGACCTATTCGGCTTCCCTGGATGACCTGACATCTTGGCGCTATGAAGGAGAAATCCTCGACAAGAGAGAAGATCCCGACAGCAGAAACGGAAAATATGATCTCTATGCTCCCGATTGCTGCATGGGGCCTGATGGAAAATATTATCTCTACTATGCCTATGATTGGCTTGGAAAGATCGGCGTCGCCGTCGCCGATAAACCAAACGGACCTTTCCACTATTATGGCCATGTCCACTACAGGGATGGGACCGAACTTGGAAGAAAGGAAGGCGATGTCTTCCATTTCGATCCTGCCATCTTTGTCGACGAGGATAAGAGAGTCTATCTCTATTCCGGTTTTGGAGCCGTTACCTGGTTTCCCCAGATCAAGAAGGGACTCAAGCCTGACGGCGGGTATGCCATGGAGCTCGAATCGGATATGCTGACTATCAAGTCTGCCCCTATTAAGCTGTTCTCGAAAGCCAATGACAAAGTAAACATCAATGGCGTCAAGGACAAAGAACATGCCTTCTTTGAGGCATCTTCTTTGCGCAGATTTGGCGACACGTACTATTTTGTCTATTCCTCCCTTGCCGGACACGAGCTCTGCTACATGACATCCAAGAGTCCTATGGGGCCTTTTGAATATCGGGGTGTCATCATCTCGAATGGAGATGTCGGCTACAAGGGAAGAACAAAGAAGGATGCCTGCTATCCCCTTGGAAACAATCATGGCGGCATCGTCAAAGTGAAAGATCAGTTCTATATCTTCTATCACCGTCATACCAACTATACGAACACGGATCGACAGGACTGTGCAGAAAGAATCACATTCGATGAGAATGGATTCATTCCTCAGGTCGAAATCACTTCCTGTGGGCTCAATGGAAAGCCATTAAGAGGACAGGGCGAATATCCGAGTTCCATCTGTTGCTGTCTCATCCCCAAAAAAGGGAATGTCTTCTATCCGTTTTTTGCTCTTCCACATCAGAAAAGAAAACTCCGCATCACGCAGAAGAAAGATGATTCCGCAAGAATCGAAAGCCAGTACATCAAGAATATAAAGGATGGCGCTCTGATTGGATATAAATATTTCGACCTATCGAAGACGCATCAGGTGATTTTATCTCTTAGGGGAAACTTCAAAGGAAAAATACACGTCCTCTATCAAGAAAAAAGTAAAATCGCAGCGACAAAAGAAGTAAAATTAAGAAGTCAGAAAGAAGAAAAGATTTCAATCGACCTTTCTCCTCAGGGAACAAAAGAGGCACTCTATTTTTCCTTCGAAGGAAGAGGAAGGCTATCGTTCGATCGTTTTGAACTTCTCTAATGGAGGTATCTATGACAAAGAAAATCAACCAAATCGAAGAAAAAGGACCCATCACGCCTGCTCTTCTTGAAAAGATGAACGGCTATTTCAGGGCCGCCAACTATCTCAGCGCCTGCCAATTGTACTTATTGGACAATCCGCTATTGAAAAGACCATTGGAAGAAAAAGACATCAAGAAAAAGATCGTCGGTCACTGGGGCACGGTCCCCGGCCAGAATTTCGTCTTTGTCCACTGCAATCGTGTCATCAAGAAGTACGACCTGAACATGATTCTTCTTTCCGGTCCTGGACATGGCGGAAATTTCTTCATCGCCAACGATTATCTCGATGGCTCTTATTCGGAAATCTATCCAAACATCACTCCGGACGAAGCGGGACTCAAGAAACTATTCAAGCAGTTCTCCTTCCCCGGAGGAATGCCTTCCCATTGTGCGCCAGAGACACCTGGAAGCATCAACGAAGGTGGCGAACTCGGCTATTCCTTGCTCCATGGCTTTGGTGCCGTCTTTGATAACCCATCCTTGATTGCCACCGTCATTGTCGGTGATGGCGAAGCTGAAACCGGCCCGCTTGCCACTTCCTGGCAGTCAAACAAATTCCTCAATCCGATCTATGACGGTGCGGTTCTTCCCATCTTTCATCTCAACGGATATAAAATTTCCAATCCGACCGTCTTTTCAAGAATCAGCCACGATGAATTGAGAAAATATCTTGAAGGTTCTGGATGGAATCCGATCTTCGTCGAAGGAGACGATCCACTTCTCATGCATGAGAAGATGGCTCGGGCGATGGATAAATGCATCGAGGAAATCAAGAAAATCCAAAAGCATGCCCGCGAAGAGAATGATGCCACAAGACCGCTTTGGCCGATGATCGTATTACGTACACCAAAAGGATGGACAGGACCAAAGGAAGTCGACGGCAAGAAGATCGAAGGCTCCTTCAGAGCCCATCAGGTTCCTATCGCCATGGATAAAAAGGAACACCTCAAGCTACTTGAGGAATGGCTCCGTTCCTATAAGCCGGAGGAGCTCTTCAATGAAGATGGCTCCTTCAAAAGTGAGTACAAGGCTCTTGCCCCCATCGGCAACGCACGCATCGGCATGAATCCGAATGCCAACGGCGGAAAGCTTCTCAAGGATCTGAGAATGCCGGACTTCCGGAAATACGCCTTTGATATCGTCTCCCATGGTTCAAAAGATGGACAGGATATGATCGAACTCGGAAAATTCATTCGCGATGTCATCAAGGAAAATCCGAATAACTTCCGTGTCTTCGGGCCGGATGAAACTATGTCCAATAGACTCAACCATGTCTTCGAGGCCTCCCCGAGACAATGGGAAAACCAAATCATCCAGGGTGATGAATTTTTGGCAAATGAAGGAAGAATCATCGATTCCATGCTTTCGGAGCACTGCGATGAGGGATGGCTGGAAGGCTATCTTCTGACGGGAAGACATGGCTTCTTCGCTTCCTACGAGGCGTTTGCCAGAATTGTCGATTCCATGGTCGCACAGCACGCAAAATGGCTCAAGGTCTGCAATCAGCTGACCTGGAGAGAGGAAATCGCCTCCCTCAACCTGATTCTTGCCTCCACTGTCTGGCAGCAGGATCACAACGGCTTTACCCATCAGGACCCTGGATTCATGGATCATATCGCCAACAAGAAAGCCGATGTTGTCCGACTTTATCTTCCACCGGATGCGAACTGTCTTCTCAGCTGCATGGATCATTGCCTGAAGACGAAGAATTATGTCAACGTCATCATCGCAAGCAAGCATCCTCGCCCACAATGGCTCAGCATGGACGAAGCCATCAAGCACTGCACACAGGGCATCTCCATCTGGGAATGGGCAAGCAACGATCAGGGCGTAGAACCTGATATCGTGATGGCCTGCGCCGGAGAAACACCGACCTTGGAGACATTGGCCGCCGTGGACATTCTTCATCATGAGATTCCGGAATTGAAAATCCGTGTCATCAATGTCGTCGATCTCTTCAAGCTGCAGCCAAGCTATGAACATCCACACGGCCTCAGCGATGAACAGTACGACCTTCTCTTCACGAAGGATAAGCCGATACTCTTCAATTTCCATGGCTATCCGACCTTGATTCATGAACTGACCTACAATCGCCACAACCGCAATCTCAAGGTCGAAGGCTATCGTGAGGAAGGAACCATCACGACGCCATTTGATATGCGCGTCCAGAATGACATCGACCGTTTCCATCTTGTCCAGGATGTCATCCTCATGCTTCCACAGTACAAGACAAGTCTCGCAAGTCTCTATCAGAAGATGTCTGACAAGCTCGTCGAACATAAGCAATACATCCACGAAGTCGGACTCGACATGCCTGAAATCGCCAATTGGAGATGGGGCAAGAAATAATCATCATTTCAAAAAAGAGGGTTCATCGCCCTCTTTTCTTATAGAACAATTTCTCTAGACGAACAGTATTTATCTCCACATCCTGTAAAAAATGAAAGAAGTCTAAATTTCCATAACCACGTCTATAAAATTGCAGTTCTCGATCTTGAGATCAACCTTTCCTTTAACATAAAGATCATGGAATGTCGATTCGATGACATTATATTGACTCGGTCTTAAATCGAGGCCCTTCTTTTCCCATGCCGTCTTTTCATGAAGATGAAGCTGCACATTGTCAAAAGAGATTTCCTTCATATTCTCGCCCACAATCGTGATTCCGTTTTCACAATCGCAATCGATATTCTTAAATGAGATCTCATCTATGCTTCCCAAGATAGATTTTTCATCCCTTTTCACATTCGTGATGGAAATCGGTTCTCCTCTTCCCCACCAATAGATTGGTGAAACCTGGTGTGAATTGATTTTTATATTTTCGAATCGGACAGAATGCACATTTCCTCCGTCTCTGATCATGAGGGAGATTCCTCGATTGGTGTCATAAATATCGATATCATGAAAATGGATGTTCTTGAAATCGGAATAGGACTCCGTACCCAATTTGATTGCCGCACAGGTCGACTTCAGTCGGCAGTCATAGACTTCGACATTCTCCGTCGGCCCATAAAAGGTCGCATAGGATGTCGATTTTAAAACGATGCAGTCATCCGCACAGGCGATATCGCAGTTTCGGATGACGATGTTCTTGGAATGATCCGGATCGATGCCATCGGAATTGGTGAAAATTGGATTATTTCGAATGATGATGCCATCAATTAGAATTCCGTCGCATCCGACAAGATGAACAGTCCAGAAGGCGCTTCTCTGAAGATGGACATTCCTCAAGATGATGTTTTTGCAGTTTTCAAAATAAAGCAAAGGCGTTCTTGGATAGTATTTTCCTTCGATATGGTAAGGATTGGATACACCCGCAAAGATTTCCTCCGAGCCATCGATAGTCCCTTCTCCATCCAGGAGGATGTCATCGATGTCTTTTGCATAGATAAAATACTTCTCTGGCTTTCCATTATAGGTGCAATCCTGATAGGTCTTTCTTGTCATGATGGTATTTCCGGAGCATACGGAATAGAAATCTTTCTCATCTTCACTCAATTGGAGCTGTGCTCCCTTTTCAAGATATATGGAACTATGCTCATAGAGAAAGATTGTCCCACACTTATAGAGGCCTTTCTCAATGATGAGACGGTTTCCATTCATGGCACAATCCTTGATTGCCTCTGAAAGAATCATTCCGTCATTATGTATTCCATCCCCATATGGTTTATATTCGCTGAAATATTTATCCATGATATTATCTCTCCTTGAGAATATGATACACCATATAGGGAACGACTTCGCTGATTTTAAGAAAGGATCCATCCTTTCGACAACAGAGCAGTCCTATCGAAAATTCATTCATCCTACGCGGGAACGCACTGTAAAAAGGTACAATTTATGAAGGGATAAGCCATGTAAAAAGGTACAGATTATGATGAATAATTTTGTGCAAAAAGGTACAATTTATGATATAATATGTCATGTAAAAAGGTACAACATATGGATAGAATCTACTTGAGAAATTTGATTGATTGGATGAATGACGAAGATAGAAAACCTCTGCTCGTGCTCGGTGCAAGACAGGTCGGAAAAAGTTATCTGATTGAGGAATTGTTTGCCAAACAGTTTTATAAAAGCAGATATTTGCGTATCGATTTGTCAGATGACACAGATTTTGTGAAATATGCTTATGACAATCCAAATTTATCCAAAATCCTAGAATACATACAGATTCACTACGATTTCGTTCCTGATTCGAATCATCTTTTGATTTTTGATGAAGCACAGGAATGCCTTCCCATCATCGCAATGATGAAACACTTCTGTGAAAAAAAAAGAGACATCCCATTGATTGTTTCTGGATCACTCGTCAGAATCAAATTAAATCGACAGGCGCATAAAAGAGGAGGATATGCTGAAAAATCATTCCTATTTCCTGTCGGGAAAATCAATCAAATGACAATATACCCGCTTACCTTCAACGAATTTTTGATGAATTACAAAAAGCCAACCTATGATTACCTTAAAAACCACTTCATAAATAAAATCGAAATTTCTGACGACATCCATGAGGAACTCATGAACATCTTCAACGAGTATCTCTTTGTCGGGGGAATGCCCGAAGTCGTCTATACTTTCATCAAGTACAAAGAAAACAAACTCATTGCGTATGAAAAAGCATATGCAAAAATCAAAGAAATCTACACAGACTACTTATTAGATATGGAACTATACCAGGCAAGTCAGGAATCCATCTTGAGGAGTCGATTAATCTATAAAAACATCTATTCACAATTGAACAAAGAAAATAAGAATTTCAAATGTTCCCATTTGGACTCGAAATTCAAAACGAGAGATGTCATAACTCCCATCGAATGGCTTGTCACTGCAAATGTCGTAACCAAATCTTATCTTCTAAAAGAACATGTGACCTCCCCCCTAATCGAAGCTGAAGACTCTCTCTACCGATTGTATTTATCCGATATGGGAGCTTTTTCCTTCCAGAGTGGACTGAATGCAAGGACTTTTGTGACAGACAAAAAAAATTCCCTGAGTGGCATTTTCTATGAAAACTACATTTCAACTGAATTGACCGCACACGATTACCGTCTATTCTATTGGAAAGGAAAAAGAAGTTATGAATTCGAATTCATTCTGGATGTGAATGGAAGAATCATCCCACTTGATGCGAAGAAGAACAAAGGATCTCTTGATTCTATTAATGAATTTCGAACCCATAACGCAAAAGATCTCGTCATCAAGGTGTCACAAAATAAATACGGATACGATAAGGAGAATAAAATTCTGACAATTCCGTACTATGGCTTTTCATTGTTTCTTGATGAAGGAATCGATTACATTTGAATTTCAATCGTAAAAAACTGACTCTTCTCAATTTTCATGCATGCAATCATCTTACCCCTTCAAAAACGCTTTGTTTGCAATCGAATATGCTTCGAATGCTTCCATATGATGAATGCATATCTGGACATACCGTTCTTGTTCCAAGAAGTATCCATTGGATGGAGAAGAAATATCATGACAAGCATTTTTCTTGCTTCATTTGAAAAGGGATGCATAACGCATCCCCTTTTTCAATCAGAATGGAATTCTTACCAGCTATCGTGCAAGTACCAACCATTGACATCGTTCCTATAGATGTCTTCCCAAGTGCTGAAGCTGTAATACTGGTCGTTATTGATTGTATAGAACTTATCCTTGTTATCCTTGTAGGAATACTTTCCGTCCAATTTCTGCTTCTCCCCATCCGGTGTCGCAAAGCAGAGATATTCATTGTCATCGAGCAGCTTGATGGATGTGCTCTTGATCTCTGTTGTCCAATAGTGGTAGGAATCGACCTCATAGACATTCTTTCTCACATAATTGCATTTCGTATCGTAGTAGTTGATGGAATAGTCATGATCATCATAGAGCCATCCATGGGAATTGACTTCCAGGTTTCCGGTATATAATCCGGCGGCCTTCTTGAAGAGATCTTCATTTTTCGCATAGAATCCGGCGTAGGTCAGATAATCCTGGAGTGTATAGGTTGTGGCAAAAAAGTTTCCGGTATAGATCTTGAAGTCATTGACGACACTCTTGACGATATCCTCATTCGGCTGATAGTAGTAGATACGGTTGGTTCTGACTCCACCTTCCTCTTTGCAATCGAGCATCAAGGCTCTTCGAGAATCATCCGTGGTATCTCCTGATTTCGAATAGGTGAGAGTTGCCATGCGGAGAGAATATTCTTTGCCGGTCGGGAGATAGACATTGATGCCTGCCTTCTCCTTGTCTTCATATTCCTTAAGTCCCTCCAGGGCTTTCTTGAACAATTCATTGACTTGGTTGGCTTTGCCGACTGTCTTGTTGATCATGTTCTCATAGGACTTGACCGTTGCGGAATCTTTGCCCTTTGTCATATAGTAGATTTGGAACTTGGCAAGATTGGTTAAAGAAACGACCGTTGAATCAAGATAGGCCATGAAGTTCTTCATGTTCTGTATTTTCAGAGTCGACCAGGCATCATAGGCACCCAATGTCTGCTGATAATAATAGAAAATGTCTTTTCCTCTGTCGGACTGATTGGGAATTAAAATCGCATCGCACAAATCAGAGACGTAGCTGCAGAACGGCGAACCATTGATTGTCAGTTTCTTGACGGTGTTGTTATAGAAGGAGGAACGAGCTGCTTCCTTTTCATCTTCCGTCAATGACTCATCATTTTCATTGGTGGCAAGGTCGCCGATACCCGTAATGGCAAAATCCATATAGCTGTTCTGGGCAGAGGTGATCTGTAAGAGGACCTTATTGAGAATATCCTCGGAATGATGCTGATCTTCCATTTTCGACAATGTTGTGATTTTTTCCTCAATGGCATTGACCTGCTGCTGAATCTTATCGAGAGTCTTTGTCGTCGCATCTCTGAAATCATATCCGCATTCCTTGAGAATATTCAGGACGACCGCTTTCGCATAGGTCTGGATTCCGCCGCTGATCAAGGAACCGCCTTTGGAAATCAATGTCTCAATGATGGTATCGACCATGCTCGTCTCTGGTTCTGTCGAGAGACGACGAGCACCAAAATCGTTATAGAGGAATTGATGATCCACAGATGTCGTTTCATCACCTGAAGTCGAGTCATCATCGATCTTTGTGGTCGAGGAATCGACATTCGATGCGTTTGTCGATGAAGAAACGGTGCTGGAGATATTTCCTTTCGAGCAGGAAGCCATCGGAAGGAGACCGGCTAAGCTCAAGATGGAGAGAATGAATTTTTTCTTTTTCATAAGTGTTACCTCACTTTCGGTTACATTCAATACGTTTATGTAACTCTTCTTGGCTATATATTAACACACAAAAATCTAAAGTCAAGAAAATATTGCGAAAATATTCGTTTTGTATCTATCAATTGTATTTATACTGTGAATCTTTCTATTTTGTTTCATATTATCCTTATATTTATCTAATTTGTAAAGACGTGAAATCGTCTTATGATTCAAATTCAGATTTTCATCAATAAGATACACTGAATTGCCCTCATGTTTCCTTTCTGCAAGCTTTGATTGAACATTCTAGGAAATGTTATAGAAATCAGGAATGCAATCCTTCTACAATAGAGTCGGTCCTATTCATGAAGCGAGAACGCCAAGTAAAATCGGTCGCCAGTGTTGGGTGCATGTCAAATATAAAAACGAATCCTTGTTCGTTCCTATTCAATCAAACATTCAATGCAGCAGCACCAACAACGCATATGCGTCAGACTGACCTATCCATCCACTTTCAAACATAATCAAACACCGACTTTCATAAATCCTATAATAGAAATAGGTCAGATCGAGTATCTCTACTCATCTCTCCATGGATCAAAAAAACATGTCGCCGTCTGAATTTAAAGCATATTTAAGGAGATTGGATGAAACTTGTATAGGATAAAATGAACTTCAACCCAAAAGACGAAAAGTCCTATGTCACCAAGAAGGAAATGGATTCCATTATTGAATCCAAGATTTTTGGTGCTTTCTATAAGATAGGAGAGCCCTGCCATTCGAAAAGCATCAGCCAGGTTCAGGAACTCATCAAGCAAAATTACATCAGCAATTTCACGTACCACGTGAAAAAAGAAACTGATGGATATGAAGTTCGTCTTTCAATCAAAGAATACGACTATTCCTATTCTGTCATCCGTCCTAGCAAGATGGAGGCATTGAGGGAGGCCTGCTATAATTTTCTTGTCTATCTACGAAAAATCGATCTGAAGCAGCAAGAAATCATGAACCGCTTCGCCGAGGAAATCCTATACTATCAAATCGACGTCTATAAATTATTTTAGAATCATTGTAATCCCTTTCTTCCCGCTTTTTTTGTTATAATTGAGATATGATCAACATAGCTATAATCGAAAACGAAGAAGAACAGATCAAAATCACTTCCGAAATGATTCAGAAATATTTCTCCCTGCAGGGTCTTCTATACGAGATCCATCCTTTTTCGAATGGATTCGATTTTCTGGAAGGTGACATCACCTCCTTCGATCTCATCTTCATGGATATCGATATGCCGGGCATCAATGGAATGGAGACAGCGACGAAGATCCGTGAAAAAGGCATTTCAACACCTCTCATCTTCGTCACCAATCTTCCACAATATGCAATCAGCGGATACAAAGTCCAGGCCCTGGATTTCATCCTCAAGCCGATGACCTATGCTGATTTTTCATTGGCCATGAAAAGAGCTCTCACTCTTCTTGAAAAAGAAAGAATCGGTGATTTCGTCTTGACAATCCACGGCTCAATCATCAAATTCAAGGCAGAGGAAGTTTATTATATCGACATGAATCATCATGATGTGAATCTGCATCTGACGAATGGAAGAACCGAGATGTTCCGATCCTCCTTGAATAAAATCGAACCGCTTCTCGATAAGAGAATCTATCACAAATGCAATTCCGGCTGTATCGTCAATCTCAACAAAGTCAAAGCACTCGAAGAGGATACCTTAAAACTCGAAAATGGAATCTGTCTTCCTATTTCCCGTTCCAAGAAGAAAGAGACGCTTAATAGGCTGAACCAGCTTTATTCATTGAATATGGACAAGGAGTGAGTCCATGAACGAAAACAACCTAATCGGTCGAATCCTTTTCCTGGGAAATTATTCTTTCTTTCTGGAGATTTTCTTGGCATCGCTTGTTCTTCTCATAAATGGAAAAAAGAGAAAATTCTATCCGCTGTTTCTTTTCATGGCACTCATAGCCGGTTCTCCTCTTTATTTTCTTCCCAGGCTGACTTTTCTTTCTTTTGATTATTCCTATCTTTTGATTTTCCTTTTTGTTTTTCTTTGCTCACTTTTTCTCTACAAGGAAAAGATATTCACGATTTTCTTTTCCTGCATGGCTGCATGGGGACTTCAACATATCACATGGAATCTATTAGGCATCCTGTATGATCTTTTACCGAATGTTTCTACCTATTCGGATTTTGTTCTTCGACTGATCTATGTGATATGTTTCCTTTGTATCTACTCATTTGCTCTCTTTCTCTTTTTTAAGCTGAAACTGAAGATATCCTATAATCGGCACGAGAAATTCTCTTTTGTTCTCTCCCTAGTCATTCTTGTTTCCACAATCTATCTCTCGCAATCGATCACTGCTTGGTCCATATCGATTCGCATCTACACGATTCTCGTTGCTCTTCTCTCTTTAATTATCATGATCATCTATCCTTATCTTTCATCTCTGCGGCTGAAAGAAAAGGAACTTTCCGATGAAAAGGAAAACCTGGAAAGAATGGTTAGCTTGCAGGCAAAGCAGCAGGCTATTTCCAAAGAGGCAACAGATCTCCTTAACATGAAATTCCATGATATGAAGCATCAGCTACTCCTGATGAAAGGTATGGATGAAGATATGCGTGATGAAACAACAAAGGAGATAGAAAAAAGCATTGACCTCTATACGGATATCGCACGGACAGGAAATGATGCCTTAGATATCGTCATCACCCAGAAATCTCTCCTCTGTACATCAAAAGACATCCGCTTTACGTATATTCTCTCTGGAGAATGTCTTTTCTTCATGAACAAAAGCGATCTAACTTCCCTTTTTGGAAATATTTTGGACAATGCTATCGAGGCAGCCGAAAAAGAGGAAGGAGAATACAGAATCATCAAGCTCAAGGCCTTCCAGCAGAATTCGATGATTCTCATCCAGGAAGAAAATTACGCACATCAAAAGGTCTCCTTTGACAAAAATGGGCTTCCTCTTTCGAATAAGGGAGACAGCAACTATCACGGCTTTGGAAGCAAATCCATTTCCTATATCACAGAAAAATATCATGGGCATATAAATTTCACACAACAGGACGATGTCTTCTCTCTTTCCATCATGTTTCCGATACCTGAAGAATTACCGAATGTGTCAGCATAAAGCACAGATTATGTCATCTTGAAACCGCATACAAGGCGAGGGATTTATCCTTTTTGCAGAAAAAACCGCTTACAGGTTTGGAAAGGACAAATTCTATGAATCCGAAAATCTTTCGAGGATTGACGATTGTCAGCGGGTTTTTGCTCGCCACAAGCATCACGGTCTCTTCCATGCTGGAAAAATATTCCAGCCAGATGGATCAGGTGTTCGGCACAAAATCCAGCGAAATCCGGTACGAGAAGTTATCAGACGATGATATGGAGGACCCTTGGAACTACAAGAGCCAGTTCAAATCCGCCAAGGAAGCCATCGAAGGCTATAAGGAGTATTCCATCCGGGAAGCCGAAGAAACCTTTGTTCTTCTCAAAAACCAGGAGAATGCCCTTCCGATTAGCAAGACAAGCAAAATCACTCTCATGGGATTAAGATCCTATGCTGCCATCTATGGGAATTCCGGCGGCTCGATTGCCGACAAAGCGACCGTCGACAACGGAAATCGCATTTATGAGGCTTTCAAAAACAGTGGATTCGAGCTCAATCCAAGCATGCTTGAGACTTATGAGACCTACTTTAAGGACAAGACCTGGGGACCATCCAGCTATGGAGCAACGCCCCCGGAATATACGGAAGTCACCGTCACTGATTCGGTCGCTGAACTTTCTCCGAATGAACTTTCCAGCATAAACAAAGACTACAAGAAAGATTATTCCTCTTATTCCGATGCCGCCATCGTCGTACTTGGAAGACCGGGCGGCGAATCAAAAGAATACGAACTTGCCAATAATCCCGAGTGCACAACAGGAAATATCATGTCCCTTTCCGATAAGGAAAGAGCCATCATCAAGGAAGCTGAGGACAATTTCGACAAAGTCATCGTCTTAATCAATTCCGTGACTCAGATGGAAATCGAGGAACTCAAGAATGACGATAAGATTTCTGCAATCATGTGGATCGGCTATCCTGGCGCCTATGGTTTCACAGCCCTTGCCAATGTCCTAAACGGAACCACCTCTCCGAGTGCAAGCTTAGGCGATGTCTATATTGCAAACAATCAGGCAAACCCGGCAATGCAAAGCTATGGTGACATCCCATGGGCCAATAAGGCAGATTTCACGGATGCCCAAAACGTCAACTCCTACCTTGTCGAGGCAGAAGGAATCTATCAGGGATATCGATATTATGAGACACGATACAATGACATCGTCAATGGTGTCCATAATGCTTCTACAGCGAAAGCCGGACAGTACACAAATGCAGATTCCACGATTTCGACAGTTGATGGAACATGGTCCTATCAAAACGAGGTGACCTATCCATTCGGCTATGGATTGAGTTATACCACTTTCGAGGAAAAACTCGAGGATGTCAAAATCAGTGGAGACAAGAAGACAGCGACTGTCAAAGTCAGCGTCACCAACACGGGAAAAGTAAGCGGAAAGAAATCGGTTCAGGTCTATGCCCAGTCTCCCTATACGGAATATGACAAAGAGAACAATGTCGAAAAATCATCCGTCCAGCTGATTGACTTCGAAAAGACAAAAGAACTTGCCCCGAACGAGACAGAGACCATCGAGATGAATATCGATCTCATGAATATAGCCTCCTATGACTACACCAATGAAAAGACATGGATTTTGGACAATGGAACCTATACCATTGCCCTAGGCAATGACGTCCATTCTGCCATGAACAATATCCTTGCCAAGCAAAACAAGACGACCGCAGATGGCATGGACGAGAATGGAGATAAGGAACTCGCCTACAGCTGGGAATGGTCTGATTTCGACAGCGAGACCTTCCGCTATTCGGAAACCGGTAAGGAAATCACCAATCAGCTTTCCGATGGGGACTATTCGATGGACCTCAACAGCTTCATGCCTGACACAGTTACCTATTTTTCCAGAAACGACTGGCTGAACACCTTCCCAAAGAAATATGAAGGACTCTCCGCTACAGGAAGACTCAAGACGCTTCTCGGAAATGATTTCATCGAACTGAAAACAGATGAAGACACATCGGAAGTGAAATTCGGAGACACCACTTCCACACTGACCCTTGCCGATATCAAAGGTTGTTCCTTTGATGATGAAAGACTTGAAGAATTGGCCAACAAGGTCAGCGTGGATGAATTCCTTGACTTTGCGAGCAATGCTTTCCATCACATTCACAAAATCGACTCTGTCGGCTATAGCGGAAACGATGCCGATGACGGCCCGGGCGGATCGGATACACACTACTTCAACGAAGGCACCTATCAGGGAACGAAATATGAGGATGCCGAATCTGCGTCAAAGGTGAACAATGAATATTTAGGCACGAGAACCGCACCATCCCCACAGAATCTCGCCTATTCCTTCAATAAGGAATTGGCCTATGAGAATGGTGAAATCATCATCGGAGAAACCTCCCTTATCCTCAATCTTCCCATCATCATCGGACCTGGAGCCAACCTCCATCGCCATGGATACAACGGAAGAGGCGGTGAATATTATTCCGAGGACCCGATTCTCTCCGGCTATATCGGTTCAGCCGTCGTGCAGGGTGCTCAGGAAAAAGGATGCCTTGTCAACATCAAGCATCCAGCCTTCAACGATCAGGAAACCAACCGCTCCGGAATCGCGGTCTTCATGAATGAGCAAAAGGCTAGAGAACTAGAGCTGAGAAATCTGAACTGCATGGTCACAGCCAAGGGAAAACCTGCCAGTTTCATAAAAGATGAATCCAAGAAGGATACCTATACAAAAGGCGCCTTGGGCATCATGACATCCTACAATCGAATCGGTGCCGTCGCCAGCTCCGCCAACTATGCCGTTCAGCAGACCATCTTAAGAGATGAATGGGGATTCACTGGCTATTCCGTGACCGATTTCACTGGCGTGACTCTCAAAGCCGCACCAAAGGAATCTCTTCTTGCCGGCACAGTCGCCTTCTGTGGATTCGGCATTCCGTCCTTTAGCTATTGGAACGCAGATGCCCTCACCAAAGATCTTTCCATGGCCAAGGCCATCCATCAGAACATCAAGTACATTCTCTATTCCTTGGCAAACTCGAACGCATTGAATGGTGTCAATTCCAACTATCGTGCCTATAGCGTGAGACTCAACACGCCATGGAGGACCGCCTATACTGTCGCCATCATCACCTCAAGCGTGCTCACCGGCGGATTTTTAATCGCCACCTGTTTCTTCCATTTCTACAAAAAGAAGGAGATCTAAAATGAAAGAAAAAATCATGAAAAAACTGAACCTTCGAAACATCCTTCTTCTCATCTCAGTCGTTCTCGCCATTGTCGGATTCATCATCTATCTTGTTGTTGCGACCACTGGTTATTTTGTTGGCAATGCACCCCATATCGGAATCCTTCTTCTTTCCATCTTCTATATCATCGGTACAGTTTGCTTTGTCATCTTCGATGAAAAAATCGAAAAATATGAAACTATTCTCTTCTTCGCTCTTGCTATAATGATTATTCTCTCATTCGTCTTCTTCGTCTTAGACAAAGAGGAAGTTGTCGGCGAAATGATGATTCCCGTCAACCATCCACAAAGGCAGATTGAGGCGGCCCATGCAACCATAGTCGGTGTCAGTTTCTATTTTGCCAGTTTCCTATTCTTAGCAATCGCTTCTTTCTTCTCCAGAAGAAAAGAAGAAGCGAATCCAAAAGAAGCTTAATTCCATTCAAAAGAAAAGGAGGGTTCAGCGCCCTCTTTTTCTTTTGAGAGATAACGAAAATCGAATCAAAGCGAATATTTATTCTTCAATTCTTCAACATCGTCATATGGAAAAGTCTCTGCAAGGCCCTCATGACGAAGAAGATATTCGATGATTTTCTCTGCGAGTGCCTTTCCATGTTCGCTATGTTTATTCCCAGTTTTAACTTCGTTCTTTTCTTTTTCAATCCAAGCCTGATCATAAATATCGAGAAGCCTAAGAATCTTATCGGTTCCTCTCTTATAGGCATATTCATTATCTTCCGATACGAAGCCGAGAGTGAAGAATAAGGAGTGCAACTCCTGCAGAATCATTTCAGAATCCAATTCAATCGGAACAGAGATTTGAACATTGTCATCCGAAAGGATGTCATCCGTCTTTTTTTCCTTTCGTGACTTCCTATGTTCATGCGAGAGCAGACTCGATGCAGCTTCTAAATCGTCAACATCAATAGCATCCTTCGAAGATAAGTTCTTTTCGATTTTTATGCTCATATTGATTCTCCTTATCTTTTTTTGATTCTCATCGACTTAGGATACAAAAAGAAAAAGAGATTTTCAACAAAAAGACCAGCAGGATAAATCATGAAAAAGCCTTCTTCAGATCAGAGAGGATTTTCAATTTGACCACTTCTCTTCCGTTATACGTTCGAATCAAGGATAGCGAATTCTTTTCCGCATTATAAAAATTCAGATTGAATGCCGAATAGGCACCGGGACGATAATCCGATTCATAGGAGAATAGATAATCGCTAGCGGTCTCATAGACAATAAAATTGGATTGATTCTTATATTGAACTGCTTTTTCGAGGAAGTAAGAATGGATTTCTTCATTCTTCATTTTGTTTCCATCATCATCCAGATACGTCCATCCGGAATTGAGGTAATTGAGTTTATAGGCAGTAAATGTATCACTTTCGAATTCATCCACCGTCATCATTTTATTCTTGTCTTTGTTGAGACAAGAATAATGGATGATATCATTGACGGGATCGTCGGCTGCAATCATCATCATGCCATCCTTCTTTACATCGAAGGTATTATCGTCATGATATTTTTTATCCGTCACATAGGAAATCAAAAAGCCAGTTCCGACAAGTCCGCCTATGATGACAGCGGCAATTCCTAAGATTGCCATGTTGGTCAATATCTTTTTATGCTTAAAATTCATTTTATTTTATCCTAGAACATTATACATCTCTTTCAAGCCACCCGATGTATCCAATTAATTCGCATCGTTTGACCCATATAGGGTTGCTATATACTCGTTATATCTTTCGATATCTTTCGTGAGAGCATCTATCAAACATGAAATTTGATTTCGATTATGGGGTTCGCATTCCCATCGTTCTTTATAATACTCGAGTTCCTCATTCAATTCATCAACCACGTTAAAGGTGATTTCCTGACCATCATCATCGATAATGTTCACATTGCCATTTTGATCCGGATTAAAAAAGGGTGTATATTCCGATGAGTTTTGTACATTTTTTTTGTTGTTTAGACAAACAGAAGAGACAGATTGTATCCTATCATTAAAATTCGAGACTTTTGAAACGGGAAATAGAGAGAAAACAATCATTGCTAATAGAATTTTTTTCATTTATATAAAACTCCTTGTTTTCTAAAATTATAAAGGTTAACATATTTACATTAAAGTACAATAACAGAGGTAAATGTCCATTTATGAAAAAAAGCAATGCACAAGATAGAATGCTAGATGCATATCTGAACTATATCTTGCTGAAAGATAACAACGATTTCTCTATATTTGATTTTTGTAAAACCATGAAAATCAGCCGGTCGACTTTTTATTCGAATTTCGATGGATTATGGCAACTCAAAGAAAAAACAATCGAAAGATACAAATACAAATTCAATGAATTTTATTCAAACGTGTCTTGTGAGCAACACGATTTTAATTCTTTTTTTCCACTTTTCTTAGATTTCGTGAGAAAAAACGATATCTATTACAAAGCCATGTTTAAAATCCAAACACTTGATGGCACGGATCCTTTATTTTTACAATTCAAAGAAGATTGTCACAGACTGATGAATATAAAAAAAGTAGAACCAAACGATCAAAATTATGTGTTTCAATTCTATTCATATGGATTGATAAGCATCATTGCAAAATGGATAAAAGATGGATATACAAAAACAATTTCTGAAATCACAGAAATCGTTAGAAAGTGTCTTATAAACGCTCTATAAGGCCGGGTTTTGGTTTTTCCTCATATTGCTCCTTCGGTTAAAAAACTCCAAAAATAGAAAAACCAGGTTTCCTTCAAAGCGATTCCTGGATATTTTTTCTTTGTTTTTATAGATGGAACCGCATAGGTTGCCAGTCGTTCTCTCTCACCTTAGCTTCTGATACCTGCGAGGTGATGCCGTTCTCTGCTTTCATAGCTGTCCGCCTATTTTCTTATCAGCTATCTCATGACGAATTGTCTTATAAGATGGTGTCTCACTGCATTCGAAGAATCACAATACGTGCATTTGGACATTATGACTTATTACCTTGAAAATTCACGAAATGGCACTATTTCTTCTCTTCTTTCAGTTGTTTGACCCATTCATAAATCAAAACACCGAAGAAAAAGAAATTCAGCACAGTGAATAAAATGGCGAATATGCGAGAAATGATACATAAAAATGATACTTCATCAGGAAACTTAATACAAAGGCTGATAAAAAACGCCATTGAAAGGAATGTGCCAAGATATAGACCTAGAAGAATAATTGTTTTTTTCATATTCAATGCTCCTTATAGAAAACAAGAGATATTTACTGTATCGGCAAATTCCCATCCGTCATACCAAGCCCAGAAGAAACCTTGATATTGCCCTTGGAACTTTACAGAGTATTTTAAAATAAAGGCATCTTCATTGCAATTATTGGCATCTGTTTTCATTTCAAACATAAAATATTGATCAAATGCATACGTTGCTTTACCTGCCAAATCCCGATTGATAACTTCGAAATTCCATTGTGCTTCGTTGGCACTGTCAGAAGAAAGCTGTGCAGATACAAATGGGTCATCAGAGATGGTGGACATTGATTTTGTAAAGGAAAATGTCAATGCAGAATTCGTTGAATCTCCGCATGAAATCGTACCTCCATCACCTAATGAAAGTTCACCGGAAAAACTTTTTCCAATCGTTGAACCATAGGATACGCTTGATGAGATAGTCGTCGTAAAATCAGAGGCCTTTGGCCACATATTTTTCGGATAGATAGTTCCGCCAGTTTTCCCATCCTGATTTACCTGTTCCAATGTAAGATGAACATATCCGCTCTTCAAAAGATAATTTTTGTACGATTGATTATTATTTGCTCGTGCAACGTATCCAGGAGTAAAAGCCGTTGAGGTGTGAACAATATATAAGTTGGACTGCTTTGTATATGCCGCTTTCAATATTTCGCAATCATAAACAACATATCCATCATCGCAATCCAAAACTTTGGCCGGACTATCAAAGCCACCCAAAACATTGAAGACATTATTGCTTCTCGCATTCGATTTCACATAATCACATACAATTGTTTGAACCGAATCTGAATTGATTAATGCACATGATGCAATCAACTCTAGAATCTTAACCATATCTCATTTTCTCCTTTTTCTTGACATATTCATTTTAAACATTAAAAATTCTATCAGAAAGCACGTTTTTTTATTATTACGTGTATTTAGCAAATAATGAAAAGAACATATAAGCAAATTGATGAAGAAATATTGAATTATGTAATAGACTTCCTTCAAGAACATACGACATCCGAGCTCTATAACGAACGAATTTGTCGCGGAGTTGGCATTAGCAGACATACATTACAAAATCATTATGAAAACTTAGGAGACATTTTCAAACAATTAAAAATGAATATGTCATCTATTTTGGCGGAAATCAGCGAGAACAGTAGCGATTTTGATAATTACATCAAGTACACATTAACCTCGTTAAAAGAACATGAAAAATGTCTAAATGCATTAAAGAAGATAGATCCCCGTTTTATAGAAAAAGAAAAAGAGATTATGTTTGATAAATACCATTCTTCCTTCATTAAGAAATATGATTGCGATGAAGGATACTGGATATCTTTATTGCTCTTATATGGTATATCAGGTGTAGGCGATAAAATTTTAGAACTGAAAAGCATTGATAACTTTAATCAAATATGTGAATTACTTTATACAGTCGCATCAAAGATAAATCACATGGTGAAGCGAAAAAGTCAGATATAACACACCAACAACGAGTCATATGGTCAAGAACAAAATAGTCAATAAAGGCATTTTTTAACTATATACAAAAAATGGATATCATAGGCGGAATATATCGCATGCTTCCATCAGAATTGTACGTTCATAGCGAGTCAAATTCGACATGGCGCCGTGTCAAATTTGACTCATTTTTT
>CAVKZJ010000001.1:0-126305 GCA_963660905.1 bacterium | reverse complement strand
CAATTTATATTTTATCACATTTTTTTATAATCCTTTAAATTTTAGCATACTTTAGAACTATTAAATGAATCATTTCTCATACTCGTTTCTTTTTTCTGGCTCTTGAAGTTTCTTCTATTTTCAATCATAATTTCCTCTTTCAATTAATGAAAACCTTGGGATAGTTATCGGAATATATAAAAGCAAAAGTTAAAACTATAAAGAGGATGCATAGAATAAAATGAAATGGATAATTTTAAAAACCGTTTTGATCTCCCTGCTATATTTCATAAAAGAAAAGCAGGAATACTAGATATATAATATATTTAGACTGATAGAAGTTATTAGAACATGTAGTGGTATTGAACATTTATCAATTGGAAAACGCTATAATACGCACCGGAGTTGTAGTGACCCTGAAGAGCACCGCAAGGGATGACTATGGCGACAGCGTGAAGTATGTCGTCTTCGACGCCAAGGACGAGAACGGAAAGAAGATGAAGATAAAGCCGAAGATCAACTAGGCTAAATTTAACGAGGAACTCAGGCTCCAGGGATTCAACCTGCTCGTGACGTCCGCCGAAAACGGAAACTACATCAACAATGCGACGAGCAGCGCAACGTACCTGAAAAGAAAAAGGTACTGGAACTCTCCAAGCTGGGAAGCTGTACCTCACGAAAAAGAATTTCGACAATCTCCTGGGGGAACGTCGAACTTAACACTTCAGATTAGGGGTTGTTACCAAAGTCAGGTAGATGATGTAACGAAACTATTAAGAAAGGAAAATATGAAACCATTTATACGATTGGCACCATTATAATCCGTATGATTTCCAAAAAACCAATAATAATGAGAGTGAGTAACAATGCCTATCATATATGTTCCAGAGTCAACATCGGCAAATAAAGGAGAACCACTTTGTCCTCCAACAATATCCAAATTTATCTTATATATATAGTCAGTTTTTCCTGTTAATGAACCAGCGGTTAACCACATATCCTCATTTTTGTCTCCTGGGTAGCCAAATGAAGAAATAGCATGATCCTTCTCATACCAGTTACTCATTTTTCCATTCCAACCAGTAGTGTAGCCTATGTCGGTTGATAGTTTTATTGCCGCCCAATCGTGCTCAGTAGAGTATTTTTTCATAATAATCACGATCTATACTTATTTCAGATGCATCAACGACAATACAATTGTTTTTATCGGCAGTTCCATTTAATCCAGGATAATACAAAAGATAATCTGGAAAAGTGGGGTTGTCTTTATTATCATCAAAATCATCAACTGTGACATCACCATACACGCAATGCCCTGCTGTAACTAGTAGATCCGGTCCTTGCATAGATCCCGTTCCCGAACCTATTATGTTGTAATATAAGCCATCTTTATTGCTTTTTAAACCAGTCCAAACAGCTTCCACCTTCCCTGTCGTGTAATACGGATATGTTTTTGGATTTGTAACTTTTATACGTTCATCATTTCCTATAATGCCAACGGTTCCTCTTGTATTATGTAAGCTTTGTTCTGGCGTATAGCCAATTGTATAAGCAACATTTCCATCTTTTGAATAATGAATTGTAGAATATGGTTTTAAATCGTTCTCTAATTCAAAAGTTCTAGATGATTTCAAAGATTCATTTCTTTGATTATAATAATTTTCATTGAAATACTCGTAATCAATAATGCCAGTATTGATAGAATATGTGGCAATGTTCCAATCTTCTCCTAACAAAACTATTTCATTGTTGGACAACAATCTTTGTCTTGGCTTAATGGGTTCATTATCTATAACATAAGAAAAACATGTTTGATTTTCTCTATTATTTGTTGCAATCTCATTATTATTATCATTTGATCCTAAAAAAGATAATGATGTTGCTACTATTACGAGAATTAATACTATTTTCACACTTGATTTAAACATTTCTATTAATTATCAATTTGTATATAGGTTTTTGAAATGTCAGCTAGTGTGACTATACTTCTATCCTTATATTCATTTAATTCATAAACAGGTACCCTATCATATTTATCTTCATATTGTTTTCCGATCACAACATTAAACATAACATATTCCATTCCTGGGTATGACTTTATAAAATCTTCTTCATCATCCACATAAATAAGGTATCCAATTATCTTACCAAGTGTATATTCATTTCGATGTTCTACAGCCCAATCATAATCACTAATATATTTTATATCCTGCATTTCAAATTGGGATGGGTAGTAAGCTTTATATGTTTTATCATCTGTCCGTTCGCAAGACAGCAGGCAAAAAGATAGTAATACAAATAGAGCAAGATTTTTTTTCATGTAAAAACCTCCTTAATATCATCATTGTATCATAACTATTTTTCAATGATAATTTCCTCTTTCAATTAATGAAAACCTTGGGATAGTTATCGGAATATATAAAAACAAAAACAAAAGTTAAGACTATAAAGAGAATGCATAGAATAAATAAAATGAAATGGATATTTTTAAAAACCGTTTTGATCTCCCTGCTATATTCATAAAAGAAAAGCAGGAATACTAGATATATAATATATTTAGACTGATTGAAGTTATAAGAACCCATTGATATTGAACATTTATCAATTGGAAAACGCGATAATACGCACCTGAATTTTCCCAAATTCGAACGTATTCAAAGGACATAAATAGAAAACGGTTGAAACAAGCGAAAACACAATCAAAAGAATGTTCAAAAAATGAAGGTTTCTTTCTCTGTGGCTTAATTCATGTCTTTTTCTTCCATTTAACATATTTCATGTTATCCTTGTCGAACATAGAGGTGCATTCGTATCTTTTAAGCCTGCTTTGCAAGATTTCGGATAATTGTAGCAATGATTCATTCTCTAGAATTCGTATATCTTCATCTTCTCTTCAAAAGAATGATTCATACATGAAAGGTCTTATCCTATTCATTTGCCTAATGTGAGGGGTTGATGTAATGTCTGTTTTTTTAGTGGTGCGCCCGATGGGATTCAAACCCATGGCCCTAAGCTTCGGAGGCTTATGCTCTATTCAGGCTGAGCTACGGGCGCTAATATGGCGCTCCCAAAGGGATTTGAACCCTTGGCCTACCGCTTAGGAGGCGGTCGCTCTATCCGGACTGAGCTACGGGAGCAGCGAAAAGATTATAACACCAACAGAAAAAATTATGAGAGAAAAGTTCGTTATTTTCCATTCCATGACGACAATATTCCTATAAAGGAGATGAGCACAATGAAAAAACGAATTTTGTCGATTTTCTTTTCCTTTCTTCTCTTGTCAGGATGCCAAATGGGAATGTCACCTTCGAAAAAAGAAAGACTTCCTTACGTTGAAAATTATCCCTCTGTCTGTGAGATTGGAAAAATCGATGTCCATGACTATGATTTTGCCATGAAAAAGAAGAATCTTCTTCCGCCTGGATATTCTGGGGAATATAAGTCGAGCGGCATCTATGAATTTGGAGGCTATCATGGAGAGGAATCCGGTAGAAAATGCCCGCCGATGGATTTCTGTATCACGAGCCAGATTACCTGCGTCCTCTTCTATGTGACATTCGAAGAGAATCCCTATGATTTTCCGTCAAATTCGATTCTGAAAAAACTCGGCTACCAATTTTCTTATCTCGACAAGAATGGGAATGAGCATGTCGTCACACACCTAAGAGATGCGAACCGATATAGCGAACTGTTTTCAGAGAATCATGGAGGTTTTCGAAGGGATGATTCCACCTCGCGATTTTCCCATTATATCTATGAGCCTCAGAATGCGATTGTCTTATCAGTTCATCTCTACCCGAAGGAAAAAGTCAACTATCTCCGTTTCCTCTACCAAGATTCCCCACAGCCTATCCGGAATGCCGGCATCTCTTTAAGCACGGATGATCTTGATGAAATCCTCCAAAGCAAATACGAAGGCGGAAATGACTGCTCGAGAAATGATTACACAGAGAAGCTCGGAAGCGATGCAATCATTAACCTCATTTCACCATATGGAACCTGCTACTCGAAAAACTACTTCCTTTCCTCTTTCATCGTGAAAGATGAAAGAGACAATATTCAGGAACATGTGACAGAGATTCAAGACCCGAATGACTATTTCCAAAAAGGAAAGAATGCCAAAATAGGAGAAGAATTCACCCTTCTTCTTTCCAAGACGAATTCCTTAGGGAAAACAGGTACATTGACCATCCATCTTGTCGTCGGAGATAAGACGGCACCGATCATCCAGAAAAAGGGAAATGAGGAAATCATTTCTTCCTCCTATAAGAAGACGAAAGAGGAATTCATCAAGGAGAATTTCTATGTTCAGGATAATTATGATCAGAATCCGATCGTCAACATTGTCGACAAGGATGGAAATCCACTTGAAAAGAATCAGATTGGGAAAAAGGAAGTCGCCATAGTGGCAAAAGACTGCTTTCAGAATACCAGAAAGCTGGATTTCATCCTGGAAAGATATGATGATGTCAAACCGGAAATCACGACACTTCAGGATGAAGTCGTTTTGTCGACAACGAAGGTTATGACAAGCGAGAATCTTCTTTCTCTTTTTTCCTGCTATGATGAAATCGATGGGAAACTGACACCGACTGTCCTAAAAAACACCTATTCAGAACACTGCCATGAGGTCGGGGAATATGTTATGGAAGTATCCTGCATGGATAAATCAGGAAATGAAGCAAAGAAAAGCATCCGTGTTCTTGTTCAGGAGGAAGACAAGCCCGTTTTCTATACGAAGGAGAACTTCCTCACCTTCGTGGAAGGAAACATTCCGGATGAGAATGAAATCATTCAGTCCCTGATCAGAAATGAGATACTTCCGGATAAGAACTACATAAAAAGCGAATATGTCAGCGGAGATGAAATCACGAAGAATATGAAAGCCGGCGATTATACTTCCACGATATGCTTTTATGCCGATGATGATTCCACAGAAACCATCGAATTGGAAATCAAGGTCATGCAAAAAGAAAACTTCGGACTGCAGGAGGAAAGCGATGTTCTTCTTGAAAAACAGGATTTGTCTTTCTTTCACAAGATAGCGAAATTCTTCAAGGAACTCTGGGAGAAAATCCTCGATTTCCTTATCTTCTGGGATTGAGAAATCAAGAGTTTCCTAAGGAAAAAAGTTTCTTAAGTATTGAAATGCAAAGCGGTGTAAGGTAAAATCTTATATTGCCGTGGGGCCATGGCGGAATTGGTAGACGCGCTAGATTCAGGTTCTAGTGAGCGATCGTGTGAGTTCGAGTCTCATTGGCCCCACCATGAATGGAATGTATTCCCTGTATTTCCTAAGCATAGGCTACAGGGATTTTTTTATGATAAGAAATCTCTCGATTGGATAAAAAAATACGAATGTAGGTCGTTGTCTCAAAAAAAGCAGGCATGAGACCTGCTGTATTGACGATTAATTTTTCTTGAGAAATCTGAGAAGTCTTTCATTCTTGGATTCCTCAAAGATATACTGACTTGTTCCTTCTTCCTGGATGATGCCATCGGCCATGAAGATGATTTTATCTGCAACGTTTTTGGCAAAAGACATCTCATGTGTGACAACGATGGTTGTCATTCTGGATTTGGCGACACTGCGCATGACTTCCAAGACTTCACTGACCATCTCAGGATCCAGGGCGGATGTCGGTTCATCAAAGAGAATGATATCCGGATTCATACAGAGGGATCTTGCGATGGCGACTCTCTGTTTCTGTCCACCGGATATTTCGCTGATTCGATAATGGATGCGGTCGAGCATTCCGACTTTCCTCAGATTTTCCGTTGCAATCTGGACGGCTTCCTCTTTCTTCCTTTTGAGAACCTTGATCTGCCCGAGCGTGCAGTTCTGCAGGACGTCCTTGTTGTTGAACAGGTCGAATGATTGAAAGACCATCGACATATGCCTTCTTAATGCATTGATATCGCTGTTCTTGTCCAAGGTGGGTTCGCCCTTGAAGAAAATGTTTCCGCTTGTCGGTTCCTCAAGACGGTTGAGACATCTTAGGAATGTCGATTTTCCGCTTCCTGACGGCCCGATGATGACAACGCATTCTCCCTTGTTTACCTTCAGGGAGATGTCTTTTAGGACATTTGTCGATTCGAATGTCTTGGAGAGATGTTCGACTTCCAGAATCGGATTTTTTATCTCTTCCATGTCAAATAGGTATTTCTTCTGCATGATCAATCTCCTCGAATGTAAAACTGCTTATAGTGAAGGAAACGGAAAGTGAATTTCTTTCTGTCCATCTTGAAGGTGATGAATTTGAGCAAGAGAGAGACAAGCAAAGTCAGAATCAGATAAATCAAGGCGATGACTAAATAGGTGCTTAGATAATCATAGGTACTGCTTGCGATATTCTTGGCTTCCAGATAAAGTTCGGTCACGGAGATGACATTCAAGACAGAGGAATCCTTGATATTCACAATCCATTCATTTCCGATGGTCGGAATCGCATTTCGTAGAGCCTGGGGAATCTCGATGGAGAAAAGAGTCTGCATTCTTGTGAGACCTAGAGATCTTCCTCCTTCCGTCTGGTCTTTTCCGACGCCATTGAGACCGGATTGCACAATCTCACCCATATAGGCAGCCGTGTTGAACGTGATGATGATGCAGCCTGCGATGAAGGAGCCGTTGAAGACGGGAACATCATGAAGAATGCTTAGCCAGTTGATGCCCATATTCATGAATGCATACTGGAAGATGATGGCTTGGACCATCATCGGTGTGCCTCGGATGACGACTGAATAGAGTACACAAAAATATTTCAGAGGATACTTATATGCTTTCACAAGAAGAAAATCGTTCTTCTTGATTTCGATGTTCTTCCCAAATGCGAGAAAGACACCGAAAAACAGACCAAAGAATGTGCCGAAAAGAGAGATGACGATGGTTCCTGCCATGCCGGAAAATAGCCATTGGACATATTGTGGCTTCGAAAACACATTCGAAAATATGCCAGAAAGAACGAAATTCATTTTATTCGCCACTTCTTTCGATGGCTGAGGCCATATCGTTATTTCTTTCCTCCTTTGTATAGGAAGAAAGGAAATTGTTCAAGGTTTCCTGTAAGGATGTGTCCTCTTTTCTTATGCCGATGGAGACGCCAAGATCACTCAGATCGACACCTAAAATATCCTGATTCATATGGATGATTCCCAAATCCGAATAATTCTTGACAATCGACTGGGCGACCGGAAGTTCGGCTGTCATGGCAAAGGCGACCTTCTCATGGACATCCATGGCGGCTTTGGAGAAGGTATCCACTGCGGTGGAATGAATCGCAGAATAGTCCTTCTTGAATGTCTCGATCACATCATCAGTGACCGTTCCCCTCTGGGATTCGATAATCTGATTTTTCAATAGAGAAGAGAGTTCTTCCTTTCCGAGTTCCTGAGACGCATACTTCTCGGCAATCGTCTTGGATGTGATCAAGACAAGCTCGGAGCGATAATATTCATCAGTAAAGGAAATCTGCTTTCTTCTTTCTTCGGTATCCGTCATGCCGGCAATGACTGCGTCGATCTGATTGTTGTTCAGCTGGATGATAAGGGAATCCCATTCGAGCTTGTAGATTTCGATCGTCTTTCCACTTTCCTTGGCAAATCTCTTCGCCAATTGGATATCATAGCCATCGACATATTTTCCAGCTTCATTGTAGACAGGAAACGTATAGTCGCTTTCTGTTGCCGCTGTCCAGTTGAAGGGTGCGTAGTTGCACTCCATTCCGATGCGAAGGACATTTTCATCCTTGCTCTTTGTGCAAGATGGCAAGAAAAGACTTCCGAAAGACAAACAGACAAAAAATAGATTTCGATTCTTCATTTTTATTCCTCCTATGACAAGAATCCGATATTTGTCAAATGAGGTGAAAAAAGCGGTAGCAAAACGCTACCGCATCATTGATCTTTTTTCGTTCAAAAAAAGGACAACAAACGTTAGCGCTCCACCTGCAGATGCAGGTGACAGTCAAACTCATCTTATGAGAGTGACCAGGACTTGGAGAATAATCCATTCCAATCCTTCGGCGATGAATACCTTTCCTTCCTTCTCATCGCAGGATTATCTGCTCAAAGGAAGTAATCTTTATTTATCGCACCTCTAAGTTTTGACAAACATGTGCTTTTGGCACGTGAGAAAGCATAATATGAAAATCGGATAAATGCAAGTCTTTCTTTCATTCCAATGATTTCTTTCCGATTCTGTTCTAATGTATTTTCCTATTGTTCTAGTTTCCTCGTTTCATAATACCATAAGAAACTTCTTTGGAATCCTATTTTCATACTTTATCTATGTAGAATGAGTTGGTTTCTATATATATTATTGCAAATATTGGAAATAATAAAAAACAGAAAAATGAATTCTAATTTTCTTTTCCTGTTATTCCAATAATTTTTCCTTTCTCTCTCCTAAAAAAAATAATTTGTTTTATTTTCGTTTCCGTCTTCTTTATTCTAGAGAAGACAAGAGAGAATCGCCGACCTGAAAAACTTCAGAAATTTAGGATATCTTGAAAGATTTTAAGAAAAGAAAGCGAATTCATTTCTTGCATGAAAATCAAATCGAAAGGAGAAAGACGATGGAAGAAGAAATCGGCATGGAAGAGAAACTCAGAGCGTATGTAGGAACAATAAAGGAGATCGGGAATAAAGTCGTTGAAAATCATTCTTCGAATATTCATCCCCTTTATAAAAAGATTCTTGCAGAGAAAATCAAGGATGATTTCTTTAGCAAGAAATATGGAATTCACTATGGCATGGATAAGGAAACAGAGAAACGTGTCAGGGATTGTATCGATTCCTTTTTTCAGGAAGGCAGTGTTGTCGATGGGCTGAAGAAAGTAGAAGACTACCTGATTGGATTCTTTGAGAACTATCGCAAGTGTGCTGTCAGTCAAGAATCTATCCAGCAGAAAAAAGCTGACATCGAATCGTATCTGAATAACCTTGCCGGTTATGCTTCTTATTTTTCTGATGAGATGGATGAACCTTCCATGAAATTGCTTCTCAATATGATCAATCTCGTTTCCTCTGCCACTCTCTTCTATAATGCAAAGAGAATCGCCAAAGATGATATTGTTTCTCAGCTTTCTGTAATTTCCTCATCCTGTATGGTCATTGACCTTCTCTCCGTCTTTTCCTCCTATAAAGATAAAAAGAAGACGATGATATATCGCATTATGGAACTTCAAAGTTATTTTTCGGATCTCTATAAGGATCTATCCAAGAAAGGAAGGACCTCTCTCCTCAATGGCAAGACAACAGAGGAATTCAAAAAGGAATTTCTTCAGGCAAAGGATGAGAATTTCTATTATCTGAACCTCATCTATATGACCTACAATCAGATTGAATGCAATTATTTCCAAGGAGTCTCTTCGGATGCCTTAAAGGTCATTCAGGAACAGAAACTGCTTCCGGAGAAACTTCTCAATTCGGAAGCTGTCATGAAAATCATCTCCTATTTCCAGGATATGCGTGTCTCTGACATGAAGGAAGCCATCAATCTTTTCTTCAATGAGACAAGAGAAGAAGAAAGATATAACCAAATCGTCAATGAGATGAACCAAAAGGTCTCTTCCTTGACTGACGAACTCAACAAGACCAAAAAAGAACTCGACAATCGAACCGCCGAGATGGAAGAAGCCTATGAATCATTAAGACAGGCACACAACAATCTGATCGATAAACACAATGAATTGGTTCATGATCACAACCATTTGGTCGATAACCAAAAAGAAATCATCAAGACCGCTAGAGAAATCAAAGATGAACTCGATCGGAATTATTAAAGGAGAGAATGAAAATGAGTGCATATGATACTTATATCAATGAATTGGAAGACTTGCATGCCTATACTCAAGGCGAGGATTTCGACATCGGAGAATATCTAAGAAGACTCTATCAGCTCTATAAGAATGGAAACTTCCTTGTGATCCGCTTGATTGGTGATTTTTCAAAGCGGATGGCAGAGGAACTTAAGGACAATTCCTTCTATAATTTCGCCTTGACTATCTATCAGGCCGGACCGACGAAGATTCTTGATCTTGATTTCTCTGATCAAATGGATTTTCTTCTTCACAAAGGGGAATTCTTAGCTGATTATGCAAAGAATATCGACCCGAGCTATAAACAGATGGCGCTGGAAGCCCTCAATGAATATGGAAACATGGCGAATGATGGTCGACACATGAAGGCGAAAGCCTACCTTGAAAAGCCGACAGATGAAAACGATACTTTGAACATGGAAGTCTTCAAAGTCCGTCTGCTTGAATATTTCAGTTATGGAAATGAACTCTCCGAAGAAGAACTCTCCCTAGTCGGAATCCCTTCTTCCTATCTTTCCATGGAGAAAGAGCAGCTTAAGGAACTTCTTAAGCAATATGAGAAGAATCCAGAGGAACTCAAGAAGGTCTATTATGTTCTCCTCTATAAGGGTGAGATAAATTATGTTTCTGCTCTTGCGAAAATCGACAAGCAATTCATCCTGGACTATTACATGAAGAAAAAAATCCACTCTCTTGTGATTCAGAAGCCATGGATATGCTTGATGACAGGGTCGATTCGAAGAAAAAATGTCATAAAGTCATCTTTGGCATTGATCTTGGAGTCATTGTCGTTGATATTCTCATGCGTGTTTATCCGAATTATTCCATACAAGCACTTTTTGTCAATAAAGACCAGACCGGTCTCGCGCCTCTATATGAAGGCTTATTAGGCGTTGCCTTTTTCAGCAGTATCCTTGTCCCGATTCTCGCCTTCCTACTTGCGAGGAAAGGAAAAATCAATATTCTCATCGGCATTCTTTTCCTGACTTTAAGTTTGGAGACAACCTTCTGCGGAGTCATTCAACTCGAAAGCATCTCTATTCAAATCGTTTTCTTGATTCTGACGGGTATTCTCTTTCTTGTCAGTGGCATTCAATCATTTCAGAATGCATCCAAAAAGAAGAAGGATGAGTAAAGAGTCAATATTGAATTTTTTGACAGTTTTCACGTGATTGACAAAATAACACATTTACCATAAAATGATTTCAGAAAAGTGCATCCGCTTCTGAAATTTTATGAAGGATTTTAAAATGAACGAAATAGAATTTGGCTTCTTGCTGAAAAAAGCAAGAGAAAGCCGCAATCTCACGCAAAAGGATATCGCCGATCTCATGCACTATTCTGCTCAGACGGTTTCTTTATGGGAAAAAGGAAAAGTGGATATGAAATTGGATTCGCTTTGTCTCTTTGCGAATCATTTGAAATATTCTTTTTTGGGATTTCTTGAATGGAAACTCATCGAGGAAGAGAAGACTTTTTCATTTGATAATGAGAAATTCATTCATGCTCTTATAGAATATGGAAATGAGAATCATTTCACTGTGGAGGACCTTCGTGCAGTCTTGGATGTCTCAAAGCCGACGCTAAGAAAAATCCTCAAAGGAGAGATTGTTCTCTCTTTATGGCAATATCATCGATTCTGTGCGAACTATTCATTGAACCCGATCTTCTTATTCGAACAAAAAGAAGAGACGACACAGGAGTGGACACAAGAAGAGGAAAAGACCAATCAAAAGAAGAAAAGCCTGAAAATCATTCTCGGGACGGCTCTTTCTCTTATTATCATCTTGGCCGTCGTTCTTCCTTTGACGATCTGCAGGAAAGCAAATCTGAACATTGTGGACTCTGTTTCTTCTTCTTCTTTTTCATCCGATGTCGAGGAGACAAGTTCATCCTTGGATTCTTCTCTTTCTGCTTCTTCCTCTTTGCTAGAGAAGACGAAAGAAGAGACGCCGAAGATTTCAATCGATGCTTTTTCAAGAAAACTGACAGGCTTTCAGAAAAACCGCAGATACCTGATCAACGACGAGGAATATCTTCTTCAGGAGGATTCTCTTGATATCGAGAAATCATGGCATCTTAGACAAATCAGCATTTCCTTAATCGCTGAGGATGAATTTCATCTAAATAGCGACAAGCAGATTCTTTATATCAATTCGATGGACTTCGAAAATTATTTTGATGAAGAGAATCTGGATAATGTTCTTAAAAACCCTTCCATGGATGATGACTTGGATAATAAGATCGAACTTGTCTCTTCTTCCTATGGGACAGCAGGAAATAGCATTCATACGCTTTCTAAGGATGAAATCAGTTTGCTCAAAGAGAATCTTCAGACTTCCTTGCCCTATTTCCATGATGATGTCTTTTCTTCGTATCTGAATGGCATGCCCTTCTCTTCGAGTCTTTCCATTCTCGATTATGAAATCAAAAATGAGGATGCAAAGCAGTATGTCCTTATCCATGGCGTCAAGGAAAGTGAAAAGAACAGCGTTGTTGAAATTTCGATCCCAAAGTCGATTGAGGGAATCGAGGATATCCGAATTGATGATGAGGCCTTCATGGTGAAAAGCACTGTCCAGTATGAGAAACTGACCTCGATTATTTTCGAAGAGAAGCCACACTACATCGGAGACAATGCCTTTTTTGGTCTTTCCCTGAACATCCTGGATTTTGGCTATGAGGATGATCTGAGCTATTCGATCGATTATCATTTCCAGAGCCGATCCATCACAGAAGATGGATATACCTACACCGTTCAATCCTCTCAGGCTTTCAAAGGGTTAAAGCATGTCGATAAACTTCGGCTTCCCTTGAGAATCTGCGAAGAGGACACAGGAAAATTCTACAATGTCCTTTTTGATACCGGGGAATTGAAACTCAAGGATTATGCGATCACAGACTATTGGGGAATCAATGCCCTCGTTCTTCCTAGACCGAAGACGGGAAGTTATTCCTACAAGGGAAACAAGATTGCGAATATGAAAATCTATTCTCTTTATATCCCAAAGAATGTCGAATTCTATCCGGAATTCAATAGGGATCTCTATCTTCGCCTTGTCCGCTTCGAAAAGGGATACTCCTTCATGAAGAGTGAATCGGAATTTCTCGGAAGCAAATACTACTATTTTATCGGCTGTTTCGCCTTGCAGTATTATCTGAGAGACATCTCCTCTACGTATGAAATCCCTAGCAAATTCCTAAGAGGAAATCTCTCCTTTAGGGGAATGCTGGACTATGAAAATATCTCCTCTATAGGAAGCGAAGCCTTCCGGGGTGTTCTTCTTCCAAGGAAAATCGTTCTAAGAAACATCAAGTCCATCTCTGAAAAGGCCTTCTATATGCCTTTTCATCTCGAACAGGTCGATATCTATAAGTCGGAAGGAATCTCTTCTTCCTCTCCTTTGATCTTGTCGAGCAACTGCTTTGTCAACCAGGAAGGAAGCAAGACGAAGATAAAGAAGATTGTCTTCCATAATTTTGCTGATGATGAAATCAGCAGAAATGCTTCCTACAAATCAGAGGATATCCTCGAAGAGAGGGTGATGGACTAGATTTCATTTTCTTTTTTCGCTAGAATATCCGAGTGAAGAAGGTAGAACATGAACAAAAAAACAATCATCACAGGGACAGCAAGAGGAATCGGAAAGGCGATTGCCGAGGAATTTCTGAAAAATGGAGAAATCGTCATCGGAATGGACAGACTTCCTTCCACAATCTTCCATGAAAATTATGTCCATATCCAAAAAGATCTTTTTCTGGATGAACTTATGGAAATCAAGGATGTCGAAATTCTCATCAACAATGCCGGCGGACAGAACGAGAATGATATCGACAACAACCTCAAGGCCACCATCAAGGTCACCGAGAAATATGCTTTCCAGGAGAAAATCCAATCGGTTCTCTTCATCGCCAGCGCCAGCGGATCCACGGGGGCGGAATTCCCTGAATATGTCGCAAGCAAGGGCGGCGTCATCGCCTATATGAAAAATGTGGCTCTTCGCATCGCCAAATACCATGCGACGAGCAATTCCATCTCTCCAGGCGGTGTCATCACATCCCTCAACGACCATATCCTGAAGGATGAGAAACTTTATGAAGCGGTCCTGAATGAGACACTTCTTCATCAGTGGTCATGTGTCGAAGAGATTGCAAAATGGGCTTATTTCATGACCGTCATCAACAAATCGATGACTGCCCAGGATCTTCTGATTGACAATGGAGAGGCAGCAAAATCGAATTTTATCTGGTGAGATCGTTTTTTATGATGATTTCATAGGAAGTCTTCCTTCCGGGAAGAAGCGATTCCGTGATGAGTGCAAAAGAGGAAGAAAGATCCTCTTTTTTTATGTCGTAAGATAACTTTCCCTGATACATTCCTTCCTCGATAGGTAATAGGATGGCATCCTTTTCCTTTGGCTTGAATTTCTGATTCTTCAGTTCGATGAAAAAGTAGCGACTTCCCTGATAGATAATACATCCATAGCAAGAGGAAAAAGAATTCTCATAGGCCTTGTTCGCGGTGAAGAAATCAGCCACCTTCTTTTCATATTCATAGGTATCGATGTCAAAAGAAAATGGAAGCAGGAGAAGTGTCTTCTTTTTCATCCGAAAAGGAAGAAAATTAGAGAAGTCTTCCTTTTTCTGACGTTCGAGAATCAAGGAACGCTCTTCGACATAATCGATTTTCTCTTTGAGAATCTTGATTCTTTCTTTGAGAAGCGAATCGGCATAGGTGAGATAGGTCTCATAATCAAGTTTGTCCTCCTTGATGAAATTGTCTTTCACATGGGATAGTGGAATATCCAGCATGATGGAGGTCATGATGATATCGGAATAATTCAGCTGTTTTCGAGAGTAATAGCGATAGGATGTCTTCTCATCGATGTGTTCCGGCTTGAGAATTCCGATTTTGTCATAATACCGAAGTGCCTTGATGCTCAATCCGGAAAGATAGGAAAATTCCCCGATGGATAAATGTTCTTTTTTCATATTGACTCTCCCCTTATGGGATAGTTTACCATATTAGATGTCATTCGGAGGTGTTTATGGTCAGAACGGATTCCCATTTTTCTGTGAAACTCTTATTGAAGTTCACTTTCCCATCCATCATCATGATGATTTTTTTGAGCATCTATGGTGTCTTTGATGGTCTATTCATCAGCAATGTCGAAGGCGATACCGCCTTCTCCGCTGTCAATCTCATCCTTCCCTATGTCATGCTTTTAGGAACCTTCGGTTTCATGTTCGGAACCGGTGGGACCGCCTTGATTGCAAAAACGTATGGAGAAGGAGATAAAGAGAGAGGAAATCGTTATTTCACGATGGTCTTTGAAACGCTTGTCGTGATTGGAATTCTTTGTACGGTCATCGGCTTTTTTACCATCAAGAGCGTCGCATCCCTTCTCGGTGCGACTTCTGCCATGATCGGCTATTGTGAGGATTATGGTCAGATTCTTGTTTCCTTTGTCGGCTTCTTCATGATCCAGAATGCCTTTCAGGCCTTCATGTCGGTTGCCGAAAAGCCGCATCTCGGCTTTCTCTTCTGCGTCCTGTCCGGGATTGTCAACATCGTTGGCGATTATCTTCTGATTGTCGTTTTCCATATGGGTGTCAAGGGTGCAGCGATTGCCTCTGGGGTATCCCAGGTGGTCGGTGCAGTTTTTCCGATTCTCTATCTCTTCATCTATAAAAAGAGGACGCCCTTGAATTTCACTTCTCCCTGCTTTGAGCTGAAGCCCGTCCTGCAGGCGGCCGAAAACGGCTTATCCGAGATGGTCTCGAATGTCTCGATGTCTTTGGTCAATATGCTTTTCAATGCTCAATTGATGAAATATATCGGTCAGGATGGCGTCACGGCCTTTGGCATCATCATGTATATCGGCTTCATCTTCACGGGTGTCTATTTTGGCTATGCCATCGGTGCCGCACCAATCATCGCCTATCATTATGGTGCGAAAAATGAAGAGGAACTGCAAAGCCTATTGAAGAAATGTCTTCTTCTCTATTCCTGCTTTGCGGTCGTCTTAGCCACCCTTTCGATTCTGCTTGCCGCCCCTTTGTCCAAGGCCTTCATTCGTGACAATCCGGACCTGGAAAACTTATGTGGGCATGCAATCCGTCTTTATTCCATCTCCTATTATCTATCGGGATTCAACATCTTCGCATCCTCTTTCTTCACGGATCTCAACGATGGATTTGTCTCCGGATTTCTTTCCTTTGTCAGAACTTTCTTCTTTCATATCATCTTCATCTTCGTTCTTCCTCTGGTGATGGGTGAGAATGGATTGTGGCTCTCCGTTCTCTTCTCTGAATTTTGTGCCCTTCTTGTCGGTCTCTTCTTCTTTATTCGAAAGAATGGAAAATATCATTATTGGAAAGCAAAGAAAAAATAGAATCGGAAAAAGACTGTCTTCCTCTTATTAAAGAATCAATCGATACAGAAAGAACGAGGACAGCCTTTTTATGATGGCCATACTTGGATTGCCGATATCGATTTGGAAAATCGTTTCGACAATGTCTAGCACGAAAAACTGAGTAGCTGTGTTCATCGCATTCGGAATGAGGGGGATCGGAGTCTTTGTTAATAAAAACTACTTATAATTTAGTTGCTTGATAAGAAAGTTGATAAAACTTCAAGAGGATTTTCGAACTATTGCAATCCACATAATTAGCTTAAAAATAATCAAATCCAATAATTCGATGAAATATCAAATATCTTCAATCCTTCTATTTTTGGGCTCATAGTACATGATTCGGTGATTTTATTTCTGTTCATAGAAAATAGTTCTTAGCGGCGAATTATATTTTTGTGCTTTCGCCGCTCGTTACATTGATTTTAATTTCTTACACTCGTCTAATTATATTAGAAAGGTAGCGCTGAACACTAAAAAAGTGATTTCACCGCTAAGATGATGATATAGTCGGGAAAAAAGGAAATGCGGGTTCAGCTTGTTTTTTTTGTGCTAGTGTCACAAATCGAATCGTGCTTTGGCTATAGTTTTCTTATTTCACACGTCAAAAGGCGATATCCAAAGAAAGGCGAATCCGCTGAGGATTCGTCATTCCGATGATTATTCTTACAAAATGTTTGAATCTGCGAATGGGAACCGCTCAGTGCTTAGTGGCATGCCAGGTGGTGTGAGAGGGAATAAAATTTTCGACTCGATTCATATTCTGGAAAATGCTATTTGAGAAGAGAATCGGCAAGGATGAATTTATAGATGCTTTCGACCATGATCTTGTTCTGCTCTTCTTGTGTGATGTCCGGCGTTCCATCGCCCGACTGAATCGAATAATCTCCAAAGTAGGAATGGATTCCTCCCTGGATGGTCGTTTCCGTTAAAGAGGGAAGATATTTCTTGTTGCTTTCATACTTTTCTTGGTTGAGGACTTTGTCATTCTCAGCCAGCAGGGATAAGGTCGAAAGATTGCTGTAGGAAGAAAGATCCACGGTCGAATAACTTCCAAGAAGAATCAATCCTTTATAGCTGTTGGCATGATCACCTAGATAACTAGCAGCCATCGCCCCTCCAAGCGAATGGCCTCCGATATACCAGGAAGTGACATTCTCAAAGAGATTCTTTTTTCCATCCGCACCATTCTTGTTGAACACGGCGAGATTGAATGGCATCTTCACGAGGATGGATGTAATGCCTAAATCAGAGAGGTCTCTTAGTAACGGGGCATAGCTTTTATATTCGACCTTTCCTCCCGGATAGAAGATGAATCCCCACTTTGTGATCGGGACAACCTTATTGACCTTGGGAGAGAAACTGACATAGTCATCCTCATCCTTGACTTCGCTCAATGTCGAATCCTGCATATAGGTTAGGGCATGGTCTGTTGCATGATTATAGATGGAGACATAGATGAAGAAGCTTCCGAAGAGGATGGCAAGAAGCGTCAGAACGACACTGATGCTGATCAAGACACGTTTTTTTCTGCTTTTTTTGACTTGTGACATAAATATTGAACTCCTAAGGAAATATTATACTCTCTTCTTCTTTCATTGACTCTTTCGGATTTGCCAAAAATCTATTTTTGTTTGATGACAAGATGAAAGATACATCAGCTCTTAAAATAAGAATTCTGAAATCTATATTTTTGAATACGATAAAAAGACAATCACGAATTATGACTTGTCTATAAGCCGACCGTCTTTGCAGTCCTGAAAATGGCAGTCTTTAAAACACGATGGAAAAACTATTTTATTCTTTTTGTTTCGTTAAAGAGCGTCATCAAATCTTTGTATAGGAAGACTCCGGAACATACAAAAATCAAAAGGATTCACACGGAATAAGGCATTTGAACCATAGGCAGTTTCTATAAATGAATAAAGAAAAACCTGGTATTCTGATTGTTTATCTTATGGAGTCAAAAGGCTTTATTTTGGAATTGATTTTTTTACCCGATTTCGAACAAAGATGAATCTTTTATTGCCATGCTGATGAAATCAGTCTTCGAATTCAATCATCGGGCCTTCGATTTTCTTGCTTCGATATAAGGCTTGGTCGGCTTTCTTATAGAGAAGGTTGAAATCTTCGTTGCTGTTTTCTTTTCTGAAGCAGGCTCCGGCACTCATGGAAATCTTGATTTCCGGATACCTGGGAATCTGGATTTTCCGGATATTCCATATGAATCTTTCAAAAATGGAGTAGGCTTCCTGCTTGGATGTGACATTGGGAACATAGAGTGCGAATTCATCTCCGCCAAGACGGAGCGCGGTATCCTCGACTTTTGTGATTTTCTTGAAGCATTCGGCAATGGCTGCAATGACAAGGTCGCCGATATGATGACCATATGTGTCATTGATGGACTTGAAGTGGTCGCAGTCGAAAATATAGAAGACACCATTCATGGATTCCTTTAGGTCTTGTTCGACCTTGATGGTTCCGCTTCTTCGGTTGAGGAGGCCGGTGAGAAAATCCGTATCCGCAAGATGGCGGAGGGACTTTTCCCTGACTTTTTCCTCGTTGATCACTTCGATGGCAAGAAGGATGTGCTGAATCTTTTCGTTCTCCGCTTCCTCCTTGATGATTGTGGCTTTGCACCATCCTTCGAAGATGGAGACAAATTCCATGGAAATATATTTCTTCTGCTTCATTCTTTCGTCCAATGTGTCGAGATTGACAAAAGAGAGGAATTCATCGACATAGACATTGGGAAGAGAGACCTGAACGATATGACGAAGATTCTCCCTTGCCGAAGAGCTTGAAAGCTGGAATTCCTTTATTTTGTCATTCGTCTTGATTTCCTGGAAGGTGTCTTCTATCACATCGATGCGATGCATCGATAGATAGATGCTCGAAATGGAATCATAGGCTTTGAGAAGCCCTTCGTCTCTCTGCTTCTTCTGCTTCTTGATCAGGGATTCGATGTTTCGGAAGCCTGCGACGAGGACAAGCGGTTCTCCTTTTTTGGAGAGACGGGTATAGATGCCGGAATAGTATTCGATGGCATCCTTCGCAATGACGCGATAGGAGAATTCGAGCTGATTCTTTGTCTCATCCCTGAAATATTCCTTCAGGCTTTCTACATTGTATTTCTCCATGAAGGCTTTCTGATCGTCCGGATAGACTCGATTCTGCTTATAAAGGGAAAGGATTTTTGTATAGTCAAAAATTTTCGGCTCTTTTTCGATGCCCTGGGTAACATATCCTTCCAGCTTCAGGACCTGTGCCTTGTTCTGTATCGGGTCGATGATATATACATTCAGATAATTCAGGGCTAAGGCTTCAAAGATGTTGGCGTAATCGAGATGGTTGCCATAGAAATCCAGCGTGTCATTGTTGCTCATATAGGATTTGTTCGAAAATCAATGAATATGAATTTCGTTCCTTTCTGGAGTATTTTATCATAAACATTTGTCTAAAAAGATATTTTTTTGACGCAATCAATAAATAGATGTTCTATTCCTGCTATAAGAACAATGAAAACGATACTCTGACAGGAGGATTCAAGTCTCTTCGGAAGTCATTTTTTTAATCAACTTAAAAAAATAATCACTTTCTTATGGTAAACCGCTTTCAAATAGGATATTATCTTAAATAAGGAGAATTTCCTTGCGGAAATTGAATTCAATTATGGAAGAAAAAGAAAAACAGGAAGTCGGGCTGAATCCAACGTACATTTCCAAAACATCCGGTTTGGAAAACAAAGACTACATTGGCTATGCTTTAGGTGACTTCGCAGGCTGTCTCTGCTTCTCGACAGTCACGACCATCTTGCAGAAGTATTATACGGATATTCTCGGTCTCTCCCCTCTCTTCATCATGCTGATGTTCATCTTTGCCCGTGTCTGGGATGCCTTCAATGACCCGATCATGGGAAGAATCGTCGATATCAGAAAACCGGGAAAGGATGGAAGATACCGCATCTGGATGAAGTGGGTTGCCATTCCCTTGGCCTTAGCGACCATCCTGATGTTTGTCCCGTGGCCTGGCTTGGCTGATAAGATGGGATATGTCGGAGTCTGCGTCTATGCGGCCGTCACTTATATTGCCTTTGGCATGATCTATACGGTCCATCAGATTCCCTATGGCTCGTTAGCGAGTGTCGTCACGACGGATTCGAAGGAGAGAAATAAGCTGTCTGTCTTCCGTTCCGCTGGTGCAGCCTTGGGCTCCATTCCAGTCTTGATCATCACCATGTTCTATTCCAAGGTCATCACAGATGAATCGGGAAATCCTGTCATCGGCGAAAATGGAAAGAATCTCACTCAGGTTCAGTATCTTCCGATCATGATCGGTGTTTCCATCATGGCAGTTATTGCCTGTCTTCTTCTTTTTGTCGCCTATAAGAATAACAAGGAGAGAGTCGTTGCCGTTCCAAAGGAACATAAGAAAGGCGAAACGTGGACGATTGCCAAGGTCTTGCTGAAGAATCGCAACTTCGTCGCCGTCTGCCTCACGGGTCTTCTTCTTCTTGCCGGTCAGATGTTCACCCAATCCTTCTATACGTATCTCTTCAACGACCTCTTCGTCGCCAACTGGATGAATCTGGCTTCCCAAGCCTGTACCTATGGTCCGATGGTCGTTCTGATGCTGTTTGCTGGGAAACTTGTCCGCAAATATGGTAAGAAGGAACTTTGTGCCCTCGGTGGCATTGTCGCAGCTGTTCCGAACATCATCCTCATCTTCATGAAGGATATCATCATCAAGGTTCCTGTTCTCTTCCTTGTCTTCTGCCTCATCAGCGGAATTGGCTTATCCATCATCACTCTGGAAATCTGGGCCTTGGCGACGGATGCCATCGATGATGTCGAAGTCCGTACAGGCCTCAGAAACGATGGGACCTCCTATTCGGTCTTCATGTTCTTCAGAAAGTTGGGCCAGGTCGTTGCCGCGGTCGCTGTCAACGGTGCCCTTCTTGGCATGAACTACAAATCCGGAAATGGTGCCGTGCAGACAAAAGAGACGCTTTCCGTCATGTACTATATGGCAACCGCCATCCCTGCCGGACTCTTCCTTCTAATGGGCCTTGTTCTTTTCCTTGTGTATGGCCTCGATAAGAAGAAGACAGATTCCCTGCAGGTCGAAAAAGAAGCCCTTCTGAAGAAACAGGCTGAAAACAAGGAGATTCTGATTGGAGAATGATATGATCGCACTTGAGACATCCCTGGGCCGAATCATCGGAAAGGAAGAAGAGAATTCCTATGTCTATCAAGGAATTCCCTTCGCCCATGCAGAGCGGTTTTCCTATGCGACTTTGATCGATCGTCTTGGCGAGGAGTTTGATGCGACAAGGCCCGGCGATGCCTGCATTCAGAAAAGATGCTATTATCCGCATCTCGAAGTCAAGGAAAGAATGTTCTATCATCGTGAATTTCGCGATGGCATCACGTTCCATTATTCTGAAGACTGCCTCAATCTGAATATCTATACCCCAAAGGAAAAAGGATGCTATCCTGTCATGGTCTTCATTCATGGAGGAGGATTTGACAGCGGTGCCAATTCCGAAAGTGGGTTTTCCGGCGACATGTTTGCAAAAAATGGCATCGTCAGCGTCTTTTTGCAGTACCGTGTCGGTGTGTTTGGCTATTTCTGTCATGAGGAAATCGAAAAGGAATTCTCCCACGATGGGAATTTCGGTTTGGATGATCAAATCAAGGGTCTTCAATGGGTGAAAAAACATATCGGAGAATTTTCCGGCGATCCGGAAAGGATCACCCTGATGGGGCAAAGCGCTGGCGCCATGTCGATTCAGACGATGCTTCTATCGGAAAAATGCCAAGGGCTATTCTCTCAGGCAATTCTTCTTTCCGGAGGTGGAAAATTCCCATCCATTGCCCGTCCGAAGCCGGTGGAGGAAAGAAGAGGATATTGGCTTGAGGTCATGAAGGAATGTGGATGTGAGTCCATGGAGGATTTCAGGAAAATCGAACCGAAAAAGATTTTCGATGCACTGGAAATCATCAAGCCGAAGCATAAGGACAATACGATTTCCACCATGACGATGATCGATCACTATTATCTATTGGAAGATCAGAAAGTCGGATTTAAAAAGAAAAGCGAGATTCCCACCATCATCTCTTTTACCAACAATGACATGTATACGATTCTTCTTGCCCGTATGGCCATAAGATATGCAAAAAAGAATGACTGCTATTGTCTCTATTTTGATGTCGATGCCAAAGGGGATGAAAACAAGGCTTTCCATTCGTGTGATCTAAGGTATATCTTCCATACGCTGAAGAGTTCCTGGAGACCTTATGATGAGAAGGATGAGAAAATCTCCCTTGAGCTGATTTCCTATTTCTCTTCTTTCATCAAGACAGGGAATCCAAACACGGACGGACTTGCCAAATGGGAGAAGAAGAAAGGAAAGGCCTTGCGAATCCAAACGGAAAAGACGGAAATGTCAAGGCCGAATTATTTCTCTTTATTGAGAAACACCTTCCGAGGAGATCCAAAATGAAATACAGCCATACCTTTTCTTTGATCAAAAAGACACCTTCGATGCGTCTTTATCATGCGGATAAAAAATATATCCGTCTGGATTTTTTTGAACATATGATGCGTGTTGCCATCTATTCCGATGAAAAGATGTTCCCGACGTTTTCCATCTGTCCGGGAACTTCCAAGATGAAGGAAGATGGAAGAGACCGACTCAGCGTGGAAGGACTAAAGGAAATCAGTCAAGAAGAGGATAATGTCTTTCATATCGATGATGTCAGGGTTCAAGTCAATCTGAAGAATTTCCAACTTGAATATACAAAAAACGGATTGCCTTTTTTCAAAGACCGCGACCTCCTTTCCTATAATCTTCAGGGCGAGATGGGAAAAGGAAGCTTTCATTACCTCAGCCGTGAAGCGGATGAACATATCTATGGATTAGGGGATAAGACAGGAAACGTCAACAAGAATGGCATGCATTTCCGCTTCGAGACCTTCGATGCCATGGGATTCTCTTCCCTGTCGAGCGATCCATTATATAAGCAGATTCCTTTCTATATCTGCAAAAATAAGGTCGGTTCCTATGGATTGTTCTATGACACGTATTCGAATGGTTATGTCGATTTTGGAAGAGAGCACAATAATTATTATCCACCTTATAAATATGTTCATTTCGAAGAAGAGAATCTTGTCTATTATGTCCTATTTGGGAGCGTGGAGGAAATCATTCAGAGATTCACTTATCTGACGGGAAAATCATTCCTCCCTCCAAAATGGAGCTTTCAATACTGCGGGTCGACGATGGCCTATACCGATTCTGATCATCCACTAGATTCTTTTCATGAATTCGAAAGGAAATGTTCTGAATATGAGATTGACTGCGGCGGGTTCTATCTTTCGAGTGGGTATACCCAGATTGGAGAGAAACGGTGCGTCTTTCATTGGAACAAGGAAAAATTCCCCAATCCAAAAGGGTTTGCCGACGAGTTTCTCTCACGTGGCATCCACTTTCTTCCGAACATCAAGCCAGCCTTCTTGACGAGTCACCCATTCTATGAGGAAATCAAGAAGAAAGGCTGGTTTCTCCATTATCTAGATGGCACGCCCTATGTTTTTCCCTTCTGGGGTGGAATGGGAAGTTACCTGGATTTCACGAATAAGGATGCTTATGATTTCTGGACGGAGTGTGTAAGGGAGAATCTTGTTTCTTTAGGATATCCCTCCATCTGGAATGACAATAATGAATACGATATCCAGGATGAGGAGGTTTATTGCAATGGGTTTGGGAATCCTCTTCCTGCCAAAAGAATCCGACCATTATTTTCGCTTCTCATGATGATGGCTTCCAACGCTGCTGTCGATCAGAAAAAGAGACATATGGCTGTGACAAGAAGTGCACCGATGGGATTCCAAAGAATTGGAGAAACATGGACAGGTGATAATAGAACTTCATTCTCCGATTTCAGAGGAAATCATAAGATGGCGATGACGGCTTCTTTGACGGGATTCACTTTCCTCGGTCAGGATATCGGCGGATTTGCCGGAGAAAAGCCTTCAAAGGAACTCTTCTTGCGTTGGATTGCCTATGGGGTCATGACGCCTCGCTTCACGCTGCATTCCTGGAATCCGGATGGCAGCTCGACCATGCCATGGCTCTATGAGGACAAAAAAGAACAGGTGATGAAAATCTTTGCCCTCAGAAAAAGACTTCTTCCCTATATCTATTCGAGCGCAATGGAGGCAATCGAGACATACAATCCCATGCTTCTTCCAGTCTTCCTTCTTGATGAGGATTATGATGAGGAAAGTGACTTCTATTTCTTTGGAAAATCGATTCTGGTCTGTCCTATTTTCGATGAAGGGACAAACGCAATCGATGTCCTTCTTCCAAAAGGACAATACTATCATCCGGGATCAAATAGGATTGCCCAAAGTGGAAGAATCGAAAATCATCCAGGCGATTTGCCAACCTACTTCATCAAGGAAGGAAGCGTGATTCCACTTTCTGATGAAGGAGAGAATCATTTTGAAATCTATCCCCTTGAAAAAGGAGAATTCGATGTACGCTTCTATGAGGATGACTCGACTTTGGAGAATCCCTATCGGTTGATCAAGGTCATTTGCCAGGAGGATACGATTCATGTCACAGGCATCTTTGATAATGAACGAGTTTCTCTTTTTGACAAGAGGAATCGTAGACTGGTAAGAGAATAAAAAGACATTCAAATAGGCTGTAGCAGAATTCCTGTGCAGTGAATTCTTCTGCAGCCTTTTTTTGACCGATAAAAACTAAAGCGAGGAAAGGAAGGCGAGAATCGTACTCTTCTTTTCATTGAGTGTGCAGTAGTCGGGATATAGGGAGAGCTTCTCTTCCTGGAAGGAAGGATTGATCTTCTTAGTTTCCTCTATCAGGCGTGAGAGGACATCCTTGTCGGAGAGAAGAGCACCGGATAAGACGATCTTGTCAAGGGCGAGCAATGCATCGGCATTGACAAGAGAAAAAGCCAGCACATGAAGAATATCCCTTTGCATTCCTTCGTGGGCAAGAAGATATTCCGTCGCTTCCTTTTCATTCATATCCTGGAGAATGGAAGAATAGGAAATCGTCTCTTCGATGGTCTTTTCCAGATAATACATATGGCCGAGTTCGGAAAGATTGCCTAATGGATAGCCATTGGCATGGATGGAGGATCCGACACCAGGTCCGTATTTGACAAGAAGGAAATTTCTTTCATTTGGATGATAAAGCGAATAGATTTCGGCAAGACAGTCGACGTTGTTGGCTAAAGAAGAGGGGATCCTGAGAGACTGGATTTCCTTTGAGATTTTCTCTTTCTTTTTTTCGAGATGAGAAAAAGAGGCATCTCCTCTCATCGTGATGCCTATAGAGAGAATCTCATGAGGCGATTTCCTCATGAAATCAGAAAGGGATATTTCATCATCATTCTGACTGAGAAGGAGATTTCCAGCAAAATCCATCAGGGAATAGGTGGCATGATTCTTCTTGATATCGATGCCAAAAAAGCATCCATATTCACCGTTGAGATAGAGGGTAATCTGTTTCCTTCCGATTTTCTGGGCTTCGTTCTTCTTTTCGAGAATGATTCTTTCTTCCAAAAGCGGCTTCAACGACAACGTCAAAGCCGCATTGGTCAAAGAAAGGCGGCTGGAGAGAAGGGTTCTCGTGCTTTCTTTTTCCGCAAAGAGAATTCGGATGATGTTCTTTTGAGTTTCAGAAGGATTTTTTATCATAGGAATAGTGTAACACCAGATGCAAACAACAGAATACAGGTTATCTTCAAAAAGACCTTTTTTGGCAGCTTGGGTGCAATCAAGGTGCCAAGAATGATGGAGAGGATAGTCGCTCCTGCGCCGATGGCAAAGAGAATCCATGTGTGAGGAACAAATATGCCCTGTGACATATTGGTGATGAAGAGCATGGAATTGAGGATGATCCACAAAAGAGACAGTGTCGATCGGAACTGATTCTTGTCCTTCAGTTCATGAAGGGCATAGATGACGACAAAGGGGCCACCGGAGACATAAAGCTTATGCATGATTCCTCCAAGAAATAGGAAGAGAATCATCAGCCAGTAGGGAAGAGAGATTTTCTCGAAATCAAGAAAGAAGAAGAGAATGCTGATCAGGATGACGATGGCTCCATAGATGTAAAGCAGAATCTTTCCTTCCATCGGAATGAGTTCGACAAGATAACCGATGCCAAATCCGGATCCCACTGAAAGCAGAATGACAAGGAAATGCTTCCAGGCGATATCCCTGTAATGGAGCAGGACGACAGAACAGGATACGAGCAGTGCGACGAGATTCAGGACTGGCTTTGCAACATCATTGCCCTCGATGAGAAGAGAAAGCGGCATGGCAAGTGCGGTTCCGGCAAATCCGGTGATTGTCTGAATGATGTTGCTCAGAAAGATAATCAAAATGAATAAGAAATCATACATCATATTTTGAAATCGACAGAAAGATTCTCTCCTTTTATGCCGACATAGGCTCCCATCTTCGCCTGAAGCGAATCCTTATGGCAGAAGAGCCATTTGTTCTCTTTCCAGAGTCTTGGATCATTTGGTTTCTTTAAAAGATCTTTGTTTGTTCCCTCACTTAAGAGAATGGCACAGTGGAAACCATTTCTTGAAAGCTTGCATGGAGAGAAATGGAATATATAGGGATAGAGAATCACGGCCTGCCCTTTTTTGAGAAGAAAGGCTTCGATATCCTCAGAATGAATCGTTCCATCCTTGACATCCTCCTGCCTGGCAAGAAGAAGGACAAGATCATCACCGGCAATATCCACCTCGGGACAGGCATGGTATTCCAAGCAGTTGAGAAGGGAATTGTAGCCGTTGCAGTATCCCACCTCTATCGGCCCGTTTCCAAACACCTCTTCTCTGATCTGATCGATTCCCACTAATGAATGCATGTTCTTTTCATCCCGGACATAGATATTTTTCTCTTCCGGCATGATGGAATCGTTCAAGAGGTAGGAGACGATATCCTTTGAGTCCAAGGAAAGGACTTTCCCGTATTTCTGAAATTCTTCATCAGAGAGACTTCGTATTTCCATCGATGGCCTCCCAAGACATGATTCTGGCAAGATACAGAACCGCTTTCTGATACTGACAATAGCCCATGATCACATGATGAGCGACGCCGGTATAGGCAACCGTGGAGACGACATCCTCGATTTTTCTCTTGAAGATGACTTTGGCATAGGTTCCTGAAAGTTCTTTCTTCATATCCACTGCCGTTCCTTCTTCATAGTAGATTCTCGTCTTTCCTCTGGCTGTATCGATGCGGAGAATGGATATGTCACCGGATTTCAAGACGAAATCGGCAGTCACGCCTTTTCCGCCGGCAAAATAGGTTTCCAAAGAGCGGCTGCACTTCTTGTCCCAAAGATTGCATGGGGCAACGCCATCATGCCATAAAAGAGCATAGTTTTCTTTGTAGTTGACCTGGGAAAGATCGGCCATGAAGGGTGTTTGTTCCCCGGCTGCGCGAACGGCCACCATGCTCAATGCCGCTTCGATATCGCCTTCACAGGCAAGAAGGATGCCGCGGGATTGCAAAACAGACATCATCGCACAGGGAGAGACGCCATAATTCTTGGCGAATTCAGGCCAGCAGCGGATGGCAAGGACATCCAAGTTCTTTTCCTTCATGAACTTTTCACTGACGACGATGAGAGAAGAGACCTGCCTGACTTGGAAGTCATTTAGCTTTGAACAATCGAAAATTGTTCTCAGTTCCTTTTCCTGATGGGCGATTTCCTCTTCGCTTGCCTCTCCTGTAAAGAAATCGGAGAGCTCAAAATGGGAAATCAGCACGCCCAATTCCTGATACAGATGCAGTTCATCCACACCTACATTATAGAATCCCTGGGCATGATACCCCACCAAACCGACATTGGCATGTTCCAGGGCGGTCTTCATCTTGATGGCTGTCAGCCAGTCCTGATCGATTTCATCCCCGACGTAGACGGCAAAATCATCTACACCGCCTTTATAGAGATTCGAGGCATTCAGATTCACGCCACATACCGCATTGAGTCGGATTTTTCCTCCGTCATAGGGAAGTTCGTTGTAGCCCTGAAGAAGGAACGGCTTCCTGACGAGATTATGCAGAATGAGCGCCAGTCCTCCTAAATGGAAGGTCGCCGAGACGACAATGAGGGCATCGACATGCTTTTCGACGAAATATTCGCCGGCTTTCTTTGCCTCCTCTGGCTCGATGACCATGTCAGGCCAATTCACCCAATCGATGGAAGAATCTTCCATCAGTTTCTTTGTCCTTTCCTGATAGAGGGAAAAGGCTGTCTTATAATCGAATGTCTTTCTCACAAGACAGACGATGCCGATAATCGGTTTTCTCATAAAGCCTCCTTGTTTACGATCTTGTAGGATGAGGAGAAATCTTCTCTTTCGAGTCCTTCCTTCATCGCTTCCTCATAGACTTCGACGACACGGTGCAGGGCTGTGCAATCGCGATGGGCTTCTTTAGCCATTTCCCATGCAAAGTGGACATCTTTGTTCATGTTTCCAATTGAGAATGCTGTTGGATATTCATTCGCGATGATGTTCTTGGCCTTCGTATCGAGATAGAAGCATTGGGCACCGCCATAGCCTAAGGCGGTGACCACTTCGCCTAAATCGAGTCCGAGCGTCTTGGCAAGACCTAAGATTTCATTGACGCCATTCTGGATTTCGCCGACCAAGGCATTATGGAGAATCTTCATTTCCAATCCGGCGCCATGTCCACCCATATAGATGATGTTCTTTCCCATGCAGGATAGAATCGGCTTGATTTTCTCATAGATGGATTTTTCTCCGCCGACATAGATGCCTAGTTCGCCCTTTATTGCGGCCGGCTGGGATTTGACGACCGGGCAGTCAAGAAGGTCGACTCCGAGCTTCTCGACCTCTTTGGCAACAGTACGATTCGTCTCTGGCGAAATGGTCGACATGTCGATCCAAATTTGGCCTTTTTTCAGAAATGGCTTGATTTCCTTGAATAAGGAAAGCATGTGTTCGTTTTTTGGAACCATGGAGATGATGACAGAAGAATCCTTCACACATTCCTCATAGGAGGAAGCAAACGGGAAAGGTGTTTCCTTTTTGACTACATCATAGCCGACGACATCATATTTCTTGGCGACATTGCTTGCCATCGGCATGCCCATGATGCCAAGTCCGATAAAACTGATTTTCATATCATGCATTTCCTTTCGTGTGATCCCAGGCGTCTTGGAAGATGGATAGACCATAGGTGGTGAAAGGATGGGAGAAACTTTCCTCATAGACGCTTAAGCCTGCGGTTACGATATCCGCACCCATGCTCGCACAATCGGCAATCTGCTTTCCGTTTCTTACGGCAGCGGCGATGATTTCGGTTTCGAAGTGGAATTCCTTGTAGATCTTGACAAGCTGTGCAAGATAAGAGAGGGCATCCTCTCCGCTATTTTCCTTCCATCCGATGAATGGGGAGACGAATTTGGCCTTGATTCTTCCTGCCTGCAAGGCCTGCGAGGGCGAGAAGACGAGGGTGACATTGGTTCTCACGCCTTCCTTTTCAAGCTGATTGGCAGCCTTGAGTCCTTCGATGGTGCAGGGAATCTTGATGACAAAATTCTCACACATCGAGGAAATCTTTTTTGCTTCCCGAATCATATCATCACTCTTCTCGAGATGCGGATTGATCTCGACCGAGACGGGAAAGACCTCCTTGCCGACGAGATGGTTTTCCTTTATCCAATTGGCGATATCCTCTATGGCCTGAAGAAACGGCTTGCCGGAAGCCATGATATGCTTGGGATTCGTGGTTACGCCATCGATGCGATAATTTTTATAGGCATAATCGATTTCATTTATCTTTGCTGAATCAAGAAAAAATTTCATTTATTTATCCTCCTTTTCTTGCTTTAGACTTTCAAACAATTCCTTATAGGGTGAGTTCTTGCGATAGAAGGCAATGGGAAGGCCAAGCGGGGAAGGGACTTTTCCCTTTCCAGATGGAATTTCCTTATTGGTGAAGAACTGAATCCATTCATCCTTGGGAAGATAGTATTCATGCTCTTTTTCATTTGGCCGGAGAACCGGGGAGACGAGAATGTCTTCCCCAAAGAGATATTCCTTCTTGTTGACATAGGCCTCTTTTTCATCGTAGTGGAAAAACAAGGGTCGGATCATCGGTGTGTTGTTCTTGTAGTAGTCTTCATAAAGCTTTTCTCGATATTCCTTCAGGGCGACAAAATAAGACGTGTTTTTGATGAATTCAGGATACGTTTCCTCATTGTCGAACTGAACATTGTTCTTCGGCTGATTGCCTTCGTGTGTTCGATAAACCGGAGTGAAGATGTTCATCTCCGACCATCGGAGGAATAATTCAGCATCTCTTTTCATAGGATAGAGAGCGGTAATGGTCGTATATCCGCCGATATCCGAATGGATGACTCCGGCTCCTGAGCATGCCAATGACAAGGTGGCAGGAATGACGGAGGCAAGGCCATATTCATCGGAATAGTCGACATGCTGGTCCCCGTTCCACATGGAATGGGTGAACTGGAAGGTGTGTCCATAGGCTGCTCTTGAGAAGAAGAAGATTTCCTCTTCCTTGTGACATTCCTTTGTGGCATCATAACTGCATTTTGCCCACATGGTCGGCCAGCGGTTATGCAGTTTCTCGCTCTCCCCGCCATAGCACACGGAGTCGGTCGGAAGATATTCCCCGAAATCGGCCATCCAGCCTGAAAGACCATATCCGATCATGTTTTCCTTGATGATTTCGGTATACCATTTCCTCGCACTGGGATTGGTCAAGTCGACAATGCCAGCATTGAATGTGGTGGATTTGATGTGATAGATCGAACCATTTTTGTGTCGGATGAGAAAACCTTTCTTTTTGGCCTCGAGATACATCGGCGCGCCTTCTTTTAGGAAGGTATTGATGTATCCTAGGAAGCGGACGCCTTCCTGATTCAGCCTCTGGATGATTTCCTTGAGATTCGGGTAGAGTTTTTCATCAGCCTTCCAATTCCAGTAGACCTGATATCCGAAACTTGTCACCACGTTTCCGCACCAGTCCTGACACCAGATGGCCGCGATCTTCAAGCCTTTCTTCTTGGCTTCCTCGTATTTTTTCAAAAGCACATCGCTTCCGCCTTGAATGGCAAGAATGACGCCATCATTGACCCATGAGGGGACTTTTGGCTGAAGGCCGACAAGACGGGAGATGCTTTCAGACAATTCAAGAAGGGAATTCTCACAGAGAAGAGAGATGGACTGTGGAATCTGGCGGAACTTGATCAAGAGTTCATCCTTCCGGAAGGAAAGAAATCCATATGTATCCTCATGGCAGTAGATGGCATATCCTTTTGAGGAGAGGAAGGATGGTGTGGAACAATATGTCTGATGATCTTTGTAGCTAGCCTGGTAGGATGGGTCAGGTCCATGGAGTCTTTCCCGAATCTGTTTCTTGACGATCTTGCTGACCTGCTGATGTTCGCTCACCCAGATAGGAACATCCTTGCCCTTGAGATCGAGAGTCGAATACTGTTCTCCGCATCCATAGATATGTTCATCTGCGAATGTCTTGAATCGGAGAGTGAAGCGATTGTATCCGTTATCGACATGGAAATGGAATTTGATCCATGGATCATGATCGACAATGATCTCTGCCTGCACTTTTCCGTCGCTGAAGATGTATCTGTTTCCATCCTGGAAGGAAAAGGTCAGTTTTCTTCTGTCGATGATCTTGTCCTTTGTCTTGAAGGAACCACGTTTCATCTTGTACCTGGCTTTGCCCTTCCCGATGATGAGATAGGCTTCCTTGCTGACAAGCTGGTTGAGGAAATAGTTTTCCAGTTCTTTCTTATCCATGTGTCCCTCCTTTTATTTAAGTTACTTAAAAAATTATAATCCCTTTTCCTATGAAAGACAACCAAAAAGAAGAAGAAAGTCAAAAATAGTTATTTTCATAAAAAAAGAAGAATGTAACCTCTCACAATTCTGATTTTCAGTCAAAAGAAAATCTCCTGCCAATCGGCAGGAGAGAAATGCTAATCTTCGATTTTTCCAGGGTCGAGGAAGGTGTTTTCCAGTGGGGAAATAAGCCTGGCGTTGACGTAGCACTGCTTGAGGGTAAGAATCGTCTGGCCCTGGTAGTTTCCAGAGGGTGTTTTTTCAATCAGTAGAACCGCCTCAACTTCATCCTGGCTGGTGAACTTCAAGGGGAGCATCATCGACATGACATTCCTTGTCGGGAAAAAACTCGGCAAGGCATTTCGATAATCGTATTGGACCATTCGGATTGCCTTCTGGATGCTCGAAGTCAAAGAGACGCGGAGAAGTGAGAAGAGGACTTCGTTTTTCTCAATCATGCCTTCCAATTTGGAAAAGAGCTTATCCTTCACAAAGGGATTTCTTTCCTTCTCGATTTTCAGAAGGATTTTTCTTTCTTCGACAAAAGGAAGCGTCATATTTTCAAGAAAGGAGAAGGGGAAACGGTCGAGGTTGTCGATCAGGATATGATGGATATCCGTATGGATATCGGCCGATGTATTGAAGATGAGATCGTCATTGCCTGTGATGAAGGTCGCCTTTGATGGAAGGGGATTGAAATGCTCGACGATGATTTTTCCAAGTCCCTGGCTTCCTGAGAGGGAGAAACCTTCAAATAGATAGTCCTGTTCAATGTCCTTGGATACGTTCTTTCTCAAGACGGCATAGATGTCTTCGTACTCCGGACTTTTCAATCCGGTGTTGAAGCAGCAATATCCGGTCTTCTGATCCACGGCAATCTTTTTCTGACTATAGATCTGATAGAAGGTATACTGAAGATAGATTTTCAGGATGATGTGCTTATCCTTGGAATTGTGGTAGCACCATTTCTCTTTTCTGGCGAGGGAAGCGAGTTCCTCCATGCTTTTTTCGAAATCAGAAAAATAGATTTTGTCCAAGAACACATCCCCGGCCTTCTCTTTGTCGGTACCGACAAAGTTCAGATAGAAGCGATAAGGGGAATTCTTCGCCGCTTTCTTGATGGAGGCAATGGTTTTTTCGCCTGCTTTTGTCTGAAAGGAAATTGGGAAGATGAAGGCATCGTCCTTTTCCTTGAAATGGTTCTGCTGATAGGCTTTCTGATAATCCTTTAAAAGCGTCTTGAGAATCATATCGTTTTCGCAAGGATGATTTGCGAATTCCTTGATGGATAGAAGAAGAGCGTTCGGAACAAAAAAGCAGTCCTTCTTCGGCTCGGGAAGAGGAGGATTTGTCTTCTTCTTTTCAGACTTGCGAGTTTTTTCTTCTGCTTTCTTTTTCTTGTCAAGGAATGTGACATTGACCTTGCTATGATCTTTTGGATCATTCTTCATGATGAGAAGATCAGGAAAGCATTCAAGGAATTTCTTCATTTTCGAATAGCCATATTTTTTATAGTCAATCTTCTCACTTTGGAAGACGGCACTGACTTCGGATAGGGAATATTCCTTTCCTGGGGTGAACTTCGCTTTCAGAATCGATTCGATTCTCTTTCTTTCCTTTTCGGAAAGAGATGGCTTTGCTTCCTCTTTTTTGGCATCTTTTTCATACAAAAAAGGATGAAGCACGACATAGGCATCCTCATGATTCTTCTCATCGGCTTCGAAGGTCAGGAACGACAAGTCCTTGAGCAGGGACTTTAATTTTTTATAACCATATTCCTGATAGGAAAATTTCTTGCTGTTCAGGTAAATAGCCAGACCTGAAAGGGGAATTTTCTCTTCTTCCTTGAACCCGAGCTTGAGAAGATCATAGATGTCCTCTTTGTTTTTCTGAGTGACCATTGATTTTCTCTTTTCTGTGTTTTGGGTTCAAACACATGTTCATTATACTTCATTCAGGGGCTGTTTGACAAACCCCTGAAACTTATTCGGAATAGGATTCAAGGATTCTTCCAAACTCAAAAAGCGGATCTAGACTATCCAGATCATACCCGAAAGGCTTGAACTCCCCAGAGAAGAGTTCCATATAGAGACATTCTTCTTGGCTCAGTATCTCTTCGGGGTCCTCCTTGGATGAGTGGTAAAGATAGAACGGCATGATTTTCAGGGAATGGAAAGCGGAATTCTCGCTTTCTTTCTTCAAAAACGGAATTTCAGAAAAGACATCCTCTATCTTTGTCTTATTTGTGAAAAGAAAAAGAATGACATCCTCATGAAGAGTGCTGTTGTCGACAAAAAAGGAATAGCCTTTCTTTTCTAGGGCTTCGAGGACAGGCAGAACTTCTTCTTCGTCCTCATGGACATACGATACCTGGAGATTCATGTTATTTCTGGTATTCCTTGATCTGCTGCAGAAGATATTCCTTCAAAGGCTCGATTCCTTCCTTCGTCTTGCCAGAGAGTGGGAAGAAGAGGGCGTTCGGATTGAGGAAAAGAATTTCCTTCTTGGCCTTTTCGGCATCGAAATCGAAAACGGAGAGGGTATCCATCTTGCTGAAAACAAAGATATCGCCTTTTTTGAACATCAAAGGATATTTCAAGGGCTTGTCATCGCCTTCGGGAACAGAAAGGATAACGAGCTTCAGGCTTGCGCCGGTATCGAATTCCGCTGGACAGACTAGGTTTCCAATGTTTTCCAGGAAAACGAGGTCGAGTTCATCCGCACCTAAAAAATCCATTGCCTCATCCACCATCTTGCTGTCAAGGTGGCATTCGCCCGATGTGTGAAGCTGTATGGTGAGAACACCGGTCTTTTCTTTGATGGTGTTGCTGTCGACAAGGGCATCCATGTCGGCTTCGATGACGCCGATACGGACCTCGTTCTTCATCTCATTGATCAAAGATGTGAGCAGAGTTGTCTTTCCTGCGCCGGGAGAGGCCATGACATTGACAAGGAAAATCTTCTTTTCCTTAAGTTTCTTTCGAAGCTGTTCGGCTCTTCTGTCGTTGTTGGCAAAGACAGACTGCTTTACCTTGATGGTTCTGATTTGGTCCATAGATTTTCTCCTTCCTTTAGCCAATCGAGATAATATTCCTTTGTCTTTTCTTTCAGGGGCAGAAGCGACATATCCACTTTTTTCTCATCATAGAGCGGACAAAGGATCCCATTGATGGCAAGCAGGGTTTTCTCCTCTTCTTCAGAACAGAGAAGATCCTCGATAAACTGACAGCAATGCTCGACTTCCTTCTGATTTCCTTCCTTGTACATCAACAGGAAATAAGGAAGAAAAATTTCATCATAGAAGGCATGACTTGGGGTATCTAAATCGAAGATGCCTCCTTTGACTTCCTGGTAATGTTCTTCCAGATAAGGAAATTCTTCTAAGAGAAGATGATTCAATGGGTCTTTTTTCATAGCCTAATTATTATGGATGACTTGATTGAAAGAAGCAATATAGTTGATAAAGGAATCGACTTTGATCGGCTTGGAAAAATAAAATCCCTGAAGGAAACGACATCCGAGATTCTCTAGCTTTGCCTTCTGTTCCTCTGTTTCGACGCCTTCGACAAGTGAATTCATGTTCAATTCGTTGATCAGATGGATATTCGTCTCCAGTATGGTGTTTCCGCTCTTGCTTTTCTCACCGGCATAGAGAATGGATTTGTCGATTTTGATGGTGGAGAAGTTGACCGGTCCGATCATCGCCTCGAAATTCGAATATCCCGTTCCATAATCATCCATGGAGAAAATGAATCCGAGGTCTTTCAGGCTGTTGAGGGTATTCAGGAAGTTGACATCCGGAATGGTGGTGATGCTTTCCGTGATTTCCAGGATGATATTCTTCGGACAGATATCATATTCCGTCAGGATGGCGGCAAAGCATTTGGATAAATCTGCCTGGACAAATTGTCTCTTCGATAGATTCAGGGAAATGTTCTTCAATCCATAATCAAGAAGGTGACATTCTTTTATATCCTTGCAGACGGTGGAGAAGACAAAGAGACCTAAAGATAGGATGTCTCCGCTTTCCTCCGCAATCGGGATGAATTCCCCCGGAGAGATTTCACCGAGTTCATCATCTTTTAAACGGAGGAGAGCCTCTGCCGTGGTGATTTTCTTCTCTTTGGCATCGTAGATCGGCTGATAGACGACATAGAATCTGCTTTCTTTGATGCCGGTATGGACGGATTTGGAAATCTTGCTCTTTCGGAGCAGCCTCATTGCCGCATCATTCTCCAAGATGGTCACTCTCTGATAGGGTGAGGAATAGGGACTCTGAATGATTTTCTCGATTTTTTCCAATGAATCGATATCCGTTGGGACATGCAGGTAGATAACCTCGATATTTAAGGAGATTGCCATATCGCCCACAAGAATGTCTTTGGATAGACAATCGAGAATGGCGTTGAGCTCATTTCTGGATTTCTGAGGGTCTTTGTTCTTTTCGTAGGAATTGATCGCATAGGTGCTTTTGGCAAGATGGAAGAATTCGCATTTGTTCATATGGAGACCCTTCAGTCGCGTGACAATCTCTTTGGATATTTTCTGTGATTGTTTCTCGAGGATGATGCTATTGATGTTTTTCGCATTCGTCAGCCTCAGAAGAATGAGTCGGTAATGTGCTTTTGCCTTCAAAGCCTTCTTTGTCGTTTCGTTGAATCGGATTTGATTGCCAAATCCGGTGATCAGATCGATTTCTCCCGAGGTGTCCTGGGAGGAGATGACGATGCCGATGCTGAGCAAAGCTTCCACAAACAAATGACAATCGAAAGGAATCAATGAAAAGAAATCGATGACATAGAAAAGGAAAAAGAAGAAAAAGAAACCGCATAACATGAGGAATTCCCCTTTTTTGAGACTCAGTCGGTAGCGGATGAGGAAATAAAGGGAAAATCCAAGATAGAAAAAGGTAGCGATAAAAAGCCAATAGAAACCTAAAAGCATCTGATAGGCATTTTCACTTTCATTGTATATGTAAATAACCGGCGTGAAGGAATTGAGAATCAAAAGAATATCAGAAGAAAGAATCGGAAGAATCCACAGACAATAAAAAAACCAAAAATATTTTGTTTTTCTTCTATAATTCTGACCGGTCGAAAAATAGATATAGGAATTCAGAAAGACTGGAATCGAAAGATGGCCCATGAAATAAAGAAGACGGATGAATTCGCTGATGTCTTCCTTGAATTGAAAGTAGGATTGATTGAAAAAAAAGAAACCGACAAGGCCTGTCAGAGAGCCAAGTCCCAAGAAGAGCAAAAGAAAAATCGTCTTCTTTTCATCAAGAGGAAATTTGAGAAGGACAAGGAGAACCAAAGATAAGAAAACAAGGCCGGAACAAAGAAAGAAAATCGAGTCCAATGAAAAAAATTCCATAGGGTTTTACTCCTAGGAATATTATCTCATTCTTTCGGCCGAATTCATTGGAAAAATAAACAAAATTGTTGGTTTTGTTTTATTAGCACAAAAAAACTCCACCTAGGAATCCCTAAGTGGAGAGAGCAAAAGGAATTTTATGTTGGAATTTATTAGCAAATGTTGAGTAGAACAATAACTACATTTACATTATCTCAGAATTGACAGGTTTTTTCAAGAACAATATGTATTTTTTAATTACAATCTCGAGAAAATGTAAAGACAAATTTACTTTTTTGATATCTTCATTTCTTTTCCTTGAGAATCTGCTTTTTCTTTACGGAAATGATCTTATAGAAACGATATTTCTCATGAAGGAGAATGCGGACCTGTTCTTCCGCATCTTTTTCATCGGAGGCACGTAGCGTCATGGAATTTTCGACATAATTGTCAAATTCCCGATCTGCATGGCCATAGACGACTTCATATTTTGCACCGAACAATCCCATAGTCGAAACCTCCTTGTGATTCTTTATCCATTATACCTTTTTTCTTGTTAATTTGCTTTTCTTTTATTTCCGATTATAATCTAAAAGGAAAATAGGAGCCCTACCATGAAAAAAACAATCATAACGGTCGTTGGCAAAGACAAAGTCGGAATACTCTATCAGATCTGTCGATTCCTAAATGAAAACAACATCAACATCCTCGATGTCTCACAGACGATTGTCGATGGCTTTTTCAATATGATGATGATCGTCGATATCTCTTCTTCGAAGAAGGATTTCCAAAAACTGGAAGAAGAATTCAATAAAACCGTCTCGGATATCGGCTTGAAGGCTCTGATGCAAAAGGAAGAAATCTTTGATTTCATGCACCGTATCTGATTATGATCAATTTCAATGAGGTCAACGAGACCAATCGAATGATTCAGGAAGAGAAACTGGATGTCCGCACGATCACACTGGGCATCTCGCTTCTCGACTGCATCGATTCGGATGTGAATGTCACAGCAAAGAAGATAAAAGAAAAAATCGAAAGACTTGGACGGGATCTCGTCAAGGTCGGAAACGACATCCAGAAGGAATTCGGAATTCCGATTGTCAACAAAAGAATTGCCATCACGCCGATTTCCCTTATCGGGGCTAGCTGCTGCAAGACAAAGGAAGACTATCTTCTTTTGGCAAGGACGCTCGATGAGGTCGCCAAGAATCTCTCTGTCAATTTCATCGGAGGATTTTCTGCCATCGTCAATAAATCGATGACGCAGAATGAGGAACTGATGATTTCCTCCATTCCTTTATGCCTCAGTAAGACGAAGAGAGTCTGTGCGAGCATCAATCTTGCCTCGTCCAAGACCGGCATCAACATGGATGCTGTTCGGCTTTCCGGAAAAATCATCAAGGAACTCAGCTACTTGACCAGAGATGAAAATTCCATCGGCGCCGCCAAACTGGTCGTCTTCTCCAATGCACCGGATGACAATCCCTTCATGGCTGGCGCTTTCCATGGAGTCTCGGAGGGCGATTGTGTTCTCAATGTCGGAATCTCCGGCCCGGGTGTCGTCAAAAAAGCCTTGGAAAATGTCCGTGGAAAAGATTTCCCGACTCTCTGCGAAGAAATCAAGAAAGTGGCCTTCAAGATCACAAGAGCCGGACAGCTTGTTGCCAATGAGGCAAGCAGGAGGCTTCATATTCCTTTTGGCATCATAGACTTATCTTTGGCCCCCACGCCAGCGATCGGTGATTCGATCGGCGAGATTCTCAAGGAAATGGGACTTGAGATGCCGGGCGCTCCGGGAACAACCTGTGCCCTGGCTCTTTTAAATGATTCGGTGAAGAAAGGTGGCATTATGGCTTCTTCCTCTGTCGGCGGCCTATCGGGCGCATTCATTCCTGTCAGTGAGGATCATGTCATGATCGAAGCGGCAAGAGAAGGAAGCATCACACTCGAGAAACTCGAGGCGATGACCTGTGTCTGTTCTGTTGGATTGGATATGATTGCCATACCTGGCGATACAGAAGAAGAGACCATCTGCGGCATGATTGCCGATGAAATGGCCTTAGGCATGATCAACAACAAGACGACGGCCTGCCGACTCATTCCAGCTTATGGAAAGAGTGTCGGGGATGAAGTTACCTTTGGCGGATTGTTGGGCTCTGCTCCGATCATGAAGGTAAATAAGTATTCCTGCAAGGAATTCGTATCAAGGAAAGGAAGAATTCCCGCTCCAATTCATTCTTTTAAGAATTAAAAAAGATGTCATAAAAATATCCTAGGCAATTTGCCTAGGATATTTTCGATTTCAATCAGTCGAGATGCGGACCGGCCTTGACCAAAGCCTTGCCAGCATCGTTCGTCTCATATTTGTGGAAGTTCTTGATGAAGCGGGAAGCAAGATCCTTTGCCTTTGTTTCCCAAGCTTCCTTGTCGGAATAGGTGTCTCTTGGATCGAGAATGTTGGTGGCAACGCCTTCAAGAGAAGTCGGAACTTCGAAATCGAAGTATGGAATCTTCTTGGTCTGAGCTTTCAAGATGGCACCATCCAAGATGGCATCGATGATGCCGCGGGTATCCTTGATGGAAATACGCTTTCCAGTTCCATTCCATCCTGTGTTGACCAAATAGGCCTTGGCACCGGATTTTTCCATATGGCGGACAAGCTCTGCGGCATATTTGGTTGGATGGAGTTCCAAGAAGGCCTGACCGAAGCAGGCGGAGAAGGTTGGCGTCGGCTGAGTAATTCCTCTTTCCGTGCCGGCTAATTTGGCGGTGAAGCCGCTTAAGAAATAGTACTGCGTCTGTTCAGGAGTGAGGATGGAGACTGGAGGAAGAACGCCAAAGGCATCGGCAGAAAGGAAGATGACGTTCTTGGCAGCGGGAGCATGGCTGATCGGCTTGACGATGTTGTGGATGTGATAAATCGGATAGGAGACACGGGTGTTCTCCGTGACGCTCTTATCGTGGAAATCAATCTTTCCATCCTTGTCGACCGTGACATTCTCCAATAAGGCATCTCTCTTGATGGCGCCATAGATGTCCGGCTCGGCATCCTTGTCGAGGTCGATGACCTTGGCATAGCATCCGCCTTCGAGGTTGAAGACGCCATTGTCATCCCAGCCGTGTTCATCATCGCCGATGAGAAGTCTCTTCGGATCTGTGGACAGGGTTGTCTTTCCGGTTCCGGAAAGGCCGAAGAAGACAGCGGTATTTTCACCATTCATGTCGGTGTTGGCACTCGAATGCATGCTGGCAATTCCCTTGAGAGGGAGATAGTAGTTCATCATGGAGAACATGCCCTTCTTCATTTCACCGCCATACCAGGTGTTGATGATGACCTGTTCATGGGAAGTGATGTTGAAGATGACGGCGGTTTCGGAATTGAGACCTAATTCCTTATAGTTCTCGACTTTGGCCTTGGAGGCATTGTAGACGATGAAGTCCGGCTTGAAATCAGCTTCCTCTTCTTCTGTCGGACGGATGAACATATTGCGGACGAAATGGGCCTGCCAGGCGACTTCCATGATGAAACGGACAGCCATTCTGGTATCCTTATTGGCACCGCAGAATCCATCAACGACATAAAGTTTCTTTCCGGAGAGTTCCTTCTTGGCGATATCCTTGCAGGCTGCCCAGGCTTCCTTGGAAGCTTTGTGGTTGTCGTTTGGATATTCCGGAGTATTCCACCAGACGGTATCTTTGCTGTTTTCGTCTTCGACAATGAATTTGTCCTTTGGAGAACGGCCGGTGTAGATGCCGGTCATGACATTGACAGCACCAAGCTCGGTGACCTGTCCTTTTTCATAGCCTTCCAACGCCGGATCGGTTTCGGCCTTGAAGAGTTCTTCATAGGATGGATTGTAAACAACTTCCTTCACGTCACTGATGCCATATTGACTTAAGTCGATTTGTTTTTTCATAGTGTATCCTTTCATTTGTCGACTATATCACAACTTTTGGTTGGGATATTCTTCATAATTCTTTTCCAGCGTTGCTTCGCCGGAGGAAACGGAATAGACTTTATCGCCTTCCTTGACTTGAAGACTTCCATCATCGAGGATTCCAAGTGCTTTCACGTGCTTGTTTTCTCCATAATAGTTGAGAGTGATTTCTTTCTGATCAAGATAGGAACATTCCTTCAGAATTGATAAGAAGGTATCCTTCTTCTTTTGGTAATCAAGGTAGAATTTCTCAAAATGATGGATGAAGCGATGAAGAACTTCTTCTTTATCATATTCCTTTTTTGAGTACTGGAACAAGGAAATCGCTTTGCTTTTTAATTCTTTAGGAAATTCCTTCGTATTGACATTGATGCCGATTCCGATGATGAGCGCCTTGATTTCATCTTCATAGACGGCCTCAAGAAGGATGCCGGCACATTTCTTTCCTTCAATTATGACATCGTTAGGCCATTTGATGAGGGAAGGAATGGAATAGTCTTCTAAAGTGGTTAGAAGAGAGACGCCGCAGAGGAGCGGCAGAAGGCTTATTCTATCTTCATTCAGATTCTCTTTGAGAAGAATCGAGAAGACAAGGGAGGATGAGTCATCTTCCCATTTCCGTCCAAGTCGTCCCTTGCCGGCGAATTGATGGCCGGCAGAGACGAGCGTCATATCGTCGAGATGTTCATATTCTCTCTTGAGATAGGAATTTGTGGAGTCGATTTCCTCAAAATAGACAAATTTCATATTCGGATCAGCCTAATAGCTGAATGAGAAGACCGGCAGCGACGGCACTTCCGATGACGCCGGCAACATTCGGACCCATGGCCTGCATGAGAAGGAAGTTGGAAGGATCTTCTCTCTGTGCTTCCTTCTGGACCACTCGGGCTGCCATCGGAACAGCAGAGACACCTGCGGCACCGATCATCGGATTGATTTTTCCATGGGTGAGCCAGCACATCAGTTTTCCAATCAGGACGCCACCGGCTGTTGCGGAGATGAAGGCGATAATGCCAAGCATGAAGATCCACAATGTCTGGACCGTGAGGAAGGTTTCGCCTTTGGCTGTGGCACCCACGGTGAGACCAAGAAGAATGGTAATCGTATATAAGAGAGAGTTGGAGATTGTTTCGGTAAGTTTTTTGACGACGCCACATTCCTTGACAAGATTGCCGAACATGAAGCATCCGATCAAAGGGGCACAACTCGGAACAAGAAGGACGGTGATGAGGGTGACAAGAATCGGGAAGATGATCTTTTTGGTCTTGCTGACCGGTTTGAGATCATCCATATGGATCATTCTTTCCTTTTTTGTGGTCAAAGCACGGATAATAGGAGGCTGGATGAAGGGGACAAGAGCCATATAGGAATAGGCTGCGATTGCGATATTCGCCAGCAATTCCGGAGCGAGTGTCGTCGTGGTGAGAATGGCCGTTGGGCCATCGGCACCTCCGATGATGCCGATACTTCCTGCCTGTTGAGCAGTGAAGTGGGTCCATCCTGATGTGGATGGGAATGGAATAAGGATGGCGAGAAGGAATGTCAGGAAGATGCCGATTTGGGCGGCGGCACCTAAGATGAGTGTCTTCGGATTGGAAATCAGTGGACCGAAATCCGTCGTTGCACCGATGCCCATGAAGATGAGACATGGATAGATTTCGTATTTGACGCCGAGATACAATGTGCCGAGAAGTCCACTATATCCAGACGCGGAATTCTTATCCACATCCATGATGCCGGAGAATGGCATGTTGGACAAGAGCATGCCGATTGCCATCGGCACAAGAAGATACGGCTCGGCTTCCTTGAAAATAGCTAAATACAGCAATAATAAGGCGATGAGGATCATGATGGCGTTTTGCCAGCCGAAGGTGGTTGCGCCAAAGCCATAGAAGCCCGTGCTTTCCCAGACTCCTTTTAGGACCTCACCGAAATCTGTTAATACGAGGCCCATATGTTACCCCAGGATGATCAGTGGATCCTTCGCGGAAACGCTCTGTCCTTTGTTGACCTTGATCTCCAAGACCTTTCCATCACTGTTGGCCTTGATTTCGTTTTCCAACTTCATGGCTTCCAAAATGCAGAGAGTCTGACCCTGCTTGACAGCATCGCCGACCTTCACCTTGATGTCCAGAATATTTCCCTGCATTGGGGCAAGGACGGCATTTCCATTGGCTGGTGAGGATGCTGCAGGTGCTGCTGGTGTCGGTGCAGGTGCACTTGCCTGGGCAGGAACGCTTCCTTTGACCGTCTTGACTTCGACTGGTTCGACTTCGGTGATGCCCATGACCTTGACTTCATAGGTCTTGCCGTTCACTTTGATATTATAGATTCTCATAGATTACCTCGATTCTTTATGATTTCTTTTTCTTCTTGTCGGCTTTTTCATCGCTGATCAGCTTGCAGCTGATGACCTTGACATCCTCTTTCTTCTCTTTTCTGTAGTCGAGAGTGGCAACGAGGACAGCTGCCATGGCATCATCATCCAGCTCGGTTCCGTCTTTCATCTTCACCTTTTCATGGACATCCAAGGCCTTGATCTTGTTGACGCCGATCAAAATGAATGTGATGATGGCTAAAATAAAGAAGACGACAACAACGCAGAATAAGGACATCAGGAGGGCTTGGCCGAAATCGCCATCCTTGATTTCCCACATCGCCAATGAATAGATTGGATAGATCATAATTCGACGTTGTACTCCTCTGCCTCCAAGCCATATTTCAGTTTGAGGAATTTGATGGCAACCTGATCGAACAAGGCAATCGAGAGGACATCCTCATCGCATTTCGCGATTTTCTTGTACTGTTCCTTGAGCTTCTCGAATTCTGGTTCGAGTTTGTCGGCTGGGCGATAGGTGATGACTTCATCATCGCCGATGATCTTCTTTTGGACTTCGGGATTGACCTCTGCAGGTGCCTTTCCGTAAAGACCATGGAGATAATCTTTGATCTCCTTTGGAACCATCTTATACCTTTCTCCGGTGATGACGTTCATGACAGCCTGCGTTCCAACCATCTGGGAAAGAGGAGTGACAAGCGGCGGATAACCTAAATCCTTGCGGACAAGGGGAACTTCCTTCAGAACTTCATCATATTTGTCCATGGCGCCCTGCTTCTCAAGCTGGCTCATCAGGTTGGAGAGCATTCCACCTGGGACCTGATATTTCAGAATGTTCGGATTGACACATAAGGCTTTGACTTTCAGCGTTCCGTTTTTGAGGTATTTCTGTTTTATTTTGTCTAACTTGTTAGCGGCTTCGTTTAAGAGTTCACTATCAAGATGGGGATCATATTCAGTACCCTTGAGCGCATAGTTGAAGGATTCCGTGCAAGGCTGGGAAGTGCCACCCGAGAGTGGAGACAGGGCAGTGTCGATGATATCGACTCCGGCTTCGATGGCCTTGAGATAGGTCAGTTGGCAAATGCCGCCTGTGCAATGGGAATGAAGTTCAATCGGAAGCTTTGTCTCTGCTTTCAACTTCGAAATGAGATCATAGGCATCCTGTGGAAGAAGAACACCAGCCATATCCTTGATGCATAAGGAATCGGCACCCATCGATTCGACTTCCTTTGCCAAAGAAACATAATAATCAACTGTATGAACAGGAGAGGTTGTGTAACTGAGAGCAATCTGACAATGGGCAGAAGGAAATTTGCTCTTGTATTTATTGCAGGCATCCACCGCACTCTTGAGGTTGCGGATATCATTCAAGGCATCAAAGACACGGATGATGTCGATTCCGTTTTCCAAGGACTTTTCGACGAACTTGTCGACAATATCATCAGGATAATGATGATAGCCGAGGATGTTCTGACCGCGGAAGAGCATCTGAAGCTTCGTGTTCGGACAGGCTTTCCTGATGGCGCGAAGTCTTTCCCATGGATCTTCATCCAAGAAGCGCAGACAGCTATCGAATGTGGCGCCACCCCAGACTTCCAAGGCGTAATATCCAGCTTTATCCAAAAGCGGGGCGACAGAGAGGATTTCATCTGTTGTCAGTCTTGTGGCAATCAGGGATTGAGATCCATCTCGAAGTGCAGTGTCAACAATTTTGATACCCATAGTTGATCCTTTCTATCTATATATAGATACAAAAAACATACTGGATTATTTTACTAAATTTTTTTGCAAAGTGTAAGCACTTCCACGCTTTCTTCTCCATAGAGGAATCATCTTGTATACATTTTCTGTCTTTTTTGTCTGTTTCCAGTGAAAACAAGAGGAAAAAAGAAGAAAAATAAAGAATCTATTTCTATATTTTGTATTGACAAAATCACTGAACAGTAAAGAAATATGAGAATATTCATCAAAATCTTTTTGAGAATCGATTGAAAGAAGAAAACATAGAAGAATATGAATCAGTTGATAAAAAGATATCTGCTTTCAGGTTCCTTTTCCTTTTTCGCTATCGGGTCAGTCAATCCGTATCTCTGAGGCCAAGTCAATAGATGAAATAGCAGAATTCCTTAGAACAAACAATGATTGCCTTATTGACATTCTTCTTTTCCGAGATGAAATGGAATATTCTTCTTCGTATTCTTTCCGTTATCTTATCCACTTAGGTGATGGTCATGGCACTATAGTCTTTCTTCATTTCTTTGAATGCCTTCGCATAAATGGCCACCAGGGACTCGGCCGTAATCGTCGGGGAAGGCCTTTCTGGAATCGAATCTATCGAAGTCTATGATCTACATGGCATCGTCGAGTGTTCTGATCCTGTCAATAATTTTCATGCAAAAGATTTTGTCCACAGTTTTCTTGTGGCCGAATTGAATAAATTATTCTGAAATGAGAAAAAAGGCAGAAAATCACATAAAAAAGTAAAATCATCAAATTTGAATCTTTGGCAAAATAAAGTGGAAACAAAACTCCTACGTCTTGATGGTGAAATCGGTATATATGTCAGATTCCAATTTTATTTTTAAGCATTACGCACAAAATTGAATTGCAAAGTAATATAATAGTTTTTGTTAATTATATATATGGATACCACGAATCTCGTCAAGTTGTATATTGGTCTGTTCTGCTTTGGATTCTTTTTTTCGTTTGCATCCTGCTTTTTGGCATGGAAAAACGAAAATATAGGCAAGGAGAAAAGAATATGTTTTCTTATCGCATACATTCTCATTGTCATCTGTGCCACCTTTGAGTTGCATGTTTTCTATTTCCTGAACTTAGGAGAGTTTCACCCTGCTCTAGCGATGTTTTTCAAGACGATTGAATATATCTTAGTTCCGATTATCGGCTTGTTCATCGGAATGATCTTCCATAGGAATAAGTTTCGTTTCTTCCAATATGGCATCATTGGTGTCAATGCGATTCTCGAGGTTTTGAATGTTTTCTTTCATTTTATCTTTCGTTTTGAGGATGGCAATTATTATCATTCCTCCTTTTATTTCGTTTATATGATTTTCTATATGTCCTCGTTCGTTTATTGTGTTCTTTGTGGGGTTGCCTTCATGAAGAAATTCCAATTTCGGAACTGGTACACCTTTTCCTTCATTTGCTGTTCCTTGATTGGTGCTGTCATTTTGCAGAGCATTCTGAATCTGGTTCTCGATTTCTTTGTCCTATCGGTTTCCTCCTTGCTGATCTACATCTTTATGACCGATATCGTCGAAAGAACGGATGCCGTCACCGGATTGGAAAACCGACGCAGCTTCGATGTGGCATTGGAGAATCTGAATCGTCCTGCGGTGGTCATCGTCATGGATATCGACAGCTTCAAGACCTGCAATGATGATTTTGGCCACAGCTATGGGGATGAAGTCCTACAGAAATATGGAAATGTCATCCAGACTTCCTTCCATAAAATTGCCAAGTCCTATCGTATCGGTGGAGATGAATTCGCTCTGATCGTGACAAAGAGGCCGGAAAAGCTTGAGCAAATCCTCCTGGATTTTGAAAAAAAGGTGTATGCAATGAGAAAGGAAGATATTCATTTTCCATCCATTTCCTATGGAAAAGCGAATTTCATTCCGGGGACGCATAAGTCGAACGATATCTATAAGTTGGCTGACAAAATCATGTACGAAGCAAAAAACAACAAGAAATATCTTTAGTGGAAATCCATTCTGAGGATGAGAAACTTCCCTCCTTTTTAAGAACTAGCGAAGTATATCGCTATAGATTGGAGTATAAAGAAGCTTCTTTATTTCCTCCTTCTCATTGGTGATGGAAAGAATCCATTTCAGTTTCGATAAAAGGGATTCCAAGGTCATATCATAGGATTCCAAGAGTCCGTATCTCTCCTTGATCACTTTTCCGACCTTGTAGACATCCAGATCACTTCCTTCATATTGCACCTGGGTGGTGATAATGATGACTTTGTCCTTCAGCAAAGGATAGAGATCATCAAAATAGGAAGGAATTCCACCGACGCCAAAACCCTCAATGATGAGTCCATCGTAATTCCTCAATGCGAAAAGGAACGCTTCCTTGTCCAGGCTCGGAATCAGCTTTAGGACAAAAACATGACTTTTGAAGTCAAGATAGAAACGGACATCTTCCCTCTGGAATTTCTGTTCGATATAGAAGATGACTCTTTTGTCGATGATTTTCGCGATCTCAGGATAATTCACGCTCGTGAAGGCATTGTAGGACTTACTTCTGATTTTCTTTGCCCTTGTTCCTAATATGACCTTGTTGTCAAAGACAATCGAGACACCATAGGCTTTGTCATGGCTCGCAAATAAAAAGGCGTTGTAGAGATTGCTTCTTGCATCATTATCCTTTAGGAAGATGGATTTCTGGCTCCCTGTTAGGACAATCGGCTTCACAGAATTCTGAATCATATAGGAGAGTGCACTTGCGCAATATGCCATCGTATCGGTTCCATGCGTGATGACAAACCCATCATAGAGATCGTATCTTTCCTTTATGACGGAAGCCACCTTTGACCAATGTTCATAGGTCATATCCGTCGAATCAAGATTGAAAAGCTGAAGGGAATCCACCTCACAGAAGCCGCTGATATCATCCAAATACGATAGAAGCTCATCGCAATCGAGCTGCGGTGACAATCCATCCGTATTGAATTTGCAGGCAATGGTTCCGCCTGTGGCTATGAGCAGTATCTTTTTCATTTTTAGCATCCTGTTCCGTCAAGTCTGCAAAAAGATTTCTCTTTCTTCTTTTCTTTATTATAGGGTGCATCAAAAGAAATCTTTCCATCCGGATAGACAAAGCATGGGATGCCGATCGCACCCTCTTTCTTTACTTTTTGGAATTCAGCCTTCTCATCCCTCAAGCAAAGAAATTCCTTGAGGATTTTCACGCTAGACCCGATATCAAGAATGACATAGTTCGGATCAGAAGAAAAAACATTTTTCGCTTCGATGCAATCCGGGCAATCCTTTATTGTATAGACTTTGATTTTTTCATTCATTGGATGAATCCTCTTTTCTGTTTCTTGAGATTGAGCTATCTGCATCTTCTGATGTTTGAATAGATAACCAAACTTTAGGTTTAATAGAAAAACTAACATTCATTTTCTAATGATACAGACCACATTATTATAGAACAAATTGAGCTTCTTTGGTCATAGCTGATGAAAAGATGAGGATGTTCTCTGAGAGGTACAAAAAATGTGACACATTGGTTTTCTCAATGACTTATTATTCTTATCCTTAAGGATGGGGTTCTTATATATTGAGTCGAATACAAAATGGCATTGATTCTGATTGGCTTTCAAATATACATTTCCGTGTTTCTTCATCATGGGATATATCGCAATAGATAAAGAAGGGTTTCATCAAATGATAAAGACCAATAGGACGGAAAGCAATCGGATCTACCGAAAGTCATCCTCATACGTCTTAAAATCATACGATTAAAATGGCAAGCGTTATTGTGATGAATGCTTGATTTCTTATACTTTATCTATAATCGTTATAGTCTATTATTTAGTTCACATTTGTGAATCGATATCTTATTCTGGAGTAGAATTCGGTTCCGCTAAGAAATATTTCATTTCCTGTTTTAGAAATTCCTTTTCTTCTTCCGTGAATTCTTCAATACAAAAAGAATTATAGAAATCATTTCCGTCTTTAAAATATGTCCAGAACAAGACTTTGAGATCATCAATGATTTTTATTTTTCCATCCCATGTTTTAAACAATTCATGAAAAAGATCTGTGTGATATCTATGCCACGAATCCCATAGAGATCCATCTTCATTATAGATCCTACAGTATGCATGTCTTTTCAGGCAGAATTCCATTTCGAACATATGAAATATTTCCTTTTTTTTTGTATTATTCATTTTTTTATCCCTTGTCCTGCACTCTTCCACTTTAATCAAATCGGATAATGTCAAAGCGATATAATCATCCTCTTTGCTATACCTCCATCTTAATTCAATAGCATTCTCCTTACAGCGGATAACATGACAGTTTATCTTATTGTCTACTTTCTTTTTCTTCTTTATCTTTGTAAGACAATCTCTCAATTGATCAAGTATTTCAATGCATTGATGTTCCTGCAATTGGAAAATGCCTTTTTTGAATTCCGCTGTTGCAAAGTATTTCATTGGATTTTTCCTTCTTTTGCCAGATCAATCATTTTAAGGATATCTTCGAAATGATAAAAGTCACCCATGTTTTTGTTCTCGAAGATATTATAGGAATATCTCCCATCATCTTCTTTATCAAAATTCTCCCTTGAATCATAGTCTACATTCTCAAATTCAATATTCTTTAGCACTTCACCATATTGATTCTTATAGGAGAGATTCCATTCATAGCGATGTTTTTCTTTTTTATGTCTTTCATAAAAAATATGAAGAGCCTGCTTTGAACAGAATTCACTATGATGTTCTACTCTTCCTGATTCCTCCGTTGAACACCAACGGGCTTCATAATAGTTCGATGATTTCTCATCCAATAGGCATTTCTTTTTCGCATCCATGATATCTGACCCCATGTTTATCCTATCTAAGGAGATATAAGGAAATTCATATTTTCATAAAATGTACTTATAGAAAGACAATAACTGATTTCGACATTCTTTCTTGCCACGCATGGATGGAATGAGACTCTTGAAGCCAAAACGGCTTATCAGCTTAAGTCTTTTCTCTTCTATGTGACATGCCTATCATAACATTGAACTCATCCATTATTTATGATTTCTGAATTCTTTCAATGACATATACATTTCCGTGATATCCTTTGAAACAGTATCATAAATAATGGTCATATCCATACTCCCATAATTATGGACAATCCTGTTTTTTGTTCCTTAATCTATAGCTTCTCTAAAAAAATCATCATCGCGATAGATGAAATGGATTATTCTATAAGCTTGATAAGACATATTCCTTTGAACGATTTTGAAGATGATGGAATTATGAAAAGTCCGTACCTGTCTCTAGAATATGGAATGTGTCTGTCATACAATGAAAGAACATGAAAATGGAAACTTTAGGCATATTTAAGGTTTTCTCTTTATCGTTAAGAAAAGGGGGATTTGACAATGAGAATACTTCTTGCGGAAGATGAGGTTGCCTTGGCAAAGGCGATAGTGAAAATATTTGAGAAGAACAATTTCTCCATCGATGCCGTCTATGATGGAGAAGATGCTCTTTTCTATATCGAATCCGGAAATTATGACGTCGCCATCCTCGATATCATGATGCCGAAAATGGATGGCTTGACTGTTCTTAAGAAAGTGAGAGAAGAAAAGAATCCTATTCCGATCCTTCTATTGACTGCGAAGGCGGAAGTTGAGGATAAGGTCCTTGGACTCGACTGTGGAGCCAACGACTATCTAAGCAAGCCTTTCGATTCCAGGGAACTGCTTGCCAGAATTCGAGCCCTCACGAGGGGAAATATGGAAAACACCTCGAAAATCAGCATGGGCAATATTACGCTGGATCGAAAGACCTTCGAACTCTCCTCTCCCTTTGGCTGTTTCCATCTGACAAAGAAGGAATTTCAGCTGATGGAGTACTTTCTTTCCAATCCGAAACATGTCCTTTCCTCCGACCAGATTATGGAAAGGGTTTGGGGATTTGACAGCGATGCGGAAATGAATGTTGTCTGGGTCTATCTTTCCTATCTGAGAAAGAAGCTTTCAGCCTTGAAGGCGGATGTCGCCATCAAGGCATCAAGAAATGCCGGATACTACTTGGAGCATATAGAGAATGATCCGGAAGCTTAAGAAAAAATTCACCTTTTTGGCGACAGCTTCGATGTTTGTGCTGATGGCCGCTTTGATTGGCGTAATGAATATCCTCAATTATTCCTCCGTCATCAATGAATGCGATACGACCATCGAGATTCTCTTTCGGAATGACAATCAAATGCCTCCTGTCAAAGAAGAGGAAAAGAAAGAGGAAAACAAAAAACCGCCAAATGGCGTCTCTCCCGAAGTTGTCTATGAGGCAAGATATTTCCTTCTTATTCTTGATGAAAATGACGAAATCCTCTCCTCTGACTTTTCAAGAATTCTCAGTGTCGATGAAACGAATGCGGATGCCTATAAGACGAAGGCTCTTGCCAAGAATTCAGAGAAAGGATTTGTCGATGGATTCCGCTTCCAAAAGAAGACGGAGAATAGCCAGACGAAACTGCTCTTCCTAGACTGCGGAAGGAAACTCGAATCGTTCCATCGCTTTTTCATCATCAGCATGTGTGTCGGCTTTTCGGGGTGTCTTCTTGTCTTTATCCTCTTTGTCTTCTTTTCCGGAAGGATTGTCCGCCCGATTGCCGAAAGCTATGAAAAGCAGAAGCGCTTCATCTCCGATGCCAGCCATGAAATGAAGACGCCTTTGACCATCATCAATGCGAACCTCGATCTTCTTGAAGGGGATAGCTGGAATGAGGAACTCGAGGAGATTCGCACACAGACAAAAAGGATGACGCAGTTCACCCATGACCTTGTCTTTCTTTCGAAGATGGAAGAAAAGGAACATGTCGTCATGATGATTGAGGCACCTCTCTCGGATTTGGTCAATGAGACCGCCTCCACCTTTTCGAGCATAGCCAAATCAAGGCAAATTGAATTCGATACAAAAGTCGAAGAGGATGTCACCTACACTTATTCGATCGATGCGATAAGAGAACTTCTTGAGATTCTTCTTGAGAATGCCATGAAATATACCCCGAGGAATGGAAGAGTCTTTCTTTCTCTTTCCAAGGAAAAGAAACAGATAGAAATCAGGATAGAGAACACCAGCATGGTGAAGATAGATAAAGAAAGCCTAAAGCATGTCTTCGAGAGATTCTACCGTCTGGACGCCTCAAGAAACTCCTCGACAGGTGGACATGGAATCGGCCTATCGATTGCGAAAGCCATTGTCGAAAAGCATGATGGAACGATTGAGGCACTTACAAAGACGGGAGATGAATTTATCATTGTAGTATCTCTTCCGCTGTAGTTTATTTAAAGTTTATTTTTACTTGCCAACTTGATAATAAAAGAAGAAAACAGCAATGAAAATGCCGATAGGAAAAATCTATCGGCATTTTAAGTTCGTTTAAGTTTTTCTTTTTATACTTCCTGTAGAAATCAACAAGGAGGTAACAATATGATAAGCTACGTTTTCAAAAGATACGAACTGAAATATCTCCTTTCCCTGGAACAGTATCGCTTCATCAAAGATGCAATTTCAAAGTCATCCACACCTGATGAATATGGCAAGACGACCATTCAGTCCCTCTATCTCGATACGGAAAATGACCGTCTTGTCCGACAGTCCATTGAGAAGCCTGTCTATAAGGAAAAACTACGTCTCCGCTGCTATAACCTCAATCTCGACAACAAGGATATCTATGTCGAGATGAAAAGAAAATATGATGGCGTCGTCTATAAAAGAAGAATCGCCTGCAAGGAAGGCGATGTCGAGGATGTTCTTCTTGGAAGGATGAAGAAGAGTCAGATTGGAAGAGAACTCAACTATTTCCTGTCTTTCTATTCTGAAGGACTCAGGGGAAAGATTCTCATCCTCTATGATCGGGAAGCTTTCTTTGATGAAAAAGATGACCTTCGCATCACGTTCGATCAGAACCTGAGATATCGGTGCAATCATCTTAATTTCCATACTTCCCTTGAGGGAAATCGCCTTCTGGACAAGGATTTCATCCTCATGGAATTGAAGACAGGGACGGCACTCCCTATCTGGCTATTGAGAAAAATGGAATCTGTTGGAATTAAAAAGACATCCTTCTCGAAATATGGAAGAGCCTATGAGATCGAATTTGAAAAAAAGAAAGGAGATAATCAATCATGTTTGAGACAATTTTCAACTCTGGAAACATCACTGCCGTCAGTTTCTTTATCGCATTAGGGACCGCCTTGGCCTGTGGGGTCGTCTTTGGCTTCCTTTCCTGCTATAAGAGCAAGTCCTCCTCGAGTTTCCTTGTCTGCACGAGTCTTCTTCCCATGGCGGTGGCTGCTGTCATCGCTTTAGTCAATGGGAATCTAGGAATCGGTGTTGCCATCGCTGGTGCCTTCGGACTTGTCCGCTTCCGTTCCGCCCCCGGGACGGCAAGAGAGATAGCCATCATCTTCATTTCAATGGTCAGCGGATTGGCTTTCGGCATGGGCTATCTTGCCTATGGCGCCATCTTCCTTCTCTTCTGCGGCATTCTTTTCTTTGTCTCTGAAATCCTCATCCGCAAAAAGGATAGTGGCAGAAAAAAAGAAAAGATCATCAAAATCACGATTCCGGAATCGCTGGACTATTCGACCATCTTCGATGATATCTTCACAGAATTTGCATTGAAACATGAATTGGAAAAAGTGAAATCCGTCAATATGGGAAGCATGTTCCGTTTGACCTATCGCGTCACCTTGAAGGATGAAAATAAGGAAAAAGCCTTCCTAGATGAAATCCGTATGCGGAATGGAAATCTGGAAATCCAATCTCTTCGTGCTGATCTATACGAAAATGAATTGTAATGGAGGATACATATTATGAAAAAAACAATATCTATCTTTGCTCTTAGTCTACTCTCACTTGGTCTTTTTGCTTCGTGCTCGAACTCGACTTCCGGCAATTCTTCTCAGACATCTCATGAGAATGCGACTTCCTCATCTAATGAGGAAGGAACAACCGGTTCGAGTGTCGAGAGTGAGAAAACGGATATTCCTGATGGATTGGATGAAAATGTCAATACCTTGACCATCACCTGTCTTGAGGGAAGCGAAAATGCCTATTCAATCGATGACAACATACTGACTTTTTCGAATATTGCTCGCAACAGTGTCTATTCCATCAGCGGCGAATTCAGCGGTCAGATTCAGATCGATGTTTCCGATGATTATGAATTCGAACTCGATTTGTGTGGCGTGAAGATCTATTCCTCCAGTCTGAATCCGATTCTCATTCTTTCCGGAGACAAGGTCACTCTCTCGAGCAAGAAGGGGACTCAGAACTACATCTATGATACAAGAGAGGCCATATCGGAGGATGATGAGACCGCCTATTCCGGAGCCATCTATGCGAAATGCGACCTCGAATTGTCCGGAAAGGGTGAACTTGTCGTCATCTCCTCCAACAACAACGGCATTCACACGAAGGATGATCTCAAGGTCAAGAATGTCACGCTGTCTGTCACCTGTCAGGACAATGCCCTGAAGGGAAATGATTCCGTGAGCATTCAAAGCGGAGTCCTCACCCTAATCAGCAAATCGGGGGATGGCATCAAGACGAAGAACAGCGATATTTCCTCAAAGGGAAACCAGAGAGGAACAATCAGCATCTCGGGTGGAACAACTACGATCTATGCTGCCTGTGATGGCTTGGATGCCAGCTATGATGTCGATATCTCCTCAGATGCGATATTGAGCATCTATACCGATCGCTATTCGCCTTATTCGGAAGAGACGGAAGAATCCTCCTCCCAGCGCTACCTGAAGGTGACGAATAACACCTATAGCTATTCCATTCGCTATAGCAACGAGAATGAGGAGACTCTCTTTGTCGATTGCACGTACTCTCAATCCACTTCCTTTGGAAGAAACCAGTTCTACTATTACACATTCGATACGAAGTCTTCTTATCCCTATATCGAGGTCTTCGTCTATTCGGCAAGTCAGAGTCAGGGACAGGACACTTCTTATCTCTATAAGACAGAGAAGATGAGTTGGAATGATTCCTATGATACTCTTGTCTTGGAAAACAGAGGTTCCTCTTATACTTATAACTGGTCCAATTACCAGACGACCACGGGAAACCGCCCCGGAGAAGGAGGCCCTGGAGGTCCGACCGGCGGCATGAATGACGGAAACACCGAGAAGCAGGACAAATCCACCAAGGGAATCAAGGCAGCAAATGAAATCCATGTCTCTGGCGGAACCTTGAGCATCAATTCATATGATGATTCTCTTCATGCCAATTCCGGTGAGACATTAGAGAATGAAAAAACGTCAACCGGAAATATTCTTCTTTCGGGTGGAAGCCTGACTCTATATAGCAAGGATGATGGAATTCATGCAGATGGCACCTTGACCATCAAGGAATCCCCTGTGATCGACATCACGAACAGCTATGAAGGATTGGAAGGCGAATTTATCAATATCCTTGGCGGCGATATTGATATCGTTTCGAGCGATGATGGTGTGAATGCGACGACGACATCTGGGGTCGGAATCGATTTTGAAGGCGGCGATCTCTTTGTTTATGCCGGTGGGGATGGACTTGATTCGAATAGCAAGACTTCCTATCAGGGAATTCTCTTCAATGGAGGAGACATCAAAATCGTCTCGACCTCTGGAGGAGATTCATCCATCGATACCGAAAACGGATACACCTATCAATCGGGAAAGGTTCTTGCCCTCTGCCCATCCAATGGCATGGGAAATGAATCCATGAACTGCCAGAATTTCTCTTCCATCGGCACAAGAAAGAATATGAATCTTTCCGCGAATCAGACAGTCAGCGTGAAAGTCGGAGAGGAGGAAATGACATCTCTTCTGATGCCCTGTGCTCTTTCGGCTTTGGTTATCTATCTTGGCAGTGCGAGTGCCTCAATCAGTGCATCCTAAGATAAAAGCCCGATTTCCCGGGCTTTCCATGAGGCTTTGTCGGCTTATTGGCTTTGTCCTATCTGGGCAAGGCCTTTTTTTGTTAGTCAGAAGAGGATCGCATAGGGCATCACGTTTTTCATACAAAGATTTTTCTTTTACCAGAAGAGACCGAAGATTGTGCTTGATGCAATCAGGATGATATCGACAATTGTTATTTTGAATTTCTTTCTCATCAGACATAAGGTGAGATAGCATGCGACAGCAAATAGGCAATAGAAGAGCAGCTTCATGACGTCAAATCCAGTATAGAATGTATTCGACATCACGCAGGAACCGGTAAAGAAGAAGACATGCGGGATGAGGAAAGTCCATCGATATCTTTCTTTCAGGGAACCGACCTCCTCTCCGGATGGGTCTTTCAGGATGAAGGTGATAAAGAAGGACATGGCAGCAAAGATGAAGGAGAGACTGAGAATGACGATCATATGGATGATATTATATCCCTGAAGAGTGTATTCTTCTCCGTTGAGGAGTGGCTGGAAGAAATTATAGATGACATTGCCAAGCCCATGCGGACTCGGTGTGAGGGCGAAACTTGACGTATAGGATGTGACTTCCTCTGAGAAGTGACGATAAGTGAAGAAGGATGGCAAGAAGAGTGAGGTGATGAAATAAAACATCAGAATATAGAGGATGGAAATCGTTCTTCGATTGGCGAGATTGGCAATGAAGCAATAAGAGAAGTAGTTGATACATGTCGTTCCAATCAGGACGAAATAATAGGGGAGATAATAGATGAGTTGGGTCTTGTTGATGATCAGGTTGTATAAATCCTTCTCTGCCAATGAATTGTAGGCTGCCTTCTGCTTGAAGATGACCATCAGGACCATGACGATGTAGAAGAAAGTGAGAACGAGAAGCTGCATGATAAGTCCGATGAGAATTCTCGTGTTTCGAAATTCGTTTTTCTTCAGAGGCAACTGATAGAATGTATCGGCTGCGGTCTTTTTATATCGGTAATCATAGACGACCAGTGGAGCAATCGTTGAAAACACCATGGCGGGTACGTTGATGATTCCGACAGTCGGGACTGTGATATGTGCGACACCACCATTGGTGTAGCGGTAATTATTCATATCCGAGAATCCGATGATGACGAATAAGCCGAAGACCACAAACAGAATGAAGAATTCAGGAAGCCATTCGCGAATCTGCCATTTGATAAGTCTTTTATTCATGCTGTGTCTCCTTTCTGGCTGCCATCATGTCCAATGTGATGATTTCTTCGGCATCCAAAGGAATCTCTTCGATGATCACAGGATGGAATGCATCATTCATTTTCTTTTTGAAGTCTGGATTGCTTTTTATGACGATGTAATCGATGCTTCCTATTCTTCTTAGATTGATCAATTCGAAACCTAAGTCAGTGATGTCTTTTTCAGTCAATGCCTTCTTATTGACGGCAACCTGATATTTGACCATTTCGAATGCCATGTCCTCAATCGACTTCTCTTGGGCAAGCTTGCCTTTGCATAGAAGAAGAATCCTGTCAGCAATCTGGTTCAAGGAACTGATATTGTGTGAGGCGATGATGATAGTGGGCTTCTCTTCATCCTGTTTATAGAGAATCATCTCTTTTATCTTCTGCATGACGAGAGGATCCAATCCGTCAAACGCCTCATCAAGAAGAATGTATTTCGCTTTTATGGATAAGGCAATCGCAATGAAAAGCTGTCTTTTCATTCCCTTGGAGAACCCATCGACGCGTAGATTCAGCGGTAGATCGAATGCCTGGATAAGCGAATAGAATCTGTTCTCATCAATGTCATAGAATGACTTGTAAAAATAAAGGATGGAAGGAATGGCCTGAAAAGGCTTGATGTATGGATTGTCAGGAAGGAAGAAGACTTTTTCCTTCGCTTCTTTCTGACTGTTGTCGATGCCGTCAATCAGAATTTCGCCGGAGTCTTGATTGATGACATTGCAGATGAGACGGAACAAGGTTGATTTTCCCGCTCCGTTTTCTCCGACGAGACCATAAATTCCTTTCCCGATGGTCAAAGATAGGTTGTTGGCGGCCGTCACGGAATCGAATTTCTTCGTAAGATTTTTAATCTCAATCATTTTTTATCCTCCCTTCGAGATAGATTAGCATGTCTTTCATCTCATCAATCGAATATCCCTCGTCCAACAGGCATTTCATCTTGTCGCATAAGTCTTTGTCAATCTCCTCTTTCCTCTTGATGTTTACCTGATATCCCTTCTTTGGGATTGCAAGAATGACTCCTTTCTGACTGAGAATACGGAAAGCGTGATGAACCGTGTTTGGATTTACTTTGCATTCCAAAGCGGCTTCCCGAACGCTCGGAAGATAGCTGCCTTCGGGATAGACATCCAGCCGGATCAGCTTTTCATAGTAATCTGCGATTTCTTGTGATATTGTTTTTTTTCCTGTGAATGTAATCATAGCTGTCTTGATTGTACTATCTGTATTAACTGTTATCAAGAGGAAAATTAAAAAATATGAAAAAAATTAGTCGAGTCCTATGTTGTTTATCAGACAAGTCGGTGTGAATGTTTATAAAAATATTATTTACAAAACTTCTTTTTGTACTTTTGATGCTCTCAGGATTGGTGATCTTGATCATTGCGTCTATCTAAAGGTGAAGGACATAGTTTCCCACATCCTTGTCCTCAATCTACTCTTGATGGCCTGCGGCATTCGAGATAGATAAGGATAAATGTCTTCAGTGAGTAATTGCCAATGCAATTCATAAATCGGTTGCATCAATGACATAGACACTTTTTATTCCTTGATCAGCAAGAACAAGTGAAAACACTCATATACAATTTTGTTTTGAGAATTTTCTGATATGAAATAGGAAATTATTCGGAAATTCACGATTATCAACAATATTTTATGTGGAAAGTTTGAATTGATATACTTTTCACTTGAAAACAATTAATACAGGTAGTACAATTGTTACAGTTGTGATTTCGTTCACAAGAAGGGAGTGAATTATGATTGGATTTTTTAAGGCCTCATCATTTGTCTTATCTTTATTTGGGTTGATGCAAATTGGCTTGATGATGAATAAGAGTTCATCTTCCTCTGTCGATAATTTTTCGTTGAGGAAATCGGCGAATATCAATGTTGTTTCCAATACTTTTGATCAAGCAGAAGACAATGTGAATATTGTGAATTATGATATGTCTTCTAAGAATGTGTCTTTTGAGATTTTTGATGAGAATTATTATGAACAGTATGAAAATAGTGGTTTAACTAGAACAGTTCATGGTAAAGATGAAAGAACTTCGATTGGAAATCCAAAAGATAATCCATATTTGCCATGTGCATATATGAAAATAACATATACCAATGTCGAAAATCAAAAAACAGGCAAACATGTCAACAAAGTTAGTTGGGGGACTGCCTTCCTTGAAGGCCCGAATTTGGCGGTGAGCGCCGGACATTGTGTGTATAAAGATGTGACATCCGAGGGAGATTATGATGATGGGGAAGTGAATCCCCGATTTCCTGATAAAATCGAATTCTTTTTTGGGTGCTCGGGAACAATAGACCTTGAGCAGGGAGATAATTATCAATATTATGCCTTGGCCAAAAGTGTTCATATCGAATATTCTTTTTATAAATACGATAATAACCAAATTGGAGATCATGATTGGTCAGCTATCGTTCTTGATCGTGATATAGGAAGAACGATTGGATGGTATGGAAAAATTTCTAATTTTAAGACAAATTCCTACGACATATTTACTTGGGGATATCCGGGTGATAAGGAAAAAGGTACGTTATGGAAAAGTCAAGGAAATATCGATGGCTATACGGAGTATCAATATAAATATTATATGGATACTTATAATGGACAAAGTGGATCTCCGATATTTATGAAATCATCAGATGGATCAGTTTATGTATGCGGAATTCATACACAAGGAAAAAGCAGTTGCAATTATGGGATTATAATAAATGACTTGATTTTTTCTTATCTGAATAGTTATGTTACGACGAATACATCTGCATATAGTTATCAGCCTCTTATGTTGTATGTCAATGCTAAGAGCGGTTCGACATGGAAAATTAGAATCTCGAATCAGACATCTCATTTTCGTCGGGTCTATTATAATTCGAAAATGTGCTTTAATGATGATGCCAAAAATTGGAACAAATTGAATAATGTGAATTCAGTGACAATCGATCCTTATTCGGCTGCCTATGTCTTTATTTCAGAAAATTGGTTTGCCACAACGATTGCGGTGTCTTACCAATATAATAATTGCAGAATTATTTCCTATGCGGATAATTTGGATGCAACTGAGAAAACTTTGTCTCAATATACAAGCGTGATATAGATTATGATAACAATAAAAGAATTACATAAAACAAACGAAAAGCAGCATAAAAAACTGGATATTTCTTATGTGTTTCCGGATAACGGAATTTATGTCATGACAGGATTGGATGCTTTCGAAAGAGGCGACCTGACAAACATGCTGACTGGATGCGATTCCGATTATTCGGGTCAGATTCTTTTTGATGGCATGAGAATAGAAGAGACACCCAAAAATATGATTTCCTATGTTTCTGAGGATGCCTGTTTCATTCCTTATCTGAAATTGAAAGATAATTTTCAGATGGCTTTCGAGATTGCAGGCAAATCCTTTTCAATCCGTGCATTGTCCGATCTGTTCGAAAAGGTGAATCTTTCATACGACAATATGGGCATCATGAGCTTTCTCTCTCAGAGAATCGATTCGCTTTCTTCTCTTGAAAAGAAAAAGGTGTTGATTGCATGCTGTCTTGCAAAAGAGTCGAAAGTTCTATTATTCGATGAGCCGACAGTCTCTCTCGATGAGAAGGAAAAAGAGGAATTCTTGACTCTCTTACATATTCTATCCAAAGATGTCTTGATCCTTGTCTATTCTGATGATGAATCCATCTTGGATGAACATTGTCGTAGGCTTTCTTTCAAGGATGGAATTCTTCCTTATAAGGCAAATGAATTTCCATCGAGCGATAGAAAAGAAATATCCAATCAGAATAGCAGGAATGGAATCAGTTTCAGTGATTTCTCAAAGATTTCATTGGGACTGTTCCGAACCTCAAAGGTGAAATCCACTGTGTTTCTTCTTCTGTGCCTAATTTCTGTGACTTTCTTCAGCTTCTTCATGTCCTTTGAAAGCGTGGAGAAAAACAGTGTGCTCATCAACACTCAGATTGATAACAGAATGGATATCTGCCTGATCAAAGGTGCAAACAGAGACATGGATTCGAATGATACGAATAATGGATTCTCAGCTTATCAAATCGAAATGCTGGAAAAGAAGGAGGCTCATCCAACTTTTGATTTCAATATAAAATTTCCTTTGGATGACAAATATAGGAATCAAGTATCTGAAAATGATGTTCTTTCTCATATGCAGTCCATGAAAATCATCGAATTGTGGATGGATTGTTTCACTCAGCTCACACAGGATGAAAGATTGAAGGACAATGAAAAAGCAAAAGACCCTGACAGAGTTTCTCATATCGGCATATCGAGTCTGATGGCAGATTGCCTTGTTCAATATGGCAACTTTTCCATCAGTGATGTGAATGAATTGATTGGAAAGAAAATCTCTGGTTTCGAGATAACCAATATCTATTCCACAAGAGATGAGGCGATTGCTCAGGAATACTGGAAGAAGAATAAGAATGCAGGTCCGGATGAGTTGATTTCCTTGTCTCAGCTTGTTTATGCCATGCCTGATTTCAGTCAATATTATGAAGCTCTGCTTGGACATCCTGAGATTTATTCCGAAGATGGGGATAATTATGAAAATGATATGCCGGATCCCACGATCGGTGAATACTATGCCTACTTCTCCAATGGCTCTAAAGATAAGGCAATTCAGTTTATCCATCAACTGAATTACAGGGAAGGCAATAAAATCTATTCTGCGGATGTCCTAAGCCCTTATCAGATAGGATATGATGATGCATATCCTTATCGAGATACGAAGAAAGAGTCTCTGTCATTCATCTATATCAGCATTCTCTTTGCAGTGCTTTATGTCGTGGTCTTTGTATTTCTTCCTTCATCGGAACGCAAAAGAAAGATCATGGCATATCAGGCATTAAAGAATATGGGCTGTTCAAGAAAATCTTTTTTCTCCATGATTATGTTGGAAACACTTGTCTTTGTTCTCCTCTTCCTCGGATTGTCAACCCTTTGCACCTTTGCTTCCTTTTCGATATACAATTCCATCTGTCATCTAACCTATCTGACATTCGATATTCTTGCTTTTTCTGAACTGGCTCTGCTTCTTGCGATTGTCAGTTTCGCATTCGCTTTTCATGACTATAAAAAGACATTCTGATCAAAAGTAGATATCGACTGATTCATCCTGCATCTGTTAAGGATATCCTGCTTTCAAGTCATTCCGATTTCTTCTCGTCAATGGAAACTTCTCATTGCTGTTAAGAAGGATGATGGAATCACTGATCATCGTGATGTGGTCTAAAGTTCGCTAAGAGGCTGTTTGAGTATTCATGTTTAAAATAACTAGGATGAATACGATAACAGCCACTTTTTGATGACTATGATTTACTGTTTTTCATTCAACGAATATGAATAGGTCAGTATCGAAAGACAGACTTTCTGTTATGAGTGAGAATTTGATAGAAAAATCGGTGTTTTTTCATCACATGAAGAGAAAATCTTAATGAAAATTCATTGGAAAATTGAAAAATAATTGCTAACATTGAGTCCCTCCACTTGCAATAAAGCCCTTTCAAGCGTAAAATGAACATGTTCATAAAAATGCCAAAAATCATAGAGAATGCAAAAGAATCCATATTTCAGGCCAGCAAGGAGGAATTGATCAGCAATCCTTCCTCCTTTTCCATGCGGAAGGTAGCTAAGAAGACTCATCTTGCAGTCGGAACCTTGTATCGCTATTTTCCCGACAAGATGAATCTCATTGCAGAAGTCCTTCTCGATGACTGGAATGAGGTTTATAAGGAAAAAGAAGAGAGCATGAAATCCATCAAGGATTTTCAGGAGATTCTTTCTCTGATCCAGGAACTTCTATCCACATTCAAAAAGAAGTATGAAGGTCTTTTTTCCCTGAATAAGAAGGATGAAGGCATCCATGATTTTTTTCGACTCCATCTGGTTTTGGTCCAGCAGCTCAAGAAGCTGTTCCAGTCGGGCTTGGAAACATTGAATATGCCAAAGAACGACCAAAGGGATGAGATGATTGTCGAGATGATTCTGCTTCAGATACGTAATCCGAACATATCCGTCGAAAATCTGAATCACATGATTGCAAAATTGATATAGGAGGCATGCAAATGAAAAGTGATTTCAAAAACTTAGAGCCGAAAGACAATTTCTATCAGACTTCTCTCTTCTTTCCGATGCCTGTCGTGATGATAGCTACCCTGACTGAAGATGGGAAGACGACGCTGGGACCTTATTCCCTTTTGGCACCCTACTACATCGCAGGAAAGGAATACTATGCGATGCTCTTGGAATGCCGAAATTCGTCCAACACCTGTCAGAACCTTCTTCGAAATGGAAAATGCACCCTCAACTTCATTCCCGATGATTCCAAGCTCTTCAAGGAGGCGGTCAGAATGGGATGGCCGGGTGATACGCCCGAGGAGAAGATGAAGAACTGCCTCTTCCATCTTGAAGACAGCCAGTCCCAAGAAGAACATCCCGAGGAGAAATATCCTCAGATTGTTTCCGAATCCTTCCAGGTCATTGAATGCACGTGGATGAAGGAACTTGACCATGCTGAGAATGACAAGCCCGGTCAGCTGAATGGCTATGAAGGACCCTATCATGACTTCAATGGGATCACGTCGAAATTCGGAGCCCATTTCATTCTTCGCATCGACCATATCGATATGAAGGAGAAATACTGGAATTCCATCGTCAATGGCGTGAACCACAACAATTTCCCAAGAGTCCCTGTCGACTATGGATACCGTGACAGCAAGAACTTCTGGTGTTCCAAATTCAGGAAACCCCATGGAGAGATGCTTCCGATGAGAGAGACGAGCGTGGAGTCTGTCCGCTATGCAGCCAAGAGACTCCAGACGGATGTCACCTTTACGGATGATGCCCTTGCCAAATTGGTCAAGGTTCCCCGTATCTTCCTTCCTACGGCCTTGAAGGGATGTGTCAAATGGGCAGAAGAAAACCATGTCAAAGTGATCACCGAAAAGGAAATGGCCATCATCAACGATAAACGTTCCAAAGAAAAAATGAAATAAAGGAAAGGAATAATATAGATTATGAAAGTCGCAATTGCAGGTGCCTTCGGGCATTTGGGATATGATATCCTAAAACAATCCATTTCGAAGAAATACGAGACGGTCGCTCTCGATATCAGGGAAAAAGATGTTCCGGAAAGAGGGAATTATATTTTCCATGCCATCGATGCCACCAAAAAGGAAAGTCTCGAAGGGACTCTACAAGGTGTCGATGTCCTTATCTCCACGGTCGGCCTAGTCTCCAAAAGTGCCAGCGTGACGAACTATGATGTCGATTACCAGGGAAACATGAATCTTCTTGAAGAAGCTAAGAAGAGCGGTGTGAAGAAGTTCATCTATGTCTCTGTCATTCATGCTGAGACCGCACCCGATGTCCCGATGCTCGACAGTAAATTCAAGTTCGAGGAAGAACTCAAGAAATCCGGACTCAGCTACTCCATCGTCCGTCCGACCGGCTATTTCTATGATATCGCCCATGTCTTCATGCCGATGATTGAAAAAGGAAAGGTCACGCTTCTTGGAAAGAAGAACTATCCAGTCAATGTCATCGATACATCGGATTTGGCTTCCTTCATCATCGAACATGTCGAGACAAAGGAGAATTCCTTTGATGAAATCGGAGGAAAGGAAACATACAATTATGAGGAAATCGCCAAGATGTTCTTCCAGGCAGCCAATAAGAAAGTCAAGATTTCCAGAGCTCCGGTCTTCCTCTTCGATCTGATTATCAAGAAGGCCAAGAAGAAAAACGATGGCTCGGAAGCCATCATTCGCTTCAGCAAATGGACATTGACGCATGCCATGGAAGGAAGCGTGAAGTATGGTGAGAAGTCCTTCAAGGAATATATCGCTTCCTTGTATAAAAAAGGAGAATGACCATGATTGAAAGCACGGGTTCCTTTTGGATCTTTCTTGCGATACTCTTTGCCGTCTCTCTTCTCTTCTGCTGCATCGGATTCAAGAAGTTCGTCTATTTCCTTTCGGTCGGCTATGGGCTTTCCGTCTTTGCCATCGGATTGACTCTTCTGATCTTCACAGCCGGAAAATTCTCTTTTGTCGGAATCAACCAGAATGGATTTGTCAATTATCTTCTTTCTATTCTTCTTATGCTTTATGGCATGAGGCTTTCTGGCTTCCTCATCTATCGTGAGGCAAAATCCGCCAGCTATCGAAAAACACTCGATAAGGTGGCGGGAGCCGAAGAAAAGGCGATGCCGGTCTTTGTCAAGATTGCCATCTGGATTTCTGTCGGCGTCTTATATATCATGCAGACCTATCCCGTCATCTATCGTGTCGGCGGATCATTCCCGAGCACTGGAACGGGCGTGATTGCCCCGGTCATCGGTTGTGCAATCGCCTTTATCGGCCTATTCATCGAGACGTTGGCTGACTTGGAGAAAAATGCGGCCAAAAAGAAGAATCCTCATACATTCGTTTCCACAGGTCTTTATTCCTTTGTCCGCTGTCCGAACTATTTAGGCGAAATCCTCATGTGGACAGGCATCTTCGTTTCCGGTGTGGATATCTTCTCAGACGATTGGGCCGCCTGGCTGATTTCTATCTTAGGCTATCTCTTAATTGTCTATGTCATGGTCAGCGGAGCCAAGAGACTGGAAATCCGTCAAAAGAAGAATTATGGCTCTGATCCGAAATATCAGGAATACATCAGGAAGACTCCGATTCTGATGCATCTCATCCCCGTCAAATCCCTCGAAAACTGGACATGGCTGAAGTGATATGATTCTCACTTCATTCAAGGATGCCCCAAGAGTCGGCGTCCTCTTTCAGGGAATCTATGACCTTCTTCCGGTTGTACTCTTCATGATGGGCAGCGTCATTCTTCTTCGCGCCCTCTATTCGAAGATGGTCAAAGGATGCTATTGCCTCTTGGCAAGCGGAAGCATCATGGTCTTCGTTGCCGGTGTCTTGAAGGCTCTCCACAAGATTGTCATGGGTGCCTTCCAGGTCGACTATGTCATTCTCGACAAGCAGTTCACACCGACCCAGTCGGTTGGATTCATCCTCCTCTTCCTTTCCCTGGTCGGTATGTTTACCACCCATAATACGAAACATGTTTCTCAAACGGCTGCCATTTCCCTTTTTCCTGTTCTCTTTGTCCTCGAAGAAGAAGTCGGTTCGAGCGGATTGAAGGCATTCAACAATCTCTGGCCATTTCTTTCAATCATGATCTTAGGTGCAGGAGGCTATCTTGTCATGCTTTCCATCATCTCCTTCAGGATGAAACGAAAACTGGAAGGAATTCTCTTCCTTGTCGCTCTTCTCTTCATGATCGGAATGGGCTATCTCTCGACCAAGAGAGGCTATGAGGGAGCCTGGATGCAGATCAGCTGCAATGTCGTCTATCAGGGAATCTTCTTTGTCGCCTGCCTACTTTTGAAGAAGCATGGACTCGAAGAAGCCAAGATCTTCAAAGACTAAAAAATCTGAACTATTCCTTTTTCTCTTTTTTGAGGGAAGGAATAGTTTTTTTCTACTGAAAAAGCCCCGATAATTGATTCGGGGCTTTGATTCACAAAATCATCAGGAAGGATTTTCTTTTTGTCCATCTTTTGCTTCTTCGACCACCTTGATATCCCGTATGCTGATTTCTTCTCCGCTGATCAGATAGGTGTTCGTGCTTTTGCAATGAGGACATTCTTTTCCGTACTTTGTCGTCATGTATGTTTTCTTGCAATCCCTGCAATACGACATTGCCTGAAGGACGACGATTTCCAGCTCACAGTTCTTCATGTAGGAAGATTTCTTGATCGCCCAGGAGAAGCAGTCCCGGAAATAATCCGGGATGACTGTGCTGACTTCTCCGAGCTCCAACGTCAGATGGGTCACTTCCTTGACGCTGTTCTTTTTGGCTATCTCTTCAATCTGGTCGATGACTTCAAAGACGATGGATAGTTCATGCATGATAGGAAGGGGAATTTCCGGTGTCGGGCATCGTGGCCTTGTTCTTCTCGTAGAGACGATTGAATTCTTTTCTCTTCTTTCTCATGAGCTTGGCCTCTTGAGATCCGGAATGGAGGATGATCTTGACTCTTCTCTTCAGGGCGTGGCGAAGAAGTGGAAGAACCTTATCCTCGGCGCGGACCATCGTGGAAGCCTTCGGGTGATCTCTCACAAGGGAGATGGCATCGAATTTGCACTTCGTGGTGCAGATACCGCATCCGATACATTTATGCGGATCGACGATGCTCACGCCACAGGAGAGGCAACGTGCCGTTTCCTTCTTTACCTGCTCTTCATCAAAGCCGATATGGCCATCCTTGAAGGATGTCTTGCGGTCGAAGGAATCATCGAGTTTTTCAATCTGTCTAGGCGTTGTGTCATAGCCTGGAACGGAGATGTCCTTCTTGTTGAGCGGAGTGAAATGTCTTCGGTTGTAGCCGATGGTCATGGAGGCATGCTCATGGACATGTCTATGCAAGGCAACGGCAACCGCATGGCCGGCTGCAATGGCATCAATCACGAATTTCGGACCGGTGAAGACATCGCCTCCGACGAAGATATCTTCATCGGCGGTCTGATAGGTCATCTTATCGGCAATCGGGTAATTTCCTCTCCAGAAGGTGACTTTGCTTCCCTCAAGAAGCTTGCCCCATTCAATCTGCTGGCCGATGGCAAAGATGATTTGGTCAGCGGAAATCTCGATTGTGTCATTCTCATCGTATTTCGGAGAGAATTTCTTGGTCTCTGGATCGATTGTGGAAAGACATTTCTTCAGGATGATTCCCTTCACGATGCCATTTTCATCGACCTTGATCTCCTTTGGACCATAGCTGTTGAGGACTTCAATTCCTTCCTCGAGGGTTTCCTTGACTTCCTCTTCGCTTGCCGGCATCTCATTACGGGATTCAAGGGACACGAGGGTGACTTTCTTTCCTTTGAGACGGATTGCATTTCTTGCGCAGTCGACAGCGACATTTCCGCCGCCGATGACGACAGTCTCGCCCAAGAAGTCTTCTTTCTTCTCATAGCAGTCGCGGAGATAGTCGACGGCAATCAAGGTGCCTTTCTTGTCATCGTTTAGGACACCGGGGCGTTTTCCGCCTTGGCAGCCGATAGCGATATAGAAAGCCTTATAACCCTGTTTCTTGAGTTCCTCGATTGTGATATCTTCCCCGACATTGACATTGCATTTGATTTCGACGCCGAGTTTCTTGATGACATCGATTTCCTTTTCGATGACATCCTTTTCCAGCTTATAGGAAGGAATTCCATAGACGAGCATGCCGCCCGGCTGCGGATTCTTCTCGAAGACGGTCGGTGTATAGCCAAGAAGCGCTAAATAATAGGCGGCAGTCAAACCGGCCGGACCTGCACCGATGATGGCGATCTTCTCATCGAAATGGCCTTTGAGATTCGGAACGATTTTGTCCGGAACGTATCTCGTCTCGGAATTGAGATCGAGATCGGCGATGTATTTCTTTACGGCATCGATGGCGACCGGATTGTCGAACTCGCCACGTGTGCATTCTTTTTCGCAGCGCTTGTTGCAGACTCTTCCGCAGACAGCTGGGAAGGGGTTCTGCGTCTTGATGAGTTCAAGAGCTTCAAGATATTTTCCATCATGCGCTTTCTTTAAGTAAGCCTGGACTGGCACATGGGCAGGGCAGGCAACCTTGCAGGGAGCGGTTCCTGTCTCATAGGTATCCGTGCTTCTTGCCGTATCTCGGTATTCTTCATCCCAAGCATATTTTCCCCAGGGGAGATTGTCCGGAAGCGGAGCTTTTGGATAACTTATCTCGCTTCCGTCCTTCTTGCAGAGTTTCTGGCCGAGCTTGACGGCACCGGCAGGACAGTTCTCGACGCATAAACCGCAGGCGACGCACTTGCTTGGATCGACTTTGGCCGTATAGGCGCTTCTAGACATGTTTGGCGTATTGAAGAGAAGAGAGGTACGTAAGGCGTTGCAGATTTTCACATCACAGTTGCAGATGCCGATGATCTTGTCTTTTCCATCGATATTCGTGATCTGATGGACGAAACCATTGGCTTCGCTCTTCTTGAAGATTTCCAAGGCTTCTTCCTTGGTGATATATCTTCCTTTCTTGGTCTCGACGCAATAGTCGGCCATATCGCCGACACCGATGCACCAGTCATTGGGATCATCGGCGCATCCTTCATCCAATGTGGCACGGGAAATTCGGCAGGAACAGAGTCCGCAAGAAAGATGGCCATCGTATTTTTTTAGCCAATAGGAAAGATGCTCGATCGGAAGAGACTTGCTTTCCATCGAGATGGCTTTTTCCACCGGAATGACATGCATGCCGACGCCATCACCGCCTTCTGGAATCATACTCGTGACTTTCTCGAGCGGAACAAAGGTCATTCTTTCAAAGAAGGATGCCATCGCCGGATGGTCCTTCAATGTCTCTGGACGCATGTTGAAGAATTCCGCACTTCCCGGAACGAAGGTCGGAAGCATGTAGCGCTTGATTCTCGGGGCATCCTTGATCGGGCCATTGTCATCATATTGGTTCGAATAGTCGAATTCCATCAATCCGATGTAGGCCATCTGCTCGAGAAGCTCTCTTAATTTTTCCGGCTGATCCTGGTATTTCGGGTTCAGCTTGAGAACTTCCTCGAAAGGATAGTGGACACGGACCTTCAGCGTCAAGGCGACATCGGCCATTTCATCGCTGATGAGTTCTCTCAATCCCCAGTATTCCGCATCATCGGAGGTGATTCCTTTGAGTTTGTGTGGAATGACATCTGTGATTTTTCTTCCTAAAGCCAAAATTTTTTCATCGGGATTTTTGTCTCCCTGATAAGGTGGCTTGACGTATTTGTTCTGCTCAGGCATAAAGTTTTCTCCTTCAATCTTCAATGATTCCTCTTATTTTACTTGTTTTTTTTGTCAAGAGAAATGAGAATTGGAGATAATGACCGATTTTTGCTCATTTGCTTAACAATTAAGATTAACTAACTAGATAAAATTGAGAAAATCACGTTTTTATGCTCCAAAAAAGTGATTTAGCAAAATAAACAAACGCTTAAAAGCAGAAGAAATGTACCCATGAAAGCGAATTCATCAACCTTTTTTCCTTCTCTTGGATAAAATGTTCTTGGCAAAGAAAATGCATTCCATTGTCAAAATGATGCTGCTGCCACAAAAATCATACCTTAGGGGGAAAACTTGTATGAAAAAAACATTCGTGATGACTCTTGCCGTTTGTAGTCTTCTCAGTGCCAATTCGTTAGCTTCCTGCTCTTCTTCGAAGGACACCATCCGTCTTCAGTTGACGGCATCCAGAGAAGGTGTCGATCTTTCCGCCAACGCCGCTGCCCTTCAGCCGATTCTCGAAAAGTATGATACGAAACATAAATATGTTGTCTCTGTCGGCACGAGTTTTGCGGCTGATGGAACAGCTCTTGCTGCCGGCACCATCGATGCTGCCTTCATCACGGCTTCCACATTCGCCACAACGGAAATTGCCCAGCCTGGCAAGGTCGATATGGTTTTGCGCGCTTCGAGAAGCAGCTTCAAAGTCATCGAAGAGAATCCAGATCCGTCTGATTCCACCAATCACACCAATGAGGCGGCTCGTGCTGCCCAGATTGTGAAGATGAATGACACAAGCTACTATCATGGCGAAGCGGGTCAGGGCGTCGCTTCCTATTATTATGCCGTCTGCCTTATCAACCGTAATAATCTCAGCAAGTTCGATACCGATGGCGATGGCAAGGTCGAATTGTATGAATTGGCTGGAAAGAAAATTGCTCTGCAGTCGACAACCTCCCCGGCTGGCTATTCCTATCCGCTTTATGCCTTCCACAATGAAACGAACGGCGGAAAATGGGCCGATGGCATGAAAAAGGTCGATTCCAATGCCGATGCATCCAAGGGTGAATTCGTCGCTGTCTCTGCCGGTGGCTATGGAACAGCCTTCAAGGCCCTGATGGATAATGATGGCACGGTCGATGCTCTCTGGGGCTACATGGACTTAAGAAACGATCAGGCCAAGAACTACACCGACAAGAATGTCTTTGACTCCACTTACACGGTTGCCCTGACCCAGGGAATCCTCAATGACGGTGTTGCTGTCCGTCATTCCTTGGAAGATGAAAAGAAGAAGGCCATCACCGACGTCTTCAAGAAGATCATGACCGAAGGTGGATCTCCGTTTGACAATGGAAAGAATAGTGAAGATAAGAAGGCGGAGAACAACAACTGCTATGACGTCAACAATGACGGACAGGCTAGCGATGCCTATGCAGTCTATTCCCTTTATTCTCATACTGGCTATGTGGATGCAACGAATTCCGACTACAATGAGGAAATCGAATTCCAGAAGTGGGCCAGCAAGAACCTCACTTCGAAGTAAATCGAATTGGAAAGTATTTGTTCTATGATTCAGTTCGAACATGTCTCGAAAATCTATCCGGAAGGAACCAAAGGTCTTGACGACGTGAATCTCACCATCAACGATGGGGAGTTCGTTGCCATCATCGGTCTTTCCGGAGCAGGAAAATCGACATTGCTTAGAACCATAAACAGGATGCACGACATTACGTCGGGCACCCTTTTTGTGGAAGGAAAGAATGTCAGCCAGTGCGAAGGAAAAACTCTTCGCGAACTCAGAAGAAGCATTGGAATGATTTTCCAATCCTTCAATCTCGTCACGAGAAGCTCTGTCTACAAGAATGTCCTCAACGGGCGTGTCGGCTATCACAATTTCTTCGACGTTCTTTTCTCAAGATATTCCAAGGAAGAGAAAATGCTTGCCTTGAAAAATCTTGAGCTGATGGGCATTTTGGATAAGGCATATATGAGAGCCGATCGTCTCAGCGGCGGTCAGCAGCAGAGAGTCGCCCTTGCCAGAGCCCTCACCCAGGAACCGAAGATCATTTTGGCTGATGAGCCGACTGCCAGCCTCGATCCCTTGACTTCCATTCAGGTCTTGGATGACTTCAAGAAGATCAATGAGCAGTTCCATATCACCATCATCGCCAACATGCACCATGTCGACTTAACAAAGAAATATGCCACGCGAATCATCGGCATCAAGGCCGGCAAAATCGTCTTTGACGGAAAACCAGAAGAACTCACTGATGAGGCATTGACCACCATCTATGGCCGAAAGCTCAATTCGGATGAGACGATGGAAGGACAGTTAAAAGAATGACGTCCGGCGTGAAATATATCGACCCGAGATATGAATCCTTTCATCTTCCGCATGAGGAGAGAATCCAGGCCTATAAAAAGGTCAAGCAGGATGCCAAACTAAAAAAAGAGGAAGCCAAGAGAGTCTATCTTGCCCAAAAGGATGAAATTCTCAAGAAGAAGGAAGAATTGCTCTCTTCTGGGACGAAGCCGTCCCTAGTCCAGGCGATGCTCAAGCCTGCGATGGAGAACAATAAGAAACGCTATCGCTCGATGATTGAGGAAGCGAATCGTGACATTTCCGATTCCCATTATCTCATCGCTCCATTCCGTTTCTTCTATGTCCCTGTCCATGTCGATGGAAATATCCTTTTAAAGCCACAGGGCCATGTGCTTGTCAGTGTCTTAATTGTCGCCCTTCTTTTCATCGTCTCCCAGTTCTTCCTTGAATTCGAGAAGGCGAGATTCAATTTCGACAACATCGGAATGATTTTCTCGCAGATGTTCGGCCCTCAGACTTCGGGCATGTCGAACCTCGACACCTGGGGAAAATGGTTCGGATATATGGGGAACACCGCCATTCCGCTCATATGGCAGACATTCGAAATGATGTTTGTCGCGACCTCGATCGGTGCTGTGATTGCCATTCCTTTTATGATTTTGTGCTCTATCAATATTGTCAACAATAAAGCGGTCAACTTCATCTTCCGTTTCCTTCTGAATGTCCTCAGAACCATCCCGACGGCTGTATTAGGCATCATCGGTGTTGCCTTCTTCAATATCGGAAACACAGCCGGTGTGTTTGCCATGATTCTCTTCACGGCGGGTATTCTCATTAAAATCATGTACGAATATATCGAAACCGTGGATATGCATCCCTATGAAGCGATTCTTTCCACTGGTTCCACCAAGCCGAAAGCCTTCGTTGTTTCGATTTTCCCTCAGATCCTTCCTGTCTTTTTGGCCAACATCATCTATACCTTCGAAATCAATATCCGTGCCTCCGTCATCTTAGGCTATGTCAACGCTGGCGGCATCGGAAAGGAGATCAGCGAATCCATGGATTATTTCCAATATAATAAGGTCGGAGCGATTCTGCTTCCTCTGCTTGTCTTGGTTCTGATTCTTCAGCTCTTCTCCAATTACCTCAAGAGGAGGACACAATAATGGATGAGACATCATTGAAACAGGAAAAAATCGAAAGCCAGAAACGAAACAGCGAAGCCCGTCTTCAGGCCAAGGCGGAGTATGCGTCAGCTCTTGCCGAGCTCGAAAAGAAAAAGACCATAGGCCTTGAGAACATCGAAAAGAACAGAATCTCTGCCATCGAAAATACTCCCGACGAAGTTTCCAGCATCAACAAAGCCGCCAGGAAGGAAAAGAAAGACTTCCTGAAAAGAATCGCGGCGGAGAAAAAGAAACTGAAGGTCAAGGAATCCTTCGAAAAGAGATTCCGTCATTACTTCAGTTATGTCGATGCCTTCTTTGCTAGACCGAAGATATGGGTTGTCAATCTTGTCACCATCGCCATCTTTGTCGGAGCGTTTGTTTTCTTCGGCATTCATTCCGGTTCCTTTGAGGCGAATAAGAGCAATCCCGACATGATGAACAAATTCTTCATGGGTTTTCTTGTTCCGGACTACAATCTCTTCTTGGGAACGGGAAGATGGTCATTCGATCAAAGTGTACTCTATCTTTGCCTTCAGACATTTGCCATCGCATTTGTCGGTACCTTGTTTGCTGCACTTCTTGCCATTCCCTTCGGTTTTCTGGCCAGCCACAAGCTGATGGGAAAATATGCCATCATCTCGGAAATCATCCTCATTCTGATCCGTACTTTCCCGGAGATCGTCTTCTGTATGATTCTCGTCCAGATTACCGGCATTGGTCCAATCACAGGTGTACTGGTATTGTCCATTCAGTCTATCGGCATGCTCGGAAAGATGTATTCCGATGACCTCGATAGCATTAACATGACCTTCTTGGAATCTTTGGATTCCTCGGGTGCGTCCACGATGAGCAAGATCCGCGTCGGCGTTCTTCCGCAGGTCTCGTCCAACTTCATCTCGACGGTCCTGTATCGTTTCGATCTCAATCTGAGAAACGCTTCGATCCTCGGCATCGTCGGTGCCGGCGACATGGGAAGACTCATCCTGAATTACTCCAACAACCAGAACTGGCCACAGCTTGGTGCCCTTCTCTGGGGATTGCTCGTGATGGTTCTCCTTGTCGATCTTCTTTCGACGAAGATCAGAAAGAAATTAGTCTAAAAATAGAAAAGAGATGGATTCTAATTCCGTCTCTTTTTTTCGTCGCTGAGAAGATTCTTCGGTAGACGAAGGATGATTGCCTTTGTCAATAGAGCCATCAGAGTGCCGCTAAGGATTGCCAAGGGACCTAAAATGATGATATAGAAAAAGATTTCGAAGGTCGAAAAGAATAGGCCATAGCAGAATAGCTGGCCAAAGGTATGACCAAGGCTAGAGAAACTCGAGATGGAAAAGATGCTTCCCTTGACAAGGAAATAAAGAATTGTCGTAATGACTAAGGAAAATATGGATCCGCTTAAGGACATGAAGAACTGGATTGAAAAGCCATTGGATACCAGTGGGACGAGCATCACCTTCAGAAAAAGAGTGAAGACATAGCTTTTATAATCATAAAAGAAGAGAACGAAAAGGAGGACGAGGTTGGCAAGCCCAAGTCGGAATCCTGGAATCGGAAGGAAAGCCGGAATCATGCCTTCCACGGAGTGGAGAAGAAGACTCAATGCAACCAAAATCGATAGGACGATGAGACGTTTCACTTTCATATCAGTTCACATTCTCCGGTAGACCTGTGTTCGAACGGATCATCACCTGTATATGGTTGATCAAACAGACGATGGGAATATCGACCTTATCGATTCTTCCCATTTTCGAACAGACATGGTCATTGCAGGTGATTTCATCCTTCAGAATCTGGATGCTTTTATCAGAATAAAGCGTGATGGTGACACTCTCTCCCATGAAATCGAAACTCTGTAATCCCTCAATATAAAAGGAGGCATCTTCCTTCTGGAAGGTGATTTTCTTTTCGCCTTCTTCTGGGAAAGAAATCTTCGTATTCTTTTCCTTGTCATCCTTTTCAAAGAGAAGCGTGTCCTTGTATCGGATTTCCACATAGGTATTCTCCTTGGATGTTGATTTCGAAAACAAGGCAAATAGAAAGGTAAAGACAATCAAGAAGACACAGCTCGAATAGAGGATGATGTCTCTCGTCGGATGGAAGGTGAGGTATTGCTTCTTTTTTTCACATTCATTCATTTTCATCCTTACCATTATAGAAAAAGAAATGGAAAAGAAGTACCTTTTTCTTTCTATACGAGAGAAGAGGATTCTGCACGATGGAGAAAAAAGTGTATGTAAATCCAAGAAAACATCAAAAAATATAAAAAATACTTTTGTAACCTCTTCCATCCTCGCTATAATAAATTTATGAAGAGGTATAAAAAATGGATTTATTCAAAGGAAAGACTGTTTTGATCACAGGTGCCGGAAGAGCTGTTCTGAGCGATGGCAGATGTGGTTCCATCGGCTATGGAATTGCCACGGCATTTGCAAAGGAAGGGGCCAATATCGTCATCACGGGAAGAAATGTCAGCAAACTAGAGGCTGCCAAGAAGGAATTGGAGGAAAAATACCAGGTTTCTGTCCTGATTCTCCAGGCTGACGTCAATGAAAAGAATGACAATGAGGCCATGGTGAAGGATGTGGTTAAGAAGATCATCGACAAATTTGGAAGAATCGATGTCCTCATCAACAATGCCCAGGCGAGTGCAAGCGGCGTTCCGCTTGCGGAGCAGACCACGGAACAGTTCAATCTGGCTTTGTATTCCGGACTCTATGCTGCCTTCTATTACATGAAGGCCTGCTATCCTTATCTGAAGGAAACGCAGGGTAGCGTCATCAATTTCGCCAGTGGAGCAGGTCTGTTTGGAAATTATGGACAATGCTCCTATGCCGCTGCCAAGGAAGGCATCCGTGGATTGTCCCGTGTCGCTGCCAATGAATGGGCAAAAGACAACATCAATGTCAATATCATCTGCCCTCTTGCCTGGACCAGCCAATTGGAGAACTTCCAGAAGGCCTATCCGGAAGCCTACAAGGCGAATGTCCATGTCCCGCCGATCGGTCATTTCGGCGATGCCGAAAAGGAAATCGGAAGAGTGTGTCTGATGATTTCGACACCGGACTTCAAGTATATGACCGGCGAAACCATCACCTTGGAAGGTGGAATGGGACTTCGTCCATAATCGAAATCAGGAAGGCTGCCTTTTAAGATAAGGGCAGTCTTCTTTCATTCTATCTTGATTCTTCTTTGTGCATTCATTATTGTATTCCTATGAAAAAAAACATTCCTCTTGTCATCTTGATGCTTTTTCTTTCTTCCTGTCAGGAAAAAAAGAATGCGATGGTCGTCTCGTTTCCTTCTCTTTTTGTGATTTCAAAAGACGGGTATGACGATGTGAAGGTTCTTGATGACGATAATGTCATTCCTTTCAACACCAGCATTTCCGCTTCACTCTATTGCTTTGAGAATCAATATACATCGTCTCAGATTGCGAGCATGAAAAAGGAATATCAGGAAAAGATCATGTATGAGCATGCCCTTTCAGACCGTCATTCCTTTTATACATTTCAGGGAAAGAAAATCAACAACGTCAAGGTCATCAATGAATCCTATGGAAAGGAAGAGAAAGTCTTTTTGGATGATGATTTATACGATCTTCTCAAACGAAGCTTCCAGTTTACCTTGGACAGCGATCTGAGATTCAATATTTTCTTAGGAAAGATCAACGATCTCTATGAAGAGAAACTTTCCAGGAAAAGCAAAACTGAAGAGAAATCTCCTTTGGATTACGCTCTTCAGGAATCGACCAATCTCTATTTCATGTCGTTTGATAGTGAGGAAAAAGATCAGATTGCCTATTATGTCTCCTCTCTTCCCAAGACAAAGGAGGAAACAGAATCCCTTCTTACATTCGATGATGAGGAAAAAAGCGTCATCTTCCATGCCAGAAAGGATGAGGATGGAAAACTACTTCCCATTGAAATATCGCTTGGTGGATGCGCAAAAGGGTATGCGATTGAAAAAATCAGCCAGGATTTCCTATCGGAATATCCGGATATCTGTCTCTTGATCAATGGGGGAACGTCTTCCATCAAGGCGACAAGAAAAAGAATCGATGACAAAGATTATCTTGTAAGATATATCAATCCGACCTATCAGGAAGGCTATTCTGTCGAAAAGAACGCCTACAATGATTATGAAGTGCAGCTTGCCATGAAGGATGCCTTCAATCTATCGACATCCGGATATTATGAAAACTATTTCTATGAATATGAGGACGGACAATTTCTTTTGCGAAATCATATCCTTTCTTCCCTGACGGGATATTCTGTCTCGTATTTCGACTCTGTCAGCGTAAATCTATCCGATACCTTTTTAGCGGATATGTATACGACAGCCCTGATGAATACTTCTTCTATTACGGAAGCCAAGGAAGTCTTTTCCTCCCTGAATGAAATCTATGATATAGAGGATTCTGGACTCGTCCTTTCGAAGAAGGAAGACGCGGATGGAAAGGATTTTGTCCGCTCTATCGAGAGTTATTCTCCCTTGAATGCGAAATCCCTTCCTCTCTTTGTCGATGATGACAAGAATGAATACCAGGGAGATTATTCCACGATTTCGCTTGACGAACTGAAAAAAGGAAGCTTCCAGACGAAGGAAACAGAAAAGCATGTCCAGGTCTACTATCTATCGGAAAACCTCTATTCGAATGCGAGCCTGATTTCCTCTTCGAAACTGAAATATCCAAAGAATGTCATAAGCAAGATCATCAAGCTCTAAGAGGTCTCTGTTCCATAAATCTGACTAGAAGAGAATAAGTTCATTCATTCCATATTTCAGGAAAATCGATTGTGAAAAAATGATGTAAAATATTAACTTCGTTTCCCGTTTTGATGCAATTGACGTATATAGAACTAGAGAAATATACCATTATTTTCAGTGATTATTTGAGTGTTCCTGATAAATATTAATCTCAAATACAAAATGCTGCATAGAGAGGAACGATTTTTTTATTTTCCTCAAATCCGAAGTTCTTAGTAGAGAGTTTGATTGCATAAGCGGGTTTGTAGGTGTCCATATAAACCCTTAAACTTTTCGCTTTGGTGTTGTCAGCAGACTTTACCTCAATAGGAATGAGTTGGCCGTCACGCAGAATGATAAAATCAATTTCAGCTCCACGCTCAGACTCCCAATAATAGGTGTGATAGCCATTGATGGATAGTTGAACATTGACATAATTCTCTGCCATGCCACCCTTGAAGTCGTTTATTTCTTCGACCATATAGAGAATATCATTCGCGGCTAAATCTTTCTTAGCACAAAGCAAACCCAAATCGGATACATATATTTTAAATGCGTCAATATCACGATAATTTTCAAGTGGCTTTTTGATTTGTTCGGCCTTGTAAACTTGTGATACGATGCCAGAGAGGCACAACCATTCAATCGCATTTTCGAATTCGGAAGCCCGTCCGCCTTTCTTAATCAGTTTATATTGAAAACGGGTATTCTTCTTTGAGAGCTGGACGGTTATATTGTCGTATGCAAGTCTTGTTTTTTTGATTTCATTCAAGTTGTTGTACTTGCTCATATCGTTGAGATAACTTAAAAGTATTGTATCCTGTATATGACGAACAAGGTTATAATCCTTTGTCTGAGCAAACTGCATGACACACTCTGGCATACCTCCGACCACAAGATACTGACGATAAAGTTGCATTGCTTCATCATGCAAGGCAGAGGGGAGTGGTTGATTGCTATGAAAGCATTTTTTGATTTGCTCAACCAAATCGTTCTCGCCAAGTGCTAGCATAAATTCTTCCATATCCATCGGATAAAGCGTTTTTATATCAACCTTTCCTACTGGAAATGAAAATTTTGTTCTGTTGACTGCAACGCCTAGCAAACTGCCTGCGACAATAATGTGATAATCTGGTGCATCCTCAAAAAAATATTTAAGGGAAGTCAAAGCCCTTTCGCAAAGCTGCACCTCGTCGAATAGAATCAGCGTTTTTTCTTTGACGATGGTTTGACCTGCGATATGTGACAAAATTGGTATCAGATAATCGGGGCTGATGTTTTCCTTAAAAGTTTCGTTCAGTTTTGGATTCGTTTCAAAGTTGAAGTATGCTACATTTTCATAGTTTATGCGACCGAACTCCAAAATGGAATAGGTTTTTCCGACCTGTCTTGCGCCTTGCAAAATAAGAGGCTTACGATGCGTGTTTTCTTTCCAATCTTTCAGGAAAGCCATGATTTTTCTATACATAAATCATCCTCCACATTGGTGCTGATTATATTATAGCAATTATTCGTGTAAAAAACTATGAAATTTCATTATATTTTTACACTAAATTACATGAATGTTTTCTTCATTTTTTTCATAGTTCGTCATGAATGCTATATTAATTCATGCTTCTGTTAAGTCGGCTATTATCTGCTTGTAGAGCCTAATATTACAAGGCAACTTTTGATTATCGCATAAGAGATAAACAAGCCTTAAGAAAATTTAGTCATGCGTAAATTTCTATATAAAATTCATTGATTTATTCAACAAATTATTATGTATTTTTAATTAATCAGTAAACTCCACATCATATTTCATGCTTGCAATGCTGTCTTAAGGTCTTTCATACTGGAATATCTTATTGCATTCGGATCGGATATAAGTTTTCTTCCTTTCTCAATAGCAGCTCTGGTCATATCGTTAGACCTTCTAACTTTAATTCGAAAGGAATTCCATGTTCTCGAATTCTGGCCTTAAGAAATATATAGAGTGCTGTTGTCCTATCAAGACCAAGCGCATTAAACACTTCCTATGCTTGATCTTTAACGACTATTTCTATACGTATGTTTAAATTTGCCGTTGCCGTATATAATACTTGCTTTCAATCATAATAAACTAGTCCATAACGCTAGGGTCAATGTAGCGTCATCACATATCTGCTTTAGATTTATCGAAAATTGAATGTTATTTGATTTATTCCATAAATCTCAAAACATTCTCAGTATGTGTTGAGAAATATATGTTTTTTAAAATTAGGAAACATCATATTCAAGATATAACTGATACCATTGCCAATTCGAATCGAATTCACTGTCTAGTTGTATTTATCGCAAGATAGTATACCTGAAAGTATACTTTCTTTCTTCTTTTACCAATTTTCAGTGAGTGATTTCGAAATTTAAATAGGTTCTTATTCAAATTGGTATGCGAGAAGAAGAATCCTTGATGGCAAGGATGTGCCATTTCGGTTGAACTTCGTTTGAAAGATAGGAGATGTTTTAAAATGAGTTCTGCAGACGATTTCTTATGGCAAGATGGTCAATTTTTTTATGAAAAAATCAAATCATGAGATAAGACGAAATGATCAATAAGGATGAGGATTCTATAAGGTGTAGTATGAAGTCAGGGTGATGTTTTTAGACCTTAGTTCCTTATTTTCAAAAAAAAGGTAAACGCTTTCTCCTTCTTCTTCTTCTTCTCGGAATCAATTGTTTATTTATCATTATAGATGAAACAAATAACGTAGAAATTCTTTTTTAATCGAAATCTTCGGATTTTGCATGCAATGATTTTTCGGCCGATATCATTTTCGTTTCTTAAAATATTTTCAGGTTATAAGAGGACCATAAAATGAAAAAGATCACGAAAATTTCTTTGTTTGCGTTGATGTCTTTGACGATGTTTTCCTGTACAAAAGGAAATTCGAGCAGTTTTTCTTCGTCTTCCTCTGAAGCAGGAATCAGCAATCTTGCGTCTTCGACGACTTCTTCGAGCACGAAGACTTCCTCAACGATTTCGAGTTCCAAGGTGACAAGTTCTGATAAGGAGAGTTCTTCCTCCTCGTCTTCGAGCGAATCCCAGGATGAGACCTTATGGGGCAATGCGATTTCTTCCCAGATGAAGGAATATCTCGGTGGAACAATCCTTCCTTATGTGAATCTTGGAAAGACGAAGAATCTCATCTGCGAATATAAGGACAGTCTTCAGTTTTCGACAACCTATTTAAGAATCGATGGAGAAGACTATGATGCGAATGCTTTCCAATCTTTTGTGAGCGTGTTCCAGAATGCCGGATATGTCGCATCGATCGATAACGAGAACGATATTTTGACTGCGACAAATGAAGCACTGAAGCTGAAGGTTGAGATTTCCCATACGGCTGCGACAGCCGATGAAGTGGCGACCTATATTCTGAAAGCCTATTATGATGAATCGTTTGATTTGAATCATGGTGCGACAAGCTATTCTGCGGATGAAATCTCAACAATTCATTCCTACTTGGATGATCATGATATCCCGTATATCAATTTCGGATGCTCCCATCTCTATCTTTATAAATCATCCACCGGTTCCTTAAGAGTCATCGGATGGAAATGGGATGATTCCTTGCTTGCTTCCTTTAAGACGGCTTATGAACAGGCTGGATTTACAATCAAGGAAGAGGATGGTGTCATTACGGCTACGCTTGAGGAAGAAGATAAATGCATTATGACTGCCACGATTTCCAAACCGAGCAATACAGGCCGTGCCTATATGGAAATCAGCATCTCGGAAGGATACAATCCGAGTGCGATCACTGCCTATTCTGCCGATGATCTTCAGACGATGCATGATGGCATGGATAACCATGAATTGCCTTTCATCTACTTAGGCACGAAAAATCCGAGCATCACCTTCAAGTCCGATACGGGTGTTCTTACCTATACCGGTGGACTTTATCATGATGGCATGTTCGACTTGGCCAAAGCCAGCCTTGAAAAAGCTGGATGGACAACGGAAGGCTTTATCGGTTCCTATGGCACGGGACTTAGAGCCTATAAGCTTTTTGATGATGGCTGCTATATCACCTTGAGTGTCGAACAGCCCTATCGTGAGACTAGCAAGGTGATTTTGTATGCAAACTATTGCAAAAAGACATTCGATGTTCCTTCTGAAGAAGAACAGGAATGGGATGCGAATACAAAGCAGACCATGATGGATTATATGAATGGACATGTCCTCCCCTATTTCTTCTTAGGAGACAAAAAGACGAGTTGTTCCTTCTCCACCTCTTCTTCGATGTTGTCGATTTCACCAAAGACAAGCAATACCTATTCTCCAAGAATCATGTCGGATGCAAGAAAATCCTTAGAAGATGCTGGATATAAAGTGACTGTCAAGAAGACTTCCTCCGCACTTTATGACTTGGAAGCAGAATATACTGATCCTACCGATCAATCATATTTCCAGATCCGTATCACTGGCAGCAGTCATATCAGTAGCAATCTCTATGGTACGGCAAGCTGTACTGTGACCTATCTTGAGGGATATAACAAGGAAAATGCGACAAGCTGGGAACAGGGAACAAGCCTTGTCAAAGAGGAAACGACCACCAAGGCAAGCATGGATGACCATTTCGATGGTCATAGCGTTCCTTTTGTGTATCTCGGATTGAAGAAATACACCTCCAACTGGGATTCGACAGCAAGAACCATCACTGTCTATGGCGGAAACTGGAATGAAAGCATGATTGAGGACACCAAGGCGAGCATTCAGGGGGATTCTGATGAAACAGGAACCTGGGGTGAAATCAAAATCACAAGCGATGCGACAAATCTGAAGACCTTGACTGCCACGAAGACATTCACGGATGGCTCTTCGATCACCCTCAGCCTCAAGCAGCCGAGCATGGGAACAGGTGTCCTATTCTCCGCCACGACCTTGACGCTTCTCTATCGTGATACGTATGGTGCGACAGAAAGTGAATGGCCAGAGAAAGTCAGCAAGAATTTCACCACCCAGCTTGGTGGAAACACCTTCCCTTATATTTATCTCCATAGTGCGAATTCCTCTTTGACAGTCGCTACGAGCAGCGAAACATCCAGCAGTTCATCGACGACGGGATCTGGAAAGCAGTTCAATAAATCCATTACCATCAAAGGCGGCGTCTGGGATGGCCGAATTGTCGAAGATGCCAAGCAGGTCTTGATTACGGATGGCTATAGCATTTCGACAAGAACTCGCTATAATCAGGAATCGCTTGAAGGTGTCAAGCAGAATGGCGACGGTTCGACCCTTCGCTTTGTCCTCATGCCGAATGGCGATTCCAAAACGGATGTTGCCAAGCTGATGATCTTCTATGATGAGCCCGAGACTTTCCAGACAGGCACTGACTATACGGAAGATGAGAAGACGACAATCAATTCGGTCTTGGGATATGAACTCCCCTTCCTTTATGTTTCTGATATCAATCGCTATACCGTGAAAGCGAACAACGCATCCTCCTCATCCTTACAGAATGTCACAATCAAAACAGACACGACGAAGAACGACTCAGGAAAATCTACTTATTGCTACTATCATCATAATTATTTCGACAAGAACAAGGAAATTCTCGAGAATGATGGCTGGACCTGTTCCATCAATGAATTCGGAAATACCGGACTTAGGGAACAGGCCGCTCGTGAGACAATTCTGTCGGCCTCGAAGGTGAAGGATGATGGTTCCATCATGAAGATGACGATGAAATATTCCTCCAATGCCTACACAATGACTTTCTCCTTGTATCCAAAGTATGAATTGCCTTCTTCTGGATCGTACAGCGAGAACACGCTCGATAAAATGCATGAATGCTTCGATGGAAATGAGATTCCGTATCTCTATCTCGGAACAGATGAAGACTATATATCTTCCAATTCTGTCAACGGAAAGTCTGTCACCCTCAGAGGAAAGACATGGGATGATAAGATCTTCACGGATATCGAAAAGACTTTAAAGGCGGATGAGGAGAAGACCTGGACGATGATGTACTACTATGATAAGTCCTACGGAAAAGTCCTTCTTGCCAGCGGGGAATTCACAAAAGACGGCGAAACGCATCATTTCACCTTGAAACTCTATAAGAATTCCTATGACTTCCCGGTTTTGGAAATCTATTATATCGCATAAAGGAAAACCTCGGCTTCGGCCGAGGTTTTCTTATCAAGAGAAACTTCTATCAGAGCGTGACTTTTGCCCTGGTTAGAAGGTTTCCATCCTTGTCTTTCAGATGGAAGAAAAGAAGATTGTCTTTCTTTGTATATTCGATGATGGCTTTCTCCTTTTCCTTGATTTCCCTTATATAGTTGATCTCGAGTTCCTTATAGGGAAGATGACGGAGTTCCTTCGAGGATAGGCAGTTCATGAAGTAGCGGATATAGGCGATATTGTTGAGATGGTTCGAATAGTCGATGTCCGTCGACTCGACTTCGATTTCCTTCTTCATCATGAGAGGCTCATGAAGATCAAGGGCACGGTTGAATAATCCTTTGATGGAGACTTCCTCCTCGGAGGCGTTGAGTTCCTGGAAGGACTTGAATTCATCCATGTTTCTGAGTTTTCGGCTGAACATATCGATGCTCGAGAGCTGGATATAGGAAGTGACAAGAGGGTCAAATTCATTCTGACGGAAAAGACGGGTCCTCAAAATCAAGGCGACAGAGGATTTTCGGATGACATCGACCTTGCTTATGATGACATCCATGAAATGAATCCTTGAATGGAAGATGATATGGTTTTTCAAGACGACCATGATGGCATGATAGGTATGGTTGAGATCCATGGAGGAAAATCCATGTTCAGAAAGGAATTGAGTCGTGGCATCCTCGATGATCTTGGCTAAGGAAAGCAGTGTCACATGCATGCCGCTGTCGACCATGGAATAACGTATTTCAGTAATCATAATTTTCCCTCTATGCAGGCTTTGATGTCGATTTCATCGCTTTTGACAATCAAGGTCTTCTCTTGATCGATTTTCTTCAGGATCAGGTATCCTTCGATAGTGAATCCATCGACTTTGTATTGCTCGCAGTGGTAAAAGACCCTGCGATTGTAAATCAGATTGTTCTTTTTGTATTGATCCAAGACTTCTTCGAGTGGCATCGTCTTCAGTTCATCAAGGGAAGAAAGAATCTCCTTTAGGAAATCAAGTTTTCCAATATCTTCGTCAAAAGTTCTCATTCCGATGCTCGGAAGATTTTCCTTTGTGGAGAAATTGATTCCGACACCGATGACCTGGGAATGAAAGGAGGATTTCTCATAGGATTTCTCGATGAGGATTCCACAAAGCTTCTTATCCTCGACATAGAGATCATTTGGCCATTTGATGAAGCTTGTGGCATGATGAAGCCGGGTTGCCCTTAATATGGCAAGCGGCATCAGAATCTCAAAACGGAGATCCTCCTTTGAGAAAAGAGAGAAGAGAAGATCTTCTTTGCTGTCTTCCCATTTTCGGATTTCTCTTCCTCTTCCTGCTGTCTGATGATCGGCAAGAAGGATGGAATCGCCTTTGAAATGATCTCTTTCCCTTTTGAAGTAGGAATTGGTCGAATCGATTTCCTTTGTATGGAAAAGCGTGTATCCGAAAAAAGTCTCGAGATATGAAATCGGATATTCCATTTATCCTACAAGGGCCTTGAGGGTATCAAGATAGCCCTGATAATCAGAAACATTGTAGATGCTGACAGGGGTTTTGGCTGTCTTTTTCACAAAGCCGGACAATGTCTTTCCCGGTCCGATTTCGATGAAGGTATCCACACCCTGGGAAAGAAGATAGTCGATGCTGTCCTCGAAATACACGGAATGGCAGATCTGTTCCTTGAGGATGTCATTGATGTTTCTCTCTTCTTCCTTGCCAGAGACATTGTAGACAATTTTATAGGATGGCTTATTCGGGATATATTCATCAAGGACTTTTTTCAGTTTTTCAGAGGCATCGTTCAATAGTGAGCAATGGAAAGCACCAGAGACATTCAAAGGAATGCAGCGTCTGGCCTTGTCCTTGAGAAGAATAAGGGCATCATCGACAGCCTTGTTTTCTCCGGTGATGACAATCTGTCCAGGACAGTTGTAGTTTGCAATTTCCACAATACCGCTCTTGACCTGAGCAAGGCATTCCTGGATGGTCTTTCTGTCGCACTGGATGATGGCAGCCATCTTGGTTGTTCCTAAGGGAAGGGCGTCCTGCATGATTTCTCCACGATGGGTGATGATGTTGAGCGCATTCTTCAAGGACCAGACCGAGGAGAAGGCAAGTGCGGTATATTCGCCTAGGGACAATCCGCAGCAGTATTCCGGCTTGATTCCTTTTTCCTTGAGGGCCGAAGCGATGCAATAGGAAGTCAGAAGCATCGCCTTCTGGGCGTATTTCGTCTGGTTGAGAACCCCTTCCTTGTCTTCAAAGCAGAGGTCTCTGATCTCCGGGAAAGAATCATAGAATTCCTTGACCATCTCGTTTTGATCATAAAAATCCTTTCCCATCCCGACAGCCTGGGCACCCTGCCCAGCGAATAAAAATGCTATTTTCATGCGAGTGTACCTATCCTCCGATATTTTTCATATCTCTTTTCCAAAAGCTCATCGACATTCATGGCGGAGAGTTCCTCAATCTTCGTGATCAGTTTTTCCTTCAGGGAATTGGAATAATCCAACGAAAGATAGCGAAGACCGCCAAGAGGCTCCTTGATAATCTCATCGACAATCTTGTCGTCATAGAGATCCTGCGATGTCATCTTCATATAATTGACGGCTTCTTCCGGCTTGACTTTGCCCTTGAAGAGAATCGAAGAGAATCCTTCCGGGGACAAAACGCTGTAGACTGCATTCTCAAACATGAAGAGGTAGTCAGAGACGCTTAATGCCAATGCGCCGCCGCTTCCTCCTTCGGAGAGGACAAGGGCGATGACAGGGGTCTTGAGCTTGGAAAATTCCATAAGGTTTTCCGCGATGGCTCTCGCCTGGCCTCTTTCTTCTGCTCCCTTTCCGGGATAGGCGCCGCTGGTATCGACGATGGTGATGATGGGACGATGGAATTTTTCGGCCTGTTTTGCAAGACGGAGCGTCTTTCTGAAGCCTTCGGGAGATGTCATACCGAAATTGCGTGCGATTTTCTCGTTGGTATCACTTCCCTTGGCCTGTGCCAAGATGGTGACTGGATGTTTTCCCAAAAAGCCGATTCCGGCGATGATGGAAGCATCATCCGAATAATATTGATCTCCGTGGAGTTCGACAAATTCGGTGATGAGATGGGAAATCAATGTCTTTGATTTGATTCTCTTGTCGCTTCTGGCGATGCAGACTTTGTCCCAGGCGGAAAGGGAAGAGAAGGTTTCCTCCTTGAGCTTCTTCAGCTGGGATTTCTTCATGGCGTATTCTTCGCTTTTTGGATCCATTAAGAGAAGTTCTTCTTCCATGGCTTCGATTTTCATTTCATTTTCTTCTAAGATCATAAGCTGTAATTATGAAGTTTCAGCAACAGATGAAGCGTCTTCTTCATATCCTTTCTCTCGACAATGCGATCGAGGTATCCCTTGCTGAGAAGGAATTCGGCTGTCTGAAAGTCTTTTGGGAGTGTCTCTTTGATCGTCTGCTCGATGACTCTCTTTCCGGCAAAGCCAATGAGGGCTTTCGGTTCGGCAAGGGTGATGTCGCCGAGACTTGCGAACGAGGCAGAGACGCCACCGGTCGTCGGATCGGTCAAAACGACGATGAAGAGTTCCTTCTCTCTCAATCGGGCGATAGCCTGGCTTGTCTTGGCCATCTGGAAAAGCGAAATGACGCCTTCCTGCATTCTTGCTCCGCCTGAACAGGTGAAGAGAATCAGAGGAAGATGTTCTTTCAAGGCTTTTTCCGCAAGAAGCGTCACTTTCTCTCCGCAAACGCTTCCCATGCTTCCCATCATGAAATAGGAATCCATGACACCGACGAAGGCGGGAATTGACTGAATCGTTCCCTTGGCGCAGAGAATCGACTCATCATCGCCTGTGGCTTTTCTTGCGGCTTCAATCTTTTCCTTATAGTCTGGAAAATCAAGATAATGTTCCTCAAGGTCGCCAAAAAGAAGCTCATAGCCTTCATCGAGTATCTGATCGAGTCTTTCACGGGCATGAAGTCTTCCATGATACCCACAGCTTGGACAGACATGAAGATTCGTGCTGTATTCCTCGCTGAGAAGCGTTTTTGAGCAATGCGGACACTGAAAGAGGAAACCTTCTGGTATCTCTCTTGGCGTCGTTGTTTCGGGTTTTCTGATCTGGAGCTTGTCGAGTGCCTGAGAGAACTCCTTGAGCTCCTCTTTTCTTTTACTGAATGAGTCGGACATTGTTTTCTAGCTCCTTTAAGGCCTCTTCGACAAAGGAAGTCGTGAAATTGCCTAAGATGTATTTGGCATGGTGCATGAGATAGTAGTGGAATTCGATGGTTGTCGGAACACCTTCGATGATGAGCTCGGCCAAGGCTTCTCTCATTTTTCTGATGCACTCTAAACGGTTTTCCCCATGGACGATGAGCTTCAGGATCATCGAATCATAATAGGGAGGAATCACATATCCGGGATAGACGGCAGTGTCGATGCGGACACCCTTTCCGCCAGGAAGATTCAGGAAGGTGATTTTCCCGGCACTGGGTCTGAAATCAGCCTGGATATCCTCCGCGTTGATTCTGCATTCGATGGCAAACCCGTTGAGATGGATGTCTTCCTGCTTATAGGGAAGCGGGTTTCCGGCTGCGACTCGGATCATGGATTTCACCAAGTCGATGCCGGTGATTTCCTCTGTGATGGAATGCTCGACCTGGATACGGGTATTCATCTCGATGAAGTAGTAGTTTTCATCCTGGTCGATCAAAAATTCGATGGTGCCGACCGAATCATAATTGACGCTCTTGCAGGCCAAAAGGGCCGATTCATAGAGTTTCTTCTTTAGATTGTCGGAGATGGATTGGCAGGGTGCTTCCTCGAGAATCTTCTGCTTTCTTCTCTGCATGGAGCAGTTTCTCTCGAAAAGATGGATGGCATTGCCATATTTGTCGGCAAGGACCTGAACCTCGACATGGCGGGGATTCAGGACGAGTTTTTCGATATAGAGTTCATCATTGCCGAAGAACTTCTTGGCCTCTTCCTTGGCTTCATTATATTTTTCGAGGAATTCCACTTCGCTGCTGACCTGACGGATTCCCTTTCCTCCGCCGCCGGCACTCGCTTTGATGAGGATGGGATAGCCGATATTTCTGGCAATTTCCATTCCCTCTTCTGCCTGAATCGCGCCATAGGAACCGGGAACGATCGGAACGCCGGCCTTTCTCATCATCGAGATGGCTTCGGATTTGTTTCCCATCTTTTCCATGACATCGGGATTGGGACCGATCCAGGCGATGCCGCATCCGATGACCATGCGTGCAAAAAGCGGAGATTCGCTTAAAAAACCGAATCCGGGATGAATGGCATCGGCTCCGGTCACACAGGCTGCGGAGATGATGCTTGCCATATTCAGATAGGACTGATCGGAGTTCGGACCTCCGATGCAGATGGCCTCATCGGCAAACTGCACATGAAGGGCAGACTTGTCCGCTGTCGAATAGATGGCCACGGTGCGGATACCCATCTCCTTGCAGGCACGGATGATGCGGACAGCAATCTCTCCTCGATTGGCAATCAAGATTTTCTTGAACATATTTAGTCTCCCAAAACAAATAAAGGCTGATCGAATTCGATCATATCCCCTTCTTGGGCAAGAATCTGAAGGATGGTGCCATCTCTGTCGGCTAAGATCTCATTCATGACCTTCATCGCTTCGATGATGCAGAGCTTATCGCCTTTCTTGACGGATTTTCCGATGCTCACGAATGGCTTTCCATCATGGAATGGTGCTTCATGATAGGTTCCAACGAGTGGCGACTTGATCGTGTTTTGGCTCTCTTTATTTTCGCTTGACGTTTCTTTTGTCACGGCAGGTGATTTTGCAGTGTCTTTCTCAAGCATCTCGGAGGAAACCAAAACAGGCGTCATCTCTTTGGTGAGCTTGATTTTCACGCCATCATCTTCGACTTCCAAAGAGGAAATGTTGGCTTTTTCAAATAAGTGAATGACTTTTTCGATTTCTTCTAATTTCATAAGTTCATTCTCCTTTCTTTTTCTCCACGAGGGAGACGACATCCTTGACCGTTATCAAGGTCTTGAGTTCTTCTGGTTCGATTTTGATCTTGAAATGCGTCTCGAGTTCGAGGGCCATTTCCACGGCATAAAGGGAATCAAAATTGAGATCTTCCTTCAATCTGGCCTGGGGCGTGATTTTCTTTTCGTCCACATTTGCCGTATCGATCAAAAGCTTCTTTACTTCATCAAACATAGAGTTACCTCCTAATTTTTCTTTCCTTTTTCCTTTTCCCCATCCCAGAAATTCTTCAGAAATATCTTATAGGCTCCTTCCGTGAAGGGCGGCTTGGATAGAAATTCAATCTCTTCCTGGCTTATGAAGCCATCGCGGGAGAAATCTCTTCCGGCCTGGATGAATTTTTCGAGATATCTATTGATCTTATTTTCATTATGAAGATCGTTGAGCGTCTTCATCTGTGGGACAAGAATCGGAAGATAGTTTCCCTTTCCAAGGATGCAGTCATGCTGGGCAAGAAGAGGCTTATAGACCTCGCATGCGTCCGTATAGGCACAGGTGGAGATCAGGATGAATTTCTTATTCTTGAGTTCAGGGAATCTGAGCCCATGGAAGGACTGACCGTTTTCCGGTGCTTTCTGTCCTTCATAGGTCGACATGAGACAGAGCAGACGATCGAGTATGACTTTCATGATGCCGGGCATGGAGAAATAGTAGAGGGGATAGGAAGTCAGAATGATATCCGCATCAAGAATTTTCTTCTTGAGAAGTGGAATATCATCATCCTTGATGACGCATTCCCCGGCGGTTCTTCCCCAGCAGGAAAGACATCCCATGCAGGGCTTGACTTTCAATTCGCTTGCCTGGACGAACTCGATATCATAATCGCCTTTCTCATTCAGGCCGGAAAGAAAGGCGTTGGTGATCACCATGGTGTTACTATTGTTACGATGAGGTGATCCGTTGATGACAAGGACTTTCTTCAAGACCTCATTCTCCATAGATGGTTTCTTTCTTGACGGAAGTGAATGTCATGCTTCCCTTGGCATAGATGACATCATCGACCTTGACCACGGCGTCAAAGGATGTGAGAGGTCCTAAGACCTTGCTCTTCTTGACGGTGATGACGAGCGTGTCTCCGGGGATGACGGGCTTGATGAACTTGAAGTTGTCGACCTTGAGAAGAACATAGACCTGATCTTCCTTATCGCCCTCATGATCGATGACAAGGCTCGAAAGCTGTGCACAGCATTCGATAATCAAGACACCAGGCATGATCGGAGTTCCTGGGAAATGGCCCATGAAATATGGCTCATTGACTGAGACGTTCTTGATGCCGGTTGCGGAGACGTCCGGTTCCAATTCGATGACCTTCTCGATCATCTGGAAAGGTGGACGCTGCTTGATTCTCTTATTGATATCGTTGATATTCATGACTGGTTTCATTATAAGGACAATCCTCCATCGAGTGTGATGACCTGCCCGGTGAGATAACTAGCCTCATCGGAGACAAGCATGCTGACGACATTGGCGATATCCTCGACTTCGCCAAGACGGTGAAGCGGAATCTTATCAAGGTTGGCCTTCATCTGTTCTTCCGGGATATGATCGAGCATTTCCGTCTTGATGAAGCCCGGGGCAATCGCATTGACGCGGATGCCATAGCGGGCAAGTTCCTTCGCCGCTGTGGCTGTGAAAGAGTTAACGGCGCCCTTAGTCGCGGAATACACCGTCTGTCCTGGAAGAGCGAACTTTCCGCTGACGCTCGACATGTTGACGATGGCGCCATGCTTCTTTCTCATCATCTTCAAGGCGACCTGCTGGGTACAATAGAAATAGCCCTTGATGTTGAGATTGACGCAGGTATCGAGATTGTCGGGATTCATCATGAGAAGATATTCATCTCTCACGATGCCGGCATTGTTGACTAAGACATCAATCTGTCCGAATTGCTTATAGATGTCGTTGACCATCTTCTTGACTTCGTCGAGCTTGGAGACGTCGGCCTTATAGGAAATGGCATCGCCGCCATTTTCCTTGATGGTCTTGACGACTTCCAGAGCCGGTGCTTCCGAAGAGGAATAATTCACGACGACCGTATAGCCATCTTTTCCAAGACGGATGGCAACGCCTTTTCCGATTCCCTTTGAGGATCCAGTGACTAATGCAACTTTCATGTTTGTTCTCCTTTAGATTCGAGCGAGTACGGCAGCCGTATAGCTTCCACCAGTCGCAAATGATGTGACAAGAATATATTTCATATCTTTGGATTGGACAGTCGTCTTCTTTACACCTTCTTTTGCCAAAAGGTAGCCATCCTTGTCTTCCTTCACCGTGTCAGAAAGAAGAAGGGCTGCATCGACAGCAGAAAGAAGCGCAGCGGCGGCTCTTGCCTCACCGATTCTCTTCTTGACCGAAAGAACGGGAAGGCTAGAGAGTCTATCCTTGAAAACATCCTGATAGACTGATTTTTCAATATCGTCGACTTTTTTCATGCCGTTTCCAAAGCCGGAGATGGCAGAGATGTCATCGATGGTCAAGTTGGCGCTCTTGAGAGCTTTTTCGATGGCGGACTTGAGAGCGGAATCAGAACCTTCTACTTTGCCGAAATCGACTGGTGCATTGCTACTTTCGCAGGAAAGAACCTTGCAGTAGGCTTTTGCTCCTCTTTCTGTGGCATGCTTCTTTGATTCCATGATGAAAGAAGCCGCACCATCGGATAAGACGATGCCATTCGACTCCGAATAGGGTTCGACATAGTTTTCCGCGACATAGCCAAGCTGATGGTAGAGTTTGCTTGTGACGGAGATGTTTTCATCGCTTCCGCTGACTAAGACCATGTCCTCTTTCTCGTTCTGGAGAATGTTCAGGGCATATCCGATGCTGGCTAAGCCGGACTGTGGACCATTGCAGATGGTGACATTATAGCCTTTGATTCCTGTGAAGATGGATAAATAGCCGGCGGCGGCATTGTAGACGGTGTTCGGGAACTTGAAGGCGGAACCAGCGGCATTGTTCTTCTCCGCGAGGGTTTCCTCAAACTGGCATCCCATTCCTAAGGCACCTTCGCTTGTTCCGTCGACGATGCCGATATGGGTGGCATTTTCGTTGCTGACTTCAATCGTGGCATTCTTCAGGGCTTCGACACCTGAGAAGGTTTCCAATTGCGAGACGATATCCCATTTTCGATAAACGGACATCGGAATTCCGACCTTGGCAAAATCATCCTTGGTCAGAGTGGAATGGACATCGGAAGATTCGGCTTTTTTGTCTTCCTTGAAGGACTCGACATAGTTTTCGAAGCCGTTCCCAAGCGGGGTGACGATGCCAAATCCGGTGATGACCATATCATCATCATTCTTCTTGATCTTCACATCACCTTCCTTCGAGGAGAAGATGATGGAGGCATTGTTTCCTCCGAAGGCGAACGAATTGTTCATGACATAATCGACATGTTTCTTCTTTGCGACATTCGGAAGGAAGTCGATGGCACCGGCATTCTCCTTGAGCTTGACAAGATCTTCCTCGCTGAAGCCCAATGTCGGCGGAAGGATGGATTCATTTAACGCCTTGATGCAGAAGATGGCTTCAATCGACCCGGCAGCGCCAAGGCAGTGTCCGACCATGGCTTTGGTGGAAGAAACGGAAAGCTTGTCATTGTCTGCGCCGAAGATGGTTTTCAAAGAAAGGAATTCGGCATAGTCATTCTTATGTGTACCGGTTCCGTGGGCATTGACATATCCGATTTCATTCTTGTCGATACCCGAGGTTTCGATTGCCCAATTGATGGCATTCATTTGTCCTTCGCCATCCTCTCTCGGGGCAGTGATGTGGTGAGCATCGGTCGAGACGCCACTGGAGAGAACTTCACAATACATATGGGCTTTTCTCTTCAAGGCATGCTCATAGGATTCGACAACCAAAATCCCGCTTCCTTCACCAAGGTTGATGCCCGTGGTGTGGTTGAATGGCGAACACTGTTCCGGATCCATGGCATGGAGAGCCAAAAATCCGGCATATGGAACACTGGCAAAAGCGTCGGTTCCACCGCAGATGACGATATCGGCCTTGCCGTCGCGGATGAGGTCGCAGGCGTAGGCGATGGAAATCGTACCAGCTGCACAGGCATTGGCAATCGTGGTGACAAGTCCACCGGCATGGACATATTTGGCAATCTGGCTTCCGATGGCAGACATCGGCATCTGAAGGATTTCTTCGGTATTTTCGCCTTTGGTATAATAATTTTCAATGGCATCGACACCGGCCACACAGTTGCCGATGATGCAGCTGACTCTGTCGGGATTCTCAAAAGAGGAAAGCCTGGCATCTTCCAAAGCTTCCTTTGCGGCGTGGATAGCCAACTTTGTGGCTCTTCCGAGATATTTACCCTCTCCGATGGAGGAGAGGTCAGTATGGACTTCGCTTGCTTTTTTGGCATAGCAGTCCTCGGTGGAAACCGAGGTGATGTCCTTGATTCCAGAAACCCCGTTGATGGCATTCTTGTAGCATTCCTCGACACTCTCACCGATGGAGGTGATCATGCCAAGTCCCGTCACGACACAGCGATATTTGTTTTCAGTCATAGGTTTTTTCCTTTATATGTGTTTTTGATATTTCTTAAGAAAAAAAGTGGCAAGCGCCACTTTCATGTACGATGGTTTACTTCTTGTTGGCAATGATATAAGCAGCAATGGTATCAATGCTTCTGAAGTTCTCTTTGGCAACACCGGTCATGGAGACCTGGTATTTTTCATCGATGTGGGAGATGATCTCGATGGAATCGATGGAATCGAGTCCGATTTCCGTTCCTTCGAACAATGGCGTGGAGAACTGCAATGCGCTTTCGTCAACGCCTAAATTCTCGACGATGAAATCCTTCAAATCCTGCTTCACTTCGTTTTCGTTCATGATTTTTTTCCTTTCATCAAAATATTTTTTCTTTATCAAATAGAAGTGTCTATAAATAAAGAGTCATGTGATGACGTTGCAATTGTATCACCCTTGAGGGAAATGAGCAAGTTTTCCTCTCTAGGAATAGACAATTTTTCCTTTTTTTGTTTCACCAAATGGCCGATTTGTCGCGATTTTTACCGAATTAGGTAATGGATATGAGGAAAGAGCTCATAGCAGATGGCGGAAATTTCATCGATGGACAAGTCAAAATCAGCCAAAGCCCATTTTTCGACCACGCTGATCAGGGCAGAAACCATGGCCTGAACCTGGTATTCTTCCTTTTTGTCGTACTTCGGGTCCTCAAATGGGGGAAGATACTGCGTCAAGGAGGATAATCTTGCCTTGAAGATCAGCTTGACGATTCTTTCATTCTCTTTGACAGCGCTAAAAAGATAGTGATACCACTCCTCAGGCTGGCTGACGAGATCTTTTCTCGAAAGACGCTCAAAAAGAAGATGGAAAACGCTCGTGGAAAAGTCCCTGAGGATTTCTTCCTTGGACTGGTAGTTCCGATAATAGGCAGAGCGGGAAACACCGGCTTTTTCGACAATCTCCGTGACTGAGATGTCATTGAGATCCTTTTTCCCGAGAAGATACACCAAGGCTTCCTGGATGGCATTCTTGGTCAGCCGATTGATTTCATCATTCGATAATTTCAGATTCTGGTTCATGCTCTTTTTTTTCCATGACGAGACAATAGCTTTTCTCTGTCTCTTCCATCTTGAGAATGGAAAAGTCTGGAAGATAGAACTCCGCTTCTTCCTGAGCAGAGAGAAGTTCTCTTGAAAGATGGTCAGTAAGACCCTGATGACATGAGGCAAGGCTTTCTCTTGAGAGATCATGAAGGATGGCAAAGCGACCTTCAGGCTTAAGAACCTCAAGAAGCTTCATCTTCAGGTCATCACGAGAGATGAAATGCGGATAGCAGTCGAAGAAAACGACGACATCATATCCTTTTTCTTTCGTCAGATAGAAATCCTCATGGACAAATTTCACTTTCTCTTCTTCGATTTTCTTTTCCTTCGCTAGAGAAATCATATTTCCGGATAGGTCCATCGCCAAGACCTGTCTTTGGCTTTTTTCATAAAGGTCCAGGGAGATGACCCCTTTTCCACACCCGACATCCATGACTCTATCGTTCTTCTTGATGCCGATATTTTCGATAAGGGAAGAAATTAAGGCATCATCTCTTTTGCCATGAGTCCCATACGTCGGTGCAATCCGATCAAAAAACAATTCGATTTCATTCATGGCTAGATTTTATCATATCCGGTGCTTTTTTTGCCCTCGGATTTCAAGTATAGTATTCTTGAATGAGGAAACAAAATGAAAAAAGCTATCTTTTTTGACTTGGATGGGACCTTGCTTCCCATGGATGAAAAGGAATTCACAAAAATCTATTTTTCGCTTCTCTGCAAGAAACTCTCTCCTCATGGCTATGAACCAAAGACACTTCTTGCGGCGATCGAGAAAGGTCTTTTTTCCATGATTCAGAATGATGGAAAAAGCACCAATGAGGAAATTTTCTGGAAGACATTCAATTCGTTTTATGATTCGGATAGAAGAAAAGACAATGATCTCTTCCTGTCTTTCTATCAGAATGAATTCCGAAACTGCAAAGTCGCCACAAAAGAAAACCCGTATGCAAAGGAAATTCTCTCCCTTAGCCATGAAGTCGCCGAGAGTGTCATCCTCTCGACCAATCCGATTTTCCCGACTGAAGCCCAGAAGACGAGGCTTTCCTTTCTCGGACTGTCCATCTCTGACTTTGATTTTGTGAGCGATTATTCGAATTCCAGCTTCTCGAAGCCGAATCCAGACTACTTCCGGGCGATTCTCGAGAAATTTCATCTTCAACCTGAAGACGTCATTCTATTTGGCAATGATTTCGAGGAAGATGGAAATTGTGCCTCTTCTCTTGGAATCAAGGTCTATCTTGTCGATGGATGCCTGCTTCACAGGGAAAAAGCCAAGAAGGAATATCCTGTCATCAGGATGGAGGATATCCCTGCAATCATGAGAAAGGAATTTAGCCTATGAATCTTGATGAAATACTTACGGAAAGATATTCCGTCCGTGATTATGCTGATAGAAAAGTCTCGAAGGAAGAAATCCTCAATGCTGTCCTGCTTGCTTCTTCTTCTCCTTCGGCGAAGAACCATCAGCCCTATAAGGTCATGGTGATTGAGAATGAAGAAATCCTGATTACATTAAAAGAAAAGATGCCTCTATTCAATTCGAAGACCGTCCTTCTTTTCTATTCTGAGGAAGAAGAAGCCTGGCATAACAAGAGAGAGGATGGAAAGACAAGTGGGGAAATCGATACGACGATTTTCGCAACGACTCTCATGTATGTTCTCTGGGAGAAGAAAATTGGTTCGTGCATGGTCAAAGCTTTCTCTTCAAAGGAAATCGCAAATATTCTTTCCTTAAATGAAACGGAAGTCCCTGTTCTTATTATGCCGATTGGCTATATCAGTGAGAATTCGACTCCGTTAAAAGGGTTCCATGATAAAAGAAAGGAACCATCCGAACTTATTGAATGGAAGTTGTAGAAAATGGAAAAAGTCTCTCTTGTCTTTTTCTGATTAAGCGATTATACTTTCTAGCGTATTACAGCGGGACTGCTTTGCAGTTGAGAGGGTTGACACCCGACGCTTTGAACCTGTTGGTCAAGACCAGTGTAGGGAGTAACAAAACGATCGATTGTTATTTTTTATATAGCCTTGTCTCAAGTAGGGATAAGGCTATTTTTATAGCCGGAAAGGTTATATTCTATGGATAATGCTTCGAATTCGAGTCTGTCGAAAAGAGAGAAATCCCAGAAATCCATCGCCCAGATCGTCATATCGGCGATGATGCTTTCTCTTGCCCTTGCCTTAGAAGGAATCAGCAAATGCATTCCTTTCTTCTCCTGGCCGCTTGGTGGATCCATTTCTCTTACCATGGTTCCTCTGATTCTCTGTGCCTTATATTGCGGGCCGGTCTATGGCACGGTGATTGCCATGTGCTTTGGAGGAATCAATTTCCTTTTTGATGGCGTCATATCCTGGACTGGAAATGTGACGGCTGTTCTTCTTTCTCTCCTTTTGGATTACCTCATCGGATTTGGTGTCTGTGGATTGGCAAGTCTTTTCAGAAAGCCATTCTTTGAAAAGAAGAGCTGGTCTTTGATCGCCTCTGCCTCGCTTTGCGGCATCGCCCGACTTGTTTCGAGTTTCCTTAGCGGCGTCATCGTCTTTACGAATGCCTTTGACTATGAATCCACCTCGGGATTGGCTGTCGATTTTTCCTGGGCTGGCATCACCTATTCCTTAGGCTACAATGCCGGCTATATGCTTCCAAGCATTGCTTTGGATATTCTTGTTCTTCTCGTCTTGGTGAAGCCTCTCTTTCTTTCCCAAAAACTCCCCATTGTCCATTCCTTAAGCAATGAGAATGCCACGGCTGAAAAGGAAACAAGACTTCCAAGTTTCCAGACTCTTCTCCCCTTCTATCTTGTGGCTGAATATGTCTTTGCCATCCTTTCGAGCATTGTTCCTCTTTATCTCTCCTTCTTTGGCTATTTTTCCATCGCTCTTTCGATCGGCTTTTTATCCTATGAGATCGTCTATTTTGTCAAAGGAAAAGAGACGCTGACAAGAAATGAGAAGATTCTCTGTCTATCCTATATCGCTCTGATCCTTCTTGGATTGGCAATTTCCTTGGCAGGTGTCCTCTCTCCTGTCAGTTATGGAAAGGATGCCTATGTAGAGCATTTCAACAAAGACTGAGACCTGAAATCTGATTATTCTCTAAAAATCCGAACATGTGCCTGAATGGCTAAAAATCTTTCGGCACATGTTTTTCTTTTGCCTATGGAAGCCTTCTTGAAGATATGTGAGCGTCTAAAAGTTTTCTAAGGAAAATAGGAATGATTTGAATTGAGTTGTCTTTTCTTTTCTTGCATAGTGAAGATTGTTTCTTTTGTATTCATTTTGAATTCATGCATTTCGGTTATTCTTTTTTTGCTAATAGTGTGTGTTTGCAGTTTTATTTATAACTGACTATAAAAAACCATACCCTTTGAGCTAGAGAGCTCATTGAGTATGGTTTTCGTTTCACTCATCTGAATTCTGAATTATGACTATCCTTTTATGCAGTCTTCATTGGAAGAATTCCTATAGGGTCAGAAATCCTTATTTCCCAGTATAGATTGAGGTACTGACCGTCTCTACCGAGTTATCAGTGGTCGTGAAGGTGAATTTGTAATTTCCCCATGTGAAGGTTCCTGTCTTGGAAATGGCATTCCCTGCGAGAGTGACATTGAAGGCAAAGGTTCCATTCTTGGCTAAGACAAATGTGGCATTGGAAGAGGAATCATCATTTGTGAAGGAAAGAAGCGTTTCTGTGCTATCGCTGTTGGTATAGGTTGAGGTGACCGCACTGCCAAGGGCAGTCGTCCAGACAGATTGTTCTGCATGGAAAGTAGCAGAAAGATGATAGGAAGGCATGTAGTCGTAGGTAAAATATAGCGTGTTTGCGCTATAGGTCGAGGAATCTTCCTTTCCACTCTCCTTGTCCGTCAAAGAGGAGACATCGTTGCAGACGAAGTTATGCTGATTCTTATAGTCGCCCTGAAGAGTCTCCTCCCAGGCGAGCGTTCCTTTCTTATCCTGGATGGTGACTTCTCTTTTCTTATCGACAGTGATGTAGAGTTTTCCTTCGCTATAGGACCAGGAAATCTCCTGCTTTGGATAATAGCCGACTTTGGAATCCTTTGGATTGGTGGCCGCTCCATAATAATATCCGGTATTGTCGCTGAAAAGATAGAGACGATCTTTGTTTGCTGTGTCCTCAAAGAGGGCTTCATATTTTTCGGGCTCCACGAATTTGTAGACCGTCTTGCTGATGAATTCATCCTGCGTGGTAAAGAAAGCAGAATCATTGTACTTCAGGGTGACACTTCTTCCAGACATGCCAAGCGGGACGTTGAAATTATCGATTTTGGTCAATTTTCCATTCTGCTCATAGACCTCATAGTTATAAGTTCCGCTCATTGCCTGTCCAGCCATGGACTTCAAGCCATCGACATACTTCACGACAAGACGAAGACATTCTTCATCGTTGTCATCCTTCGACTTTGCCCATTTTCCGGTAAACCATTTCTGGAAATTGCTGTTCTTGCTTGCCTCCGTGGTATCGAGCGAATAGAAACGATAGCCATATCCATCCAATTGTCCATCAGCATAGATGTTCAGATAATAGGTATAGGCAAAGCCATAGTTCGCATATTCGGTGTCCTGTCCATAATACTGATGGACAAGGGTATGCTCAGCTTCTTCGTTCTTGGTGGTCGAATTGCCATTCTCCTTTTCGGTTGTCTTATCTGTCGCATCGCTTTTCTTTGCAGAGGAATCCTTCGTCTCGTTTCCGCATGCGACAAGGCTGAATAGGGCAAGAAGAGAGAGAGCAAACGTCTTTACTGTTTTTGTTTTCATTTTTTATGTTTCCTTTTTTTATGAAAATTCTCTTTCTGGGAAGAGAATTTCAAGAGAACCATCCAGGGGGTCCAATAATTATCGATTCTTATTTCACCAACCTCTTTTCCAAAAGAAGCAGGATGGTGCAGCAGACTGCAATCGCAAAGAAGACAAAGGTCATGACGATGAGAAGAACAAGCCACCAGGAGGTGATGGAAATGAACTTCGTGTTTTCCTTGATGCCGTTCATCGCGATGGAATGCGAGATGGAATAAACGATATGCTTGGTTGCCTTCTGCATGCAATGGACGACCGCCGGATCGTTTTCATAGCCTTTGAGCGTGCCAGCGCTTCCGCTTCCATCCCAGATATCCTGTCCGGCGAGAACGCCCATCGTGATATCCATGAATCCGGCAAACACCGAACAATCCGTGACAGCCATGCCTTTCATTCCCCATTCCTTTCTCAAGACGGTGGTCATGAGGCTATAATCGGCTCCGGACCAGGTCACTCCAAGACGATTGAACGACGTCATCACACCGCTTCCTCCGCCTAATATGCTTCCTTCGAAGCCACGAAGGTAGATTTCCCTTATCGACTGCTCGTTTGCCCAGGTGGAGATGCCATATCGTCCGCTTTCCTGGTCGTTGAGGGCAAAATGTTTGGTCATGACGAAGACGCCGGTCGACTGGATTGCCCTCACTTCAGGTTCGACTGTCTTGGCAGTGAGGATGGAATCCTCGGAATAGTATTCGAAATTTCTTCCGCAATAGGGCGTGCGATGGATGTTGCATGCCGGGCCATAGATGCCGGCCGTCATGACTTTCTTTTCACCATTGGATGCCGCTCTTCTGCAGTCTTCGCCGATATCCTTTCCCATATTGCTGACAAGATCGAGATTTCTCGTGCTTGCCATGATGTCCTCGCTTGTATAACCCATGCCCGAGGCACCGGAGGTCAAGGATTTTGTATATCCCTGAGGCCCGTTTTCATTGTTGGTCTCCGGAAGCCCGATGGATTCGACCATCTGCGTCTTGTGGAAGCCATTGGCAATGAGGTTATGCATCTCTTCGAAGCTTGCCTGGGAAACAAGCGAATCCCAATCCTTGCTTGCAGCGTTTGATTCATCGACATCCTCTCTTTCACGAAACATGACAGCGCTAAGGCCATTCTGCTTGGATGTCTCAGGAAGTTCAGTGATGTCAGAATAGTATTTTTCCTCCATCTTCTTGATGATATTCTTCCTGTCGTCCTTGTTGGCGGAAAGCCCATCCTTCCACATGGCTTCATTGATGGAGAGTTTCACATACTCTTTTGGCATAGTGCCTGTCCAGTCTTTTCTTGTGAGATAGGTGATGGATTGACCATCCTTTGTTCCTTCATATTTGTTCAAGTCGGCATGGTCGAACTGATTCGTGATGGGATAGCCTGTTTCCTCGCTTGTGGAGGCCGTTGTGGTATCCTTCCTGTCGAGTTCCCATGTCAGGACATAGTCCTTATTTCCATCCGCATCCATTCTTCCGGAAGTGTTTTCCTTCGTATAGCCTTTCTTGGAAAGAATGTTGTTTAGACACTCATGGGCTCCATTGCCGATAGCGAAGGAATAGGTTCCCTTGTCGAGGATGAAGGTCTTCTCGATTTCAGAGTCATAGGAGGCGAAGTCCTTCTTCTTGATCGAGATATTCAATTCCTCGCTCTCGCCTTTCTTTAAGGATTTTGTCTTGCCAAAGCCAGCGAGCTGGATTGAAGCCTTCTCGATGGCATCTTTGTCATCATGGGAATAGGGTGTCTGCACATAGATTTCCACAGAATTCTTTCCTTCTCTCTCCCCAGTATTCGTCACTTTGACATGGAAATCGAGATTCGAGCCATTTTCCTTATAGGAGAAATCAGAATAGCTGAATGTCGTATAGGATTGTCCATAGCCAAAGGGATAGGCAACATCGTCTTTGTAAGCATAGTCACCTGCATTGCCTTTATTGGTGACATAGTCTTCATAGCGTGTTTCGTAATATTTGTATCCGATATAGATGCCTTCCTGGTAGACGATGTAATTTTCATTGCATTCATCGCTTCCACCCATCTGATTATATTGAACCCAGCTCGTCTTGTATTCGCCTGTTCCGGAAGAGGAATTTGTATAGGCATGAAGACCAAAGTTGATGGCTGCGGGAGAGGATTTCGTGTTGCTGAGGAAGGTCTCGGAAAGTCGACCGCTTGGCGAGACGTCACCGGAGAGAATCGCGCCGACTCCGTCCATGCCGGTCGTGCCTGGGTCTCCGATCCATAAGGCGGCATCGATCGAATAGGTGTCTTTCGTCAGGAAATCAAGCTGAATCATGTTCGAGCCATTGAGGAGAACGACAATCTTCTTGAAGACGCCCTTTTCCTTGTAGGCTTTCAATCCGGCAAGCATGTCCATTTCATTCTGATTGAGATGGAGATAGTCTCCATTGTAGCCATCCGAGCACTCACTCATCGGAAGGTCGTTTCCTTCTCCTCCGCTTCTCGCTAAGACGACGAGGGCCACATCGCCATATTCAACAAAGGAACTTTCGACCTCGGGGGTAATCACCTTGTTCCAAGGGGCTTCATTGATTTTGTACTCTTCTATTTTTCCTCCGGTGGTTGCAGCATTGACTCTACGGTAATCAGCTAAATCATTCTTGTAATGATTGTAGAGAGTGGTATTGGTGCATTTTGTGGCAAAATGGTCATTCAATGCCTTTCTTAATGTCGTCGCGTCATTGATGTTTACCTGTCCTGATCCTGTTCCACCATAAACAGGATCGACGCTCGAACAGGAAAACATGGAAAACTTCGTGCTCTTGCTTAGTGGCAGGGTGTTGTTCTCGTTTTTGAGCAGAACGGCCCCTTCCTTTTCTAGATTTGAGCAGAGTTCTTTTTCATCCTTTTCGAGATCCTCATCGCTGTTGTAGGAGGATTTGATGTACTCCGTATCGGTGTTCTCGTCATCATCGATGGTGATGGTTTCCGATGTCTTGACGTTCCATGCGACATCAAGGGCCTGCTTGTAAGAAGGCGATGCCACCCAAGCGACAAGTGAGATAAGCGAAATCGCTCCACTGACGGATAGCACGCTTATCCATAATTTTGTATGTTTTTTTTTGAACATGGCTGTTCTCCTTTCCTAGGACCTACTTTAATGGAAATGAGAATGCCTCTCTTGTTCTTTTTCAAAAACTGTCAAGATTGATGCAAAAACTGTAAGGGGTTTCTTTTGCGTTTTATAAATGTCCTATTGTTTCTTCAGTACCTTTTTCAGATAGTCTATGCTGAGAGATGCGGATTCGATGGGATTGTTATGGATATGGTTTTTATGCTGCTCAAGAATGAGGAAATCTGTGTGATTCTTCTTATCGAGTTGGATCATTTCACTCAGGTTGATACATCCTTTTCCCAACTCGACCTGTTTCATCCCTATGATCGGCGTGATGGCTTTTCTGCTCTTGGAATATCCATTGTCACAGATATGATGAATCCGGATCCTCGGACCGAGTTTTTTCATGTAGTACAGAGCATCTACTCCGGAGACGCTTGGCCAATAAGAATCGAATTCGAAGGAAACGAAGTCTGAATCGGTATTGCCGATGATTCGGTCAAAACAGAGTTCGCTTGGATTGACATGCATGAATTCGGCATTGTGATTGTGATAGAGGAATTGGATATTCTCTTTCCAGAGATTCTTTCCGATCTCGTTCAATCGCAAACAGAAGTCATCGATGTTTCTTTCGCTGGCATAATCGAAATTGTAGTTTCCGGTCAAAACGATATAGTTCGTCTGGAATTCTTTTGCCTCTTGTATGACCCTATTTATGTTCGTCTCGAGTGTTCTTAGATCCTCATGAATCGAAGAGACGGGAAGATTCTTCTCCTTGAGTATCTTCTTCCAATCGAGAAGGTCCGAATGCTTGATTGGCATCCCGCTCATGCCTGTCAGAATCTTTACGATGAATGGATTCTTTCTGATCATGAACCCATTGAGTTCGATATATTCGAATCCGGCATTCTTTATACTCGAGATGGCATCCATCGCCTTTTTTTCACTCGTCAATGTCTTTCCAATTTGCAACTGCTGTATTCCTATTTTCATGATTGCTTTTCCTCTTGAGATAAAAATAAAAGAAGGCACATCAAAAATGCCTGCCTTGGCAAATTTTGTCTAGACAGGTTCAAAAAATGCGTGACATCTCTTATTTTTTCGGCTTTAGAGGAAGAAGAATGCTTAGAAAGAAGACATTGTCTCTTGTGTTTAAGGACATGGTGCCCTGATTTTGATTGACAATGAAGCGGATGGATTTCAGTCCATACCCATGATGGAGGCTATCTTCCTTGTTCGTTTCGATTCTTCCGTTGACGATCTTTCTTGTCCCAGTGAAATAGTTGCTTTCCTCGATCAGTATGCATTCATCTTTCTTTTTGATATTGAGGGAGATGATTCTTTTTTGTTCATCCTCGATTTCCTTTACGGCTTCGATGGCATTGTTCATGATGTTGGAGAGAAGAGAATAGGTCTCATTTGACGGATATGAAGAGAAGAGCTTGCCATCGACAAGGGCGGTGAAGCGGATCTTTTCCTTGTCGCATTTCAGACTGGAAGAATAGATGATTGTATCGACGACCGGATTTCCACTCTTGATCTGCTTGTCATAATCCGAGATGACTTTCGTGATGTTTCTGATTTCACATTCTGTCAGTTTATCCTGATACTTTTCGAGCTGATGCTTGATGTCATGGGCCTTGATGTTCACAAGCTCGATATTCTCTCTCAATGCCTCATATTGCTTCTGCTCATTATTGAGAACCTCATCCATCACGCGGATCTCATCCCGGTAGTTCGAATTGTTCAAGGTTCCCGTCCTCACAATCAGAAAGAAAATGGCGATGATGATTTCCTGGGCACAGCAGCAGCCGTATAGGAAGAGACTTTCCTCAGCCTTCGTGACGATGAATGTATAGGTCATGACAAGGTCGATAAGGATGATGCCAGACATGATGCAGACATTCCTCGTGATGATTCTATCCGTGGTCAGATGGAATTTCTTTCGGAAGAAGAAATAGATCAGCGTGCCGGGAAGCAGATGGAAAATGTCATATATGATTGCGTTGAAATACTCATTTTCGACAAATTGGGGAATGGCAGCCCTTGGATTGATGTTCATAGCCAATTCAAGGAAGACAAACAACGCAGAGGTGAGTTCCTTCACTGCCAATCCGGTGACCCAGCAATAGAAAGGCTTCAGTGTTCTTCTTTCGTCATAGCAGACATAGCTGAGATTCAGGGAGAAGAGATAGAAAGAGAAAGTCAGAAGCATCTGCAGGGAGAGATGGTTGTCCGAGAGCTTTCTTAGATATCCGAAAAGAAAGCCAAGGCCTATCCAGCAGAGGAAATAGATGCCGATAGAAAAAGAGGTTCTTTTCCTTTTCTTCAGAGGTCTACAAAACAGAACCGTGTAGTAGAAGTAACTGATCATGTCGACAAAATAGATGCCGGCATAATAGTGGCTCGACATGTTCGGGATGATCAGATAAAGAATCGTTAAGAAGAACATGATCTCTTATTTCTTGTATTGGGCAAAAGCGGATAGGACGTCCGCGATGCGGGGCCTGGATATCTTTAGGGAAGTCCCATCAAAAAGAATCATCGAATCATGGTCGATTTCCCTGCAGTAATCGAGGTTGACCAAAAAAGAGGAATTGATCCTTAAGAAATTGGGTGCGCTTAGTTCCTCTTCCGCCTCTTTCATGGAGATGTGTTTCTTATGACTCGCACCATTATAGTCATGGATGATGACGTTATGGAACGAGGTCTCGAGATAGACGATTCCAGAGTAGGGAATCTTCACGATGCCGCTGTTTAGGATGATGGTCATATAGCTTCCATCTTTCGAAGAGACACTTCGGATGATACGAAAAAGCTTCATCTTGAATTCTGGATAATGAATCGGTTTGAGAATATAGTCTTCTGCATTGACTTCATATCCGTTGATGGCATATTGCTGCAAAGATGTGATGAAGACAATTGTGACAAGGGAATCCTTCCTTCTTATCTCTTTTGCGACGTCCATTCCGTTGATCCCCGGCATGCGGATATCAAGGAAGATCAGTTCGGCTTCGTTTTGGTATTTCTCAAGAAATTCCATCGGTGAGGTATAGCTTTCAATCTTGAAGATGCATTCTTTCGTTTCATTCGAAAACTGATTCAGAAACCGAATGATTTCTTCTTGCTGTTCGACTTCATCTTCGATGATTCTTGTGTTGATCAATTTCATGTTTTTTGCAATTTATGCTTCTTGAAAGACAAGTTTTGGTCTTTCTTCTTTTTCATTGTAAGCGCTATGCTAGCGTATTTCAAGTCAGAAAATGACAGAAAGGATTCCGCTTATGAAAAAAAGAAAACCGTTTGTCGCCCTGCTTTCCTTCCTTCTTCTTGCGTCTTGCAATGGCAGTTCGAACACCCTTTCTTCTAAGGAAGAAAAGGATGTGACATCATCGACTGTACCAGAGGATTCCTCTTTTTCCTCAAGTGGGGAAGAGGAGACAAAAAAAGAAAAAGCTGATACGACCAATTTGCCTTATGTCTCCTCTCTCGACTCCCTGAAGAAAGACGATTGGAAAGGAAAATACATATACTACACCAGCAAAAATCCCAAGGACACGTATGTTGCCTTTCGAAAGAGATTCCAGTTGAATGCAATTCCGAAGAAAGCCATTCTTTCTTTGACCGGCGATAGCAAGATCACCCTCTACGTGAATGGAAAACTTGCCATTGTCGATGGCATCTTGAAAAGAGGAACCACAAGAGTCGACAGTTATTATCAGGACTATGACATTCTTCCCTATCTCAAGGCAGGATGGAATACCCTTGCCTTCGAGCTCGACTATTTCGGAAGAAGCGGAAATTCCTCTCTGGATAGCCAAAGAGGTGGACTTCTTTTTGACCTAGATATGAATGATATCACAATCTCATCGGATTCCTCTGTCAAGGCAAAGAAACTGAATTCCTATAAGAATCTATCCGCATTGAAGGATGATTATCCTTATCATGACATGAATTCCTATTTGGCCGAAAGAGACATCTATTTCGATGCGAGGGAAAAGGAAGATTTCATGAAGGAGGATTTTGACGATTCTTCTTGGGAGAATGCACAAATCGTAGCCGAACCTGGCTATCTTCCCTATGGAGAAACCTATTTTAGCGATGTCCCTCCCTTTGATTTCGACTCTGAGATTACGGAGATGACACTTTTGGAAGGAATACTCAATGAGACGCTTTCTTCGGATACGATCTTCACCTTTGCCTTGGAAGAGAACATGCAGTTTCTCCCCTATTTCGAAATCGAGGCTCCGAAAGGAAGTCACATTGTCTATTACACGAACACGAGGACAACACAGAATCTCGAATCGTTCGTCGATGACTATATCGCCTGCGAGGGAAAGCAGAGTTATCTTCAGCATTATTGGAGAAGCGGCTATCAGTTCATCATGGAAGTGCCTAAGGGAGTCAAGGTTCTCAAGGCGGGCTACATTCGCACAAAATATCATTCATCCCGGGAAGGAAAGTTCAATTCAGATGATGAAAACTTGAATACGCTCTTCACAAAAGCTGCAAACACCTTGGATATCTGCATGCGCGACACCTATATGGATTGTCCGGAAAGAGAACGATCGCCCTATACCGGCGATGCGGCAAATCAGATTGCCGAAACGATGTATGCTCTTGACGAGGATGGATTCCGTCTGGCAAAAAAGACGCTTCTTTCTCTGTTGGGATGGGTTGGAGATGACCATGTCATTCCAACAAGAATGCCCTCCGGTGTCATCAATGAGATTCCGATGCAGAATCTCGCTTTCCTCGTCACGGCCTATGATTACTATCTTCAGTCGGGAGATGCGGATACGATGAAGAAGGTCTATCCGATCTTTGTGGAATATCTTAGACTCTGGAATATGCTTCCTTCTGGTTTGGTGGAATACCGCGATGGTTCCTTCCCTTGGGTTGACTGGGGAGAGAATGCTGATTCCCTGGTCATGGAAAACGCATGGTACTCGTATGCCTTGAAAAGAGTGATGGCACTTGGCGAAGACCTGAATGTCCTTTCCCTAGAAGAGAAGACATTTCTCCAGGGCCAGTATGATTCCATCAAGAAGAATTTCTATTCTGAATTCTATGTCGAGAATGTCGGCTTTGTCTCCATGGTCGAAGGCTCCGACGGGAAGGAAAGCTACCGTCATTCGATCGAGGAAAGAGGAAATGCCTTGGCTGTTTTAGCCGGACTTGTCCGGGAGGAGGATTATCCCCTCATGAAAAAAGTCCTGACGGAAAATACCTATGCCTCTCCCTATATGGAGCGTTTTGTCTTGGAAGCCTTATGTGAGATGGGATATCTTGAGGAAGCGAAAGAGAGAATGCTCTCTCGGTATGAGGGAATGATCAAGAAGGACATTTCCACATTGTGGGAATCCTGGTCGAGCGACAGTGTGGATGGAACTATCAATCACGGCTGGTCTGGAGGACCTTTGGTCATCCTCGGAAAGTATTTCTCCGGCATAAAATGCCTCAAGGAAGGCTATTCGGAATATGAAATCAGGCCGTATAAGGATTTCTCCTCTCTGGAAAGCCAGGTCTATACCAAGAATGGAAATATATCCTATTCATTGAAGAAGAATGATGGTCTTACAACGATTCATCTTACCGTTCCCAAAGGGAATGGGAAACTCATTCTTGATGATGAATTTGGAAAGACAATTCTTGTGAATGGAAGCGCTATTCAAGAAAGAGTAGTCTCTCTTCAGGAAGGCGAATATACGGTCCAGATTTCATAAATTGTAGGGCTATCTAAGGTGATTTTCATTTTGGAAGCCCTTTTTCAGATGACAGATTTTGTATCGCAAAAGACAATTTATGTAAGCCTTACCACAAAGAAAATCCATTCCGCTTATCCTATCGATAGAAAACAAAAAGGAGGTTTTCACACTATGAAAAAAAGAAGACTGATGGTTCTTGCCCTTTCGATGTTTTGCCTTGCATCCTGCACAGGAAATGCCTCGAATACGGAGCAGAATACGACAGAAAAGGATAGCGCGACGCTTGTTCATGCCTTCACAAGCAATGCCAAACTCGATTATTCGAATATGAGACCATCCTACAACTATTATCTCACCACCTTCAGCTTCGAAACACTGGAGCTTTATTCTGACAACACCTATTGCTTCAGCTATTCTTCCTCGACATTCTCCGCCGTCATTCTTCCAGAAGAGGGAAATGCCGCCCAGGGAAATGAAAGAACAAACTACCTTAGCAGATATTATGGAACCTACACAAGCAAGAAGGATGAACTCGATGAGGAATCTCTGATTGTCACGGCTTCCATTCCGACTCGTCTTGTTTCCTTCAATGATGCGACCTATTATGCCGATAGTGCCAACTGGACCGATCAGATGAAGGAAAAGGTCACGGATAGCGTGACGACCTTGGTCGATGGAAAGCAGACCAGCGTCACAAAGACATATGACACGGGTGCGGAATATCTATCCGCCCATAATATCAAGGCGATGACATTCAACTGCTCCACCGGTTCCTCGAGCATGGAATATGTCGCCCTTGTCTAAAAGGAATTCCTTATGAACAAGTCACGACTTTTTAAAGGATTGACAGCCACATTCGGCTCCGTCCTGTCTGTGGCGACCTTCATGTCCGTCTTGGCTTTCTCCCGAGCGGGGGATATCAACTCCTTCTTCCAGATCAAATTCAATGATGCGACAAGCGGAAGCAAATATGACTCCGTGGAAGACCTCTCTAAGGATGAGGAAACCCATTTTCAGAATGTGCAGCAGGAAGGAAGCGTATTGCTGAGAAATGAGAAGAACGCCCTTCCCTTGAAGGCAGATGAAAAAAAAGTCACACTTTTTGGAAATGCCACTATCAAGACGGTCTATCATGGCGGATCGGGAGGCCCGGAGAATTTAGGCTACAGCTTAGACCAGGCACTGAAGGATGAAGGCTATGAGGTCAACCAGACCGTTCTGGAAAAGACAAAGAAGAATGCCAAAGACCAGAAAAACCATGATATCGCTGAGGTGGATGCCTCTATCTATGATCCATCGGATTGGACGAATTACAACGATGTCGCCATCGTGATGTTCGCTCGCTTCGGCGGAGAGCAAAACGACATGGATGTCGTCGACAGCTATGGCGTGAGAGAACTTTCTTTCCACGATTCTGAAAAAGCAATCATGGAAAAAGTCAAGGATGGCGGATTCAAAAAGATCATCGTCCTTCTCAACACGGGCTATCAGATGGAACTCGATTGGCTAAAAGATTATGATGTTGATAGCTGCCTATGGATAGGATATCCTGGCGAGAGCGGAATGAAGGCCGTTGCCAAGATGATCAAGGGCGACGTCTCGCCAAGCGGCGCATTGGTCGATACCTATGCGGCAAATTCCCTTTCCTCGCCGGCCATGCAGAATTTTGGGGATTTCAAGTTTGCGGATCTTCCCAATGATATGTATCATTGCGAATACCTTGTCTATCAGGAAGGAATCTATGTTGGCTATAAGTACTATGAGACAAGATATCAGGACCAGGTTCTCAACAGAAACAATGCCCGCTCCTCAAAAGGATGCTTTGCATCGAGTGGAAACTGGGACTATTCCAAGGAGATGACCTATCCTTTTGGATATGGATTGAGTTATACCACGTTCGAGGAAAAGATCACTTCTCTGGAATGGGATAGGGAGAACCATAAGGTCAAGGCGAAGGTGAATGTCAAGAATACTGGATCCTTCAAGGCGAAGGATGTCGTTGAACTGTATGTTTCTCTTCCTTATGTGAGCGGAAATGCACAAAAGAGCGCTATCCAGCTTCTTGGGTTTGCCAAGACTGAGGAAATCGAAGCAGGAACTGATGTGGATGTGGATATCGAAGTCTCTGATTATCTTTTTGCCACTTATGATGAGAATGCGACCAATGGAAAGGATACGTCAAAGAAAGGCTGCTACATCTTTGATGAAGGGGATTATGTCTTTGCTCTCGGAGAGAATGCCCATGATGCCTTGAATAATGTTCTTGCTAGCAAGGGCATCACCTCCTTGTTTGACGAAGAAGGAAAAAACGTCTCTGGAGATCCTTCCTTGACCAAGACTGTCAAATTGGATGCCTATGACAATGCCACGTATGCCACAAGCCCGTATACAGGTGAAGTCGTCTACAATCAGTTTGACCAGGTCGATATCAATTACTATGAAAAAGAGCGCATCACCTATCTCACGAGAGATGATTGGGAGACTTTCCCAACCGCTGTGACGGATTTGAAGGCGGATGATGATCCGACAGGAACGATTCGAAAATATATGACGGCGACTTCTTCTCTCTATGAGATGCCAAGCGACAGCCCTTCTGTTTCGGATTTTAAGTTCAATCAGGAAAAGACCACGATGTTTGTCGACATGAAGGATGTCGAGTATACGGACAATGAGAAATGGGATCAATTCATCAGCCAGCTCACTCCAACGGAATTGGCACAGATTTTTGGTGATAGCCATGGAAACAAGGCAATCGAAGGAATCAGCTTCCCCAAGGGAACCCAGGGCGATGGCCCGGATGGCCTCCAGGGCGGAGGAATTCTCCATCCTTCTGAGAACCTTGCTGCCAGCACATGGAATATGGCTCTCCTTAAGGAAAGAGGCCTGTTCCTAAGTGAGGATGCGATTCATCGCACAGGTTTCTGCGGTGTGTTCGGCGGTGGGGCAAACCTTCACCGAACTCCCTATGGCGGACGAAATTTCGAATATTACTCCGAGGATTCCACCATCTCCTATTTCATGGGGATGGCAGAGGCTAACGGATTGAGCGAAGGCCATCTCATCTCGATGTTCAAGCACTTTGTGGGGAATGACCAGGAGACCAATCGTCATGGCGTTGCGACGTTCATGAGTGAGCAGGCTCTACGACAGAATGAAACACGCTGTTTTGAAGGTGCGCTTTCGAATTCTGGCGGATCGTTGGGAAATATGTCTTCCTATAACCGCCTCGGCGTCATTTCCACGGCCTGTTATCCTGCCTTGATGACACAACTCCTCCGTAACGAATGGGGATTTAAGGGAATCTCCATCACCGACTCGAGCAAGGATGCGACGAGCTATCTTTTCACGGCCGATGCCATCAATGCCGGAACCACTGTCTTCGACAATGATCCAGACCGTGCACAGGAAGTAAAGAACCTTCTCATCAAAAACAGGGACGGAAATATCTGGAAGAAGGCACAAGAGGCGGCAAAGAACTATTTCTATGCGATGAGCCGAAGCAATCTCACGTTCTCTCTTCAGTCCGATACGAAGGTCAAGGATATCACCCCATGGTGGCAGAGTGCAATCTATGCCCTTGAAATCTCCTTGGGATGCCTCACTCTTCTTTGCCTTGGCGGTTATCTCTTCTTCACGTACTTCCATAGAAAAAAGGAGGCAAAATGATATGAAGCGCATCTCAATCCGGAATAAGCCGATTGGTTTTCATCTTCAGGGGATCAGCCTTGCTCTCCTACTTATTTGCTCCATTGTCTATTTTGCATTGGATAAAGCCATTATGACGAATATTTCCTTTGCGGATTATTCTTGGCTTATCTTCCTATTCAATCTCTTGGCCGCTGCCATCGGATTCGTCTCTCTTTTCTTCTATGAACCAATCCGCCCCATCGCCTCTATACTTCAGGCCTGTGGAGTCGGACAGATTCTTTCCATGGCATGCTATCCATGGGCTGATATAGCAACAAACGTCTTCTTTTTTTCCAACACACAGGAAAAAGCTATTCAGATTTCTTGTTATCTTCTCATCTTCCTTATCCTCTTCTTTCTTCTTCTTGTCTGTGGCATCGTATCTTGCTTCATGAAAACAGAGAAGGAAGAAGAAACGGGCATTCAAGCCAAAATCCGATAAGAAATTGAAAAAGAATAGGAGACCTCATGACGGGGTTTCCTATTTTGATTGATAAAGGAACATGGAATTTTTATGTTTCCTCATTTGATGCTATGATAGAAACATTTTTTTGCTTTCTCTAGAAAGAGAAGGAAAGAAAATGTTTTTTTTGTGCTTCGAGGCTAAATCGATTTCGATTCGTCAAGGCAAACTTTTCTTTTTTCTGTCAACGCGATAAAATGTTTCCATGAATTACCAAAAGGACCCTTTCTTTTCCAACCATCAGACGGAACATGTCTACGATAGCCTGACCGGGGTTATCAATAAAGATTATCTTTTCAAATATGCTAATCATCTTATTGAGAAGAATACATTGTTCACTCTTTATTTCATCGATTTCGACAACTTCAAGAAGATCAATGACATCAAGGGCCATCTCATCGGTGACAAATTCCTGAAGGATACCTGTGAACTCATAAAGAAACTTATCGGTGACAAAGGTCTTCTTTTCCGCTATGGCGGAGATGAATTTGTCATTCTTTTTCCCAATCTTGCCACGTATGAGGATGTCTGGAATCAGGCAAGAGACATATCGGAAGCTGTCCGCAAGATGAAGCTTCCTTATCTCGATGAGGAGTTCATTTCATCCTATCCGCCTTCCTTGACGATGGGCATCTCCCGCTATCCGATTGATGGAAAGACGATGGATGTTCTTCTTGATGATGCCGATAAGGCCCTCTATCGAGGAAAGATGAAGGGAAAGAATTGTTTCATCATATACAATCGGAACCTGCATGGCCTGATTGACGTCCATAAGAAGAAAGCCTCTTTAAGCGTCCATGGTCTGATTGATTATATCTATGATATGTTTCTTCACCATGAGAGAATCGAAGCGATGAGCATGATTGCCCACATGCTTGGAAACTATTTCTCTGAAAAAGGAGTCTATCTTTTAACGCCAAAGGAGAAAATTCCTCTTTATGTCGAAAAAAACTATAAGAATCTTCCTTTGCCCCAGTTCGGGCCTGAGGCCTATCAGTTTGAGGAAACAGAGAACTTTTCTATCTACTATCGTTCTGTCTTGAGCAAAATGGATGAGAATTGCTTCATCCCGAAAATGGATGAAAGGAAAACGAAATCCTTCGTGGTCTATAGGATAAGAACAGCAATCCCTTGTGTCCTTCTGTTGGAGTCGGAAAGAGAGAAAGTGTGGTCCGACAATGAGATTCTTCTCTACTTAAGCATGGTCCATGTCTATGAACTGCTCGAAAGAAGTGATTTCCATCTGCAAGATAAGAAATAAGGCGACTATGTCTTGTTTCTTTTTTTTTCGACAAAATATGAAAAAAACATTGTATATTTTTTCTAGGGTCCTATAATCTATTTCGTCAAATTTCAACATCGTGTTTTCCCAAGGAGGAACAGTCATGGCACGTAAGATTCTGGAGTTGAAAGGGATTAAGAAATCCTATGGCGACAATGTGATTCTAGACGATCTGAATCTTTCCATCAACGAGAACGAATTCGTCACCTTCCTCGGTCCATCCGGCTGTGGAAAGACGACGACATTGCGTATCATTGCAGGCTTTGAGACGATGCAGGAAGGGCAGCTTCTTTTGGATGGGGTCGATATTTCTTCCCTCCCATCCCATAAAAGACCGATCAACACTGTCTTTCAGAAGTATGCCTTGTTTCCCCATCTGGACATCTACGACAATATTGCCTTCGGATTGAGAAACAACATCTATTCGAATGTGTATGACATCGGAACGATGAACATGATGGAGAAGTACGGCTTCGACGAAGAGGAAATCAATGCCCTTGTCCATAAACTGACCTTTATTGAAAAGCCGAACGACGTCAAGAAATACGTCATCGAAGAGTTTTCCAAGAAGAGTCGTTTTCTGAATGCGGAAAAGAAATGGAAAAGAATCGAAAAGGAAAAGCATTTCAAGACGATTGTAGAAGCAAAAGACGATCTTCTCTTGCTTGCCAAGGAATATTCCTTTGATTTGGATTCCTCCTTGCTGGAATCCCAAGAGAAATTTTCTCATTCCATAAAAGGAATCATGGACAATTTTGCCTCGCAGGATTGCTACTATAAGATGGTCGAGGAAATCAGCCAAAGAAAATTCAAGGAAAACGTCATCCATGATGAAGTCATCAAGGCCTTGAAATTAGTCAACCTCGATGGCTATGAGGACCGAGAGATCTCCTCTCTTTCCGGTGGACAGATGCAGCGTATCGCCATTGCAAGAGCCATCGTCAATAAGCCTCGCATCCTTCTTTTGGATGAGCCTTTGTCCGCACTGGATCTGAAGCTGAGAAAAAGCATGCGTCTTGAGCTGAGGGAATTGCAGAGAAAACTCGGCATCACCTTTATTTTTGTCACGCATGACCAGGAAGAAGCCATGGTCATGTCGGATACGGTGGTGGTCATGAATTCTGGAAAAATCCAGCAGCTTGGAAGACCAGAGGATATCTACAATGCACCGGTGAATACCTTTGTCGCCTCCTTCATCGGAGAAGCGAACATCTTCCGTGGCGTCTATAGCGATATAAGAAGACTCAATATCCTCAACAAGACGTTCAAGGTCTCTGCTCTTGACTTGAAGCCAGGGGAGAAAATCTATGTCATTGTGGAAAGAGAGGATTTCGATATCTGCTCCATGGATGTCGCGAAATTGACTGGAAAAGTCCTCAAGTCCAGCTATGGGGATAATAAATACCTGTTGGATGTCGCCATCAAGGACAAGATCATCAAGATGGAATCCGAGGATAAGGTTGAGGTGGGAAGCGAGATTCCGCTCACCATCGCCCCAGGCAACATCTATGTCGAATCCATCAATGAGAACAAGGCGAAATTATTGGCCAATTATGAGAACCCAAATATTCTCGAAGGAATTTACCTTGGAAACCAGAAGGTTTCCTTCCTCGGGGAACAGTTCAGGACCTACATCACGACCTTCATCCCCGGTGAAGTCGTCGATGCGGTCATCCGACCGGAAGATTTTGATCTTGTCTTAGAGGATGTCGATTCGGCGATTCTGAAAGGCAAGGTCCTCAAATCCGCCTTCACCGGCGTGACGTTTGATCTCTGGATCGAATGTGAAGGAAAGACCATCATGGTTCAGGATTATCAGAATGTCGAAGTCGGTGATATTGTCGGACTGAAAGTCGACTTCTACGAAATTCATCTGATGAAGGTCAAGGATGAGGAACAGCCTTCCTTCATTCAGGAGATGAGGAAGAAGAACAGAGCCATGATCGAGGAACAGAAATGAAAAGATTCAAACCTTTTGCCATACCTTACTTCGTATGGCTTGTCTTCCTGGTCGTCTTTCCGCTTCTTGTGATGCTTGTCTTGACGTTTCTTTCGACAAACGGAATGGATTTTTCTAATGCCATGGCCAGTGTCGAAAGCTACACCCGTCTTCATGATATCTCGATACTCAAGGCGATTGGAAATTCCCTTCTTGTGGCTTTTCTCACGGTTATCATCTGTATTCTTTTAGGGTATCCTGTTGCCTACTTTCTTTCCTTTTCGAAGATCAAGAACAAGATGCTTGTCCTTCTTCTTCTGATTCTTCCGATGTGGTCGAATTCGATGCTGCGCATCGTTTCCTGGCTTCGCTTGTTTTCCACGGATGCCTTCAAGGCTTTGGATCTCGTGGGAAGCTATCAGGCGGTCATTTTAGTCACCGTGACGACGTATCTTCCTTTTATGATATTCCCGATTTATACCGTCTTAGAGAAAATGGATCGATCTTTGATTGAAGCAAGCAAGGACTTGGGTGTCACACCGATAAAGACCTTCTTCAAGGTGACGCTTCCTTTGTCACTCAATGGCGTATCGAGCGGGGTCATCATGGTTTTTCTTCCGGCGGCGACGGGATTTGCCATTCCCCAGACGATCGGACAAGGAAAAATCCGTCTTATCGGAAATCTCATTCAGTCGGTCTTCGAGAAGAATAACTATAATTTCGGTTCCCTTTTAAGCATTCTATTAAGTCTCATCATCATCTTCATCACGCTGTTTTTCGAAATCTCACAGCATAAGAAGAAAGGGAGGAAGGAATCATGCTAGAAAAAAGCCCGTGGAAAAAGAATCTGATTGCTTTCTTCAAGGTCGTGTTCGTCTTATTTGTCTTCTCCATCATGTATATTCCCATCTTCATCATCATCTATCAGTCGTTCAATGAGACGGCCAATTCGATTTCGCCTTTAAGTTGGGGTGGATTCACCTTCTCCAACTATAAGGAAATCTTCACCAATCGCCAGCTTTATACTTCCATCCTCGATTCCCTCTTGGTTTCCTTCTGGGCCACGTTCTTATCGACAATCATCGGTCTTTTCGCCTCGATCGGCATCAACGCCCTCGATAAGAAGGCAAGAAAAGTGATGGATTTCCTTAACGAGATACCGATGCTGAATTCCGAAATCGTCACGGGTATCTCCATCATGATCATCTTCTCTCTTCTCAAGCCGATCTTTCCGTCTATTTTCGGATTTACTAGCATGCTGGTCGCTCATATCTTCTTTACGATTCCTTATGTCATCATGATGATTCTTCCGAAGCTCGAACAGACGGATGAATCTCTTTATGAGGCGGCTAGAGATCTTGGCTGCTCGCCTATGAAGGCTCTCTTCAAGGTCATCATTCCTTCCCTGTCGACGGCGATTCTCACCGGTGCCTTGATTGCCTTTACCTTATCCATCGATGACTTTGTCATTTCCTTCTATACGCAGGGAAACGGATTCTCGAATTTCTCCAACTATGTCTATTCTTCTTATACGAAGAAGAACTTCTCAGCCGGAAGCTATGCCTTCAATGCCTTGCTGACCTTTCTGACCCTTCTTTTGGTCTTCCTGTTCTCGTTTAAGACCAGCAAAAAGAAAGGAGCCCATAAATGAAAAAGATTCTCATTGCGGCTTTGTCTTTTCTTATCTGCTTTACGACATTCGCCCTCGTGATTCTCTCGACCCCGAGCACCACCCTCTACCTTCTGAATTGGGGTGAATACATCGATAAGGACCTCGTCAAGAAGTTTGAGGAGAAATATCATTGCCAAGTCATTGAGGAGGATGTCACCTCCTCTGAGGCGATGTATCAGAAGATCACTTCCCAGACGACAAGCTATGATGTCGCCATACCGGGCGACTATACTGTTCATCAGCTCTACAATGAAGGATATTTGAGGGAATTGGATGTCGACAATAAGGAATATAAGAATCTCTCTTCCTATCAGACGATCTTCTCTGATGGATTATCCTCTCTGATGAAGAACTACATGGTCAATGAGGAAAACAAGGAATTCAATTCCTATTTCATGCCGTATTTCTGGGGAAGCTATTCTCTTATCTATTCCAAGAGAAAGGAAGATGTCGGCACTGTTCTGAAAGAAAATGGATTTGCCGGTCTTTATGACCGTAGCCTCTTCTCGGAAAAGGTGAGCATCGGCATGTACGATACTGCAAGATGGATTTTATCAAGCTATCTTCTTTCCAAGGGATTGGATCCGAACATCACATCCTATGATGGAAAAAAGGATGGGGACCTCTCCGATGAGATCAAGAAGGATTGCATAAAGGCTTTGAAGGATATCTCCTTCGATCAGTTCGGAAATGATTCCCTTAAAAGAAATGTCGCCAATGGAAGCCTTGATTTCTGCTATACCCAACTTGGTGATTTCTTCGATACACTCTATCTTGTCTATTCTGAGAATGACAATCCGGATATCTCCTTTGACGTCTATGTTCCCTCCACGACAGCCGCCTTTTTCGATTCGATGGTGATTCCGAATACGACGCAGAACTATACTCTCGCCAATTGTTTCATCGACTTCATGCTCGAAAGTGAAAATGCCTATCAGAATGCCAATACGATCGGCTATTCACCCTGTCTGAAGAGTGTCGTCTCCCTCTTCAATGAAAATGCCGCTGAGGGTGAAAACTATTACGAGGATGACAAAAAGAGTCTTCCCTTGAAGGAATTCCTGGAAAGATATCCTTATTATCTCAATCCTCTTTATGGGACAGAGAAGGTCTATATGCTCGAACCGAAATCGAAAGAATATCTCACAACCTGTGAGACCATCTTCAATAACCTCGCCTAAAGGCGGGGTTTTCTTGTCTCATGAGGGAAAAATAGAATCTACATTGTAGGAAAGTTGATGAAATCATCAATATGGAAAATTTACTGAAAGTATTTTTTGGAATTTAATCGATTTTGTCTTTTTTGGTGAGTCTAAGATAGGTTGGCATGAGACAGAGAAGACCAAGAAATAGACAGAATACAAGGGCATAAAGGAATGAAAGGAAGTCGTAGAACAGGAAAGAATAGAAGAAATGATGATTGAAGAGAATACAGAATAGCCAGGTAGGCAGTGCTGAGAGAAGAAGAGCAAGAGAGAAGAAAAGAAGACTGGAAAGCAATGGAAGGAATTTCATGTTCACGTCATTGTAATCCTGGCTGTTTTGTAGCGAAGATAGATTTTTCTTTGAGAAAATTCGTGCAAAAAAGATGGATAGTAGGATGATATCGGTGAAAACAAAGACCAAAGTCGTGATCAGCAAGGTGATATGATAAGGACCGTATTTTTCAACCTCGACAATTGTGCCATATCCGCTGAGGGGAGAATGAATTTTGACATTGTAATATAGGATTGTGTTCCTTGCCTTTTTCTCATATGTCAGATTCTTGATCAATTCTCTCATTTCGGATGGATTCTCCGGAAGAGAATAGACGTACCCGAGTCGAAAAGAAGTGGTTCTATTCCTTTCACGGAGCAATCCATCACGCATGATGACATAATTGCTGAGGAATGTGCTTGAATGATAAGCCCGATTCAATCTTTTCTCTCGTCCATTGTTCTTATCATAGGAAGCCAATTTCCTGAATGTGGAATAATCTTCCTTCATATCATAGATGGCCGTGATTCTATATCCATCCATCTTTTTTCCGATGAGATCAATGATGGATTCTATTTTTATAATGGTTCCATCATCTTCACGATATCCATATTCCATGAACATGTCGGCCTTGAAGGAACTGATTGCAAGTTTATCATCTTTCACGGGAAGGTGACAGATCGATGGATTCTGAATTCGTGAATCAAGCTCGAATCCGCAATAGGAAAGTTCATTTTCGGAAAGCTCGATAATCCCGTCAAAAGGTCCTTTGTATTTCCATAAGAAGGCATCCATTGTATCGATTTCATCCACATCGAATGGAACATTACGATAATAAAGGAAATGATCCGCTGCGGCTGAAGCGGATGCGGTGACTCCCTTGTATGCGGGAATTCGGATTCCGTTGGGAAGATAGCAGGACAGTATTTTTACTTGATCTTCTGTGAACTGGTATTTCCACTCAGAGGTCGGGTATTTCCAAATTTTCATTTCATTGTCCGGCATCAAGACGACATTCGATACCTTTTCTTTGTAGAGCAGGTCTATCAAAGAGGATACGGGATCATATCGTAAGGTGATGATGGAAATGCACGTGCATAGGATTGTAATCAAATTGAAAAGATAAAGAAGAACGGCTTTCACCTTTTTCGTCATGAAAAGATGAATGACTGCTTTGAGATGAAATATGAATGAACATGACTCTCTTTGGATTGATTCTTCATTTGGCATGCTCCTTTTTATGATTTTGATATTTTTTTACTAGAAAAGTTGAATGAATCAAGTTTTTTTAAAATAAGGTTCGTGATGGAAAATTGAGACAAGATCTTTTAACCGAACAATAGTCTTATCCATAAATCGCATCATGTCCTTCGCGGAATGTCACTGCATAATGTATAAAAAATAGTGAATCAAGACATTGTTCTTCAGGTTTATATATAGGAAAAGAATTCTATCCCTAGACAAATGAAGTTCTTCTTATACTTTTGGATACTTTATCGGAATTTTATTTATAGAATACATTTTCCAACTTTATGTATCTCATCAAGGAATGAGAATGAAAAGGATCCCATTATAGGCAAGAAACGGATGTGTTTATAAATCACTTGACAATGAAAAATCACCTTTTTTGATCCAACCAAGCTTTCGAAAGAGGAAATCGAGAAGAAAGACAAGAATGATTGGTAGAATGATGCAGAAGGAGATGACTTCAAGAATCAGAATCCAGTTATAGTCATTTGCCGCAAAGACATTCAATGGTCCGACGAGTCCCGAGGTGCCCATGCCCCCTGCGACAGACAAGGAGGCAGTCATTCCTTTTTCAGCATAAATCGTGGCATCCTGTATTGGCATAATCATGGCGAAGGGGCCTAATATGGCAGATGCGATGATCGTTGGAAGCCAGATAAGAGGCTTTCTCACAATGTTTTTGAATTGCAGCATGGATGTTCCTAGTCCGACAGCAATCACAGAACCCCATTTGTTGTCATATGCACTATGGACAGCAAAGCCAAGCATCTGCGTGCAGCAGCCAATCAATGCGGCATAGGAAGCCAAAGGAACGTTTCCAATCGAGATGGCCACACAGATGGCAACAGAGGAAATCGGGGCCGTCAAGGCCATGCCGACAAGAACGGAAATGAGGATGCACATCAGGAAGGGGATGACGGAGAATGTCTTCTCAATCACCCAGCCAAGACCGAGAGTGATGTAATGAACGTAGTTGGCAAGCAGGAAAGAATAGACCAAAGAGAATATCAGCCCGACCAAAGGCAAAAGGATGATATCGACCGGCGTTTTCTTTCTCATGATATATTTGATGGCCAATAGGCAGAAAACGGCACTCAGATAGCAGGAAAGCGGATCGCTGATCGAAGAGACGGCTCCGGCAGAAAAACTATAGGCATAGTTTCCAATCATGCCGGCTGCCATGGCGGCAACCACGACGACACCATTTTTCTTTAAGGACAGCGCGACGCCAAGTCCGATGCCCGCTCCCATGAGGCCTTTGATGACAGTCGTAAAGGACGACAGGGATGAAAATCCTGGGATCTTTGTGAATAGGTCAAGAATGGTTCCGATGATCAATGTGCCAAACAGGCCGATTGCCATGCCGTTGGTTGTTGTCATCAAATTTTCTTTCAGATTTTTCGATAAAACCTTCCACTTGCTTTCCGCATTCTGATTTTCGATGTTTTTTTCCATGGGATATGTTGTTCCTTTCCGATGATTTTTCTCTAGTCATTCGTCTTCTATTATCTCGGAAACGGATGATTTCGACAAATTCGCATTGACATTTAAAATGCTTTATATTGCTTAAAAAGCCTTCACTTTTTGTGCCTATAGATTATATCAAAAACAATGAAACAGGAATCGATATTTTTATTGAGCTCGGGTTCTCTCATTCAAAAGGTCAGTTTTCGTTCAGATTCGGAAAGAAAATCAGTGTATGGGATGATTTTTTAGGTTTATTCATAGCCGTTCACATATGGACATCGAGACCGACAATCGATTATACTTTTCTTGGTGACCTTACTATTGAGTTGTGATATTGCCACGATCTCATATATAACCGAATGATATTCTTTGGCTTAACTCACGTGTAATCAATTTTGTGAGGTCACTCTAGATTGTCTAAAAAAAGAGAATGAAGACGAAGAATACGATCATCATAAGCAAAGGAGCACACAAATGATGAAACGCAAATCCATTATCTTTCTTTTATCCGTGATGAGTCTTTCCTTTTTAGGTTCATGCAGTGATTCCCAAGCAAAGAAATGGGCCTACAGCAAAGAGGATATGTCCTCTTTCATGTCCTTGGATGCAAACTACACGCAAAACGAAAACGATACATCCACCTTCAGCGCAGACACGGACATAGAAATCTTCTCCGATCAGATCGACCCCGATGACGTGATTGTATTCGATGTCGATAAAGTGGCTTCCGAATTGGAGAAGCAGAAGAAGGATTATGCTGATTATTCTGTCTTGAAAGCCGCTTCCGTTCCGGTATCCGACATCAATAATCTCGATGACAAAGATGGATTTGACATCACTTTTTCGAAGAATGAGTCTGGTTCGAATTATGCGATGCTTCTTCATTCCTCTGTCACAGCGGCGAATGAATATGTTTTGGTCAATAAATACGAGGAGAAAAAGAATGATGGCAAGACTCCTCAGCGACTGTTCGAGGAAAAATATGTGGAAAGCAATTTTTCCTGGGAAGATGGCGGAAAATTCACATTCCAGCTGATCAGCAATATCGGCATGATTCTTGCAGGCTGCTTCTCGGATAATCCTGCGGCTGCCATATCGGGTGTCTTTGGCATCCTCTCGAGCTTCGGGGAGAACTTCTCTTCGGATGTGAAATTGAAGGATGTGATGGATCAATTGAAGGAAACGGATAAGAAAATCGATGATTTGAGCAATAAGATCGATAAGAATACCCAGCTTCTCTCCGATGAAATCGTTCGAACGGAAGCTTTGGTCGACCAGACGAATTTAAATCTTCTGAACGTCTCCATCAATGACTTTGCGAATAATTCCATTGCCAAGATCAATACGTTCAACCGCAATCTATCCGATCAGCTCAACAATTATTACCGTGACTATGTCAAGAAGAATGAAACAATCAATTTAGTCCTTTCCAAAAATAAGAACGGGGAATATGAATCCCTCCCTTTAAGCGAAATCACGTCAACGGCAAGTTATAATTTCACCTTGAATCTGACTGATTTTTCCAATGCGAAAAAGCATCTCGAGTCGAATCTGAATATCGTCGAAAAAGGCTTCATCGATGAACTCTATAAGGATATTGATGCCGCAATCGCCTCCAAGACGGATCTTCCCGAAGGAATCGACAAGGAGAATCTGAGAGGCTTTGTCTCGAATCGAATCTATGATGAATTCATGAAGGATTATTTCTCCAAAAATGTGGAGAAAGCCCAGGAATATCGAAATCTTCTCATCGATTATGCCCAGAGAATCTCTGGCCTCAGCGGACGAGTCTCTATGCTGAGCACCTATCTTTCACGTCTGGAATATATGTACAACTTCGCTGCTGAGGCGAAAGATTCCATGCTCAGTGTCTGCACGAATTTATTGAAGAATTTGGATATGAATACCGCCAAGGCTTCTCAGGCATGCCTGTATGCCGGAATCACTTCAAAGGAATTGGAAGAAAACTATAAGACCACAAGAACAAACATACAGAAATTCTATAAGGATGTCTCGGCATTGAAGGATTCTTATTCCTTCATTCTCTCTTCTCCTCTTGATGGTGGCTTCTATAAGGGAAATTATGATGTCTCATTCAAAAATCCCGGCAATAAATGCACACTTCAGGTGTCCTATGATTGTGAGAAGATACAGTTGAATGGAACGAATGTCTCCCGTGAAAAAGAGGATATGTCCAAGCATAATCCTTTAAGTGCGATGCAGCATAGCCGCATCGTCACGAGATGGGATCTTTTGAAGAAGAGCGGCAGCATTTCCAACGATTTCAATTATCTTCAGTATCTCTCCAGCAATGGCGTCATTGACAAAAAATATATTCAGGCCGCCGAATATCTCGTTTCCTTAAAACAAACCGATTCGAATTGCTATCGCATCATCACGAATGACAGCGGTGAAAGAGATTTAGGCAATGGCGACAGCAATATGAAATTCACCTGTACTGCAAAAGGAAATCCCGGTGGAGACTATTTCAGTCTCAATAAGGAATTCGGATATCGAAACAGCCATAATGCATCTAGCTGGTATGGAAAAACCTTCGAGGCGGCATTTGTCGATGTCGTAAATGGCACCAGTTTGGGACGCCAAAAGGTGGCATCCTGGTCAAGATATTCCGAGAGCCATTGGTATTGGACTGATGATGAGCATTGGGCGTTCGTCAATAACGAAAATAATTATTTCTTCAGCATCGATATACTGAAGAACTGACAACTGTTTTGCAAGAAGATATTTTGAGAATTTCTAATTTTTGGCAATGACGAAGTAGAAAATATCTGATTTGGAATTGGCGTTATATATGTTCTATTTGACAGGAATTCTTTGTTCATGTTTTCCGAATATTCCTTTATCAGCCTTGAACGTCGACACTAAGGAATAGGGCAGAACGAAATTGTGCTATCGGCTTGGCTAAGAGTTTCAGACGTCCCTAAGATTCTGCTTCGAGTCCGATCAGGACATGGAACCGAAGGACGTATATTCGATGTATGA